>JBHIYI010000013.1:0-4386 GCA_041984335.1 Henriciella sp. | reverse complement strand
CCATCTTGCCCGCGACCTTCATGCCGCCTTATAGGTTGGAGGCGGCATGAACGCCGCTACAAACCAACCGTCGATCCTAACATTACGGTTGGGCCAGTCAGATCAGGCAGGCCACCTCGTTTGGGTTGTTTCTGTGGGACTTTCAGCCCCTCACGTCGCCAGATGCGATAGACGCGCCCCTCGCTCACCGACCATGTGTCTTCGTTGAGAAGAGCGGTAATGCGTCGATAGCCATACCGACCAAAGCGTTCTGCCAGACTGATGATCGGATCCGTCAGCGCGGCTTCATCTGCTCTGGGTGTTGGGACACGTCGCTGCGTTGAGCGGTGCTGGCCGACAATTCAATCGTGTGCGCAGTTCAGCACAGATGGCTTTCAGATCTTCTTCGCATTGCGTTTTGTTTTGGTTTAGGCGCGCATTCCAGGAGCGCTCCGCAAGCGGGTCGTCGAAAAGGTGCGCTACTTTCCACAAGAGCATATAGCGCAAAGGCGTAAAGTAATGCTCGCGCTCGATGGCGTCATTCATCTCAGAATCAAATACCTGATCGAAAAACGAGATAATCGCGTGGTCGCGTTTGGATGCTGTCAGACAAATGCGAACCCGTCTGCAGCAGCTATTTTCTAGGTTGCGCCTTAGGCAGAGAGAAGTTGGCACCATTCCAGAAGGGCGGCGGATCGGAGGTCTTTGAATCTGGTTTTGCGCTCAATGTTTCTCTGATGATTGAAGTGATTATGGACTGAAGAATGGACGGAGATGAATTTCTGAAGACTTCGCATTTGCCTGAAGCGGAGCATGGCGCGCTCGCGCCTTCGAAAAGGTAGATGACTATTTTCCACCAAGTTGTTCAAGTGACACCCGACCTCCGGACGATCCTGATTTCCGATTACTTTCATGGCCGCTCGGTAAGATGCGAGGCGGTCCGTCACAATGACCTCGGGATGCCATATCGCTTCATCGTTTTCTTCAGGAATCTCAATGCCGACTCGCGATCCCGGCGTTTGGTGACGAAACTTTCGGGCACTTCGCCTTCGTGATCTACCGCACGCCAGAGATAGTGCTGCTTGCCATTGATCTTAACGAATACCTCGTCTAGGTGCCAGCGCCATTGCGGACATTGCCGCATCGATTGGGATCTTTTCTTCCGGATCTCGGAGGCAAACATCGGTCCAAATCTGTTCCACCAATGACGCACGCTTTCGTGGCAAACATCGATGCCGCGTTCGTGAAGCAGATCCTCGATATTGCGGAGCGAAAGCGGAAATCGCACATAGAGCATCACCGCCAACCGAATGATCTCAGGTGACGTGTTGAAATAGCGGAACGGATTTTTCGGCATGCCATCGAGCCCAAATCCTATGCGGGCCGGCCTCAAGCGATTTTACTCGGACAGTACCGTGTCAGGGGCTGGTCTCCTGATTCTCCCATAGTTTCAGGATGCTCAGGAGTGCGGTCACGAATGCCAATGGCTGATCGAGCATCAAATGGTGGCGCGCCTCAGGTACGGCGATAATTGGAATGTCACCGCCTCCTAACTCACGGATGTAGTCAGCCGAATCCTTGGTAAAGAGCTGGCTCTTGGCACCATGAACGATCGTCTTGCGACCCGGCGCATTCACGAGTCGCTGGCCGATCGTGAGCCATTCCTCTGACTTATTGCTTCGCCGGAATACTTCGGGTGAGAATTTCCATGTCCAGTTGTCTGCGTCGCGCCGCATAGAATGATAGGCCATGTAATCTAGGAGGAAAGGCTCGCCAACCGGCTGAGGAGGGGAAAGGACGTATCTTTTGCGCGCCTCCTCATAGCTCGAGTAGGACCGCTTGGGCTTGTCAGGATCACCTGACCCCGGGCTGGAACGGCGTTGGTTCCAGTATTGCTCCAGGAGCTCGGCGCGCATGACCATGAGATCACAAATCACGAGGCCGGAGAACCGATCGGGCGATTGCGTCACGGCAGTGAGCGCTGCGCCGGAGCCGAAACTGTGCGCGACGATGGTGGGTTTGTGGCCATCTGCAAACAGATTGAGCGCCTCGGCAATCTCAACAAATTCGCGCCCTCTCGCTTCTGGGTCGGCCTGCCCACGCATCTCCGAGTCGCCCATACCGGCGAGATCGAACGCAACAACGTCATAGTGTTCCGCGAGGAATGGGGCGATGAAGGCAAAGCAGCGCGCGTGGGAGAGAAAGCCATGTGTCATAAGCACTTTCGGCTTGCTGCGGTCGCCCCAGCGAAAGTAATGCACTTTTGCATTGTCGATCTCTACATAACTTTCCTCGCGCGGTACTTTCAGGGCCGACACAAACCATTCCGGCAGATGCGAACCATCGCAAGCCCAGACAGGGCTGATATCTTCGGGAAAATCTGTTACTTTGGTCAATATATTCATTCCATCATCTGTTCGTGCTGGTGTGTTTGTCGATCATGAAGCCGCGATATCCCTCGTTCGCTACATCTTCGCAGAGTGCGATATATCCAGACACGCTTGGAAAGTTGATCAGCTGACGCTTCCTGCCAGGGATATTTGCGCCCATGTACCAGGAATTCGCTTCGGGAAACAGTGTCATTGCGCCAGTCTGAGCAACCAATTCTGTCCAGCCCGCTTCTGCGGTCGCAGTGGCTTCGAATTGATAACTCTCATTGTCCCGCATCCAGACAAGAAAGTCGCAAATCCAGTCACCCTGTATCTCTGCGCTGGTTGGGCCGTTCGAGAAACCCGACGGGCTAAGTGGACCATATGCAAACAGCATGTTTGGAAAGTCTGCTATCGCCATGCCGAGATAGGCGCGTAACCCGTCTTCCCAAGCTTGTGAAACAGACAGGCCGTTCGTCCCTATGATGTTCATATCGACCATGCCGCCGCGCCCGGCATCGAAACCAGTGGCGTAAACTATGAGGTCGCATTCAACCTCGCCGTCAGCGGTCTCTATCGCGTGCGGTTTGATCCGGGTGATGGGGGTTGCCTTCAGATCGACCAGATCGACATTATCCTGCGCGAAAATCTCGTAATAACACTGCTCGAGTGAAGGTCTCTTCGTGCCGAATGGATGGGGCGGTTCGGAAGGCGCGAGCTGTTCAATAAGATTGGGATCGGAGATCCTGGCGCGAACCTTGTCTCGCCAGAAATCATAGGCATAGCGGTTCGCCTCGCGATTGATTAGCAGGTCGGAGAAGTTGTGATACCAGAACCTGAGGCCGCCTTTCTGCCACAGATATTCGAAGTGTGCGGTGCGCTCATTCTCGTCAACTTCGAGCGCCGAAACGTCCAGCGATTGAGATTCGAACCCTCCGCTGGTCTGCTTGCGCGTTTCGAAGATAGCGGCATAATCCTGTTTGTCGCGTTCCTGATCTTCCTTTGATAGCTTTTGCTGCTGCATGGGCAGCGCCAGGATAGGGGTTCTTTGAAATAGGGTCAGCTTCGATGCGCTCTTGGCGGCTTCCTGCGCGACTTGCACACCGCTTGGCCCGGTGCCGATCAACGCAATCTTGCGTCCGCTGAGGTCGACCCCCCGTTGTGGCCAGCGCGCCGTGTGAAACCATTCGCCTTCGAAATCCTCAATGCCGGTAAAATCAGGGATATGCGGCTTTGATGCGAAACCAATAGCGGGCAAGAGGAACCGTGTTGTAATAGTATCCTCTCCGTTGAGTAGCAGGCACCATTGCTGCGCCCCTTGCTCATAGTTCGCGCCTGTGACCCGTGACCCCATGCGCATAATGGGCCACAGCTTGAGTGTATTACAAACATGCTGGAAATACGCTCTTAGCTCTTTCCATCCGGGAAATCGTTCGCTCCATGTCCATGATTTCCACACTTCAGGTATTGAGTACTCGTAGATCGGCACCTGCGAATCCACTCGTGCGCCCGGATAGCAATTCCAATACCAGATACCGCCCGGCTCGGCCGCAGCATCCACCAGCAACACGTTGAACCCGGCGTTACGTAACTTGTGTAACAGGTAGATCCCGCTGAAGCCGGCACCGACGATTACGGCGTCGTAATCAGGAGAAGCCCGCTTGCTCATGACGCGACCGTCAAGCGCTCGGCGATTGCTTTTGCTGTTGCATAGTCGGCCTTGCCGTTGGATGCGCGCAGGGCTGTTTCCGTTGGATGGATGGCCTTTGGCGTTTTGTAACCGGCCAATTGCTGACGCACGTGGTCTTTGACGCCTTGCTCGTCGAATGCAACGTCGCCACTCAGGTGCACGACGGCGGTGACGGCCTGGCCCCATTTTTCACTCGGCACGCCCACGACCAGCGCGTCAGCAATAGCGGGATGGGTCTTGAGGACTTCCTCGACCTCTTCCGGATAGACCTTTTCACCAGCCGTGTTGATGCACACGCTGCCACGGCCCAGCAGGGTCAGGCTGCCATCGGCTTCGACCGTGCACCAA
>JBHIYI010000012.1:0-13356 GCA_041984335.1 Henriciella sp. | reverse complement strand
CCGCACCGAGAACCATCTTGCCCGCGACCTTCATGCCGCCTTATAGGTTGGAGGCGGCATGAACGCCGCTACAAACCAACCGTCGATCCTAACATTACGGTTGGGCCAGTCAGATCAGGCAGGCCACAACCGCATTAAACAACAAGCACATTCTGATGCGTTGACTGCATGTGGTAATCGTTATGCTTTTGCAGAAACCATGGCGCGGCTTGAACGAGACGCGAAAGGCGGCAAGGTGATCGCCGTACTCGTCATTGATCTCGATCGGTTCAAGCAGATCAACGATACGTTCGGACATGAGGCTGGTGATACCGTGCTCACTGTGTTTGCAGACCGGCTTCGTTTTCTCGCGCAAGCGGGTTGCTCAGTCTTCAGAATGGGCGGTGATGAGTTTGCGTTAGTAGTTGAGGATGTTGTCACAAAGGATCAGATCAAAACTCTGTGCGAACAAGTCGTTGATGCGGCTAGAACGCCGATTTCGTCACCCGAAGGGAGTTTGGAATTTGGTGCCTCGGTTGGCGTTGCTATCTCTGATGGTTCAAAAGAAAAAGTCGCATCTCTATACAAGCAAGCTGACACGGCCGCCTTTGCTGCAAAATTGCAGCCAGGGAGTAATTTCATTGTCTTCAATTCTACATTAGATGGCGCAGTGACTCGAAAGTTCGAAGTCGAGCAATGCCTGAAGTCGGCTATTCAGAAACGATCGATAAACATCGCTGTGCAGCCACAAGTCGATTTGCGCAACGGCGCGATCCTTGGATATGAAGCCTTGGCGAGATGGAGCGACCCTTTGCTCGGAAAGGTATGCCCCAGTGAGTTCATTCCTATCGCCGAACAATCTCGATTGATCGAAGTGCTTGATCGACAGGTGATTGTCCGTGCATTGCGAGGAGCAAGCGTATGGCTTCCGCGGCACCAGCACATATCGATAAATGCGTCAGCGCGCTCTCTAAATTCAAACGAGTTTGCCGACTTTGTTATCAATCAAGTTAGGCGTACTCGATTGAAACCTGAGCAAGTTGAGCTCGAAATCACGGAAACGGCTCTAATCGAGAATTGGACAACATCTAAGAAGACGATTGAAAAGCTGAGAGCAAACAAAATAAGGATCGCGCTTGATGATTTCGGCGTGGGGTATTCTTCGCTTTCCTATCTGATTGAGTTTCCAATTCAAAAGATCAAGTTTGATCGATCCTTCATTCAGCGCAACATCGATGGCTCGGCCTCGCTGGTCCTGCAGTCGATGATCGATCTTTCCAAGAAAATGAATTTGGAGCTGGTGGTAGAGGGTATCGAAACTAAAGAGCAATTGCGAATGTTGAGAAAAATAGGTTGTTTCTCTGGTCAGGGGTTCCTGCTAGGTCGACCGACTCTGCGTGAGGACATTCTGGACAACCTGACCCGTTCGCAACAACGCTCATCAAGCGCTCGACCTGCCTCTTAACTCTCCGAAATGAACCGGCATTAATCTCTAAAGCCGGCGTCCGCTTTGGGTCAGAAGCGGACGTCGATCTGCTATAGACAACGTGTCATTCGGTTTCATGCTCGTGATCGATACCCAACCCACGATCGATCGCTTCATGCAGATCGCTTATGACCGCTTCCTGGTCCCGGATCACGTTCCCAGCGGTTGCGTATATTGAGACATTCTGAGCCATATCATTGAGGAAGGCAGAGTTTGCCATCATTGCGTCGGTGTTACACTCGAAAGACGGTGACCAGCCATCCTCATCCTCGGGGTCGTCTGCTGGTGAAAGACCGAACGGAACGAGTTCCGGATAGGCTCGGATCAGGCTCAAGCCGCCGCGAAGATAGGTGTTGAACCTTGTGTCGCTCTTGCTGCGAAGCTGATGGACCGAACTGACCTGGCTACGAATGCCGGGATCGGTGAGCAGGTCGAGACGACCTGAGGACACAAGCTCATCGACAATGGCCACGCTGACTTCCGGAAGCAACGGAGCATCTGACCGGCTGATCGCCTGGCACTCCCAAGGCGTCAACGGTCGTCGTTTGGTCAATCCCAGAAGAACTGAGCGGGCGTCGTATAAGGCGCTCCGGACCCGGGCTTCTTCGTCTGCGACTTCAGAAAATTCTGACGTCAGCGCAATCACTTCCTCATGCATGCGAACGAGCGCGCTACGTTCCTCACGTCTGTCCTGCTGGGCCTCGTTCCAGTTGCCGAGCTGAATACCGATGAACACACCGGCAACAACGATTATGAAATCGAGCGCCACAGCAGTCCAGTTTTGATCCCTCACATGTTTGGCGACACGACGAAACAACATCAGAGCTCCTCCCCGATTCTGCTGCTAGCATGAAGTTTCAATGATGTCCGCTTTGGGTCAAAAGCGGACGTGGCCGATTCTGCATCAAGTTTCGTTCAATGTCAGGATTTGTGATGCTTGGTGTTGATCAAGCGCCTGCGAACATTTGATTTACGGATTGAGAATCTCCGATATGTCGCCGCACCGAACGTACTCGATTGAACCAGAGGTCCGTTCGCCATTGCGTGTCACATTTGTGAGAAGCAACGCGATCGCGTTTTCGTTTCTTTGGCCAATCTGGAGAAGGAATTGCTTCGTGAATACCAGTCCATTCTGAATAGCCAACTGAATCGGAGTCTGCACCAATACTGACCCATCTGGCGTTCGCGAGAAACCCGAGTTTGGATTGTGGTTCCAAGTGTTAATCCCGATAATCAATGCCCGAGAATTCTCGGAAATCATTCTGGGATACTCGTACAAAGCTGCGCTGTAGCCGATCATGGTCGGGCCCGCACCATACAGGTTTTCGCCATGCTCGAAGAAAGCAAAATCGCCTTTGAGCGATTTCCATTGTGGCAGTTCATCAACATGACTGCGTCTGCCCGGAGCGTTTAGGTAATCTTCTGGTACCATTAATTCAGAGCATCTTTCCAACGCCAGCTCAACGGTCAGTCCGGCCGGTTCATCTACTTTGACCCATGTACCTATCAAAATTGATTTCACGGTTCCGTCCAACGGGCGGTCCTGGGTGTTTCCCAAGTTTGGGAACGCCATTAATGCGATCATTGCCAACAAAACAATTCGTAGCAGGATCATAACAAGTCCCCTTTCGAGAGGACTGGAAGGCTATTGCTAGATCAACAGGACGACAAGTCTGCTTTAGAACATCGCTTCCGCATTGGGTCTCAAGCGGAGGCGCGACGAGCGTTTGAATTAAGACAACTTCGGACGGTGGGTGAAAGACTGCTTCCTGTCATCAAACATAGAGTGGTTACATTTTCCAACAAATCGATCAAAAAAAAGGTGAGATCGGCAAATTCACGGGAGAGGTCATGAAACGTCTGGCACTGGCTCTTATTCTAACCGGCTTGGGAATGATGATGTGCGGTCTCGCCGCAACGGCACAAGGCACAAGCGAAACGGAAGATGTCTATGCGGAAACCCGTGCCTGGATGCGTCTTGCAGAGACCGACCGCCGATGCAGCACGCTGTTTTTCTTCGAAATCCGTGCGATCGAGAAAAATCTGGACTCTCGGCTTGAAAAAACTCCTGAGTATCGCGCGGCGATGGCCAGCGCAGGTACGGTTCAGTTCGATGAAAAATTCAAAGCGCAACTAGCGCTCTATGAGAAGCTGCGAATTGAGGCACAAGAAGCAACCGCTTCGACAAGCTGCTCCGCAGGTGAAAACCCAATCTTTAACGAAGCCCGCGGCCTGTATATGCGTGATCTGTTGAAGTTCACCATCATTGAAAATGCGATGGGAGCTCGCATGCAGGCCCCGTCAGCGTATAGGGTCGCCTATAATCAGTTCGCACAGTTTCTCCAGCAGGTTTACGGCGATGCTTACGAGTCGGTCGCCAGCCAAATTATAACCGAGCTCAATGCCGCAGGGGCCATAGCGCCAGATGCGTGGAAGACGTTTTCGCCATATCTGGCCGATGTTTACTGGCAAGAGGTGCTTGCATCAAAAGGCTTTAAAATGGGTCAGCATCGCACTGGAATTGGCTGGTACCAATTCTTTAAAAATGAGGCGCCAGTTGAAGAGTTTGGAAAATTTGGCCGACCGGTGCGCAGCCGGATCAACGACGGCGACAAGGCGCGCACAATTAACATGTTCGTAGCCAGAGGCAGAATGGCCGATGATCGCATAGCTGTGGTCTATGTTTATACCAATCCGGGTTCTGCTTCGGTTCCATTGAGCTCCACCATCCTGGCCGCGAACGAGCCCGGTTGGTCGAGCTATGACAACAGCAACTTCCGCGAAAATACACAGGCCTTTGAGGGTGAATTGCTACCAAGCGAAGAGTGCCCCGGACATATTTGCTTCGTCTATCCGAAGGAGCTGAGTGAGCTGATCAAGTCGAGGCAGGAGGCGGGTGAGTTGTATTACTATGAAATCTATTCCGGCCTCATCGAAGCCTTTCCGCCAGAGTTAACTTCACAGCGCCAGAATCGCGAGCAACTCATTCCGCCGCGATTTGGTGTTGATTAAACGCGCGCTAACGTCCGCTTTTGATGCTGTGGACGGCGTGCCCCACCCAGCTCTGCTGAGCTGGTAATGTGAAGGTATCCACACCGCCAACATTAGGAGCACGCCTATGGATAAGAGTATCACAGTTATTGGCTTGGATTTAGCCAAATCGGTTTTTCAGGTTCACGGGATCAACGCGGAGGGTGAGGTTGTCGTCCGACGCAAACTCAGCCGGTCGCGAGTCCTCGCCTATTTCAATCAATTGGAACCGTGCCTGGTCGGCATGGAAGCCTGCGCAACAGCGCACTACTGGGGCCGCGAGCTGAGGGCACTCGGGCATGATGTGAAGCTGATGCCCCCACAGTTCGTGAAGCCGTATCTGAAGAGCCAAAAGAACGACATGCGCGATGCAGAAGCGATCTGCGAAGCCGTCACAAGGCCAACGATGCGGTTCGTTCCGATCAAAACACCAGATCAACAAGCGCTTCTTGCCCTACACGGTGTGCGTGATCACTGGGTGCGTCTATCGACCCGACTGATCAATACGTTGCGGGGCTACCTGGCTGAGTTCGGAATCGTCGCTGCCAGGGGCCGGATGGGTGTTGAGGCCATCCTCGACACGCTGGCTGACGATCAGGATGATCGCATCCCCGATCTGGCGCGGGAGTGTCTGACGCCACTCGCCAATGAGCTCCGACATGTGAAGCGGCAAATCCTGGAAACTGATCGGAAGATCATGAGAGCGCATCG
The DNA here is from genome assembly GCA_041984335.1 of Henriciella sp. Lineage (GTDB taxonomy): Bacteria > Pseudomonadota > Alphaproteobacteria > Caulobacterales > Hyphomonadaceae > Henriciella. Next base: position 8,150 of record JBHIYI010000012.1, on the reverse strand, counting down.
CTCTAGTGATATGTGTCAGAGATTAGAGACCATCCCTGGTGTCGGGCCGGTCATCGCAACGCGTGTGGTTGCTGAGGTTCCCGATCCGAGGATCTTCAAATCTGGCCGTGCGTTCTCCGCCTGGGTCGGGCTCGTGCCCAAGCAGCATTCCAGCGGCGGGCGAGATCGGATGGGGCGGATCACAAAGACAGGGAACCCAGAACTGAGGCGCTTACTGGTTGCTGGCGCGATGTCGATGATCATCCGAGCCAAACAGCTCGGCTTCACGAAGCATCCATGGCTCAGCCGTTTGCTCGAGCGCAAACCGATGATGGTGGTTGCGATCGCTATGGCCAATAAGATCGGCCGAATGATCTGGGCCCTGATGACCAAAGGAGAAAAGTTCAATCCGGCAAAGCTTTTGCCGGCATAAAGTCACCGCGCCGCTAAGGCACAAACGAAATTGGTGAGAGCATAAGGAGGTCATGCAGAACCGGAGTTTCTGACAAGTGAGGACAATCCACTCGCGAGCCAGCACCCTTGAGTGCGTGCTTTTGTAAGGAACCTCATCTTGCGGAGCGCATGATGGCCAGCGGCGTCCGAAAGCCGTCTCAACAGGCCGAACAGATGCCCGCTAACGGCCAACCTGCAAATGACCAACTAAAATCTCTTGCCAAGGGGGCGCCGTCCACAGATGCTCGCTTTGCAGGCCCTTCGAAAATAATCTTTTGTGCAGGTAGTACCTCCGCCGCTCCCCTAGTTAGGCGCGGCGGATATCCTCTTCTTTAGCGAATGCGCACGACCACTCGTGTGCTGCGACGCTCGTAAGCTCTGTCATAGGCATCATAGCAGAATGTCGACGTGTACTTCACACGCTCACCATACTCATCCCAGTCATACTGAAAACGCGTGTGGCAATCATAGCCGTCATAGTATGGATCATAGTGACGGGTTCGACGCACATTGTGCTCGGTGTGCCAACGTCCAGACTCATAGCCATGATAGGTAAATGAGTAATGCGAACGGCGGCGCGGCTCCGGGCGGTCTCCGCCCAAGTGTACGCCGATACTCGGGTCTGCTTTCACACCGAGCTGTACCAGCTGTGCCGAGGCGGGCATTTGCGCACAGGCCAGAATGGCGGCGATGAGAGCGGATTGCTTGAATGACATGACATGTCTCCTTCGTCTTTTTCGACTCACTAACGGGCGGCGGCCGGATCTATTCCAGGGACTCTTGAATTTTATTTCGAAAGTTCTGTGACCCGCCATTTTGAAAGTTCCCGTGGCCTTCGCGACCACGCAACGCCCAGATTTGCCGACCGAGCTAATCTAGAACTTCGCGACCATGCGTGCGGAAGCGACATGTTCATCCACATCTGCGCTCGGCAGGTTGGATGATCGATCCGTATAGGCATAGCCGAATTCGAGGCTGAGCGGTTCAGTGATTTGGATCTCGGCCCGGGCTTCGCCCTTGAGGATTTCATCGCTACGGACAACGCCGATCGACTCGGTCACGGATTGATAGTCCTTGTCTTCACGCTCGAGTCCCATGCGAAGTTTAGTCGGGCGCGACAGCAGGTCTATGCGGTGAATGTAGCGGGCTTTCAGTGCCGTTTCGGTTTGATCGAATTCATCATTGACGGCGTCTTCCTCAACCCGTTTGACGCCAAGAATGACATAGCGGGTTGAGCCGTCCAGGAAGACAAACGCGTCGAGCTGCCCGCCAGTCGCGTCTGCATCGCGATCAGCCGCAATCTCAAATCGTTTTTCAATGTCGAGATAGGCCGCGCGCAAGAACACGGTATCGCCGAATAATTTCGAAACATTGGGCGAAATCTGGCGGTAGTCGAGATAGGCGTCTCCATCGAGGCGGGCATGGGCCTGATTGTACAGAACACCCGCTTTCATCACGCCAAAATCATACTCGCCTTCAAGCGTTGCAAGGTGGGTTTGCAGGCTGAACGCGTCGAGCGTTTCATAGAGCGTCGCGTCGAACGTGTAGCCTGCACGCAGGGTCAGGTTTTCGATCGGAACCACAGACAGTTTCCCACCGAGTTCGATGACCAAGGCTTCGTCTGAGGCCCCTGTATTCTGGTCCAGATCCGGGACGCCGACATTGCTGTCATACTCGATCCCTGCGGCGGCGGTGAATTGAGTCTTGTACCAGGACTCCGGTTCGGCCTGCACCTGCGGGGCTGCCAGAAAGCAGCCGCTCGTCATAAGACCAATCAATGAATGTCGAAGCATGATCTACTCCAGTTCTAATTGGGAAAAAGAAGGCGCGGCCGGGTCGGTGAGGGAGGAAGGAGGGGTGACCCGGCCGCGCTGACCAGCCGCGGCTAGTCGAGGATGCTCGTGAGATCGCTCACGATGTCCGTGTTGATGTCTTCAGTAATGGCTTCGGTAACTTCCGCCGCAATCTCACCGCTGACTTCTTCAGACACGGCGCTGGCAAGATCGGCATTGACAGCATCTTCAACGCTCGCCGAGAGTGTTTCGCTGACCGCACCAGACGCATCGCCTGCCAGATCGCCGGAGACGCCCTCGCCGATTGATGCCAGGGCATCGGTCGATCCGTCTGCAGAGCCGTCCGCGGAGACATCAAGGTTCAAGACTGGCAGCGTCGTTCCCGAAGCGGTGTCGGCGAGATTTGTCGCGGTGTCCTGCATCGTTCCCATTTCAGACTCGGCCTGGTCAGCGCCGTCTTCGGTGTCAGACTGTCCATTGGCCAGAATCACGGTGCCCGCTTCGGCGGCGTTATTTCCGGCCGTTTGTGCCTCGCCCTGCAGGCTACCCGCTTGCGATCCGATTTCGGTCGCCAGTTCTGCAGCGGTTCTGGCGGAACCCTCCACCATGCCTGTGGCATTGGCTTGCAAGCTTTGGACAGTCCCTGTCACGCCATCCGTATCGACCTCTGGCATTGAAACCTCAGGTGTCGACGGCGCTTCGTCGTCTTCTGAGCTTTCATCAGAAGATGTCGGGGTAGCGGGCAATGCGGGATTCGGAGCATTCGCGTCGGCGTTCGCATCTGCATCGGCATTTGCCTCTGCCTCAGCTTCGGACTCAGCAGAGCCATTCTCGGAATCAACATCCGCACGAGCAGAGCCCCCGATGGACACGTTTGCATCGACATCGGCCGATACATTTTGAGCGGTCGCGGGCGATGCCCATCCGAGGGCGAGCGCCAGAACCGCGATAGAAGCGTTATTCAGTTTCGTCATGTCTCAGCTCCTTTGCTTTGTAAGACATGACAGTGACGGATGGGGCCGGGTTTTATTCCGAGATGCACTCGAATATTTTCAGATGATCGAAAAGAAATTCACTCAGGCGTGAAGATACCGGCGCCGTAAAGCTGGTTATCCTCCTCAGATGCGGGCTGGGCGACGCGGGTCATCAGATTGTCCACAGATGGGTTTCCCTGACCGGACCCGGCAAGATGAGCTGCGACGACGGGCGCCGCGAACGAGGTTCCGGAATCGAGCACAGAGCTGCCGCCCGGGCGGGCCACGTCGACGCCGACACCGAACGCTGCAATATCCACATAGGGTCCGCGATTGGCCCATCTGTACAGGGCCCCGCTCGCGTCGACCGCGGTCACACCGATGACGCCGTCATAAGCGGCAGGATAAAGCGGCGGTGAGGCCGGTCCACCATTGCCAACGGCGGCAACGATCACCGTGCCTTGCGCTTGGCTCAGCATGATCATGCGCTCCAAAATACGGTCTGAAGGTCCGGTCAGACTGAAATTGATAACCGGAACTTCATTGGCGAGCATCCAGTCAATAGCCTTGACCAGGCTGGCTGTGCTGGCCCCCGTCTGCCCGGTCTCGGACAGGAAGAACACCGAGGCCGCAAGCAATTGCGTTTGCGGTTCAAGATGTCGGGCGAGAATCGAGGCGACTGCTGTGCCGTGAGCTAGTGGACGCGAGCCGTCCAGCATGACAAAATCTTCCATCCCGATCGTGAGGTCACCCAGACTCGGATGGTCGAGATCAATGGCGGTATCAATCAGGCCGAGGCGAAGTGATGATCCACCCGAAGAGGTCTTCGGCATCGGAAAACTTGAGCCGGACTGCGACACGCCCTGGGCGCCGCGATAGACATAGTTTCTGTCAACGCGATCGGCTCCCAATTGCTCAAGCAATTCCTCGGCCCGCGTGGCGTCTGCGCTATCGGACCGAACACGGATGGTGAACAGCGTAAGATCCGAAGACTGCAGCGATGTCTGCTCCAGAATATCAACCCGAAGGGCTTCGATTTGCGCGCTATCTGCGGCATCGACCAGCACCACCCATTCGTCCAGAAGCACCGGCCAGGTCCCGGTTTCGTCAATCTGGATTGGACGAAGCGGCGTGGTGAGGTCTGAAACAGCCCCCATCACCAGATTTTCAATCCCCTCAATCGGCCCATTAAGACGGAGGGCTTCAATTGCGCCTTCAGTGAGCCCAACCGTCGTCCCGACCGGATCGGGTGGCAAGATCTCGTTCAATCGGTCAAGCAGCGCTTCAGAGCCGATTAGATCCTGGTCCTCGATCGCAGAATCGATCTGATCCTCAATCTGCTGCTCGATCGGATCGAGCACCCCCCGTTCAATCTCTCTTAAGGGGTCTGTCGGCAATATTTGCGCGTGTGCGGCAAGGCAGACAGCCAGGGACGCAGCGACGTGCAGCGCAATCAACATCTTGTTTTTCGTGACTAAAAACACTTATCGCCCCTTTCCTGTTTAGAGATATAACGTGTCGAGCGAAAAAAAATTCCATCCATCGGGAATAAAATTCTAGGCCAGACGTCATTGGGTTGAAATGAGCGAAATACAGCAAATACCCGGACGCGACCTGGTCGCTGAATTGCCACATCTCAGGCGATTTGCCGTCTCCCTCGTCCGGGACGTGGCCGATGGCGATGATCTCGCCCAGGCCACGCTCGAGCGGGCGCTCGAAAAGGGCAAGCCCGCAGATTATGACCTCAGACCCTGGCTGTTCAGGATCTGCAGAAACCTTTGGATAGACGACATGCGACGCAAACAGACACGAGACAAATCGGCCCCGGCCCTGAAAGTGGCGGCCTCAAACGCGCCATCTGCTGAAACCGCAGCCAGTGATCGTCTTCTGCTAGCGCGCACACAGGAGGCTATTTCCGACCTGCCGGACCAGTATCGCGAAGTGATGGCTCTCGTCGCCGTCGGCGGAGCGTCATATCGTGAAGCAGCCGGCGCGCTCGGAACGCCGGTCGGAACAGTAATGAGCCGCCTCGCCCGAGCCCGATCCATGATTGCAGACGCGGTGAACTATTATGATTGATGACATTTCAAACCTGGACCGCGACGAACTACTTTGCGCCTTTCTCGATGGCGAACTGAACGATGACCAGACCCGCACGGTGGAGCAGATGCTCGCCGATGATCCGGCCCTGGCGAAACGGCTCGAACAGTTGCGCGGGGCCGACGATGCCTTTTTGAGCGACGCCGATACCCTCTCTGCCGCGCCGATGAGCGAGGGCCTTGCCGCCCTCGCCGCGCAGCTCAACGCCGATACGGATGACGAAAATGTGGTGTCGATCACCCGGCACAAAAGCTGGCAACAAAGATTGCGCGACCACCGCGCACTGGCGGCCTGCGCCGCCATGCTGAGCGGGGTCTTGGCAACGCAGGTCACCGTCAGCAGTTTGCAGCTCGCCTCCAACCAACCCGCTTCGCCCGGCGTCCTCATGGCCTCCAGTGAGCTCTTCGATGTTGTCGAAACGGGCGCGAGCGGTGTGCAGGTGTCCCTATCTGGCGAGCAAGTCGCGACGCCGCAAATGACCTTTCTAGTGGACGGCGATACGCCGTGCCGGGTCGTCGATGTCGTGGACTCGCAGCGCGCTGGCCGTCTTGTCACTTGCAGGTCCGATAATGCTTGGAACGTTCAGATCGCGAGCTACCGCGCTGTGGCAAACACTCCGGAAGGACCGTTTGTCACCGCCAGTGGACCCGATCCGGTGATCGAGGCCTATCTGGACCAGGTCATGACCGGCCAGCCGCTCGATCTCGATCAGGAATCCCGCGTCATCGCCGATGGCTGGCGCGCTAACCTCCCAGAAACCAATCAATAAGGAGAACGATCATGAAACTCCCGATTTCCCTCACCGCCTTCGCGCTTGTCATCACAGCCTGTGCCAGCGGACCCGATTATCGCGCCGCCAAGTCGGACCGATCTGAAGGGTTTACCGAACAGGTCATCGAAAAGGATCGCTATCGCATCCAATATCGCCTGGACGAAGATCATGTCGGCAAGGCCCAGGATTACGCGTTGCTGCGCGCGGCCGAACTGACCATGGAAAAGGGTTATGAGACCTTTCAAGTCGTAGACGAATCCGCGGATGTAACCTCGGACAGCCGCGCCTCAACAGAGTTCGGCGTCGAACAACGCACGTTGATCACACGCGATTGCGGTCTGTTGGGATGCACAACGCGAGCACGCCCCATCTACGGAACGCGCACCAGTCTGGGCACCACCCGAACCTCGGACGAAACCATCGTGACAGTCGAGATAATCATGTCCAATCTCGACAGTTCAGTCAGCCCCCGTCACTATGACGCCTCGCAGGTCGCAGCGAATATTCGCAGCCGGTTATAGCTGGATGAGGTCTAGCGTGGAAATGTTTGCTCATAGCGAAAAGCAAACATTTCCAGCGTTCGTTTCCGGGCGTTTTAAGGCGCTCAGCTAACGTCCGCTTCGACGCCGAAAGCGGACATGTTCATTGGATAGTGCACGGAGATGCGCACATTGCCGACTTCGTAGCCATCTGCGAAACTTCCCCCTAGGCCTGATCCGGATGCAACGACCTCCCCAGTATATGATCACTGTTGCCAATGACATGCTGGCTAATTCCAACGATTAGAGGGTCCGGTGTGCGGACTATATGTGTGTCCTTGTCTGGATATTCGAGCGAGCTGAGGAAATGTTGCATGCAGTTTATGCGAGCGCGCTTCTTGTCCGAGGATTTGATGATGGTCCATGGCGCATCGGCAGTGTCTGTATAGAAAAACATCGCCTCTTTGGCTTCCGTATAGTCCTCCCAACGGGCTAGTGAGGCCCGGTCTATCGGGGACAATTTCCACTGCTTCAGTGGATCATGTTGGCGCGCTTGGAATCGGCGCCTTTGCTCGTCCTGGGTAACTGAGAACCAGTATTTAAAGAGCTTGATCCCTGATCGGGTCAACATCCGTTCAAGGTCCGGCACTTGACGCATAAACTCTAGATATTCGTTCGCCTTGCAGAAACCCATGACGCGTTCTACTCCAGCGCGATTGTACCAGGAGCGGTCGAAGAATACGATTTCGCCCTTGGTTGGAAGATGGCGAATATAGCGTTGGAAGTACCATTGGCCGCGTTCGGTCTCTGTCGGCTTTTCCAGCGCTATCACACGCGCCCCGCGCGGATTGAGATGTTCGGTGAAACGCTTAATTGTTCCGCCCTTGCCAGCCGCATCTCGCCCTTCAAACAGTACAACAATCTTCTGTCCTGTTTCCTTCACCCAATGCTGTACTTTCAGCAACTCGACCTGAAGCTCCGCTTTGTGTCGCTCATAGGTTTTGCGCCGCATTTTGTTTTTGTACGGATAATCGCCGTTCTCGAACAACTCTCGTATCCGATCCGGGTCATGACGTTGTTGAGCAATGGTCGTGGAAGGTTTTAGCTCCAGCTCGGCTTCGGGGCTGCTAAGCGCTTTGGTGCCGTTCACTTCTGACGGTTTGTTCACAGACTTCCTCCCGAATTGCATCCTCCCGGTACCTTAAGTCCGCAATATCTCTGTGACATATGGGAATCTCCGTAGCCGAATGGACGCCGGCAACCCTGGCGAATAGCCGCTCTTCCAATCAGCTGGACCGTGCAAGCCCAAGCCCGCAACATTTTCATGTCCGCTTTGACGCCGAAAGCGGACATTGGTTTTCTGAGATTCATTATGGTTTCAGATTGCTCTGATCAGCCGACAAAATTCCAGTTTGCGGTGACATGAAGCACTTCTTCCTTTTCTTCGATCGTTTCCATACCGAGTGATCCAAATGGTCTGCCCCACTGAGGTGGTCCACCGTCTTTGTTAGTCCGGCGGTTTCCACGTAGCAGCGATCATGCTGCTACCTCCACATGGTAAGGCAGGATGATCGCTGCGGGCAAGATGGCTTCTGGTGCC
>JBHIYI010000011.1:0-64469 GCA_041984335.1 Henriciella sp. | reverse complement strand
CCGTCACATCTGCCAGCACCATCGTGATCGCTGCCGTCAGCGTCGTCTTGCCATGGTCAACGTGACCAATCGTGCCGATGTTCACATGCGGCTTATTACGCTCAAACTTTGCCTTGGCCATATCAGGCCTCCTTTTCTCAAGTGTCCGGCCCACCGGACGTTGGTCCTTTCTCAAAGCGGGCCAGAAGAGTCCCGTTGAAGCGGGCCACATACACACGCCCGCTCAAGGTTTCAAGCACCTATAGTGCTGTCGTATGCAGACAAATTCGGCGTCACCCGGAATCCGCTTGACAAAGCGCGCCAATATAGGCCCTTCCCTGCAGCCATGACGCAAGGATATGTATTCAAAAGCTTCGAGTCCAAAACCGCCCTGCAGATGGCCGCTGCGCGCTGGATTGCAGACGCCCTGGCGGACGCCATCGCCAGACGCGGGAGTGCCGTGTTCATGGGATCCGGCGGCACCACGCCCGGCCCTATTTATGAAACTCTGTCAAATGCAGACCTCGATTGGGAGAAAGTCCAGATTGGGCTCTGTGACGAACGCTGGGTCGACGTAGATCACCCGGCCTCAAATGGCGCAATGATGGCGCGGACGCTGCTTCAAAACAACGCCGCCGCGGCTGACTATACACCAATGAAGATACCCGGCAGAGATCCATTCATCGCCGTGGAACAGGTCAATGAGCTCTACCAGGATGCGGCACTCACAGATGTAATGCTTCTGGGTATGGGCCCGGATGCGCACACGCTTTCCTGGTTTGAGGGCGGCCGCGGCTATGAGGGCGCGATCTCACCCGATTCGACATCCGTCGTAGCCGCTGTCGAAGCGATCCAGAGCGAGGTGACCGGTCCGAACCTATTGCGCATGACCCTGACACAGCCATGCGTCGCCTATGCCCGCAGCATCCTGTTATTGATCACCGGCGCGGAAAAGAAAGCGGTGTTCGAAAAGGCTCCGGAAACGGCCCCCGTCAGCATTATGAAGCGCGCCGCCGGGCGAGCACTGACAGTCTTTTATTGCGATTGAGGACGAGACACGAATGACCTTAGACGCCCTGGCCAAACTGGCCGCAACTACAAGAAAACATGACTTGCGAGATCTCGCCGCCGCCAACAGGTCTACCCCGATAGAGGCTGCCGGATGGACGGCGGATCTTTCGCGTCAGTTTCTCACAACTGAGGTTGATGCCGCGCTTCTCGGCCATGCCCAACAGGCCGGTCTGTCGGATGCGATCAAAGACCTGTTCTCTGCCGCCATTGTCAATCCGTCGGAAGACCGTCCAGCCCTGCATTGGGCGCTGCGATTGCCGCCGGAAAGCGATCTGACCGCGGCGGAGCACGCAACGACGGAAAACGCCTTGCAGAAGGCGGCTGCGCTGGCCGCAGACACGCAGATCAGCGCCATCGTTCATATTGGTATTGGCGGCTCCGATTTCGGACCGCGTCTGTACGCTGATGCCTTCTCCGATCGTTTGCTCGCTCACATTGATTTGCGGTTCTGCGCCAATGTTGATCCGCTGGATCTGGCGCTGGCCCTCGACGGGCTGGATCCGGCAAAAACGCTGATTATCGGCATCTCGAAATCCTTTGGCACCGAAGAGACGCTCTACAATCTGGGGCGGGCGAAGGACTGGCTGGAGAGTGCGCTCGGAACCGATGAGGCGGCGACCCGCCTCTTGCTGGTAACCGCCAATCCAGACCGCGCAACGAAGTGGCTTGATGGCGCGCCGGCGACAACACTGGATATGCCGCTCAGCGTCGGTGGGCGCTATTCTATCTGGTCTGCGGCATCCGTCGCGGTGATGGCGAGTTTCGGGGTAGAAACATTTCGGGAATTTCTCGCTGGTGCAGCAGAGATGGATCGCCATGTCAAAACGGCGCCGCTGAAAGACAATCTCGCGGCGCGCCTGGCCCTGCTGGATTTCTGGAATACGAGTTTCATGGGCTTCGCGTCACGCGCTGTCCTCGCCTATTCCCGGCGCCTGCGCATGCTGCCGACGTATTTGCAACAATTGGAGATGGAATCGAACGGCAAGTCGGTTGGACCAAACGGCGATGACGCGCCTTTACCCACAGCGCCATTGCTATGGGGCGGCGAAGGCTCCGTCGGGCAGCACTCCTATCACCAATGGCTGCACCAGGGCACGCATGTGGTCCCGACCGAGTTCATCCTCGCACCTGGCAGTCGCAGCGACAGTACCGGCGTCGAAGCCTTGACCGCGCACGCCCTCGCCCAGGCTGAAGTACTTGCAAACGGACGTACGCTGGCTGAAATCGAAGCCGAAGAGCCAGACTTGCCGCCCCACATTGCGCGGCAGAAGATTCACCCTGGCGGCCGGCCGTCAACTTTCCTGCATACGGATACATTGACGCCCGCGCGGCTCGGCAGCTTGATCGCACTGTATGAGCATCGCACCTATCTCGCCGGTGTTTTGTGGAAGATTAACAGCTTCGACCAATGGGGCGTCGAGCGCGGGAAGACGATGGCGGCACGGCTGAAACCCGTCCTGCGCGGCGAGGCGGCGGCGGAAGACCCCGTAACCCAGCGCCTTGCCGGGCGCTTGTCCTAGGCGAAGCGGCTTCCTTTGACTGCGCGTGCGCGCTGGTATGCACCATCGGGCACGCTGAAACGGTTGTTCGCTTTGACCGCTTTGGATCAGGAGTAAAGCCCCCTCTTCAGGACCTCATCCCGAGCGACGTCGAAGGATGAGGCTCTTTCGCTCAAGATGAGATGCAAAATTACCGTAGTCCTGCATTGCCAACGCAAGTTGGCATCCATAGCGGCTGGCTGATTAATCTCCCGGCCGCCATGGATCCTGACTTTCGTCAGGAACACGGACGTTCGGCACGGGTCGCGCACCGCAAAACTCAGACGCTGCACACACCAAAACAGCAAAACACCGCCCGATGGATTGAGCGGTGTTTTGTTCAGATCTCGGTTCTACGAAAGACCGGCTAGGCGATTTTGTCGACTTGGGTGAAATCCAGATCGACCGGGGTTGCGCGGCCGAAAATGGAGACGTTCACTTTCATGCGACCCGTTTCCGGGTCGAATTCCTCGACGGAGCCCTCGAAGCCCTGGAAAGCGCCCTCATTGACGCGGACTTCCTGGCCAATTTCGTACACGATGGTTGGTTTTGGACGCTCTTCAATCGGCTCGTCGGAGGTGCCGAGAATACGGTCCACTTCGCGCTGCGGGACAGGCAATGGCTTTTTGCCGCCATCCGCCCCGAGGAAGCCCGTCACTTTTGGAGTGTCCTTGACCAGGTGATAGACATCATCGGTCAGTTTCGCTTTCATCAGGACATAGCCCGGGAAATAGCGTTTCTCGATGGTCTTCTTTTTACCGCGGACAACTTCGACGACTTCCTCAGTCGGGACTTCGAGATCCTCGATCATGTCCTCCAGGCCCTTCATAGCGGCCTGATCTCGAATCGCCTGCGCCACTTTCTTCTCGAAGTTCGAGTAGGCGTGAACGATGTACCATTTAGCCTCAGCCATTGGCGAAGCACTCCTTGTTATGCGGTCTAGCTGCCCAGACCCGTGAGAAGACGGATGACCATTGCAATCAACTGGTCCGACAGGAACAGGAATAGCGCGATTATGATGGACATGACGACGACCATGATCGTCGCCTGAATGGTCTCAGGTGTGGATGTCCAGGTGACTTTCCGACCCTCGGCCTGCACCTGGCGGGCAAAGGTAATCGGACCAACACTGTTCTTTTTGTCCTTGTCGGCCATTCTCTCGCGTTCCTGACTTTTGGGGGTGTTCGGCTCCATACTGCGCATTTTTGCGCTTGTGAAGTCACTTGGGTGCAAAGCGCCTGAAACGCAAGTTCGGGATTACCGTGACTTGCCAAACTCTGGCACCCGTAGACCGGGCGTTTCCACGTCCAATGCGAACAGGCTCCCCGCCATAGGCTGCCGATCCAGCGCTGCATCTGACAGTCCGACCCGGGCTGAGGTGATATAGAGCGTTTTCAATTTATCTCCGCCAAAGGCGCAACTGGTCGGGCGGGATATCGGCAGCTTGACGACCCGGTCGATCTCTCCATTGGGGGCGTATCGAACGACACGAGAGCCGGCCCATTGCGCGTTCCAGAGATAGCCTTCCGCATCAATCGCGGAGCCATCTGGATAGCAGCCAGCCTCCAGCGTCGAGGCAAACACGCGGCGATTGGACAGCGCGCCTGAACCTGGATCATAATCAAAGGACAGGATCTGCTGCTCAGCGCTGTCGCATGTGTAAAATGTGCGCCCGTCGGGTGAGAACTGCATTGTATTGGTCACAAGCACCTCCGGCAAACCCAGTCGTTCTGCCTTTAAGTCGGGGGCGAGACGATAATACTGTCCTTCAGCCAGGTCTTCGGCATTGTCCATCGTGCCGAACCAGAAGCTGCCATCCGGAGCAACCCCGCCATCGTTGGTTCTGAAGCCTTCCGGTTCCTTCAGTTCCAGAATACGGCGATAGCTCTCTGTGGCCGTGTCATACCGCCCGACCTCGCGATCGCCGATCATGATGAGCTCCCCGTCGGCTAGCGCCAATGCACTGGCATGGAGAGGGAGATCATAGCGGCGCGTATTGCCCGTTTTCGGGTTATGGCGATGCAGTTTCGCGCGTTTGATATCGACCCACCACAGGAAGCCTTCGCTCGGGCTCCATAACGGCCCCTCTCCGAGCAGACAGCCTGTCGGTGCGACACATCTTACTTCACTCAAATCACTTCCCCGCTTCGGACCGAAACCTTCGTCTCGGGGCTCTGGGTTCGCTTGTCAATTGTCGGTGTTTCGGACTTCTGCACCTCAGTTTTTGCGGACCAGGTCTTGCCAGCGGCGATCAGGGCTATACGCGCTGTAAACATCGTGTGCCCGGAGATTGCCGAGATGACAGACAGAACCCTTCAGTCGCCCTATGATTTTGAGGATTTGCTGCACATCATGAAGCGTCTCCGCACGCCGGAGACCGGTTGCGCCTGGGATCTGGAACAGTCTTTCGAAACCATCGCGCCTTATACGATTGAAGAAGCTTACGAAGTCGCCGATGCAATCGAACGGCGCGACATGAACGAGCTGCCAGACGAACTCGGCGATCTTCTCCTCCAGGTTGTCTTCCATGCACAGATCGCAGCGGATGAAGGGCACTTTTCCATCAGAGAGGTCACGCAGGCCATTTCGGAGAAAATGATTCGCCGGCACCCACATGTCTTCGGTGACCAGGACCAGAAGACAAGCGCGCAGCAAGTCGCCAATTGGGAGAGTATCAAAGCCTCCGAACGTGCTGACAAATACGATAAAGATTCCAGCGCATTATCTGGCGTTGCGTTGGCGCTGCCGGCGCTCATGCGTGCCGAAAAGCTTCAGAAACGCGCGGCCAGAACGGGCTTTGACTGGACCGACCCGAAAGATATCCTCGATAAACTGGACGAAGAGACCGCGGAGATCAAAGAGGCCATGGCGTCCGGTGATCAGGGCCATGTCGAGGAAGAAATCGGAGATTTGCTCTTCGTCATCGCGAACCTCGCGCGGCGTCTGAAAGTCGATCCGGAAATTGCCCTGCGCAAAGCCAATTCCAAATTCGAGCGCCGTTTCCGCGAGATGGAAGCGCTGGCGGTGAAACGTCAGATCGATTTCTCCAGCCTCACTCTCGAGGCGCAGGAAGCGTATTGGCAGGAGGTCAAAGTCGCGGAAACCGACTAGGTCGGACGCGCTGGGGCAATCAAGCGATGTATCCTAACGCATAGGCCCGCATCACCGCGCTGACCCGGTCGGAAACATCCAGTTTCTCGAAGATGCGCTTCATATATGTATTGATCGTATTGATGGAGACGCTCAATTCTTGCGCAACGGACTGATTGCTCTGGCCGCGTGCGACCAGGTTGACGATTTCGAGCTCCCGACTGGACAGAGAGCGCCCTTCCACATCATCACGATACATTAGATCCAGGAGCTTGAGATACGCCGTCTGTGCGATGGAATGCATCATCAGGATCTCTGTATCGCTATAGTTGCGTCCCTCCTGCCCGTGGAAACAAAAGTATCCGTTGCGAAAAAGTGGTCCAAATACCGGAACGATGACACCATCTCCCAGCGACCCGATCGTGCGATTGTAGGCCGCCATCTGTGGGGACTTATCATCGAGAATGGTATGGATGTCGCTCCAGCGAAATGGCTTCGGGCTCTTCACAGCGGCGTGGAGAAAAGCGTCTAGATAGCCAGGGGACGCCTGCAGCGCACGCGCCAGGTCCTGGTCGAAGCCATCAGTTGTCGAGAAGCACACAATCTGTTCTGCGGTGGCGTTTGACGGGAAACACCGGCAACAAATACCCTTGGTTTCGATACGCTCACTGACTTCGGACATGATCTGCCAGACACTGTCAGCCGATTTAGCTACGCTGAGGCGCGCAGCAATGTCACAAAAGTCAATTGAATTGCCCGCATGAGACGGAGAGCCACTGTCCTCGACAGTGCTCTCAGCGGCCGCACGCACCGAATCCGGCATTCTCACCTCCCCGCTCGTCCGTTCCGCGCCAGTCTTGTGATGGCGTCAGAACCATAGCGCTATGAGCCTGACAAATAGAACGGGTTGAGGCAAGCCAATACAACCTTCACGGTGGCTGATTCTCGCGTTAAACGCTGCTCAGCGCAAATGCCTGAGCGCTCAGGAAACCTTTGTTTCCAGATGCGCTCGACGAAGCGCCGCTTCTGCGAGCGCCAAGTATTCCTGCAGCTCTTTTCGGGTTTCCAAGGAAACTCCGGCCGGCATGTTCTCGGCTGATCGAAGGCTTTCCAGGCAATCTGCCACGACCTTCAAATGATCACCTTCTTTGCCACTTTGTCGGGTAAAGGAGATGTCGTTGGGATCCGAATTCAGGAACATAGTCGATCGCCGCCCTCATCAATGACTGACCTATACAAGCTGAATTTCGATTCGCCTGTCACACAATCCTGTGACGTTTTCACGTTTGACCTGTCACGCAGGTTTTTCAGCTCCACAGACAAGAAAAAGCGCCGGGACATTGCTGCCCCGGCGCCCATTTTCCGCAGAACTGCGAACACCAATCCGGTTAGACTTTGTAATACATGTCGAACTCGACTGGGTGTGGGTGCAGCTCCAGACGCATCACTTCTTCCATCTTGAGCTCGATATAGGCCTCAATCTGATCATCGTCGAACACGCCGCCTTTTTTCAGGAAGTCTCGGTCCGCATCGAGTGCATCAAGCGCTTCGCGAAGCGAGCCACATACTTGCGGAATGGCTTTCGCTTCCTCTGGTGGCAGATCGTAGAGATCCTTGTCCATGGCGTCGCCCGGATGGATCTTGTTCTCAATTCCGTCGAGACCCGCCATCAAGAGTGCGGCAAAGGCGAGATACGGGTTCGCGGTCGGATCCGGAAAGCGCGTCTCGATCCGCTTGGCTTTCTCACCTGTCCCGAATGGAATACGGATCGATGCCGAACGGTTGCGCGCCGAGTAAGCCAGCATCACCGGTGCTTCGAAGCCGGGGACCAGACGCTTGTATGAGTTGGTCGAGGCATTGGTCAGCGCGTTCAGGGCACGTGCGTGCTTAATGATCCCGCCAATATAATGCAGGCAGGTTTCAGAAAGACCCGCATACTGATCGCCCGCAAAGGTCGGCTTGCCACCGCTCCAGATAGACTGGTGGACGTGCATGCCTGAGCCATTGTCGTTGAAGTATGGCTTCGGCATGAATGTCGCCGTCTTGCCATAGCTCGCCGCAACATTGTGGATCACGTATTTGTACAGCTGGAGGTTATCCGCCATCGTCACCAGTGTGTTGAACTTCATACCCAGCTCGTGCTGGGCTGGCGCAACCTCGTGGTGATGCTTTTCAGGTTCGAGACCAAGCTCGCCCATGACTGAGAGCATTTCAGAACGCATATCCTGCTCTGAATCGACTGGTGGCACAGGGAAGTAGCCGCCCTTTGGACCTGGGCGGTGGCCCATATTGCCCATTGCATACTCTTTGCCGGTATTTGCTGGCAGTTCAGTCGAATCGAAGCTGTAGCCCGTGACGTGCGGCTCTGTGTTCCAGCGCACATCGTCAAACACGAAGAATTCAGCCTCGGGTCCGAAATATGCCGTGTCGCCAACGCCAGTCGACTTGAGATAGGCTTCTGCCTTCTTCGCTGTCATCCGGGGATCGCGATTGTAGGCCTGGCCAGTGATCGGATCGAGAATATCACACATGACCGCCAGCGTGGTCTGCTGGAAGAATGGATCAATCTTCGCTGTTGCCAGATCCGGCATCAGTGTCATGTCAGACTCGTTGATCGCTTTCCAGCCAGCGACGGAAGACCCATCGAACATCTGGCCGTCTTCGAAAAAGTCGGCATCGATCATGCCCTTGTCGAACGTTACGTGCTGCAACTTGCCGCGCGGATCTGTGAATCGAAGGTCAACAAACTCGACATCATTGTCCTTCATCATTTTCATA
Source organism: Henriciella sp. (assembly GCA_041984335.1). Taxonomy (GTDB): domain Bacteria; phylum Pseudomonadota; class Alphaproteobacteria; order Caulobacterales; family Hyphomonadaceae; genus Henriciella. The sequence continues at coordinate 56,013 of JBHIYI010000011.1, read as the reverse complement.
ACACTATCGGCCATCAAGCCCTCCAATTTATTTCCTGTCAGTGATTTGGTTTGGCGCTACAGCGCGCCGTCGCCGGATTCGCCAGTCCGAATACGAACCGCTTCTCCGACGTCTGAGACGAAGATCTTACCGTCCCCGATCTTGCCGGTCTGCGCCGCCTTGGTAATCGCTTCGATTGCGCCCGCTACCGCAGCGTCGGCGACAACCGCTTCAACTTTCAACTTGGGCAGAAAGTCGACCACATATTCTGCGCCGCGATACAATTCAGTATGCCCGCGCTGGCGTCCGAAACCTTTCGCTTCGACGACCGTCATCCCCTGAACGCCCACTTCGTGCAACGCCTCTTTCACATCATCCAATTTGAATGGCTTGATGATCGCTTCAATCTTCTTCATTCCCGCAACCCTTCAATCGCTAAGTTGGTCTCCGCATAAAACGGCTCAGACCACGACGCGATAGATCTCCCGCCGGTTCTCACCCGCAAACCGCAGCGTGACCACATGTTAAGCAGTCTTGCTCCAAAGTTAAGCATGTTGATCTCGGCAATTCATGACGCATGCGTCATTGTTTCGATCGATTGGATCTGATAAGATAGGCGCATTCCAAGGAGTCACACCAAATGAACCGGCCTGCCCCTTTCATTGACCCAAATCGCCCAAGACCGAAACGCCGTCCCCTGAAAGCGTGGCGGCACATGCAGAACCTGATTGCTGACAAGGAAGACACCGAACAGGTTTTCCACATCATCGAAGCACTGAATGGTGGATCCACGCGCAAAGACTTTCTGCGCTTTATGGCATCAGAGAACGGTCCCCGACTCCTGAAGCAGCGATCATTCCTGCCGGATATTCTCGACGATCACGGCCCGCTGAAAGCGTTGCCTGAAGGCACGGTTGGACGCACCTATGTCGACTTTATGGAACGCGAAGGCCTGACCGCGCATGGTCTTGTGGAAGAGAGCCTGTCGAACCGCAAGCAGCACGAGCATTTCGACGATGACCTTCTCTGGTACATCAACCGACTGCGCGACACTCATGATATGTACCATGTCCTGACCGGCTATGGGCGTGATGCGCTTGGGGAAGATGCTCTACTTGGCTATACACACAGCCAGCATGGCGGACTCGGCGTAAGTTTCATCGCCTTCATGGGCAATCGACAGATCGCAAAGATGGCGCCCAAAGAAGCCCGCGTCCGCGACGTCCTCGCAGAAGGAAGACGCAATGGCAAAGCTGCAAAGCGAATCATAGAGGAAGACATTATCGCCCTGCTCGATCAGCCGATCGATTCCGTCCGCAAGCGCCTGAACATTGCCAAGCCTGTCCTGTACCGACGCGCGTTGGAGGTGTTCCGTCAGCATGATCAAGACCCGCTGCTCGTCGCCGCATGATCTATTTTGTCCGGCACGGTGAAGCAGCCGCAGGATGGGGCGAACATCCCGATCCGGGCCTGTCCGATAATGGTTGGATTCAAGCCGAAGCAGTCGCCAAGCGATTGATTGCACTCGATATTTCAACCGCGCTGACCAGCCCGATGACGCGTTGCCAGGAAACCGCGTCGGCCTATGCAGACCTGTCTGGCAAGGCGCTGACGGTTGAACCGACAGTTACGGAAATACCGACACCCGCCGGCATCGAAGACCGCCGCACCTGGCTGCGCAATCTCATGGCGGGCGACTGGGAACAAACCCCGGATCAGGTCAAAGCCTGGCACCGAGATTTGCTGGAAACGGTTGAAAACCTGCCAGACAATACCGTCGTGTTCAGCCACTTCATCGCCATCAACGCCATTGTCGGGCATTTGAGCGGCGCATCGTCGGTGACGGTGTTCCGGCCAAACTATTGCAGCATTACGGTGCTCGAGCGCAGCGAGTCAGGCCTCAGCATCGTCGAACGCGGCGAAAGCCTCGAAACGCGCGTCCTGTAGGTTAGGAAAATGGTGGGCGGTAACGGGCTCGAACCGCTGACCCTCTCGGTGTAAACGAGATGCTCTACCAACTGAGCTAACCGCCCTTCCGGGACGCTTCCTTTGCCTCGTCTGGCGCGGAAAAGCAAGACGGCCTCTGCCAGAAAAAACAGAGGCCGCCGAGATTGTTCAGTTCCGCTTAGTGGCGGACAGAAGGATTACCATCATTTGGCGTTGGCCGCCCGGACAAAGTCGCGGCAAGCGCTTCTTCATCCTTCTCTGACCACTCAATCGGGGACAGAGTCTTGGTCAGCGCCCGGGCCAGCACTTCATTGATGTCCGAGACCGGGATGATGGTCAGGCTTTCTTTCACATTCTCTGGAATGTCAGCGAGATCCTTCTCATTCTCCTGCGGGATCAGCACCGTCTTGATGCCGCCGCGCAGCGCTGCGAGGAGCTTCTCTTTCAATCCACCAATCGGCAGGACACGGCCGCGCAGGGAGATTTCACCCGTCATCGCAATATCCCGGTGGACCGGATTATTGGTCAGCAGCGACACCATGGCTGTCGTCATCGCGATCCCGGCGCTCGGCCCATCCTTAGGCGTTGCGCCATCCGGCACGTGGACGTGGATGTCCGTCGTGTTGAAGACGCTCGGCTTGATGCCAAGATCCACAGCGCGCGCCCGCACCAGCGATTGCGCCGCTGAAATCGACTCTTTCATCACATCGCGCAGGTTGCCCGTGACCTTGGTATTGCCGCGGCCCGGCATGGCGACTGCTTCGATCGTCAGCAGGTCGCCGCCCACTTCAGTCCAGGCAAGGCCTGTAACGGCGCCGATCTGGTCTTCCTCGTCGGCGAGACCAAAGCGGAACTTCCGTACACCGGAATAGTCAGCAAGATTCTCCGGCGTCACAACAACTTGCGTCACGCCCTCATTGCCGAGTTCCCGCACAGCCTTACGTGCCAGTTTCGCCAGCTCACGCTCGAGCGAACGGACACCAGCTTCGCGCGTATAGTAGCGCAGCAAGTCATTGATCGCGTCGTCCTGAACGACCCATTCGGTTTCTTCGAGACCGTGATCGGCGCGGATCTTTGGCAACAGGTGACGAACAGCGATTTCGCGCTTCTCGTCTTCCGTATAGCCCGCGATACGAATGATCTCCATCCGGTCCAGCAATGGCTGCGGCATGTTCAGGCTGTTGGCCGTGGTCACGAACATGACATCGGACAGATCATAATCGACTTCGAGATAGTGATCGTTGAAAGTTGAATTCTGCGCCGGGTCCAGCACCTCTAGCAAAGCCGCAGACGGATCGCCGCGATGGTCCATGCCCATCTTGTCGATCTCATCCAGCAGGAAGAGCGGATTGCCCGTCTTCGCCTTTTTCAGGCTCTGAATGATCCGGCCTGGCATGGAGCCGATATAAGTCCGGCGGTGACCACGGATTTCGCTTTCATCGCGCACGCCGCCCAGCGACACACGAACGAAGTCGCGGCCGGTGGCTTCGGCAATTGACTTGCCGAGCGAGGTCTTACCAACCCCCGGAGGGCCGACCAGGCACAGGATCGGTCCGCGAAGCTTGTTGGTCCGTTTCTGGACCGCAAGATATTCCAGGATCCGCTCTTTGACTTTCTCAAGCCCGTAATGGTCATCATTGAGCTGTTTCTCGGCGGCACCGAGATCGGTCGAAACGTCTTTGCGTTTGTCCCATGGCAGTGACAGCAACCAGTCGAGATAATTACGAACCACGGTGGATTCTGCCGACATCGGGCTCATCTGGCGGAGTTTCTTGACCTCCTGCTCAGCTTTGGTGCGCGCTTCCTCTGACAGACCCGTTTCCCGGATCTTGTCTTCGAGTTCGCCGACCTCGTCGCGCTCGCCATCGCCCTGATCACCCAGTTCGCGTTGGATCGCTTTCATCTGCTCGTTCAGATAATATTCGCGCTGAGACTTCTCCATCTGACGCTTGACGCGGTTTTTGATCTTCCGCTCCATCTGCATCATGCCCATCTCGCCTTCCATCAGCGAGAGGACCTTTTCCAGACGGTCTTTGACATCAGACAGTTCCAGCAGGCCCTGCTTTTCAGCGAGTTTGACCTGGAGCTGGGACGCTACTGCATCTGCCAGTTTGCCAGGTTCGACGATTTCGGAAATCGTCGACACCGATTCAGGCGCGATTTTCCGGTTCAGCTTCGCGTAGCTTTCAAATTGCTCAACCACGGCGCGCATGAGCGCTTCGAGCTCGCTAGTATTGCCGTCATCGGCCTCGATGACACCGATTTCTGCCACATAGTGGTCGCTACGATCTTCAAGCGTATTCACCCGGGCGCGATGGTTGCCCTCCACCAGCACTTTTACAGTACCGTCAGGAAGCTTCAGCAATTGCAGGATCGTTGCGGTCGTTCCAACAGGGTGCAGGTCTTCTGCGCCCGGATCGTCCGTCGAGGGATCCTTTTGTGCGACCAGCATAATTTCATTGTCGCTCTCATCGACCATTTCGAGCGCACGTACAGACTTGTCCCGGCCCACGAAAAGCGGCGCCACCATGTCTGGAAATACAACAATATCTCGCAGCGGGAGGACTGGGAGGGTTTTCGTCGTCATATTCGACTCCTTTGCATCTGGTCCCGCTCAGCGGCGACCATCACCTTCATCCTCTTGTCGGATGATTCTGGCGTCTGTTTCATTTGATGTTCGCACAAGACGAGTTCAACCACCAAATAACGGTGGAAATCTGACAATTCTACCCTATGAGCGCCCGATTTCTAGGACGCTTCGTTGGGTTGAACCTGCTTCGCGTGCACATAGAGTGGCTTGGTGTTGCCATCGACGACTTCTGCATTGATCACGACTTCGTCAACACCGCGCAATCCGGGCAGCTCAAACATCGTGTCGAGCAGAATAGATTCCATGATCGAGCGCAGACCACGCGCACCGGTCTTGCGAACAATGGCTTTCTTCGCCACGGCTGCCAGCGCATCCGGTGTGAAGGTCAGATTGACATCCTCCATCTCAAACAGCTTCTGATACTGTTTGATCAGCGCATTTTTCGGCGCGGTGAGGATGGTGATCAGGGCGTCTTCGTCCAGATCTTCAAGGGTCGCCAGGACCGGCAGACGTCCGATAAATTCGGGGATCAGGCCGTAGCGCTGAAGATCTTCCGGTTCTACCGTCCGCAAGACTTCGCCAACGCGCCGGGCTTCCGGATCTTTCACGTCGGCACCGAAGCCGATCGATGTGGCCTCTCCGCGTGATGAAATAATCTTGTCGAGGCCGGCAAATGCGCCGCCGCAGATGAACAGGATATTGGTCGTGTCGACTTGCAGGAATTCCTGCTGCGGGTGCTTTCGGCCGCCTTGTGGAGGAACCGCAGCCACCGTGCCTTCCATCAGTTTCAGGAGCGCTTGCTGCACCCCCTCGCCCGAGACATCGCGCGTGATGGATGGATTGTCGGACTTGCGGGAAATCTTGTCGATCTCATCGATATAGACGATGCCGCGCTGCGCCCGTTCGACATTATAGTCGGAGGCCTGAAGCAGCTTCAGAACAATGTTCTCGACGTCTTCGCCGACATAACCGGCTTCGGTCAGCGTCGTCGCATCCGCCATTGTGAACGGCACATCGAGAACCCGCGCAAGCGTTTGCGCCAGCAAGGTCTTACCGCAACCGGTCGGGCCGATCAGCATGATATTGGATTTGGCGAGCTCGACACCATCGGCGCCGCCCGGATTGGCGAGGCGCTTATAGTGGTTGTGAACCGCAACAGAGAGGATCCGCTTCGCATAAGCCTGGCCGATGACATAATCATCCAGGACTTCGCAAATCTCCTGAGGTGTCGGGACGCCCTCTTTCGCCTTGAAGCCAGAGGCCTTGTTCTCCTCACGGATAATATCCATGCAGAGTTCAACACACTCATCGCAAATAAAGACCGTTGGCCCTGCAATGAGCTTCTTCACTTCGTGCTGGCTCTTCCCGCAGAAAGAGCAATAGAGCGTATTCTTTGAATCGCCGCTGGAACCGTTTTGCTTTGCCATTGGCAACCTCTATGACACGCATGCCTTAACATGCGATTTACCGGGGACGAATCCCAGAAACTAGCTACGACTTTAGAACCCTGACATTGTCATGCAAGTCTTAGCAACCATTCGCGATGCAGGAAGAGTGCCGTTTACTCTTCTGCGGAGTCGGCGCGGCGTTCATAAACCGTATCGATAATCCCGAATTCCTTGGCCTCTTCCGCCGTCATGAATGTGTCCCGATCGAGCTTTTTCTCAATCGTTTCATAATCTTGTCCGGTATGCTTCACGTAAATATTGTTCAGGCGCTTCTTCAGATCGAGAATTTCATCAGCGTGGCGCTCAATATCCTTGGCGACACCGCGATATCCGCCGGATGGCTGGTGCACCATGATTCTCGCATTTGGAAGCGCGATCCGGTTGCCTTCATCCCCCGCCGCAAGCAGCAATGAGCCCATGCTGGCCGCCTGGCCAATACAGACCGTCGAAATCGGGCATCGGATATATTGCATCGTGTCATAGATCGCGAGACCCGCGGTCACATAGCCGCCGGGACTATTGATGTAGATCGCGATGTCTTTTTTCGGGTTTTCCGACTCCAGGAACAGAAGCTGTGCACAAACGAGGGATGCTGTCGTGTCGTCGATTGGGCCGGTGATGAAAATCAGGCGCTCTTTCAACAGCCGCGAGAAAATGTCGAACGCACGCTCTCCCCGGCTCGTTTGCTCAATAACGGTTGGGACGAGATTCACATCAGTCGTGCGTGGATCGAACATAAAACTACCTTCAAGCGGAATCGATTTGGCCATGGGTCTGGCAGACGCCCTTATATTTGTCCATTCGTAGCGTGTTGCAAGGTGTGCATATCGCTTAACTCCCTCGCGGAACAGCGATTCCGAACCGAACGGAAAAATATCTGGCGATCTCGCGCGCCGAAGCGAGATAGGACGCGCCGTTTTCGCGCTGCACGTCGACAAGGTCTGCATGCTCCGGCGCGAGGATCAGCGTCGGCGCATTCCAGCGCCCCTCTCCCAGAATGTCGCAAATTGGCTTGCGCGGATGAGAAATGCCGACATAGCGGATCTCGAGCGCCTCTTTGATCGCCGGATAATAGTGCAGCACACCCCAGATCTCGGCGCATTCCGGGCAAAACTCACGCCGTCCATTATCTTCAAATCCAGGTGGGAGCAGGAACAGGATGTCTTTCGCGCTCATCTAGTCCACTTTCTCGATTTGCGTGCTTAACTCGTTCGGGAAACGGGCTGCGAGGCGACCAAATTCGTCCCGCGTGAGGGTCAACAGCAAGCGCGCCTCTCCTGTTTCCGTATAGGTTTCGTCTTCGACTTGCGTGTTCTCGTACAACCAGGCGCGGAATGCCCCATCCCGGTTAGTCAGCTTGACCCGAACGCGGGCGCGCCCCTGATCCAGAACACCTTCTATTGCGTCGATCAAATCTGGAATGCCATCGCCTGTTACGGCGGAAACCGGAACGGCAATAAGATCGTCCGATTTTTCCGCCAGTTCGGCGAGCAGGCCTTCGCGCACATAGTCCGGAAGCAGGTCAATCTTGTTCCAGGCTTCAATCATCGGCGGAAGCTCTACATTTTCGAGCTCCGCCAGCTGGTTGAGAACGTGCAGAACATCCCGCTTCTGCTCTTCATCCGCATCGCTTGATCGATCGCGCACATGTATGAGCAAATCCGCTTCCAGGGCCTCTTCCAGCGTCGCGCGGAAGCTATCAACCAGGTGTGTCGGCAGGTCCGTAATGAACCCCACCGTGTCAACCAGGCTCGCTTCACCAATCGTCGGAAGATCAAGCTTGCGGATCGTCGTGTCGAGCGTCGCAAACGGCATATCTTTGGCCATCACGTCGGCGCCCGTCAGCCGGTTGAACAGTGTCGACTTGCCCGCATTGGTATAGCCCACCAGAGCGACGACCCGGCTGTCGCGGCGTTTGCGCCCTTCACGTTGCACCCGCCGTGTTCGTTTGACATCCTCCAGATCGCTGCGCAGGCGCCCTACAGCGCGGTCGATCATGCGCTTATCCGCCTCGAGCTGGGTTTCACCAGGACCGCCCAGAAAGCCCCGTCCGCCGCGTTGGCGTTCCAGGTGTGTCCAGGTTCTCACGAGGCGAGACCGTTCATACAGCAATCGCGCCAGTTCAACCTGCAGGGTCCCTTCTTTGGTTCGGGCACGCAGTCCAAAGATTTCGAGGATGAGCCCGGTTCGGTCGATGACTTTCACGCCAATCCGGTTCTCGAGATTGCGCTGCTGGATCGGCGTCAGTGACGCGTCAATGATCACCATCGAGCAATCATAGCCCTTCACATCCGCAATCAGCCGGTCAAGCAGGCCACCTGAGAGCAGATAACCCGGTGTCGGCTTGCGCACCTGTTCTGCGCGCAGAAATGCCAGCTCACAGCCAAGCGCTTCGACGAGCCCGGCTGTTTCTTCCAGCCGCTCGGTGCCGGGCCGATCTGCGACCTGGGTCCATGGAATGATGATCCCCGCCGTTTCAGGCGGCTGTTCAAGATCAATCGGTTTTTGCGTCAAATGACCTAGCTATCTTCTTCATCGAAGAGCTGAACGTGAGCACCTGGTGCGATCGTAGAGATTGCGTGCTTGTAGACCAGCTGCGGGGGGCGGCCATCGCCGCGCAGCAACACACAAAAGTTGTCAAACCAGGTGACGACGCCCTGCAACTTCACGCCGTTGACAAGAAAGATCGTCAACGGGGTCTTGGATTTGCGGACTGCGTTAAGGAAAGTATCCTGGAGGTTTTGCTTTTTTTCTGAAGACATTGTTCGTCTGCCCTTCTTTTATATTGCAGCCGCTATAACGATTGACCTCAGTTTGCAAGACTATGCGGGCTTATCGTTGCCAAAAAGATGGATTTAGCGCGGGGAGGAGTGCGATCACCTCCAATCGCCCAAGAATCATGCCCAGGATTGCACAAATCTGCGCCAGCTCAGAGAGTTCGGCATTCATGCCCGCAAGCACGTGCCCGGCATTCGATAAGCTTCCGATGCCCGCGCGAATGGCATCATCAAAAGCAAGCCCCGTCGCGCTCAGAAGCAACGTTCCGATTGTGCAGGCGACGATATATCCGACGAGGTATACCCAGACGCCCATGACCGTGCGTTCAGATTGGCGCCGTCCCCTGAATTTGAAGTGCTGGACACTTCCGCGATAGCCGAGCTGGACAAATTCCAGCGCCACCCGGCGCGTGAGAATGATCAGGCGCGCAAGTTTGAAGCCACCTGCAGCAGACAATGCAGATCCCCCGACCAGGACGGGAAACAGGATCAGAACGATGGGCAGGCGCGCAAACTGCTGCGGGTCGCTCAACGCAATCCCGCTCGTCGCCAGCGACGAAGTCGCCCAGCCTATGCTCGCGAACAGAGGCAGACCGGCGACAAAAGCCAGAACCGTGATCAGGATCAGCGTCCCTACCCAGGCCAGCGTTTCAGGATCAAAAGGAATCGCCCGCACACGCCCCCGCCCGGCGCCATCAACGGCTATCAGTCCCAATGTTCCGACAATCAGCCCGAACCAGACGAAGATGGAATGGAGGGTGCCGCCGCCCGGGCTCGTGCCGGATGCAGCGGGATCCACGAGACCCGTCGTAATCGCGCTCACAGCGCCCGCCAGTGCATCTCGAGGGGCCAGGCCAATCGACAGGAGTAGCGCCGACAGGACGATCGTGCTGCTCAGGACCAGGATCGCGCTGACGCGCACCACGCGCGGCACGGGGTCAAAGAAGCTTCCTTCCGGCTCGCTGAAGAAGCGATTGCGATGTACACCGGGCCCGCCGAGATTGAGCCCGGAGAAAACAGTCGCGGCAATCGCGATAGCGGCGATCGCGCCGATCAGGTGCAACAGGGCCCGCCAGACGAATATGCTCGTCGACATCGGATTGAGCGTTGGGTCAATGCGGCTATGCCCGGTCGTGGTCAGGTTCGACACACTTTCATAGAACGCTCCGAGAAAGTCAGGAGCGCCAAGATAGTCAAAAAACGGGATCGAAGATATCATTCCGCCAACCAACCAAAACAGGATTGCAACGGCGAGCCCGTCCTTCGCGTGGGCGCGTCGCTTTGGCTTGTCCGTGAGCAGCAATACGGTTGCTCCAAACCCTCCGATCGTCGCACCGGTTCCGGCAAACACCATCTGTTGGTCAGTTTCCCCGGATGCCAGCGCGACAAGGAACGAGACCGCAAACAGCCCGGCAAAGCCCAGCGCGATCGCGGAAATGACTCGAACAATGGCTAGATGATTCACGGCGGCGTCCTTGCCTAGAAGAAATCAGCGCTCACTCTGAAGAATTGTTCCACTTTTCGCGTCGCGCTCGCTTCGTAGAACATCAGGAGCCGGTCATCGGTCTGCACCGTCGTCGCGGACGTCGGGAACAGAATTTTCCCTTCGCGTATAATGGCCGCACAGGTGACGCCATCGGGAAGGTGGGCATAGTCGATTGGCTTGCCGATCAAGGGCGAGGAGTCGAGCGTCACACCTTCTGCGATCTCTGCGGTGCCGCCTTCGAGGGATTCCACGGAGAGGATCCGGCCGCGGCGCAGCTTGGTCAAAATCTTGGACACACTCAGCGCGCGCGGATCAAGCACGGCGTCGATATCGAGATCCTGTGAGATCGCCACGAGCTCATAGGCATTGACCAGAGCATGTGTCCGTCGCGCGCCAATCTGCTTCGCGAGTTTGCCGATCAGCATGTTGGTCTTGTCGTCATTCGTGACCGCGATCACGATATCCGCCTGATCCGCCCCGGCTTCTTCCAGCACGTCCCGGGCGAGGCCGTCACCATGGATCACGATGGTCTGCTTCAGGGCCGAAACTGCAATATCAGCCTTTTCAGAATCCGCCTCAATGATGCGGACGCGGACATTGCCTTCTCGTTCGAGCTGGCTGGCCACGTAAAGGCCGACATTCCCGCCCCCGACAATGACGACGCGCTTGTGCTCATTGATGTCGCGATTGAATAGTTTGTTGAGCCGCGGCGTCGATTCTCGTGACACCGCAACATAGGCCGTATCGCCCGGCTGCAATTGATCATTCCCGCGCGGGGCAAACACGGACGAACCACGCTTGATACCAACCACGCGCGCGCCGAGATCGGGAAACAGACCCGCAATCTGATCGAGCGCGGTTTCCAGGAGTGGGCTATCCTCCTGCACCTTCATGCCGAGCACCTGAAGCTCACCGGCTTCAAACGAAATACTGGAGACAGCGCTCGGCGCCCGAATGCGTCGCAGGATTGCCTCGCCGACTTCAATTTCAGGCGATATGATGAGATCAATCGGGAGCGCCGACTTCGAGAAGAGCTCCGAATATTCCGCATCCAGATAGGCCTGTGCCCGGACCCTGGCGATCTTTGTCGGGACGGAAAACAACGTATCAGCGACCTGGCAAATCACCATATTGATTTCGTCAAAGTGGGTGACGGCGATCAACATGTCGGCGGCGTCTGCCCCGGCTGTGCGCAAGACGTTTGGATGCGCGGCATGGCCGACGACACCGCGCACGTCGAAATCAATCTGAACCTGTTCGATCAGATCATCATTCTCGTCGATCATCGTGATGTCGTGGTGCTCTTGCGCCAGATGGCGGGCAATGCCCTGACCAACCCGGCCCGCACCACAAATGATTACACGCATTTACCGGTTTTCCGTGCGACTCGCCGAAGCATTTACCCCAAGCGCCTTTAATTTTCGGTGTAGAGCCGAGCGCTCCATGCCAATGAATTCCGCTGTTCGGGAAATATTTCCGTCAAATCTGGTAATCTGCAGCGACAGATAATCCCGTTCAAACTGTTCGCGGGCATCGCGCAGGGAAAGTCCTACGAAATCGGCGGAGACCCCCATCGCGTCGCCGCCATCGACGGAACCTCTGTCCAGCGGCAGTTCATCGACGCTGATGACAGCGTTCTGGCTATCGCGGGACAGAATGAGGACCCGCTCCACCAGATTGCGAAGCTGGCGGACGTTTCCGGGCCAGGCCATGGATTGCAGGACCGCGATCGCTTCGTCACTGAATGTTCGCGGCGTGAGGCCGGACGAATCTGCAATGCGAGAGCTGAAATAAGCGACCAGGGCGGGGATATCATCGCGCCGGTCCGCAAGCGATGGGACGTTTAGCGGGACCACGTTCAGGCGATAGTATAAGTCTTTCCGGAACGTCTGCGACTCGATCGCCTGCTCCAGATCACGCGTCGAAGACGACATGACGCGAACATCTACGCTCACATCTGATCCGCCACCGACGCGCTGAAACCGCTGCTCTGTCAACACGCGAAGGATCTTGCTCTGTGTCCCAAGCGGCATGTCCCCGACCTCATCGAGCAACAGCGTTCCGCCGTGAGCTTGCTCAAACACCCCGATCTTGACGGGCATCCCGGCATTGTCTTCTTCACCGAACAGCTCGCGCTCCATCTGGTCAGGCGCAATATTGGCAGCATTGACCGCAACGAACGGGCCACCGGCTCTGCGAGAGTTTTCGTGGATGAGCTTGGCGCAGAGCTCCTTGCCGACACCGGCCTCACCCGACACCAGAACGCGAGAATTGGTTGGCGCAACCTTTTCAATCTGTGCCCGCAGCGCTTGCGCGGCGCTACTCGTCCCGATCCACTCCGAAACCGAGAAGCTGTGCGTGCGCAGCGTTTCGTTTTCGCGTTTCAGCTTCGAGGATTCAATCGCCCGGGCGACCAGGTGCAGGAGCCGGTCGGCCTTGAAAGGCTTCTCGATAAAGTCATAGGCGCCCCGTCTGATCGCTGCCACGGCCGTTTCGACGTTTCCGTGCCCACTGATCACGATCACCGGCAGGAGCGGATCGATCTGTTTGAGATATTTCAGGACGGAAAGCCCGTCCATATCACTGCCCTGCAGCCAGACATCGAGCACTACGAGGCTCGGTGTGCGGCCACGCACTTCGTCAATCGCTCGCTCCGCAGTCGCTGCGACACGCACACCATGGCCATCATCTTCCAGAACACCGGCAATCAGTTCGCGAATATCCGGTTCGTCGTCGACGACAAGAATGTCAGTACTCATTGGCATACTCCAAAGTCTGGTGTTCTCCGTCTGCCGCTCCGGACAGGCTGTGTGGCAGAACGATTTTCACAATTGCCCCCTGGGCCCCATGTGTGGGTTCTAAGAGTTGGACGCTGCCGCCATGATCCATGATCACGCGGTTCACGATCGCAAGACCCAGGCCAGTCCCGCCCTCACGCGCGGTGACATAAGGCTCAAGCAATTGATCGCGGGCGTCTTGCGGGAAGCCGGGTCCGTTGTCTTCAATCGAAATCAGGATGAATCCATCCTCTTCTGATCGCTCAACCGAGACGCTGACCTGCCCCTGTGTCTCTTCCGTTTCCGGACGCTGCGACAGGGCTTCAGCGGCATTCTTGACGATATTGGTCAGCGCTTGCCCAAGCAGGCGCTCATCTCCAAGCATTTCCAGACCTTCATCCGGCAAGGAGAGCACAAAACGATAATCTGGATTCACCACGCGCTGGGCAAATACGACATCGGTCACGAGCGCCGCCAGATCGAAGCGAATGGGTGTCGGCTTGGGCATCCGGGCAAAATCTGAGAATTCCTGCACCATGCGGCCAATGTCGGAGACCTGACGCAGGATCGTGTTGATGCAACGCTCAAACACGCCATCCTCATCATTGATCTGATCACCATAGCGGCGACGGATACGCTCCGTCGACAATTGGATCGGTGTCAGCGGGTTGCGAATCTCGTGCGCGATCCGGCGCGCAACGTCGCGCCAGGCCATCTGGCGCTGGGCCGAGATCAGGCGTGTTGTATCATCCAGCGTAATCACATATCCGCCGACCGTATCCGACGTGACTTTCACCCGGACATGGCGCAGACCATCTTCGGTCATCATGTTGATGAATGTGTCATCCTGGCTGCGGCGGGTATGCACCTCTTCAACCCGGCTCCAGATTTCCGGATAGATCTCCGGCAGGAGCCGGCCCTCCAATTGCCCTTGATCCAGCAGGTTCTCAGCCGAGCGGTTGGCAATCGTGACAATGCCGGCTGAATCGATGCGGATGACGCCGGAGCTGAGCTCCACGAGAAGCGTCTCCAGGAACCGGCGGCGTTCTTCGGCCTCTTCCCGGGCCGAGACAAGGTCATCGCGGCGCTCATCAAGCTGGCGGGTCATCAGGTTGAACGAATTCGAGAGGGCCCGCACTTCGTCATCGGACTCAGGCAGCGGCACAGAGACACCGCGGCGGCCTTCACTGACATCCAGCGCGGCGCTGGCGAGGCGGCTGATTGGCCGGGAAATACGTTCCGCAATTTCCTGCGCCAGGCGGATCGACAGCAAGAGAACCAGCGCGACAATCTGCAGGTAGGATACAATGAACAGCATCCGGATTTCGTTGCTGCGCTGCTGCGCCAGGCGATAATTCGTTCCCGCGGCGCGGGCGCGGTCGAGACGCGCGAACAGTTCCGGATCCACGGGCCGCGCGAGATACAGGTAACTCGCACCAAAATTTTCCAGTTTCTGCAGCGCAAATGTATAGCCCGCCTGAGGACGCAGCACGGCAACCGTTTCGCCGCGATCGGCGGCATCGAAATATTCCGCAGCGGGTCTGCCATAATGGTTCGGAGAGCTCATATTCTCCGCGATAGCGAGCGGATAACCGTTGCGATCGATAATATAGGCTGCGGAGAATTCCCGATACGTTGCGAGCACGCTGAAAATGGTTTCAAAGGCCTCGGGATTGGCCTGAAAACCGCCCGCGGACGCATCGACATCGTCAGCAACCGCCTCGGCGTCCGCTTCAAATTGAGCGGCAAACTGCTCACCACTTTCTGCCGTGATGGTTCCGATTTCATCGACCAGCGTGAGCACGGTATCACCGAGCCAGGTGTCGATACCGCGTGCAATGGTCAGCCAGAGGAATAGAGACACGATGACAGCCGGTATCAGCGCCACGGTTCCGAATAACAGCATGAAACGCCGCGTCAGGCGCCCGCCACCGGCGGCGTGCTGTCTTTTGATGGAAAAGTATCTTGAGACGATCAATCCAGCCAAAACGACGAGAATCACCATGTTCCCGATCAACAGGAACATCAGACCTTCAGGGATCGGATCAGTCGGACTGCTGCGTCCCAGCGCGATGATCGTTGCGGCCGCGCCACCGACAGCCGCCAGCACGAACAGGCCCTGGAACCAAAGCCCACCATTCCGTCTGAGAGTGGCTAATATACTGGACGCCAAGTACAGGACCTCAAACACACACTGTCACTTAACAGCAACAGTGGTGATTTAGAGCAACACTTGCCCCTGACGTCAATCAGTCATCTGTCATTCCGAGCACACCCATGCGCGCGCGCAAGGTGTTTCTGTTCACCCCGAGCAGCGCGGCAGTGCGCAATTTGTTGCCAGAGGTGACACTCAACGCCAGCTTGATCAGCGGCCGTTCAACCTGTTCCAGCACGGTGTGATATATCTTGCCGTCCTCTTCACCCCCCTGCAGCAGATCTGCCATGACATAACGGTGCAGCAGGGTTTCAATCTCGCTCTCAAGCGAAGCGTCTGGTCCCTGCTCTTTCAAGGATTCCGCCCGCAATTCCCGCTCGATATCGCGCTGCGTGATGGTTGAATCCGGGCTCAGCGCCGCCAGTCGGAAAATCAGGTTTTCAAGCTCCCGGACATTGCCTGGCCAATCATAGGCCATCAGCAGCTCCATCGCCTGCTTGGCGACCTGTTTGGAGGCCAGGCCGCGCGATTCGGCGCGGATGAGGAAGGCTTTGACCAGTTCTGGAATGTCATCCTTGCGTCGCCGCAGGGGCGGCATTTCGATCCGGACCACATTCATGCGGTAGTAAAGGTCCTCGCGGAAATCGCCAGCTTCGACCAGAGCTGACAAAGGTTGACGGGTCGAGGCGATAATCCGCGCACCGCCCTCTTCCCGCATCAGTTTCACCAGCTGAGTCTGTGCCTCCTGCGTGAGGTCTCCGACCTCGTCCAGATAGATCGTTGCCTGCCGATCAAACGCCACGCCTGGCGCTTCTTCTTTGCCAAACAGCTCGGCGCTGACTTCCTGCGGTGGGCGCATGGACAGATCGAGCGAATAGAACGGACCCGATCGAGATTCGCCAAGCTCATGGATCGCGTGCGCCGCCAGCTCCTTGCCCGTGCCAGACTCCCCTTCGATCAGGACAGTCAGGTCCGTGTTCATCACGCGCGAGATGATGCGATAGACGTCCTGCATCACCGCCGAACGTCCGACCAGCGGCACACCCACGTTCGCGCCATCATCCTTGGCCACTTTTTTCGCCGACGCTGACTGCGCCGTCTTGGTATCCTCCAGAGCGCGACCGACCAGGTCGGTGAGCTGGTCGATATCGAACGGCTTTGGCAGATAATCATAGGCGCCGTGCTGCGCAGCGGAGGCGGCTGTCAGGATCGTGTTCTGGCCGCTCATCACGATGATGGGCAAGTCGGGACGGACAAGCTTGAACGAGGGCAGCAGCTCAAAGATTGGCGTATCGGTCAGATAGACATCCGTGACGACGACATCTCCTTCACCATTGCGGACCCAACGCTCCAACGCTTCTGGAGAGCTCGTCGCCCGCACCGCATATCCGGCCGTGACCAGAGTCTGGTTGACGATCAGGCGGATGCTGGCATCGTCTTCGGCGAGAAGAACTGTTTTCTGACTCATTTTTATTTCGATCTCGGCAATGGCAGGTAGATGGAGAACCGGGTTAGCCCCGGCTTGCTGTCGACTTTAATGCGGCCCTTATGTGCCGCGACGATTTCATTGACGACGCTGAGTCCGAGCCCGCGGCCACCCGATTTGGACGACATGAACATATCGAACATGCGCGCCTTCTTTTCCGGTGGAACGCCCGGGCCATTGTCCTCAATGGTCACCCGGATCGCTCGGCCGAGACGTTCTGATCCGTCCCGGCGCACAATCGCGAAACTCGTCTCGAATGCTGTCTCAATCTGGATTTGCGGGCTTTGCGTGAAGGTTTGCGTCGCCTCTACGGCGTTTCTCAGAACGTTCTGGAAGGCTTCGTGCAGATGGTCCTGATCGGCCTGAATGTCCGGCAGAGATGGATCGTAGAGACGGACAATAGCAATCTTTCCGGCTTGCGCAGCTTCTTCAGCCAAAACGACACGGTCCAGAAGCTCGTGAATATTCAATGCCTCTTTCGCCGGCGCTGAAAACAGCTCGAACGCGGAGAGGCGCGACACCAGGCGCTCGATCCGGCGCGACTCGCTTTGTATGATGTCCAGCATGGCGGTCTGGTCCTCACGCGCATTTCGCGAAAGAAGCTGCGCCGCGCCTGATATACCGGCCAGCGGGTTCTTGACTTCATGCCCGAGGATGCGCCCGAAAGCTGCGACCCCTGCCGGATTGTTGTTTACGATCGTGGCATCATTCGCTTCCGTCATCGCGATGACAAAGCTGCCATCATGAAGCGGTCGCAGACGCATATCGAGCACGCGGGTCTTGTGCAGGCCCGGGCCGCTGATCGACACGCCGTGCGCCGTAACATCTCCTTTGAGGGAGATCGCTTTGTCCATCAGCGCAAAGATCGGGGAATCGTGAAACAGGATCTCGCTGAGCGGCTTTCGGAACATCGCCCGCTCCGATTGCCCGAGCAGCGACTGCGCCTCAGGATTCGCCGCACTCACGCGCCGGCGCTCGTCCAGACCGAGCAATGCAAATGGAGCGAGGCCAACCAGGTCCAACGTCGTCATCATGCTGCAACCCTTGTTTCAGAGGTCGCGTAGAGCGCCTGTATTTGAGAGATAAGCGCTCCGGGCTCCTCCAGTCGGCACAATTGCGCGCGTAAAGATCGGCGCGTGCCTTCTTCCAGCGGCAGATCGACACGATCTATGTGGGCGGCGACATGTTTTCTGACGATGCGAATACCGAGTGACGCACCATACAGGCTCAAACTGTCTTCGATCTGCTCGCATAGGCCGTCCGCCTGTTGCTGCAGATCCGGTGGTGTGAACGCGCGGCCCTCCAGGTGCGCAGCGATTTGCCCAAGCAGCCAGGGCTGACCCATCGCCGCCCGGCCGACCATGACCCCAAACGCTCCTGACGCCTTCAGAGCCGCCTCGGCGGAGCTCAGGCACCCGATATCACCATTCGCAATCACCGGGACGTCAACCGTTTGTACCGTGTTCGCGATCGTCGCCCAGTCGGCTTCGCCTTTGTAGAACTGACAACGGGTCCGGCCATGAATGGCCAACATCTGAACGCCGCGATCAACCGCAGCGCGGGCAAGATCCGGCGCGTTGAGAAGATTGTGGTCCCAGCCGAGACGGGTTTTCAGAGTGACAGGAACACGCCCCGCACCCGCTACCGTCGCCTCGATGATCTGCAAGGCAAGATCCGGCTCACGCATCAATGCGGATCCGGAATTACCGCCCGTCACTTGCCGGGATGGGCATCCCATATTGATGTCGATCACATCGACGCCAGCTTCGACAAGCAATTCGGCGCCGCGCCGCATGTCTTCGGGACGTCGCCCCGCAAGCTGAACGATCCAAAGTCCCCGCCCCTCATGACGACAGGTCTTGCGCACGACATCGGGGCGCGCTTCCGCCAACGCTTCTCCGGCCACCATCTCTGACACAACCGCAGGCGCACCATAGCGAACCGCCTGGCGCCGGAAAGCGGCGTCAGTTGAGCCAGACATGGGGGCAAGCCAGACGCGCTCTGCCTGAAAAGAGGGCATGTTCATCATATTCAGAGTCAAAACATATTTTTGCGGTGCACAAAAGTGTAGCACTGAGGTTCTGCCATTCGTTCATGCATGGCATGTGGCTTTTTTACAGCAACACGTTATTCAGCCCTCATGCGTATCGCTGCTATCATTGTTGCTGCCGGGCGCGGCGAAAGAGCCGGTGGAGACTTGCCGAAGCAGGTCCAGCCGCTCGCCGGAAAGCCGGTTTTTGAATGGTCCGTGGACGCGTTCCGGGATCATCAGCGCATCGACCAAATTGTTCTGGTCGTTCCGAGCAGCGAGACGGACGCCTATCAAAGCCGCGTGGGGGCGACTGTCACAGTCGTTCCGGGCGGCGACACGCGCACGGCCTCGGTCAAAGCCGGCCTGAATGCATGCGATGTGTCAGCGCAAGATCTGGTCCTGATTCACGACGCAGCCCGCCCAGGGCTGCCGCAGGAAACCATCTCTCACCTCATCGAGGCGATGGAGACTGCAGATGCCGCCGCGCCTGCCCTAAAAGTCTCGGACGCGCTGAAGCGCAGGACAGGCGCGCACCTCTCCACTGTCGACCGCGAAAGTCTGTATCGTATCCAGACCCCTCAAATCTTCAGATATGCCGATATTTTCGAAGCGCTGTCGCAGTCCGAGGACCTCGTTGATGATCTCGCCGCGATCGAGGCCCGAAATGGCACGGTGGCGCTCATCGAAGGTAGTGAACGTCTCGCGAAGATAACCTATCCAGAAGACCTGAAACGCTTAGAAACTCTGCTCATGCCTGCTGCGCCTGCCCCCCGATTTGGAACTGGCTATGATGTCCACGCCTTTGAGGCGGGAGATAAAGTCATACTTTGCGGCGTATCCATTCCGCACGATCAGAAACTCGCCGGCCATTCCGATGCAGATGTCGCCTGGCACGCGCTGACGGATGCTATTCTGGGGGCTGCGGCGCTCGGTGACATTGGCGACCATTTCCCGCCAAGCGACCCCAAATGGAAAGGCGCGGCCTCCGAAGTCTTCCTCCGACACGCGGTTGAGCAAGCCGCTGCGGCGGGATGGACGCTCTCAAGCTGCGATCTGACCGTGATCTGCGAAGCCCCAAAGGTGAAACCGCACCGCGATGCCATGCGCGCTGAAACCGCGCGGGTCACCGGCCTGCCGATCGAGGCCATCAGCGTCAAAGCGACGACCACGGAAGGCCTCGGCTTCACCGGTCGCCGCGAAGGCATCGCCGCGCAGGCGAGCGCCGTTCTGTCCCCTTCTCCCGTTCGCAAATAGAGATCCCTCATGTTCCCAGATCGCATTCGCAATCTCGCTCTTCTCGTTATGGATGAAGCCATGGAGCGGCGCGTCAAAATCGTCACCGCGGAAAGCTGCACCGGCGGACTGATCGCCGGACTGTTCACAGAGTTTGCGGGCTCATCAAAGGTCCTGGAACGCGGATTTGTGACCTATTCCAATGCGGCCAAAGCTGAAGTGCTCGGCGTCGCCGGAGACGTCCTGGCGGATTATGGCGCCGTGTCCGAACCGGTGGCGCGCTTGATGGCAGAAGGGGCGATGGAGGAAAGCCGCGCCAATCTCGCCATTGCCGTGACAGGCATTGCAGGCCCCGGCGGCGGCACGCCGATGAAGCCGGTTGGAACCGTCCACATAGCCTGCGCCCGTGAGAACAAGGCGATGATGCACGAAATGCTGACCCTGGGCGATCTCGGACGACACGAAATCCGTATGGCAACGATTGAAGCCGCTTTGAACATGATCCGCGCGCAGATTTAGTCCGCCGCCTCTAGGGTCGCTGCGGCGTCTGTGCTAGTTTCAAAGAAAACGGAGGAAACATGGCCTACGATGCAAGCACCGAATTCACCCGGTTTGAGCCCAGACTGCTGTCTCCCGCGATCGGGGCGGAGCTGATCGGCGCAGATCTCAGCCAGTTTGACGACACGCTGGTCGAGGAAGTTCGCGCGGCGTTGCTGAAGTATCAGGTCGTCTTCTTTCGCGACCAACACGATCTGACCCGCGAGCAGCACATCGCGTTCGCGCGCTGCTTCGGCGACCTGGAAATCCACCCCGCCACCCCAAAAGATCAGCCTGACCCTGAAGTATTGAGAATTGCGCACGGGCCGAATTCGCGGGGTCAGGAAAACAATTGGCATTCAGACGTCACCTGGCGCGCCGAGCCCTCTCTCGGCTCGATCCTGCGGGCGATTGAACTGCCCGAGCTTGGCGGCGACACGCTGTTTTCCAACATGGTCCGCGCCTATGAGGATCTGAATGAGGATCTCAAAGAGCGGCTCTGCGAGATGACGGCCGTGCATGATATTGCACGCGTTTTCGCGCGGCGATTGAACAAAGACGCCTCGAAACTGCATGAAAAGTTCCCGCCGCAGGAACACCCCGTCATTCGCACCCACCCTGAAACGGGAGAGCGTGCCCTCTACGTCAATGTCGCCTTCACCGACCACATTGTCGGCATGGACCGCGACGAGAGCGACGAGTTGCTGAAATATCTCTATCATCGCGCCTGGTTGCCTGAATATCAGTGCCGTTTCAGATGGGCCCCGGGCTCGCTCGCCTTCTGGGACAATCGCACTTGCCAGCATTATGCCGCGAGCGATTATTTCCCCCACATCCGGATCATGGAACGCGTTACGATCGCCGGCGATCGGCCTTATTTTACGCCCTAGCATTGCGCGGTCTGCGCAGTCGCACATGACGGCGCACGACTTTCGCCCTATATACGCAGCCAAACCCATCTGCTTCGGGCCTTGAACCCGTTTGGAGACGCATATGACGATCGACCTCAAGGCGCTGACCGCGCCTGAGCCTGCGCCGGCAGACGGCGCGCTCAATTCACTTGGCTTCGCCAAACCGCCTTCCGAGACGCGCGTCGTTGCGGCCATGTCGGGCGGCGTTGATTCATCCGTCGTTGCGGCATTGCTGGCCGCCCGCGGCTACGACGTGATCGGAATCACGCTGCAGCTTTACGATCATGGCGCTGCAATCGAAAAGAAAGGCGCCTGCTGCGCCGGTCAGGACATCCATGATGCGCGCAATGTCTCCGACCAGATCGGCATTCCGCATTATGTCCTCGATTATGAGAGCCGCTTCAAAGAGCAGGTCATGGAAGATTTCGCCGACACTTACCTGTCCGGCGCGACGCCTATTCCGTGCATCCGCTGCAATCAGACTGTGAAATTCTCAGACCTGTTGCGGACGGCGAAAGACCTTGGTGCGGATTGTCTGGCGACGGGGCACTATATTCGCCGTGTCGACGGCGAACGCGAGCCTGAGCTCCATCGCGCCGCCGATGCGAGCCGCGATCAATCCTATTTTCTCTTCGCGACGACGAAGGACCAGCTGGATTATGTCCGCTTCCCGCTTGGCGACCTGCCCAAGACGGACGTGCGCGCCCTTGCTGACCACTTCAACCTGCCGGTTGCCGCGAAGCCGGACAGCCAGGACATCTGTTTCGTGCCTGAAGGATCTTACGCAAAAGTCGTCGAAAAGCTGCGCCCGGGCTCCGGTCGCGGCGGTGAGATCGTGCACCTCGATGGCCAGGTACTCGGAGAACATGACGGCGTCATTCACTATACGATTGGCCAGAGGCGCGGCCTAGGTGTGGCGACCGGCGAGCCGCTCTTCGTCGTCAAGATTGATGCCGGTCAGCGCCAGGTCATTGTCGGTCCGCGCGAAGCCTTGCTGACGGCTGGGCTGACAATGGAAGAGCTGAACTGGCTGGGTGACGGTACGCTGGATGCCGCTTGCGAGCGCGGGGACGCTGTACTCGTACGCGTGCGCTCGACCCGCGAACCGGCGCCCGCGCGCCTCGGATTCAATAATGGCGCGCCCGCTGTCTGGTTCGACCAACCCGAAGAGGGCGTGGCGCGTGGCCAGGCCAGCGTGCTCTATGATGCCAGCGGATCCACCCGAATACTCGGCGGCGGCTTTATCGCTTCCACGATTGCCGCCGACGAGCGTCTGCGCGCCTAAGGGAACACGCGCATTCGAAACAGGACCCGGTTTTCCGTAAATTCCTGGACGGGTGATGAGCTGTCTCGAAGCTCGAAATTGCTCTCTAGCCAGAGATTCTTGTTGAGCCGCCAGTTCGCACCGAGATTCACATCGATGCGGTCATCGCTGCGATCAATATTCTCGAACTCATAATTGTTGAACCCGGCGCCGCCCGTCAGGAACACGTTGGGGCTGACACTATGCGCAAGCTGGACGCTCACGCCCGTCTCAATTGCGGCAATGTCGGCGAGAAGGCCAGGATCGAAAAAGCCACGTGAGAACGCGGTTTCAAGTGTGGTCCGCGCGGCAAGTGCCCATTGGACGTTGCCGGAGACCGAGACATCCTCGATATCTGCATAAGTCGGGTCGGTGAATGTATAGCTCATGAAGCCAAGCCCGATGTCGCCGCTTATGGACTCGCCCAATCTGAAATCAGACCCGACACTGACTGTGCTGCCCTCATAGTCTCGGTTGAACGCATTGAAAATCCCCGGAAGATCGAAATCTGCCTCGATCCGTTGCGCCTCGGTATAGGCGACAAAATCTGGACCCACAGCATAAGCCACGCGGACGCGCCCATCGATTTCATCATGATCGCGGAAATCCTGGTCCTGGATCAAGCTCAGAGGGACCTCGACATCGTCATAGTCAAATGCGGTGAGATCCAATGATGCCCCGAACAGCCAGCGCTGCCCTTCATGCTGCAGATCAATGCCGCCGCCGCTTCGGCTATACTCATTTGGCTCCAGCGCGCCGGATACAGTCGACAGCGAGGTCCGGTCTTCGGTGATGTCCTCGCTCAGCAGCTTACCCGCGACTGTCAACGCATCGGTGAGGTCCAGGCGTCCATTCAATCCAAGCTTTACATCGGTATAGCCTTCCGAAGAAAAATCCGGATTCTCGACATGGTCGAATTGCAGCAATCCTCCCATGGCATGGCGCGTCCAGTCCGAGCTGACGTCAAATCTTGGTTTGAACCCATAAATCGTCGCGGTCTCTTCTGAACTCGCCCGCGCGAAGGCGTTCGATGTCCAGCCGACACTGAAGTCCACATTCGGTTGAACGATGAAGATCCCCACCGGCAGTGGCACCGGGTCCGTTTCAGGATTGGGCTGTTCGTCCGCCGGTAGAACAGGCTCGCGATCAAACGCAGTTGAATAGTCCTGCGCGTGTGTGGTCATCGACACGGCAATCGCGCTCGCAGCGCTCAACGCGGCAACGCGGGCAGTCTTGGATGTCATAGCAATTACGTCCACTCTAGATGATGCTCATCGGCAATGATCATGTGAGTGTGTTGGGAACCGCTTAACTCTGACAGTGAAATCTTCGTCACGTCAGTAAGCACTTGAGCGTGTTTGGTTTCTTAGCCCAGACGCGCGGCCAGGATCACGCGAAACGACGATCTGCCTCGGCGCGAAAAGCGTCGATGATCAGTTCCACGGCCAGTCTGGAATTGGTCCGCGCCAGCAATCTGAGCACCGGGTTCTTGAATTCGTAGTCGATGAAGCAATGCACCCGCGTCTTGCCGTCTTCGCGCGGGTCGAACTGCCAGCGATTGCGCAGATGTCGAAACGGCCCGCGGGCCAGTTTGACATCTATTCGGCGCGCGACCGGATCAGCGTCGACATGGCTCGCAAACCGCTCATCGAAGCCTTTGAAATGCACGGAGGCTTCGCCCAGGCAGGAATAGTGGCCATTCGGGGCAAACTTTTCGTCCGCCACCGAAACTGCGCGGATCCATTTGATGAATTCCGGATACCGGCGGATGTCCCGCACCAGTTCGTACAGGTTGTCCGCACTATGTGGGATCAGAACCTGCTCGGATACTTTAGGCATTGGCCCCGAGCTGAGCGTCACGCGCCGCACGCAGACGCGCAAAATCTTCGCCTGCATGGTAGCTGGACCGCGTCAGCGGGGAGGCTGATACCATCAGGAAGCCTTTGGCGCGTGCGATCTCTTCATAGGCACTGAACTCATCCGGGCTCACATATCGGTCAACGGCAGCATGCTTGCGGGTCGGTTGCAGATATTGCCCGATGGTGAGGAAATCGATCCCGGCGGAGCGCATATCGTCCATGACCTGCATGACCTCTTCCTTGGTTTCTCCCAGGCCAACCATGAGACCCGATTTCGTGAATTGCGCCGGATCGCGATCCTTGACCTTCTCCAGCAAGCGCAAGGAATGGAAATAGCGGGCACCGGGGCGGATCGACAGGTAAAGACGCGGCACGGTTTCCAGATTGTGATTGAACACATCTGGCTTGGCGTCGATGACTTTCGCCTCCCAGCCATCCTTGCGCAGGAAATCCGGGGTCAGGATCTCGATCGTCGTTCCAGGAGACGCCGCGCGAATGGACTCAATCGTGCGCACAAAGTGCATCGCACCGCCATCGTCGAGATCATCCC
The DNA here is from genome assembly GCA_041984335.1 of Henriciella sp. Classification (GTDB taxonomy): domain Bacteria; phylum Pseudomonadota; class Alphaproteobacteria; order Caulobacterales; family Hyphomonadaceae; genus Henriciella. The sequence goes on along the minus strand of JBHIYI010000011.1, from coordinate 30,943 downwards.
GGTCGACCGAGGTGATCACGACATGCTCAAGCCCCATCTCGGCAACCGCTTGCCCTACGCGGCGCGGCTCATCCTCATCCAGAGGCGCCGGCTTTCCAGTGATGACATTGCAGAAGGAACAGGCGCGCGTGCACGTATCGCCCATGATCATCATGGTGGCGTGCTTCTTGTCCCAGCACTCTCCAATATTCGGGCAGCCCGCTTCTTCGCAGACCGTGACAAGGCCTTTGGACTTTACGATTTCCCGGGTCTCTGCATAGCCTTTCGACGTTGGTGCTTTAACACGAATCCAGTCGGGCTTGCGCAACAGCGGCGTGTCCGGGCGATTGCGCTTTTCCGGATGCCGGTATTGGGGCTTTTTATCAATCAAGGTCGCCATCGCTCCTAAATGGAGCGGAACGACGAAAACTGCAAGTTGCACCGGGACATAGCTCCCCTGCTCCACGCGCATACAAGCGTTGAGGGCTTGAACTCTTCACCGACTGTGACACTTTGTTGCAAATCGTTTAGAGTCCGGAGCATAACAAGACCATGACTGACGCTTCGATCCCCGCCCCGCTTCCGTGGCGCGCCAATCGCGCCAAGACTGATATCTTTTCCGCCATCATACGCGCCGCCAAGGAGTTTGGCGGAAAGACTATCGCCATCATCGACGGCGACGGCACCGAGGTGGACTATAAAACTGTCCTGCGCGGGTCGTTCGCACTCGGCTCCGCGCTGGGCAAGAAATTCAAGAAAGATGAAACCGTCGGCATCATGCTGCCGACCGGTGCGGGCGCGGTCATTGCGTTTTGCGCCGTTCTCGCGTCTGGACGCTTGCCCGCCATGCTGAATTTCACAGCCGGGTCGGCCAATATCAAATCGGCGATGAAAGCTGCGAAAATCAGCAAGATCGTCACCGCGCACAAATTCGTGGAATTGGGGGGGCTTGAGTCGCTTATCGCAGAACTCGAAGACGCTGCCGACTTCATATATCTTGAGGATGTTCGCGAAGGCCTCGGTCTGATGGACAAGCTCGCTGGTGGCCTGGGCCCGATTCTGCCCAGCCTGTTTCACTCGCGCCAGAGTCACAGGAAACCAGGCGTGGTCCTGTTCACCTCCGGCACTGAAGGCGAGCCGAAAGGCGTCGTCCTCTCGCACCACAATATCGTCGCGAATGTTGAGCAGGTCCGGTCGCATATCGGCCTCGACCCGAAGACGGACCGGGTGTTCAATCCGCTCCCGACCTTTCACTGTTTTGGCCTGACCGTCGGTGCCATTCTTCCCCTCATCGCGGGGGTTCGCGCCGTCTTTCATCCAAGTCCATTGCAGCCGCGGGAAATCGCGCAGCGCCTGGAAGAAACAGAATCAACCATCCTACTCGCGACAGACACATTTATCAGCCAGTATGCGCGCGTTGCCCGTGAAGGTGCCCTCGACCGGGTGCGCCTCGCCGTGTGCGGGGCCGAGCGCGTGAAAGACGAGACCCGGGCCTTTGTCCGCAAGAAATTCGATATTGAAATCCTGGAAGGCTATGGCGCCACTGAAGCCTCGCCGGTCGTCGCTGCGAACCAGATGGAATTCAACAAGCCAGGCACCGTGGGCCGCTTGATGGCCGACATGGAGTATGAACTCCTGCCCGTCGAAGGCATCGAAGAAGGCGGCAAGCTGCGCATTCGCGGTCCAAACATCATGATGGGCTATATGCGCTCCTCTGCGCCCGGCGTCATCGAGCCACCGCAGGATGGCTGGCACGATACCGGCGATATCTGTGTCATGGACGAGGATAATTGCATCCGGATCATGGGCCGTGTGAAGCGTTTCGCCAAGATTGGCGGCGAGATGGTCTCCCTCGCCGTGGTCGAGAATTGTGCCAGCGCGATCTGGCCGGATGACATGCATGCCGCCGCCGCGATCCCGGATCCACGCAAGGGCGAGCAAGTGGTCCTGCTGACGACAGCGGCGGACGCGGATCGCAGCGCCCTGCTCGCCTGGTGCCAGTCCCACGGCGTATCGGAACTCTCGGTGCCGAAAAAGGTTTTTCGCGTCGACGAAATACCTGTTCTGGGCACGGGTAAGACCGATTATGGCGCGGTCGGAAAAATGGTCAAGAGCCTGACAGAAGCCGCCTAAATCGCGGTTGTGTAATTCCACCCGTCAAACGAGGGCTCAACACCATCGGGAAGTTCTGATTTTAGCGTCTGATAGTCGAAATCGACGTGTAGATTGGTGAGCACTGCGCGCTGCGGCCGCAACGCCGCGATCCAGGCCAGGGTTTGCTCCAAATGGGCATGAGACGGGTGCGGCGTGTAACGCAGCGCGTCGATGATCAACAGCTCGAGCCCGGTCAGGTTTGCCAACGTTTGCTCCGGAAGCCCATTCAGATCATTGCAATAGGCGACATCGCCAATTCGAAATCCGAGGGAGCGAATGCGGCCATGTTCCTGGTCCAGTGGCAGGCATGTCAGCGGCCCGCCTCTGCCTGAGAGCGTCACTGGCTGATAGGCGGCGATCAGGGGCTGAACATCGATGATCGGCGGATAGCCGCCCTTGCCTTGGAATGCATATTGGAACTTTGGAAACAGGGTCGAATGGGTGGCTGCATCCATATAGGCTTTAATCTGAGCGCGGTTGCGAATAGCCAGCGCCCGCACATCGTCTATGCCATGCGTTTGATCGGCATGATCGTGTGTGTAAAGGATCGCATCCAGCCGCGTCACTTCGGCGGCGAGCAACTGCTCTCGCAAGTCCGGAGAGGTGTCGATCAGAACAATTGTCTTTTGATCCGGCGCCTCGCGATCCCACGTTTCAACCAGCGCTGAGCAGCGCAGGCGGCGGTTCTTCGGCTCCGACGGATCACACGCGCCCCAATCCCCGCCAACGCGTGGCACGCCCCCGGACGAGCCCGTCCCTAGAAGCGTGATTCTGAGCGCACGATCGGTCATGCGACCTCACTGAACAGGCGCAGCGCATTGGCTTCGCAGGTCGCACCGATCTCGTCTCGCGAAAGACCGTGCAGCTCGGCCAAAGCATCTGCGACGTAAGGCAGATAGGCCGGCTCATTGCGACGTCCGCGATACGGCATCGGGGTCAGATAAGGGCAATCCGTTTCCAGAATGACGCGGTCGAGCGGCACGTCCTTTATCACCGCACGCACATCTTTCGCGCTCTTGAAGGAGAGAATGCCCGACACGGACACGTAGGCACCGAGCGCGAGGCCCCTCTGGCAGAGATCCGGTCCGCCGGTATAGCAATGCAGCAATATCGGAAATTCGCCTTTGGCATATTCTTCCTCGAGAATGGAGGCCGTCAGATCATCGGCTTCGCGCGTATGGACGATCAGCGGCAAACCTGTTTCGCGCGCCGCGCCAATATGCGTTCGAAAACTCGCCACCTGCTCAGCTTCAGGGCTGTATCCATAATGGAAATCGAGCCCTGTTTCACCGATGGCGACGACCTTGCTGTCGCCTGCCCGCGCAATCAAGTCGTCTGACGTTGTCTCGGTAAAATCTTTGGCGTGATGCGGGTGCGTCCCGACGCTGCACCAGATGTCGTCATGCGCATCCGCGATGGCTTTGACCCGCGGAAAGCTGTCCAGCCGCTCGCAAATCGCCAACATACGGGTCACGCCCGCGGCGCGTGCCCGGGAAATAACGTCGGACAGGTCGTCCTCGAACGCCTCAGCGTGCAGATTTACGTGCGTATCAAACATCGGCTCAGGCGCTTACAGCCTTCACGCCATCTTGCAAAGTTGCGAAAAGCTTCGTCGCGGTCTGCAGCGGTGTCAGGTTGAGCTCATCCGCTGTCGCCCGGACCTCATGCATCGCGAGCCAGGTCCTGGAATATTCCGCCTCCGACGTTGCCTTGTCGGCGACCCAATCGAGCAAAGTGTCGGTATAGGCGCGCAAAGCCCCCTCATCGACGATCGCCGAGGTCAGCGCCGCAGACACGACGCCGCCTGTCGGTTTACGCACATTGCGCAGCATCGCGCGCGCGGTCTGGACCGCCTTGGCACCGCCCGTTCGCGATAGGTTGAGCCCATATCCGGGCCGGCCATGCGCGAGTTCAGTGGCGAGCGCTGTATCGCCGTCCTGATCGCGCAGGACGGCTTTCGTATCCTCCTCCGACAAGGGATAGAGCCGCAAGACCTGACAGCGAGACCGGATAGTCGGCAGGATGGCTTGCGTCCCATGCGAAATCAGGATGAGCAGCGCATTATTTGGTGGCTCTTCCAGCGTCTTCAGGAGCGCATTCATGCCCGACACGTTCATCTCATCCAGCGCATCGATCACGCCGACCCGCCAGCCGGAAAGCGCCGGTCGCAGTGCAAAAAACTGATTGAGCTCCCTAATCTGATCGACCGTAATGTCCTGGCGCGGTTTGCCTTTATCGTTGAGGCCGCGCTCGACCCATTTCAGGTCGGGATGCCCACCCGACAGGATCAGCTGCATGGTTTTGTCTGTTGCCGGTGCGTCCGTCGCCGCCGCGCCGAGCATGAAGCCGGCAATCCGGCGCGCAAAGATCGATTTCCCGATGCCCGAGGGGCCCTGATAGATCCAGCCATGGTGCAGTCGACCCGAAGCTCTGGCCGACAGGAATCGCGCCTCAGCCTCTGCGTGTCCGATCAGGGGAAATGCCGCGCTCATGCCGGAACCAGACGCTGGTCAATTGCCTTCAATGCGGCGCCCAGAACAACTTCAGGCCGCGCGAGCGCATCCAGGACCACGCAACGATCAGGCTCTTCCTCTGCAATCTCGAGGAAGGCGTCGCGCACGCGTTCATGAAACGCGGCGGCCTTGCGCTCGAATACATCGCTCACGTTGCGCTGTTTACGGCGCTCCGCAAGGGCTTCGGGGGCGGCATCCAGGATAAGCGTAAGATCGGGTGTCGTCTCGCCGACGACGATCCCTTCGATCGCGCGCAATTGTGCCGGATCGACGCCGTCAATGCTCTGATAGGCCCGCGTCGAATCCGCAAATCGATCGCAGACCACCCAGGCGCCCCGGGACAGCGCCGGCCGAATGAGGTTCCTGAGATGGTCTTCCCGCGCGGTATTCATCAACAGGGCGTGCGCCAATGGCGACCAGGAGTGATCCCCTGGCGGATGCAATGCCAGACTGCGCACCGCTTCAGCCAGCACAGTGCCGCCTGGCTCTCGCGTGACAACGACCTCGTGCCCCCGCGCCGTCAGCGCATGTTCGAGCCCTGCAATCAAGGTCGACTTGCCCGTGCCTTCGCCGCCCTCAAGCGTAATAAACCGCCCCAGATCGGTCACAGCCTTAAGCGCCTCCGTCCATCATCCGGCTCAGCCCCTCAATCGCTTTGCCGACAAATCCCAGCCTCGGAACATCTTCCGACGCAACCAGCGGCAATTCAATCGGATCTTTGCCCTCAATCGTGACCACCAGGGTCGCGATCTGGTCACCGGCAGAAATCGGCGCTTCGATCAGACGATCATAGACGATTTCTGACTTGCCGCGGGAGAAGGCGCGTTTGTGCGCGGTGACATCGAGACTGTCCTGCAATTGCACGCCAACGCTGCGCCGTTCGCCCATCCAGACATCAAGTTCGGCGAGACGTGCCTCCCCGCCCTGAATGGTCCGTGTTTCAAACGCGGTGAACGCCATCCGCATCAGGCGCTCGGCCTCCTGCGCCCGCGCCTGCTTGCTCTCGGTGCCGTTGAGTACGATGATGCGGCGCTTGCCATCGCGCACAGCGGAGGCGGTCAAGCCATATCCTGAAGCATCAAGATGCCCGGTTTTAAGGCCATCGGCGCCCTCCATGGTGCCGAGAAGCGGATTTCGGTTCGCCTGCGTATAAGCCCCCCAAGTATACTCTGGGTCATCATACCAGCCATAATATTGAGGAAAGTTGTCGATGATCAGCCGGGCCAACCTGGCGAGGTCTGCAGCGGAGGCAACATGTCCCTCCCCTTCCAGGCCGGTCGCGTTGACAAAGTTTATGCTGGTGAGCCCCAGCTCATGAGCGCGGGCGGTCATCTGCGCAGCGAATGCTTCCTCTGACCCCGCAATGCCTTCCGCCAGAACGATACATGCATCGTTTCCAGACATGATGATCACGCCGTGCAGCAGCTGCTCGACCGTTGGACGCTCTTTCGGGGCCAGCCCCATCGTCGAGGTTCCGGATGGAAACCCGCCGCGTCGCCAGGCATCTTCGCTAACCACCATCTCGTCCCGCAAGCTTATCACGCCCTGTTCGATAAGCTCGAACACGTAATAGGCGGTCATCATCTTGGTCATCGAGGCCGGGATCATCGGAGTCTCGGCATCCTTCGACCACAGGATTTCGCCGCTCTCATGATCCATGATCACGGCATACTCGGCTTCCGTCCCGATAATCTGCGCAGGGGCAGCCAACGGAAACAGAATGAGTGGGGTAAGCGTAAGGAGGCGTCGCCAAACCGACATGCAATGTCCTTTCATCACAAAGAAATAGGCCCTCTTTCTGTAGAAGAAAAAGGGCCAGTTCGTGACGAAGGTCAACTTTTGAGGGTGGTGATTAACGTGTGGTCAGGAAGCCATCGACAATTCCGGCACGCGACAGCTGTGAACGCTGCACTTCTGCCGACTGCGTGGTGGCGTACGGTCCGATCAGGACGCGGAAATAGTCGCTACCATTGACCCGCGCTTCCTCGATCCGGACATTGAGCCCCCGTCCGAGTGCATGGGTCAGCTCTTGCGCGTTCGAAATATCGGCAAAAGCGCCCGCCTGAATAAACACATTCCCTGTCGCGACAGGCGCCGACGCCCGCACAGGTTCGACCGGGTCCGGCACCCCGAGAGACGGCTCGCCATAATCAGCGACAGTTGTCAGCGGCACTGGCTGACGCACAATTCGGGTCGGGGCGGCGACAGGCGGAAGCGACTCGTCCTCGACGCGGGTTGAGGCAAATGACTGGGGTGCCGCCGGCTCCGGCATGTCAGCCATCGGATTCTGCTTCACTGGCGCTGGGCCAAGATAGCGCAAGCGAACGTTCGCCGTGCCGCCTTTTGACATTCCCAGGACTGTCCCGGCACGCGGCGACAGTTCCAGAATGCGCTTGCCGTCGAACGGACCGCGATCATTCACCCGGACTACGATCTCGCGGCGATTGTCTTCATTGATGACCTGCACCAGGCTCGGTAGCGGAAGGCTCGGATGCGCGGCGGTCATGGCGGTTTCATCAAAGATCTCGCCATTCGCTGTCGGGGTGCCCTCAAAGCCATCTGTATAGATACCGGCCTTGCCGCGCTCTTCCCCGATGGGGGCATCACGATTGACCTTGACCCGGCTGAGTGTCAGCGGGGTACCCGTGCTGGCCGGCTTGTCTGTCTTGAGGGAGGCAATCCGAATCGGCTGTGAAGGAACAATTCCGCCGCTGAGTTCGGGCGTGCTTGCAAGCTCGGGCTGCCCTGCGCGTTCGCTGCCCTGCCCCTGATCCAGTGGTGTCGCCGCAAAAGAGACATCGGGCTGCGCCTTCAGAATCAGTTTTCCGGCCGCGCTGGGCGCTGGCGACGCCACATTGGCAGGCGCGGGCGCGGCGTTGAAGGCTGCGGTTTCGCCCGGATAGAGAAACTCGACGCGGCGTTCTGCATTGACCGTCGCCTGCCCAGCTTGAGCGGTCTGATTTGCCTGAGGCTGAATGGCTTGAGGTGACGCTTTGGCCGAAGACGGCGACGCATATCGGATCGGCGCGCCTTGTTTGTCAGCATATGCATCACCGGAGAAAGCCCAGGCTGAAATTGCAGCGCTCACAAAAGTCAAACATACCGCGCGGGTCACGACCGTCTTCATCTCAAACCTCATTCTGTGGTCCCGTCCATTAGCGGCGCGGGGAGAGCATTCAGCTCTGTCTCGATGACGGCGTGTTTACCATACCAACCTGCATGTATGGTGAACGTGAAGAAAAACTTGCGCGCCCGTCGAGTAAGACCTGATTAACCATATCGCGGCGCAATGCAGGCAATTTCATGACAAGGCTTGCAATCTTGCGCGGACTGTAGAAAAGGAAGCGTCCTGCTGCGGAGGAGTGGCAGAGTGGTTGAATGCGGCGGTCTTGAAAACCGTTGAGCGTGCGAGCGTTCCGGGGGTTCGAATCCCTCCTCCTCCGCCAGGACTAGACATTTCCCAGAAATTATTATCCAATAAATTCATGCAATTACGGGCTATTTTGGCGCACCCCAAGACTCTCGGCCCAAATTTTGCTGCACAATTTGCTGCACATTTTGCTGCACAAAAGGATTCTGAATGTCTGTCTGCAAACGCTCCAGTACATATCACTTGAGGCGACGCGTCCCTGCTCGATACATCGAAGTCGAACCGCGAAAGACAATTTGGGTTAGCCTTCACACCGACTCCGAAAGTGTGGCTCGCCGAAAAGCTGTGGATGCGTGGTCTCAGCTCATTGAATGCTGGGAGGCAAAGTTAGCTGGCCTATCGGATCAAGCTTTGGAACGATACGAGGCGGCCAGAGAACTCGCTGACATTCGCGGCTTTCAGTATTTGGACATGAATTCGGTCACCCGCTTGCCGTTAGAAAAAATCGTCACCCGAATAGAAGCAGCCGAACTGCCCGCTCAGGAGGAGGTGCTGGGAAAGGTCGATGCGACAGCGTTGTTGGGAACAGCCGAAATACCAGCACTCACGATAGAAGAATGCCTAAAGCTCTATTGGTCGTTGGCGAAGGATAAAACGCTGGGAAAAAGCGCCGATCAATTGCGGCGTTGGAAGAACCCAAGAAAGAAAGCAATCAGGAATTTCGTGTCGGTGATCGGCAATAAACCCATCAACGCTATCACCCGAGATGACATGCTGGATTTCCGGCAATATTGGTTCGAGAAAATTGAAGCAGGCAGCGTCACTCCGAACAGCGCCAACAAAGACCTCATCCACCTGGGTGACATATTGAAGACCGTCAACAAGATGAAACGTCTCGGACTAGATCTCCCACTTGGTGAGTTATCGTTTAAAGAGGGAGAGAAATCTACGCGCCCTCCTTTCTCTGATGACTGGATCAAAACAAAGTTGCTCTCCGAACACTCGCTTGCGCGCCTAAACTCGGAAGCAAGAGCGATTTTGATTGGGATGATCAACACTGGATACCGCCCATCAGAGGCATGTGCGCTGACCAGTGACACGATTATATTCGACCATGATGTTCCCCACATTTCCATTGAGCCAGATGGACGTCAGTTGAAAACAAGGCACGCGCGAAGAAAAATCCCTCTGACCGGAGTTTCGTTGGAGATTTTCAAAGAGCACCGATCGGGGTTTCCACGCTATCGGGGGAAATCCGGACTAAGTGCTACCATCAACAAGTATCTACGTGAAAACGGACTGTTGGAGTCGCCGAGGCATTCTATGTATTCGTTACGTCATGCGTTCGAAGATAGGATGCTTGCGGCAGGTATCGATGACCGAATTCGGCGAGACGTATTTGGACATACGCTAAACCGAGAGCGCTATGGCCGTGGCGCGTCGCTCGACCAGGTCTTCAACCTGCTACAAAAAATAGCTATTTGAACCTATCTCGCACCGATCAACAATGAGCTTGTTTGAGCACAGTGACGGGACTCGAGCCAGCCTTATTTATCGTTTAATTTCAAAGTACTAATGCCATAAAACCTGTCTCTGTTACACAGTGCATACTCATTCTGTTACACAATATAGCAACTGCATCAAGCGTCACGTATTGCAATCATCAAACGAATGAATCGCGCGTTGAATCGGATGCTTTGGTGACCAAATAACCGGGATCTACGTATTTGGGCCAACACACGAAGAGGTGCATTGTCCAACGCCCAATTTCACCCGACCATCCAACAATTGGGATCTGTCAGAATAAAATCGCTCGAGCCCACCCTGCCCTGATTTTAGGTTCAACGGCATGCCCAAAATCCATATCGCTACTTCAACACGTCCCCCGAAATCATCCGTTTGGCGGTAATGCTTTATGTTCAATTTCCGCTTTCTCTTCGCAATGTCGAAGATCTGCTGCATGAGCGAGGCATCGACGTTTGCCACGAAAGTGTCCGTAACTGGTGGAACAGATTTGGACCAATGTTCGCCTCAGAGATCCGAAAGAAGAGGTCTCAATCGATGCGCCAAAGCCCGCAATGGCGATGGCACCTGGACGAGGTCTTCGTGAAGATCAACTGAAAGCAACATTACCTCTGGCGCGCGGTCGATCACGAAGGCGAAGTCCTGGAACGCTACGTGACCAAACGCCGGGATCGCAAGGCGGCATTACGATTCCTGAAGAAAGCCATGAAACGGTATGGCAACCCCGAGGTGATCGTGACTGACCGGCTGGCATCATATCGGGCAGCAATGAAAGTGATCGGGAATGAAGGCCGTCAGGAGGTCGGCCGTCATCTCAACAACCGAGTTGAGAACAGCCACCTACCGTTGCGTAGGCGAGAACGCGCCATGCTCCGATTCAGGCAAAAGCGAAGTCTTCAGAAATTCGTTTCCGTCCATTCCTCCGTCCACAACCACTTCAATCACCAGAGAAACATCGAACGCAGAACCAGATTTAAGGACCTACGTACCGTCGCCCTTCTCGAATGGTGCGAACTTCTCGCTGCCTAACCACCGAGCCCAAATTGGATGCTGGAGACTGGTTCGCATTTGACTGACACGGCCACCCAAGGGTCTCACGTAGGCTCGCATATCTTATGCTATCTGTCTTTATGATTACTTCCCGTCATCAACGGAAACGTTGTGTTGTGCCTTCGCTGCCACGCCACGGTGGAGCGAACGAATAACGATACGATCTGATGTGATGGGCTCAAAATGAGCAACGAGCGGCAATTGAAGGAAAATTGGGTATTCACCGCTAGAGTGGGAAATGCGGGAATCAGACTGGGTTTCATATCTTGCTTATAATGTCTGGGCCCATACTTTATAGAGACTCAATTGATCGCGAGATGTGGCGTCATCTTGTCTGTGACTACGGGTTTCGCCGGCTTTTTGACACGTTTGGCGCGCTGCAAATCGAGATTTAATTAAGTTCGAGCTAATGAACTCCAGGAGGATCAATTGACCGCTGCATCTGAGAACATCCGCGAGCAGATCTCAGGGGTATTGAGACGGAAAGACACGTTGGTCGTCTTCGTAGATGCGCTTCCGGAGCACTCGATATTGATGTCGAGACTCTCTGCGTCTCATATCCCTTTCATCGAGTTGCACGACGAACAGGGCCGCTATGCATTTGGGCCCTTGCTATTGGAAGCCCTAGAAGGGCCAAAGGTAATTTGGGAAAAGCGAAGACGTCAAATCCTGATCATCGGCGACGTACGTAATGTTGGAGTCACGCATCTCTGTTTGGGAGCGCTCGGCGAAGGAATGGAAACGTTTTTTTACCCGACGGGCGACACGTCCGATTTTCAGGCAGAAATATCGATAAGACGGCTCACGCGTTCTGGGGCGTTCCCGATCCCATTGGTTCACGTAGTGGAAGAGTTGTCGATGGTGTGATTCGAAGCCTCAAAACGCGATTTGTAGGCCGGTCACCGCACACACACAAAATTTCATCGGGCGTGACGCTCGGGCTTTCAAAATGAGAATTCAGTTGACTTATCTGTATGTATGCATACATATAACGCAGTCGCGAGATCAAGATAGGCCTTCACGCAGTGGATCGCTTAACCGAACTTTTCGCGCGCGCATCGAAATTGGGAACTTTACTCCTCCCGTCTATGCGTTTCCCGACTAATGGGCGAGGGGCTAGGCCCCTTGCCCGCTTTTTGCATAATCCGATTTTCGTGCTAGTTCTTTGTTCGGCCCGAAATTCAGCAATAAGGATTATGCTCTTGAATGCGCGAAAAGAGATAGCGTCACGTTCCCTGGCGGGGCTACATTGAGAACACACGCTGGCGCAACAGCTCACTTGTTGCGCGGAAGCGACCGTCGAATAGAGACATCGTTCTTGATTGGAGATGTCACTCGTCGCCTCCGCTTAATGTACGATAAGGAGATGAAGGAGCAAGGTCTCAGTCGCGCCCAATGGCGCGCTTTGATCTATATATTTAGATTGGAATCTCCTAGCCAGACGGAGTTGGCCACTGCACTCGATATTGGGCGCGCCTCAACCGGCGCACTCATAGACCAACTGGAAGCGCGTGGGTTCGTGGTGCGCGCGACGGAACCGATGGACCGACGAATCTGGCGGGTGGTGCCCACGAAAACCGCGTTGCAAAATTTGAGCAAGCTAAATGATGCTGCAATCGCGGTCTCTGAAAAAGCCTTCAATGGGTTGTCCAAAGAAGAGATTTTATTGATGTGGGAACTACTGTCGAAGCTCAAAGATAATCTCGAAATGTAAAAATAGACGTTGCCCCCCCTTTTCCTCAGCTCCAAAACTCACGGCGCAGAGACCGCTAATATTTATTGAATCTACACTAATAACTAAACGAAGCTCTGTTGAGGCAAGGCCGCTTTAAAGTGCCCATTGCCATTTCGGAATACTAATGTCGATCCGAATCCAGGCGCCTGGCCAGTCGCGGCGTTCGTAGGTCGATTCGGCGTTGACGAACGCAATCCAAATAAATCAGTACGCTACGACATTGAGGCTCTATTTAGATGGGTCGAAAGCGCTTTGCTCGTAGATCTTCGCGAGGCTTTTCTCACCAAACAAAGCAATGAAGACTCTTTTCAAACGCGCTCGCAACCAAGGCAATGGTAAGTGTTGATTAAAGTACACACACGTACAAAAAAGCGTGTGGGAACCTCGGCTATGCATTGACAATCGAAGCCCAAAATGTGGCGAATGACAGCAGATCTATGGAGCGACCATGGGTTGACTAAAAATCAGAAAATAGAATTCAGTTTCGAGGGAGGAAATATCTTATGAAGCGTTCGACATTAACGAAGTCCGTTTTGCTAGCGGGCTCATCCGCCTTGGCCTTAGTCGTCATTGCTCCAGCTACAGCTGCTCAGGATCAAGCTGAACCTGAAACGCGTACGCTGAACACAGTCGTTGTGACTACGCAAAAAACAGAGGAATCGATTCAGGATGTCCCCATAGCTGTGTCGGCATTCGACCCCGATGCCTTGGAACGACTCAACATAGAGACAGGATCGGATCTTCAGTTCAACATACCGAACTTCGGATCCACTCAAGGCAATTTTTCGGCCGGCGGGATTAGTATCCGCGGAATAATCAATGCTGCCGTGGGTGCATCTTCCGATGCTGCGGTGGGGACGCACATCAATGGCGTTTCGTCTTCGGGCTCTACTCTACTCGAGACCGAGTTCTATGACGTCGAGCGGATCGAAATATTGCGCGGTCCGCAAGGGACTCTCTATGGGCGAAATGCCACGGGTGGCGTGGTCAATGCAATCACTGCCAAGCCCATGTTAGAAGAGTTCACTGGCAACGCTGAGCTGACTTATGGAGAGTTTAACAACCTCAAACTGAGTGGTCACGTTAATATTCCGCTAGGCGAGCGATTGGCCGCGCGCGTCGCGGGCTTTAAGCTAGAGCGCGACGGATACTCGGATGCAGTTCTTCCTGGTGGGTTGAAGCAAGATGTTGATGGGCGGGATCTTTGGGCAATCCGTGGAACGTTAGGCGGTGAAGTCACCGAAAAGCTGTCGTTCTGGGTCATGGGCGAGCACTACGAAGAAGACTCAACACGCACGCGCTCGACGAAACAGTTATGCACCAAAGACACACGACCGTTTCCATTCAACCAAGGATGCGTGCCTTATCAAATTGAAGGGCTGGGGTATGCGAGAGACGCCAACGGGAATCCCATCCAAGTTCGCCCAGGACTGGGAACAGTGGATACTTCCGGCACATTGGGAGGAGTGCTAGCGGCAAATTTGGGTCTTTATTCCAGCTTTGGGACCGACAGCAATGCGGGAGCGACAACGTCGAGCAATTTGCGCGAGTTTGAAACTAATATCGTTCCCCAATTTAAAGCTGAATCAAATACGGTTCAGGCCGAACTGCAATACGAATTCGACAACGATCTCACCTTTACTTTTCTCGCGAGCCACAATGAAAACTTCCGAGATTTCAATGATGATTACAACAAAGGCCTAGGAACAATTCCATTTAATATCACGCCTCTCACGCCGGATTTGGACGGTGATGGCGACGGCGATTTCGCGGGTGGTCCCGCTCTCGGGTTAACCGTTCCCGCCGATACTCGCCTGCCTGCACCCGCTGATCGTTTGCTCGCTACGGATCAAGCTGATTCAGACTTCGAAACTACATCGTTTGAAGCTAGATTGCAGTCGGATTTCGACGGCCGTTTTAATTTTACGGTGGGCGGTCTAAGACTCGACTCAATCGGTGAAACCAATTACTTCGTATTCTTCAACACCGCAGAAGCATTAGCCGTCGCCACGGGTTTGCCGGGCGACCGCACGTATTTTCGAAGCCGAAGTCCGTATAAACTAGACGCTTTCGGTGCTTTCGGCGAAGCATATTGGGACGCTACGGATAGTCTCTCCTGGACCTTGGGACTACGTTACACAAATGACAAGAAGCGACAGGAAAACACTCCGAGTTTGCTTTTAGAGGCACCAGGTCCCGCCGGCGCATTTGATGACCCGGTTGGTTCGCTCAACGGATTCTATCAAGGTGGCCCAGTTCAGCAAGCAGAGTTTGAAGAGATCACCGGAAGATTCGGCTTCGATTACCAGGCAGGCGATTTTTTGTTCTCAGATGATAGCTTGCTCTACGCAAATATTGCGCGAGGATACAAAGGTGGAGGAATTAATCCACCGCAATCAGCGGGCCTATCCGCCGTTAACGATACTTTCGAACCGGAATTTATTAACGCCTTGGAGTTTGGCTCCAAGAGCACGCTTTTCGGCGGAGCCGGGATTTTGAATCTGGCGGCTTTCTATTATGATTACGAAGGATATCAGATCTCCTCAATCGTCAATAGAACATCCGTAAACGCGAATGTTGATGCGACGGTATTGGGTTTTGAAGGAGAATTTTACTATCAAGTAACCGACAACTTCCGCGTCGACTCCACCATCGGACTCTTAAACTCAGAATTAGCCGACCAAGATCCGATTCTTGACTCTTTTGATCAGACCGGAGGAGATCCAAACTTTGTTGTCGTTAAGGACGCAGCAAGCACTCAGAACTGTGTGGCAAACGCCGCAAACGTCAATACCCTTCTAACATCCGGCGGGGGGGCATTCGCAGCGCTTGCTGCGTTTCTCTGTACACCTGACGCGCCACAAGCGACCCTTGGCGGAGCATCACTGAATGACGTTTTGACGCTGAATGGACTTCCAACGTTTGATGGATTGGTGGGCATCCCAACTGACGTATCTGGAAACAAACTGCCATTGGCACCCGAGGTGACATTTTCAGTAGGCGCCGAATACGTGTTCAAAATGAATGATGAGTGGGATTTGTCGGTGCGTGGTGATTTTTATCACCGCGGAGAAGTGTTCACTCGCATATTCAATCTGGAAGCCGATCGCCTCGATAGTTTCCAAAACGCGAATGCAGCCATTCAGTTCACGAACGAAAGCAATAACCTCGAACTAGAGTTTTTCGTGAAAAATTTGTTGGAAGATGACCAGCTTACCAATCAATATTTAACCGACGCGTCTTCCGGTTTGTATACCAATGTGTTCGTACTGGAACCAAGGCAATTCGGGTTGCGCCTAGCAAAGCGCTGGTAGATCGTTTTACTTTCTTGCTGCCTGCGATAAATATTTTTATGAGGTAAGCGGTTGAGATCGCGACCGCTTACCTCCATTTGACTCCAACACAAAGTACGCTCGAGCAATCCAACGTCATTGACCTGATCTCCGATATGTGGACGTCTCAAATTCTTCTACATCACGGTAATGCCCCTGCGAGCCAGTATCAGCTCGATCTGGCGAGAGCCAAATAGACTCCTCTACGAAGGGATTTCTTGCATGCGTGCACGGATGTGCAGATTGTCCGGCACACGCAGACGGCGAACCGTCTTTGAATCGACACCGCGAAATGTTCATCCTTTGACGTCGCTTCGAGCACCGCTCTGCTTGCAGCTTCTAAACGGCCAAATGATCAACCGCTTCAGTGCTCCGATGAGGTAAGCAATATCACGCGAAATCATGTAACACGCCGGAACGACCAGCAGCGTAAGAATCGTTGATGACGTCAAACCTCCGATGAGTAGCGCGCCTAGAGCGTTGCGCCACTCCGCACCGTCTGATGTCGCAAATGCTACCGGCATCATGCCAAATATTGCTGAAAATGCTGTCATCAGAACCGGGCGCAAGCGTTCCGGGCAGGCTTGGAGGATCGCGGCACGGGGCGGCATTCCGTCTTCAGTCAATTGGTTCGCCCGGTCGACCAGGAGGATGCCGTTTTTCATGACGATCCCCATCAAACCAATGAGGCCAATCTGCGCAAAGAGAGAAGACTCCAAGCCGAAATAGTACAGCCCGGCGAACGCGCCGGAAAAGCTGAGCGGTGCCGTCACCATGATTACGAGCGGCTGAACGAATGAGTTAAACTGGCTGGCCAGCACCATGTAGAGCGCCAGCAAGGCAAGAGCGAGCGCAAAACCGATTGCGCCAGCTGTCTCCTGCATTCGCTCAGCCATTCCGCCCATTGAGTATACAATACCCGGGGGTGGTGGATGGGCATCCAGAACTGCAAGCAGCTCATCAGTAGCCTCGCCCAGCGACACACCGGTTGCAGAACTGCCAAGCACAGATATTTTTCGCGCCCGGTCAGACCGATCAATCTGTGACGGCCCCGATGCGAACTGCACTTGTGAGACAGCGCCGATGTCCACGAGACGACCATCAGCTCCGCGCACCTGTATGCGGTCGAAGTCCCGTACGCTTTCTCTTTGATCTTCTTCGAGGCGAAGACGGATGTCGTAGCGTTTTCCATCCTCTTCAAATGTGCCCACATCAACCCCGCCCAGCGCGATCCGGGCAGTTGAGGCAAGCGACCTAGCTGATACGCCCTGGTCACCTGCGCGCCTTCGGTCAAACAATATCTGGGCCTCAGGCCGCCCGCTCTCGAAGCTCGTCCGGACATCGGCGAAAGCGGAACGCGAGCGCATCTCTCGCACCAGGCTGTCTGCATATTGCGAAAGAGAAACTAGATCACTACCCTTTAGCAACAAATCGAGATCGGAGCTGCCGGATGTTGTGCCGCTGACCCAGGGCACTTCAAGAACTGACACTTTGACCGCATCGGGCGCTGCTCCGCGTATAGCTTCGCGAGCTTCATCCATGATCTCGAACTGGCCTATCGAGCGTTGCTGTTTCGGTGTCAAAGAAGCGTAGAGTTCTATTATGTGCACATCGGTTTGCGACCCAGATCCAATGGATAGGAACACATCCTCAATGTGGTCAATCTTGCGGAGCCCTTGGTCGGCTTCTTGTGCCGTCTGCAGCGCTGCCATAATGCCGGTACCCAGCGGTAGCTCGATTGAGCCCTGAAACTCGCTCCGGTCTGCACGGGATGTGAACCCGGATGGAACTTGAGCGGCATACCATGCCCCACCAAACACGGACGAGACTGCGATAAGCATAACGATCAATCGAAATCGCACGGCGAGCGTCACGATTGACGCGTATACACGTTCAACGCCGTCCCAGAACGCATCCAGCGGGCGAAAAACAAAGAAAACACG
This sequence comes from Henriciella sp., assembly GCA_041984335.1. Taxonomy (GTDB): domain Bacteria; phylum Pseudomonadota; class Alphaproteobacteria; order Caulobacterales; family Hyphomonadaceae; genus Henriciella. The sequence goes on along the minus strand of JBHIYI010000011.1, from coordinate 13,343 downwards.
TCCCGACCTGAGAAAGCGCGATGCGAGCATTGGGGTCAGCGTAAGCGCAACGAGCAATGAGACCGATACAGAAAAGACGATCGCCAATCCATATTGGTAAAAAAACCGCCCGACGATCCCATCCATAAAGGCGATGGGTACAAATACTGCGAGTGTCGCGGCAGTACCTGCAAACACTGCCAAGCCAACCTTGCGCGTCCCCTCGCGGGCTGCTTGGAGAGGAGGCTTGCCCTCCTCCAGCTCCTTCATGATCGCTTCGACGACGACTATGGCGTCATCGACAAGAAGACCGATCGCGACAGTCAATGCCAACAGAGTGAGGACATTGATCGTAAATCCCAGCAGGTAGAATCCAAAAAAGGTCGCCACCAAGGATGTCGGGATCGCGGCGGCAACAGTTAGCGTAGCTCTGACGTTCAGGAGGAAAGTGAATGTCACAGCGATCACGAGGCCAATTGCTATCGCCACGTCGTGGATAACATCCTCAATTGAGCTCTCGATGAATTTGGAAACATCGCGGGTCGCAATGACAGTTACACCGGCAGGGGCAACTTTCCGAAGACGCTCTGTCGCTTCCTTCACATTGCGTGCGACTTCCACAGTGTTACGGCCTGACTGTTTTCGAATATCGAGCGATATGCCCCGCCTGCCGTTCAGCAAGGCAGCTGAGCGTTCATCCTCCAACCCATCTTCGACACGCGCGATATCGGAGATGCGGATAGTGACGCCATTCTCTCGATAGGCGACCGGCAGTTCGGCAAAGCCATTCGCACTGGCGACTTCAGCGACTGTCTTGACGCCGAACTCCTTTGTGCCGGCAGCGGTTTCCAGCCGCCCACCCGGAAGTTCCGCATGCTCACTCTGAATCGCTTGGCGGACATCATCTGCCGTGACGCCAAAGGCGCGCAGGCGTTCATTGTCGAGCCATATCCGAACGTCCCGTTCACGCCCTCCAACCATGCTGACCGAGCCCACTCCGTCAATTCGCTGAAGGCGCTCCTTGGCGACGTCATCGGCAAACGCTGTGAGGTCGGCAATTGGCAGGTCTCCAGCGATCATGACGGAGATTATCGGTGCAGCGTCCGGATCCACCTTATCAACAATGAGCGGGTCCATGTCTGGAGGTAGTTCCGCGCGGGCAAGCTGTACCTTGTCTCGAACATCCTGGACCTTCTCGCGGGCATCGGACCTCAAATCGAACTCGATAAGAATTTGAGACCGCCCTTCGCTGGAAAAGGATTGCAGTGTCTCAATGCCATCAATTGTATTGATGTATCCCTCCAGAATATCGGTGATTTCGGACTCGACTGTTTCTGGGGAAGCACCATCCAGTGTAGCCGTGACATTCACATAAGGAAATTCGACATCGGGGAAGAGGTCGACGCCCAGTCGCCCCATCGACATGTAACCAAGCCCCACAAGTGACGCGATAATCATGACCGCAAAGACCGCTCGCCGTATCGATAGATCGACGAGCCACATCATGACGCTGCAGGCTCGACGACGGCTCCATCATAAAGCGGTTGGGATGAGCTCAGGATCACCTTTTCACCGATCGACAAACCGTCAAGAACCTCGGTCCGGCCTGCGTCCAGGTCTGCAACTTTGACGACGCGCGGCTGAACGTTTCCTCCTGAGACGACATAGATGTAGCGGTCGTCACCCGTGCCACGCACAGCTATTCGCGGCACGACTATGGCGGGGCGTTGATCGACATTCAGTTCGGCGCGAACCGATTGCCCAGCCTTTACACGGCAGTCCGGATTGGCAAACGCCATGCGAAATTCAACCATTCGCGAGACAGGGTCCACCCGGTCGTTTAGAATAAGAATCTCGGATTGAATCGCATCGCCGCGGCCATCGACATAAAGACGACCCGTCAAGCCGAGGCGCAGACGCGCAAGCTCAGACTCTGGCGCAAATAATATTCCCGCGGCAATTTCGCATTCCTGGATTTGAACGACCGCTGAATTGCCCATCCCGGAAAAGCTGTTTGACATGAACACACCTTCATCGATGTAACGTGCTGTGACAGAGCCGTTGAAGGGTGCGCGCACGATCGTATCGGTGAGCGCTTGCCCGGCGGTTTCTACTTCCGTTTCACTGAGCCGCAAATTAGCACGAGCGACTTCTAGAGCCGTTTTAGCATCATCAAAGACCACACCCGAGACCACACCATCAGGTGCCAGTGGCGTATAACGATCTACGAGGGTCTTCGCACGGGCCACCTCAGCCTGCGCGACGTCGCGCATTGCTTCAGCTTCGATAAGCCTACGTTGATAATCGATCTGCCGGGTACGAAATAGCGGGTCGCCTTTCTTAACTCGGTCACCGACCCGGACGAAAATACGCTCGACGACGCCCTCAGCCAATGCACCAATATTGCTGGTTTGCTTGGCGGCGATAGTGCCTGAAGCGATGAGAGGTTCGGCGAGTAAAGTCTCTTCAGCGGATATCGTCTCAACCCGTATGATAGGCGCCTCAGACTCGGCAATGATGTTTCTTGGCGGCGCAACAGATTGATCTTCGTGTCCGCTCTCGATGCATGCGCTGATCAGAAAACACAAAAGGCAAGGTAAAACTGTCATGCGAATCATGACGAACGCCTCGGCATCTGGTAGGCACCGCGTCCGCTCGAAAGCAAGTCGCCATCAGCGTTGGTGATTGATGCTTCGGCGACTGATAGTGTCGACCCCAGTCGGACGATTCTTCCCGTTATGGTAAGCGGACCGGGTGTGGCGGGCTTATGATAGTCGACACGCAAGTCCGCGGTAGCGATCGGCACGCTGCCAGCGGCCAGCAAGGCATAAAATCCGGTGAGATCAATCAAGGCGGCGAGAATTCCGCCATGCGCCGATTGGGTGCGCGGGTTGGAGACAACTTCATCCCGCCAGGGCATCTCAAGTCGGATCAATTTTTCGTCTGCGCTGATTACCTCAAGCCCAAGCCATCGATGAAAGGGGGCTGCATCCAGTGCGGTCTGTACGTCGCTCAGACTTAATACGGGAACACTCATACCGGGGCCTCCTCGCCCACCTGGCGCAAAAAAGCTGCAACGGCATCGGTAAACACATCATTGCGGTCTCCCGCCACCATGTGGCGTGCCCCAGCGACATCGGTAAAATGCGCATTTGGGGCGAGCGCCCGAAAGGCGGTAACAGAGTCTTCTGAGACGAGCTCACTCATGCGCCCGCGAATGAGATGAAGCGGCACACAAATGTCCCTTACCGCCTGTTCGAGATCGCCAGTGCGCGCAACTGCCGATCTCTGCATTACGCCCGTGATGAAGGCCGGGTCCCAATGCCAGAGCCAGCGCCCATCCTCCCCTTGGCGCAAATTTTTCCGCAAACCTTCAAGGTCATTCGGGCGGGGGCGATGCGGAAGATATTTTGCGATGACATCGGCGGCCTGTTCCAGCGATTCGAATCCCTCCTCGATGTGAGCGCCCATAAAACCGACCACTTTGGCAACCCCGGCCGCATCCATATTCGGCGCAATGTCGACAAGGGTAACTGACATAAACGCGTCACGTGCCAACACGCCAGCTGCCACGATTGCAGCAAGCCCGCCAAGAGAGGCCCCGACGAGGTGTGGCCGGGTTCCCGCGCCCGCCAGTTGCCCTGCAACGTCAATCAAATCTCTCGCAATGGCTTCCAGTGAGTAGTCCCCGTCAGCGGCCCAATCGCTATCGCCGTGTCCACGAAGGTCGAGCGCTGTGGAGAAATAGCCTTCATATGCGAGCGTTTTCGCAGCGCTCTTCCAGGCGTGCCGGGTTTGCCCGCCACCATGCGCGAAAATTACTGGGGGCGCTGCTGAATCACCAAACGAGCTCGTGGCCAATGTGAGCCCCTGTGCGTTCATTAGTCCGATACCCTTGTTCAAAGCACGCCTCCGAATTAGGAACTGGTAATCATCCTTTTTGTAAGCACTCTTACAATGCATGTAAATGGAGATTTCTATGTCAAATACAGAGCATTCGATCAGTTTCGACTTCAAGGGAGATCCCAGAATTGACTTCAGTTTTCTTCTCGCGGAAGTCACCCGTCTGTTGCGCAGAGCATTTGATAGGGAAATGGAGACCATTGGTCTTACGAGATCACAATGGCATGTGCTGGTTTATGCATTGAGACTGGATGGCCCCACACAAACAGCGCTTGCAGAGGCTCTCGACATCGCTCGCCCTTCCGTCGGCGCGCTCGTCGACCAGCTGGAAAACTCTGGCTATGTCTCACGCAAAACGGACGCAGCCGACCGACGAGTACGGCGCATTGTTCCAACACGATTGGCCCGCCAGCGCGCCGAAGATTTTGCAAAATCTGCTGAGCGCGTTGCAGCGCGAGCATTCGCAGCGGTGGAGGCGGATGGTCTGGCTACATCCGCGACCACATTATTGGCGATTCGTGATGAATTGAAGTCTTATGAGCGCGCCCGTTCGGTTTGACGTAGATTTTGCGAGGTGTTCACGCAAAGCGGCGCGAATACCTCGGCCGGTCTGCCCAACATAACAAATCCACCTTATCCGGAAGAACCGGTGGTTGATTTATAGGGACGTTCATGCCGCCTTCACCCAATAAGGCAGCACAAAGTTCGAGGACAATACGGTTTTAGGTGGGGAGGGGAGAGGAGCTTGCGCTCGACACGGATGGCGAGACACTCGCGCGTAAACTCATTGATCACGCAGAGCATGCGGAAGACTTTGCCATCATGCGTGCAGTCTTAGACGAAGTCATACGACTAGTCATGGCCTTTATAGGCAGGCCTCAGCCGGACGCACGATCCGTCGCTCAACCAGAGCCGCCCGCGTTTGGGTTGCTTCTGCGGAACTTTGAGCCCCTCACGCCGCCAGATGCGATAAACGCACCCTTCACTCACCGTCCAGACTGCGTCACGCAGTAAAGCGGTAATACATCGATAGCCATACCGGCCGAAGCGTTCAGCCATGTTCAACGTGGCATCAGTGAGCGCGACTTCCTCTGCTCTGGGTGTCGGCAAACGTCGCTGCGTTGAGCGATGCTGGCCGACCCACGGCAAGCTCCGCGCACTGCGACGCCAAGCTGTTCCACGACGAGATCGACCGCAATGCGTTTACGTGAGGGGCTTAGAACTTTCCCCGCACGACTTCGTGACGGATTTGATTGTCCAATTTGAGATCAGAAACCGCCCGTCGTAAACGCGCGTTCTCCTTCTCAATATCCTTCATACGATTGGCCTGGTCGATTTGCAGGCCGCCATACTCGTTGCACTGACGATGATAGGCCTGTTCGCCTATGCCGGTTGGGCGCACGATATATCCGATCGTTTCGCCCTAACCCAGGCGCACTTCGACTTGACGCTGCTTTGCGTTGATCTCTTCAGGCTTGGCTCTCTTGCGGATGGATCAACTCCACTTCAGAGTAGAAGCCCTCTCAATCTGTGAGCCCGTTTTTCTGAGGCAGTCCAAGGTCTAAAATAATAATCCCAATCCTTGAATCGTAGCCTTCCGACTTCCTGCACTTGAGAAGCTCTGGTTCTTATGTCCAGCCTCCTCAAGGCAAGTTAAGTCGACTTATACTTTATGCTCTAAAACCGGACACGGGCGGTTGCGCCGAAGGTCAAGGGTGGCGACAAAAATGCACCAACAGCGGTTCCCGGTGCTGTTTGCGAGGCTGCCGCACCTTGAAGCGGCGTATCGAAGGCGAGTTCGTAATAGTCCTCGTCAAATAGGTTCTGCGCCCAAAGTTCCAACTCCAACGGTGAATTGCCACTGAAGAATGACATTCTCGCATTGACTACGACCAATTCGTCGACCTCCTTGAGCGGATCGAGGTTAGACCCAGTATTGTACCGTGAAGTGAACCGGCTCGATACATTGAATCGCGCATCCCAGTCGCCGATGAACGAAGTCTCATAAGTTGCGGCCAGCGTTCCGGACCAGCGGGGCGCGAACGAAATCGTGCTGCTCGGCAGACGCGGCGGAGCAAAGAAGTTGATCGACTGGAAGTCATCATATTGGGTTTCCGCGTAGACGAGCCCACCCTGCACTGTCAGCCCTTCAAGCTGCTGAGGCAGATATCGGATATCGAATTCAGCGCCCTGGGAAGCAACACCAGGAACGGACGTCACGATAAAGCTAGTACCGGTGAACGTGTTGAGCTGAAAATCGCTATACTCCTGGTAGAAAACCGCGCCATTGAGAAACAAGCTATTTGCAGCATTGTTAGACTTGAAGCCAACCTCATACGCATCCACCGTTTCAGCATCGAATCCAGTGTCGAGGTTCGGTTGAAACGGCGCTGGGTCTGTGGGACCAAACTGGCTGCGATCAAGGTTGAAACCACCGGCCTTGTAGCCACGCGAATAGGACGCGTAGGACATCAGGTTTTCATTGACCCGATAAACACCTTTGATTGTGCCGGAAAAATCCTCATCAGAGCGATCTTGCGTGGCGCTCACACCGACGAAGTTATCATTCGTCCAAGGCAAACAGAGTGTTGGGGTCAACCCACCAGTAGGACCAAACACGGCCAGGGCCGTGGAACAGCTACCAGCATTCCCGTCAAAATCAGATTCCAGCGTTTTCTCATCAACCGTGTAACGAAGACCAACGGTCAGATCGAACTGATCGGTCAAGCTGAAAGTATTGTTCGTAAAGATGGCGTATGTGTCCGCGGTTTGCTCATAAACATCCGCAGTTGCTTGGGCCTCGCCCGTGTAGATGCTACCAGGCAGCGTCGCTAGATCAAACGCACCGCCGCTCGAACCAAGCAGCAATTGCTGAAAGTAGAAGAAGTAGTCATTACCAAAAGTGATGAAATCAGTGCGATCCAGCGTCTCGTTTGCGTAGAACACACCCACTTGCCAGTCGATGTTTTCGGTCGCTCCTGCAAGCCGCAATTCCTGACTGAATGTGGCAAAAGCATCCCCGGAAGTTCCATCATCCCGAAACCAGATATCGGCGGCACTAAAGTCAGTGTCCTGACCCGAGCCATTTTCCCAGTCACGATAGGATGAGATGGACGTCAGCTCACCGAGACCTGTCTCCCACTTCATATTGGCTGACACACCCCAGTCCTCGGTCGTCTGCGTGGCGTCGCGGTTCGCAAAGGCGACGCGATCGAACGGATCTAGCGGAAAAGCAGAGGCACCGTCGCCGCCGGCCAGCAGCGTAACCAGTGGGCCCCTGGCCGGGTCCACCGCAATATAGTCACCCATGCAACAATCTTCTTCCCGGTCAGTATAGTCGGCCGAGAGAAGAATTTCGAGATCGCTTGAAGGCTCAATACGAAGCTGCCCTCGAACGGAATAGAAGTCATACTGACCCGATTCGTCTTCGGTACGCGGACCATTACCCGTCTTAATGTCCAGAAAACCGCCGCGCTCCTCATAGACCCCAAAAAGGCGACCGCTCACGGTACCGGAAATCGGTCCGTTAACTTCTCCAGAGGTGCGAAGGAAGCCTTCGTTGCCGATCCCTACCTCGAAGTTGGATTCAAACTCGTCGGACGGCTTTTTTGTAATAATATTGATAACACCCGCAGACGTCGATTTACCAAACAACGTGCCTTGCGGCCCCTTTAGAACTTCGATTCGCTCGATTTCGCCGAGATCTCCAAAAGAAACGCCATTCCTGGCGCGCGGCACACCATCAACGACGACGCCAACAGAACTTTCGAGGCCAGGATTGTCACCAACCGTGCCAACGCCGCGAATACGCGCCGTCGTATTTGCTTGCTTTGACGAAGAAGTTACAAGCAGACCCGGCGTCACGACCGTCAGGTCCTTGATATCCTGAACGCCGGCATCGCTGAGAAGCTCACCGGATAAGGCCGTCACGACAATTGGCACATCCTGCAAGCTCTGCTCGCGCTTTTGCGCTGTAACTGTGACTGCGCCCAATCGACGTGTGCTCTCCGCGCTTTCCGCCCCGGACGTAGACGCGCCTTGCTTGTCCACTTCAACTTGCGCCTGAGCACCGGCGGCAATCAGCAATACCGCCAACGATGTTGAAATCGTAGTGTTCGACAGTTGGTTGAAATAATGCACCTCGTATCCTCCTTATGTCTAATGCATACTGTATGGTGTATTACATTTTGTTTGCGTTGGAACATTCTTTTTGGTCACGCCATGAAATCGTCGGCGGGTGGTGCAAATTTGCAATAACTCCGTGCGCCGGGTGAAACTTACGGCCGTCGGCGGATGGGTTCGCGCTTTTGTTCGTCGCTTTAGAGCTCGAGCAAAGTGGGGGCCAGTTTCATCCCCGTTCGTGCCGTCGACGGGATGCAGTCCATAAAGTGAGCGGGCCCTCCAGAAGTAATTCTGCTCAAGGTCGCTCGCCATATTTTGCTTACTGCGCTCGTGGGGCAGCCTTTCCAGTCGGGCAATAGCTTGCCTTTGCCCCTAGCTCCCGTGAGGGCGTTTGCAGCAAGAAGCTGCCGTCCCCGATGCGAAGTTAGTCGGCATCTCCATGCGAACTATGCTCAACCTGATCCGGCAACGGAAGCGCCTTACAAACGCCGAAATCGCCGATCAAGATTGGGCGATAATGCTCCCGGCCAGTTTCTTGATTTTTGCTTCGCAAGTACGCGCAAACTCTAAAGCGCCTGCGTGGTGTCGACGGAAGTTTGGTGTATGTGGCGACCATACTCCCCTACGTCCCTGGCAAGTCTGAAGGACTCGACTTGCTTTCGCACCTCACTGTTAGAGGCGGGTGTCGCTTTGACCATCTTGAGCTCCTCCTCCTTTGTTTTGCCAATCAACGAGCATGCAGCCGCACAGGCAGTTTCGTGATGCCGCGCACAAGGCTCGAAAAAAGACGCTCAGGCTCGCCGGTCACTTCGACTTTCGCAAAACGCTTGTGGATCTCTTCCCATATGATCCGCAGCTGCAATTCCGCGAGCCTGTTGCCCATGCAACGATGGATGCCATAGCCGAATGACAGGTGATGACGCGGGTTCTTTCGGTCAATTATGAACTGGTCAGCATTCTCAATGACAGACTCATCCCGGTTGCCTGACAAATACCACATCACCACTTTATCACCTTTTTTGATCTGCTTGCCGCCAATCTCGTAATCCTGGAGCGCAGTCCGGCGCATATGAGTCAATGGTGTCTGCCAGCGGATAATCTCCGGCACCATGCTGGTTATCAGCGAAGGGTTCTCATTCAGCTTGCGATATTCTTCAGGGTTCTGATTAAGGGCGAGCACGCCACCACTGATTGAATTGCGCGTCGTGTCGTTGCCGCCCACAATAAGCAGCAGCAGGTTGCCCAGAAACTCCATGAAAGGCATGTCCCGTGTCGCCGGAGAATGCGCCATCATTGAGATCAGGTCGTTCTTTGGTTCCTGATTGATGCGCTCGTCCCAAAGCCCTTTGAAATACATCGCACACTCGATCAGCTCCTCGCGCCGCGCCTCATAAGACTCGACGATGCCAGTTTCAGGCGCCGCTGTTGTGATGTCGGACCAGCGAGTGAGTTTGCGCCGCTCTTCCCAGGGAAAGTCGAACAACGTCGCAAGGGTCATTGTGGTCAACTCGACCGAAACTTTATCAACCCAGTCAATTTCCTCACCAACCGGCAGAACATCAAGTATCTTGCACGCCCGTTCACGAATGATGGGCTCAAGCAACTTCAAGTTTGACGGCGCGACCGAAGAGTTAACGGCCTTGCGTTGCTGATCGTGCTTGGGCGGGTCCATGGCGATGAACATTTCAAGCTCAAGCGCACCTTCCACCGCGTGCATGTCCTGAATGGCAATTCCGCCGAGCTTCGCCTCCGATGAAAAGACCTTGTGATTGACATCAACGGCCATGATGTCATCGAACTTGGTAATCGACCAATACGGCCCCACGTTACTCTCAGGACAGTAATGGACTGGATCCTCTTTGCGCAATCGATCGAAAAACAGGCCAATTGTATCCTTCTGAAAAAGGCTTGGGCGTGAAACATCGATTTGTTCAATCGGGATAGTCGCGATTTTTTCGAGCGTATCCAGTTCAATCATTTCAATGCTCATATTCTGTCCTTCGTGTCCTTACGAGATAATGCACTGCCTGCTGGCAGGTTAGTTGCTCAGCAGCGTACAGTCAATAAAGCTTATAATGTATATCTTGACACTAAAGCCCCATCATGGAAACTTCGGCCAAATTCAAGCCGGTAATTGAATCAAACATTATAAGGTATAGGTTTCAGATTTGCAGCCCAGGACCGATAAAGCAAAGAAGGCAAAGCGTGCACTTTCGCTCGCACAAGACATCGTTCGCGACATTGAAGCTGGTGCGCGCGTTGTTGGAGACCGTTTGCCACGCGAAGAAGAAATGCTCGCGCGGTACGAAGTTGCCAGAGCAACCTTGCGTGAAGCGCTCCGCTTTCTGGAGCTTCAGGGCGTAATCCACCTTCAGCTGGGCCGAGGTGGCGGGCCGGTGGTCGCGCGCCCGCAATCCGGTGATTTCGCGAATAGTCTTTCTCTCATCCTGCAATTCATGGAAGCAGACCTGAAGGGCCTCCTCGAACTGCGTGAAGCCATAGCGCCGGATGTTGCGGCCTATGCCGCCCAGCGCGCGAATACGGGCGACCTCAGCGCGCTCGCCGATTGCCTTAAAGAGCTTGAGCGCAATGAAGCTGGAAGCCAGTTCGAGGATCTGAACCGTCGGTTTCACGATCTGCTCGGTTGGGCCAGCGGCAATCCGCTATTCGGCCTTTTGACCTCCACCTTGCATTTGCTGACCCGCGAATTTTCGCGCTCGCTCGGCTATTCCGCCCAGGAGCGCGCGGTCCAGTTGCGAATCCTGCGCCGCGTTTTGGAAGCGGTCCGCACAGGTGATGCCCAGGAAGCGCGGCAGGCCATGGCCCGCCTCGTATCGGGTTCAGCAAATTATCTGGCTGAACGAAGTCCTGATCTGGTTTCTCAAAAAGTGAGGTGGGGACAAATTTAGAAGACTTGCTCACCTTAATGTCGAAGACGGGAGGATAAAAAACATGCCGCTACAAAGCCGCATATGCGAAATTCTCGAGATCGAATATCCGATCTTTCTGGCCGGAATGGGCGGGGCAAGTGTCCCCGCGCTCGCGGCCGCAGTATCGAATGCGGGGGGGCTCGGCGTCCTCGGCGCTGCGGCGTGCTCGCCGGACCAGTTACGTAGCTGGATCCGTCAGACCCGCGAGATGACTGACAAGCCGTTCGGGGTAGATACTCTTCTGCCGGCCTCGGTCCGGCGGGGGTCGGCACCGCAATCCGGTAATGCGCCCGCCAACCCGATGGAAAAAATCGACGAATACAAGGAGTTTACCCGCGATTTCATGGCGCGGGAGAACCTTCCCGAAGTTGATGCTGCAGCAGCGATGCGCGCCGCAGGTGCGCCGGATATGGGCAAGAGCCAGCTCCAGCTATTCTCGAGAGAATTCTTCGAGGCACAGATGGAAGTGGTGATTGAGGAAAAGGTGCCGGTCTATGCCGCGGGCCTCGGCAATCCCGCGCCCTGGATGGACCGTCTTCACGCCAACGGGACCAAGGTCATGGCGGTGATCGGCAAGGTCAAGCATGCCCAGCAGGTGGTCGATTCCGGTATCGACATAATCGTCGCCCAGGGGCACGACGGCGGCGGCCACAATTCACCAATCGGAACCATGTCGCTTATCCCGCAAGTCGTGGATGCGGTCGGTGATCGGGTGCCCGTGATCGGTGCCGGTGGTATTTCAGATGGGCGCGGTGTCGCAGCGTCGCTGATGCTGGGGGCAGAAGGCGCGTGGATCGGCACGGCCTTCCTCGCAACGGACGAAGCAGGCATCGAGCTTTTTCAGAAGGAATCAATCACCGAAAGCGGTGACGGGGATACCGTCGTAAGCCGCTCGTTAACCGGCAAGCCTGCCCGCATGATCCGTAACAAATGGGCCGATGCGTGGGTTGACGCGGGCAAGGAACCGCTGCCCATGCCTTTCCAGTCGATGATTTCAGGTCCGGTTATGGCTTCAGGTATCAAGGCTGAGCGAAAGGATATCATGCCTGGCTTTGCTGGCCAGGGAATTGGTCTAATCCATTCGATCCGGCCTGCCGCAGAGGTGATGCGCGACCTTGTCGAAGGTGCGGAAATCGCACTCTCCCACTCGTTTGTCGGAGACATGCAGTCCAGCCAACTGGACAAGCATCAAAAATGAGCGCCACATCCACCTTCAATTTCAGTGACAGGTCCGCGATCACGGGCGTCGGTGAAACCGCATTCGTCAAGGGTGCCGAAAATACCGCAGTCGACATGATGCTCGAAGCTTCCCGAAAGGCGATCGCGGATGCCGGGCTGAAGCCATCCGACATCGACGGCATGGTTCCGCCGCCGATCTACACGACATCAGAAGAAATGGCCGCCAATCTTGGTATCGACGTGCTGCGCTATGCGGCTACCGTACACATGGGCGGAGCCAGCCCGACGACAGCGCTCCAGAACGCGGCGATGGCGATCGCCAGCGGACTTTGTGACCACGTTCTTGTAACGCTGGGCTGGAATGGCTATTCCGCACTCAGGCCCAAGGCCGGTGCCCCGCCTACCCGGCCGATGAACATGAACACTCTGACCAACACCATTCAGGGCTATTACATTCCTTATGGCGTGTTCCTGCCGGTGCAGATGTATGCTTGGCTCGCCATGCGACATTCCAAGCTCCACAATGTCGGGTCGGACGCGATGGCCGCTGTCGCACTCGCATGTAACCGTCACGCGCAGCTAAATTCGAGAGCCTTCAATTGTGGCCGTACATTCGATCTTGAGGCATATCACTCGGCGCGCTGGATATCCGAGCCTTTCCGGCTCTACGATTGCTGCCTAGAAACCGATGGTGCCTGTGCGGTCGTTGTCTCGCGCATGGAACGGGCCAAGGACATGCCGCATGTGCCGGTAAGCATCGCAGGCGCGGCTGAGGGTCACCCCTATCCCGCCGACGACATCCCCTCGCGCCCCGACCCTTTCAAGATCGGCCTCAGCTATGCCGCCCCGCGCGCATTCGAGATGGCAGGCGTCAACCGTGAGGATATGGATTTTCTGCAAATCTACGACTGCTTCTCCTATATCGTGCTGTTGCAGCTTGAAGCGCTCGGTTACTGCGAACCCGGCGGTCAGAGCGAATTCGTCGCTGAGGGCCAGATCGAACTGGGTGGACGCTACCCCATCAACACCCATGGTGGCTTGCTGAGCGAAGCGCATGTCTGGGGCCTCAACCATGTTGTTGAGGCGGTCCGCCAGCTGCGCCGCGATTGCGGCGAGCGTCAGGTCGCAGATGCCCAGACCGGCCTCGTGACCGGCTGGGGCGACCTTGGCGACGGGAGTATCGCAATCCTCAGGAGGTTTACGTGAGCGACAAGAACGAACTGCCGCCTA
>JBHIYI010000010.1:0-108264 GCA_041984335.1 Henriciella sp. | reverse complement strand
CGAACCTCAACCTCCCGCAACTTCGCGATAATCTCTTCAGGCTTCAGTCTCTTGCCCATAGTTCAGCTCCATATCTGGAGCCGGAACTAACTCAAATAATGGACCACTTTTCGGGGAGCAGACCAATTTTGAAAACGCACTCTATCGAGAAGCCCAGGCTTGGTATGACCGCACGATGGAGGTCTATGGCTGGGAGGAGGCCAATGCAGACCTAAATGCACTGTCCGAAAAATACGGCGGTCATTTAGACATGGAGACTATGTCGACGGAAGATGCTCGACGGCTTCAACAGGACATAGTGCCTGTCATGCAAAAAGTGTTTCAGCGCTCGACATACGCCCAGAACATGCTTCGCTTGGGTGATCTCGAAAAGATATCCAAGTTGCGCCATCGGATGATGCAATTGGATCAATACGATGCGCCAGGCGATCTGGAATATATGGGCACAAACTGGGACAAGATGGTGGAAACCACCCAGCTTTCCGAGAACGAAATTACGGCAGCTCAGATTCTCTATCAGCTCAACGAAATCGTCCCCGCCGATATTATGGAAATGTGGTCGGCGATGGAAGAAAGTGCAGATGAATAACCAAACCGGCGATCGCCCATTGTTACCTTTGACAAAAACATCAAAGTGGCATCGACCTCATCCAGCTTGGTGCAGCATTTGATGCAGCAATCCGCGCATTAATTGCACTAACAGTCTGTATTTATTGAAATATGTGGCGGAGAGAGAGGGATTCGAACCCTCGGAACGCTTGCGCGCTCAACGGTTTTCGAGACCGTCCCGTTCAGCCACTCCGGCACCTCTCCGCGCGGGGATGCCCTAGCGCCGGACGGAGAACGCATCAAGCCCTGCTTTTCATGCGGAAATGGGTTTGACTCGGAGGCGTGTTTGGTGTTTACCCGCGCCTTCATGTCCGCGCCGGGATCGGCAGCGGCCAAAGTTTCATTTTTTATGTTCTGAAAAGGACGAGCGTCATGTTCGCGGTCATTAAGACAGGTGGCAAACAGTATAAAGTTGCCGAAGGCGATGAGATCGTCATTGAGAAGCTCGCCGCAGATGCTGGCGACAGTGTTACGTTCGACAGCGTTCTGATGCTGGGCGACGGTAAGAAAGTCACCATTGGTGAGCCAGTTGTTTCTGGCGCCAGCGTGGTCGGGACCGTCGCGGAGCAGCGCAAGGGTGCCAAAGTGCTGATCATGAAGAAGCGGCAGCGTAACACCTATCGCCGCAAGAAGGGTCACCGCCAGCTGGAAACCGTTGTGACGATCGACTCGATCCTGGCAGACGGCAAGAAAGCCCCGGCCAAGAAAGCTGCCCCTAAGAAGGAAGCAGCTCCAAAGGCAGAGGCGAAAAAGCCAGCGGCGAAAAAGGACGCGGCTGCGAAGCCTGCGGCCAAGAAAGCCGCGCCTAAGAAAGAGGCCGCGCCTGCAGCCGCAGACGATCTGACCAAGATGAAGGGTCTCGGCAAAGTCTTCGCCGGCAAACTGGAAGCTGAAGGCATTACGACCTTCGCACAGATTGCGAAAATGAAGAAAGCCGACATTGAAGCGATCGAGGAAAAAATCGGCGCTTCGGGTAAGTTTGAGAGCAATGACTGGGTCGCCCAGGCTAAAGAGCTCGCGAAAGGGTAAGATTTCGGCTATAGGCTGAAACGCAAGATTGGAGACCGGTTATGGCTCATAAGAAATCAGGCGGCTCGTCGAAGAACGGACGCGATTCAAATCCTAAATATCTCGGCACCAAGAAGTTTGGTGGTGAGCACGTGGTTCCCGGCAATATCATTATTCGCCAGCGCGGTACCAAGACCTATCCGGGTCGCGGCGTCGGCATGGGCAAGGATCACACACTCTTCGCGCTCGTCGAAGGGAAAGTGGAATTCACGCGCAAGCGTGGCAACCGTCAATTTGTGTCGGTGACACCGCTTGCGGACGCAGCTGAATAGCGCGGCCCTTTACCGGTCGCCGAGGGGTGGCCAAAGGATCCAGGGGGAGGCAGGCCACTGCCTCCCCTTTTTCTTTGCCTCCCTCATCGGCCCCGGAAGGAGACCGCAAATGAACAGATCATTTGAGTTCAGCTCCGAACGCTTTCTGATGCGTCCACCCATGACGCAGGATGCCCGTCAAATCGCCTGCTGTGTGAATGATGCGGATATGGCCCGGAATCTTGCCCGGCTGCCGCACCCATACGGACCGCGTGATGCGCTCGACTGGATCGCCTATGCTGAAAAGGCGCGCGAGACTGGCCGTGAATACGCCTTCGTCATCACCCATGCCGAAGCTGGTGTGATCGGATCGGTTGGCTTCAACCGCACGATCGGAGACGTCTGGGAGATCGGATACTGGGTCGATAAAGCGGTCCAGGGCCGCGGCGTCGCAACGGAGGCGGCGCGCGCCTTGCTCGCCTGGGGCGAGGCCGAATTTGGCGTCACCCAGTTTGTTGCGGGCCATTTTCAGGACAATCCTGCCTCGGGCCGCGTGCTTGAAAAGCTTGGCTTCGTACGGGTGGGCGAGAAGATGATGTACAGCCAGGGCCGCGGCGGCAAAGATGCAGCCTGGCAGTATGCGCTCACCCTGCAGAATGATACCGCCTTAGGCGCATCAGGACGGGGATAGGGCGATGGCCAATCCGATCATATTGCGAACGGAACGCTTGGTCCTGCGACCGCCGCTGCCGCATGATGCACCGCAGATTGCGGCGCGGATCGGCGTGAAAGCCGTGGCATGGAATCTCGGCCGCGCGCCCTATCCCTACCAGCTTTCCGATGCGCAGGACTGGCTTGAACGCGTGCCCAAGGGCTGGGTCGAGGATACCGCCTATGTGCTCCTCATCACGCATGATGAGGATGGTGTGATCGGGTGTGTGGGCCTCGACCTCAAGCCCATGGATGTCTGGGAAATCGGATACTGGCTCGGCCAGGACTGGTGGGGCCGGGGCTATGTGACGGAAGCCGCGCAGGCTGTGATGGACTGGGCCGAGACGGAAATGGAGATTCAGCATTTCGCCTCTGGGCACTTTATCGACAATCCGGCGTCTGGCCGCGTGCTGATGAAACTCGGTTTTGAACCTTGCGGAGAGGTTGAACTGTTCGGGCGCGCGCGGGGTCGAAAGAGCCCGGCCGTGCGCTATACCAAGGGCACAGACCCCGGCCTGGCCTTGCGTCTTGCGGCACATTAGAGAAGAAGAGCGGTCATGAAGTTTCTCGACCAGGCAAAAATCTATGTGAAGGCCGGACATGGCGGAAATGGGTGTGCCTCATTCCGGCGCGAAGCCTATGTCGAGTTTGGCGGCCCGGATGGCGGTGATGGCGGCCGCGGCGGTCATGTTTATGTCGAAGCCGTCGAGGGCCTCAATACGCTGATCGACTATCGCTACCAGCAGCACCATTTCGCAGAGCGCGGCGGCCACGGGATGGGCAAGCAGCGCCATGGCCGCGGCGGCGCCGACAAGATTATCAAAGTTCCGGTCGGGACGCAGGTTTACGAAGAAGATCGTGAAACCCTGATCGCAGACCTCACCGAAGTGGGGCAACGTGTCATGGTCGCGGAGGGCGGCAATGGTGGCTGGGGTAATATCCGCTTCAAAAGCTCGACCAATCAGGCGCCGCGCCGCGCCAATCCCGGCGAGGCGGGTGAAGAGTTTACGCTCTGGCTGCGCCTGAAACTGATCGCGGATGCCGGATTGCTGGGCCTGCCAAATGCCGGAAAGTCGACCTTTCTGAGCCGGGCGACAGCGGCAAAACCGAAAATTGCCGACTATCCCTTCACCACGCTGCACCCCGGGCTCGGAATTGTTGATCTCGGACCTGGCTCTCGCTTTGTATTGGCTGATATTCCGGGCTTGGTCGAAGGCGCAGCGGATGGTGTTGGTCTTGGCCATCGCTTTCTCGGGCATGTGGAGCGCTGCAAGGTTCTCCTGCACCTGATCGACTGCACGCAGGACCATCCAGACGAAGCCTACCGCACAATTCGTGAAGAACTCGAAGCCTATGACCCCGAGCTCGCCTCCAAGCCAGAGATCGTCGCGCTGTCGAAAATTGACGTGCTGGACGAGGAACTCGTGGACGAACAGGCGCGCCTGCTGAAACAGGCCTGCCATCAGGAACCGCTGCGTTTGTCGGCTGTTACGGGTGAAGGGGTCCGCGAGGCCCTGGGGTTGATGCTGAAGGCGCTGGGCGAGATCAGACAGGCCGAAGCTGAGCCTGAGGCGGATGAGCAGGACTGGAGCCCGCTCGGATCATGACCGCGCCTGCTCTTGAATCCCTGCGCGCGGCAAAGCGGATCGTGGTGAAAATCGGGTCCGCGCTTGTGGCTGAAGACGGTCTTGCCCGTCAGTCTTGGCTCAACTCCCTGGCGG
Organism: Henriciella sp.; assembly: GCA_041984335.1. Classification (GTDB taxonomy): domain Bacteria; phylum Pseudomonadota; class Alphaproteobacteria; order Caulobacterales; family Hyphomonadaceae; genus Henriciella. Next base: position 103,904 of record JBHIYI010000010.1, on the reverse strand, counting down.
CGGACATCTCTGCGCATCTAAAGGCGGATCAGGAAGTGATCCTGGTCTCATCTGGCGCAATCGCGCTGGGGCGCGACAGGCTCGGTCCGGCGCGGCCCAGCAAACTGGAAGAAAAGCAAGCCGCTGCAGCGCTTGGGCAGCCGCTCCTGATGGCGGCTATCTCGAGCGCGTTCCAGACTTTCACTATCCCGGTCGCGCAAGTGCTTCTGACGCTGGAGGATACAGAAAGCCGGCGGCGCTGGCTGAATGCGCGTGCGACACTTGAAACGCTTCTCGGTGCCGGCGCTATTCCGGTCATCAACGAAAATGACTCTGTCGCGACAGACGAGATCCGTTATGGCGACAACGACCGATTAGCCGCGCGCGTGGCCCAGATGATCAGCGCGGACGCATTGATCCTGCTGTCAGACGTGGACGGGCTCTACACAGCGGATCCGAGGACTGATAGCGCCGCAGAGCATATTCCCATCATCGAGGAGCTGACCGCAGCGCACGACGATATGGCCGGTGACATCAATCAGGCCGCAAATCTTGGCAGCGGCGGTATGGCGACAAAGCTCGCCGCGGCGCGGATTGCGCAAGCCGCCGGGTGCATGACGGTCATCACCCTCGGAACGCCTCTAAATCCGCTATCGGCGCTCTCGAATGGCGGGCGGGCGACCTATGTGATGCCGACGATGACCCCTGAAAAAGCCCGCGAAGTCTGGCTGCGCGGGCATCTCACGCCGGAAGGCACGATCTTTGTCGATGCAGGCGCCGCGCGCGCCTTGCGCTCGGGTGCAAGCCTGCTCCCGGTCGGGGTGACGCGCGCCGAAGGTGGGTTCGTGCGGGGCGCTGCCGTGGCGATCAAGACCCCAGATGGCACCCTGATCGGCAAGGGCATCACCGCTTATGGCGCTGACGATGCCAACCGGATCGCCGGGTTGCAATCAGACGCCGTGGAGGCTGAGCTCGGATATCGCGGCCGGCCTGCACTGGTGCATAGGAATGACCTTATTCTTGAAGCCTGAAGCGGCGCTTGACTTCTTGAGCCAAGCCCTGCCCATGTGGGCGCATGGATAAACCGCCTCACCTAGCGGGCAAGATTGGCCTTGTGCTCGGACCCGCGCTTGCGGCTGCGATGTTGCTCATCGGCGCGCCGGAGGGCCTGGCATACCCTGCCTGGGCGACAGGTGCGCTGCTGGTATGGATGGCCATCTGGTGGGCGACGGAACCGATCCCGATCCCGGTGACATCGCTCCTGCCATTGATCATCTTGCCCTTGTTTGATGCAGGATCGCCCAGGCAGATCGGGTCCGGCTATGCCGATCATATTGTTCTGCTTCTATTGGGCGGGTTTATCGTCGCGCTCAGTATCGAGCGCTGGAATCTGCACAAGCGGATCGCGCTGAATGTCGTGTCTGCGGTTGGCGCATCGCCCATGTCGCTCGTGGCCGGGTTCATGATAGCGACAGCGCTTTTGTCCATGTGGATATCGAATACGGCGACCACGCTGATGATGGTGCCGATCGCCTTGTCGGCGGCCGCGGCGCTTAAAGATGAGAATGGCCGCTTCGTCACCGCTTTGTTGCTGGGCGTATGCTATGCCGCCTCCATTGGCGGGGTCGGGACGCCGATTGGAACACCGACCAATCTGATCGCGATTGACTGGCTGCAGAACAATGCCGGGGCGAGTATCAGCTTTGTCGAGTGGATGAGCTTTGGCATTCCGGCCGTGCTTCTGCTCATTCCGGCAGCCTGGTGGAGCGTGACGCGCGGGCTGGGCAGGGTTGAGAATGGCGATGCCGCTATTCAGGAGGTCCGGTCCCAGAAAACGGCGCTTGGGAAAATGACGGTGCCGGAACAGCGGGTGGCGATGATTTTTGCCGTCGTTGCCGCGCTCTGGGTTAGCCGACGCTGGACGGTTCAAGGGCTCGAAGCCCTGGGTTGGGAGACGCTGAGCCAATATAGCGGCGCGCAAGTGGACATGATGATCGCAATGTTCGGCGCCGTGCTGGTTTTCGTCGTTCCGGCGGGGGGCGGACAATCACGGGCGCTGCTGAACTGGAATGAAGCGTCCAAATTGCCTTGGGGAGTCTTGCTCCTGTTCGGCGGCGGCATCGCACTTGGGCGCGCTGTACGCGATACCGGATTGTCTGCCTGGATCGGTGAAAATCTGGAGCCATTGTCCGTGTTACCGCCGATTGTCTTCATCGCTGTGGTCGTCGCTCTGGTGATTTTCCTGACGGAGTTGACCAGCAATGTCGCGACCATGACGACGCTCGCGCCGATTCTGGGAGCATTGTCCGTGGCGATTGGGGCAGCGCCTGCAAGCTTGCTCGCGCCTGCAGCAGTCGCGGCGAGTTGCGCGTTCATGCTGCCCGTGGCGACGGCGCCGAACGCGATTATCTACGCAACTGACGAGATCCCGATCGGCAAGATGATCGCCCGCGGCTTGCGCGTTAATCTGATCGGTATCGTGGTGATTTCGGCGATCGGCTTCTGGCTCGCCCCGCTCGTGCTTTAGCCTATTTGCAGGCGCACTCGGCGTCTTCGGCAAGCTCGCCAAAACCGTCCGCAAACAGCGCTTGCACCTGGTCCAGGACCTGCGCCGCATGCTCGCCCTCGGCGCGGATTTCGACTTTGCTACCGATCGCAGCCCCCAGGCAGAGCAAGTCCATGATCGAACGCGCATCGGCGCTCTCGCCTTCAAAACTGAGGGTCACGCGCGTCGGCAACGTAAGCGCAAGCTCAGCCAGTTTCGCAGACGCACGGGCGTGCAATCCCTTTCGATTGACGATCTCGACGAGGCGGGTTTGTGCGGTCATTTGGTGCGGCTCATGATTTGTGAGCCGATGCGGATATAGCGCTTTCCGGCATCGCTCGCGGCCTGTACGGCCTCATCAAGGGTCAAATCGTTCCGGATCTGCGCCAGGTGAATGAGCATGGGGAGGTTGACGCCGCCAATCACATCGATCTTGCCGTCGGAAAGACTCGATAAAGCGAGATTGGACGGCGTGCCGCCAAACATATCGGTGAGAATGATCACGCCCTTGCCGGTATTGCAGGATTTGACCGTGTCGCGGATTTCATCGCGGCGCTGATCGATATCGTCTTCGGCTTCGATGGAAAGGGCTTCAAACGCATCTTGCGGACCCACAACATGCTCCGCAGCGCGCACCAGTTCCTGCGCAAGTCTACCATGACTGACAACAACGATTCCGATCATGGGACCGTTCCATTTGCTCACACTACAATGGGAAGCTGACACTACAAAGGTTAACGTCAAGTCAGTTTTTCAGTAAACACAATGCATCCCGGCCGGTTGTGCCCGCCGGGACACGCCTCATTGCGTGTCTATCGAGGCGAAAAAGTCTGCATAAATCAGATCGGCCTCATCTTTCATGAGGCCAATCTGGACCTGAATGCCAGCCGATTTCAAACGGTTCATCCCGCCGGTCCCCCGGGGGTGGGGATCGAGCGTTGCGATCACGACTTTCGCTATCCCCGCTTCGATCAGGCGCTGAGAGCACGCCGCTTCATCGGTCGAGCGCTGTCGGCAGGGTTCGAGCGTGACATAGGCCGTGCCGCCCGCGGCCGCCCCCACCGGAACACGCATAAGGGCCAGTTGTTCTGCGTGCGGTCGCCCATTATCGCCGGTCGCCGCCTCACTCAAAAAGCGTGCGTCACGATCCAGGATGACGCAACCGACACTTGGATTCTTGCCGGTACGTCCCTGCTGCATCCGTGCCAGGTCCAGCGCCCGGGACATATGTTTGCGATGCGCGCTCATTCAAAGACCACCGTGCGCTTGCCATTGAGAAAGACGCGGCCCTCTGCATGGGCGGTGACAGCGCGGGCGAGGACGCGCGCCTCGATGTCTTTGCCGAGCTCCGCCATCCGATTGGGTGAGAGGCGGTGGTCCACCGGAGCAACATCCTGGGCGATGATCGGGCCTTCATCCAGGTCTGCGGTGACATAGTGCGCGGTGGCCCCCATCAGCTTAACGCCGCGCGCGTGTGCCTGATGATAGGGTCGCGCGCCTTTGAAACTCGGCAGGGCAGAATGGTGGATATTGATGCAATGGCCCTCCAGTTCGCGGCTGAGCTCATTTGAAAGGATTTGCATATAGCGCGCCAGTACGACCATATCCGCGCCGGACGTCTTGATCAGATCTCGCAGTGTCTGTTCCGCCTCGGCTTTCGTGTCTTTGGTCACGGGGACGTGATGGAACGGCAAATCGTGCCGATCCGCGTGCCACTTCGCGTCCGCATGGTTTGAGACCACGGCGACGATATCTGCACCTAATCGCCCCCGGCGATGACGGTAGAGAAGGTCGTTCAGGCAATGATCGCCCTTGGAGACCATGACCAGCGCATTCGGGCGATCAGCTTCGGCGCGCAGCGACCAGTCTATCTCCCGGCGCTTGGCGAGGGTTGAGAATCCATCCCGGAACGCTGTTTCATTGAAGCCTTGTTCGGCTTCAAATTTCGCCCAGATGAAGAATTTCTGAGTGACGGGGTCGCCGAAATCATGGCTCTCCGTCACGTTCACCCGGTGGCTGGCAAGCTGGCCCATAACGTCAGCCAGGATTCCGATCGCATCCGGCGAGGCTGCGCGGAGGATGAACTGCGTTTTGCTCATGGCAGGTCTGGCAGTTCCTTCGCGCGATCAGCGTCCAGATATTCGGCGGAAACCGGCGTCAGTGCCGCATCCAGTTCGATGACAAGCGGATTGCCGGTTGGGATTTCGACGCCGGTGATCGTTTCGTCTGCAACCCGGAACAAGTGTTTCACCAAAGCGCGCAGGGAGTTGCCATGCGCTGAGATGATCGTGTCCTGCCCGTCTTCCAGAATTGGTCGGATCGCGCTTTCCCAATAAGGCAGCACGCGCTCGAGCGTCAGTTTGAGGCTTTCAGAGTCGGGCACCGGTACACCAGCATAGCGCGGATCATTGGCAAGATTGTACGGGCTGTCGGCGGCGAGGGGCGGCGGTGGGATATCGTAGGAGCGGCGCCAGATATGCACCTGCTCCTTACCGTGCTTTTCCGCTGTCTCCGCTTTGTCCAGCCCGGTCAGGCCGCCATAGTGGCGCTCGTTGAGGCGCCAATGCTTCTCAACCGGGATCCAGGCGCGGTCCATCGCAGCGAGGCTCAGCCAAAGCGTACGAATGGCGCGGGTCTGATAGCTGGTAAAGGCAAATGTCGGCGCCAGCCCTTTTTGCTTCAGCAGGACGCCGCCTTTGCTCGCTTCGGCCTCGCCTTTTTCGGTGAGGTCGGCATCCCACCATCCGGTAAACCGGTTCTCGAGATTCCATTGGCTCTGTCCGTGACGGGTAAGAATGAGCTTGGGCATTGGGTACAATCCATTACAACTGAGTCTAAACGCGATTGAAGCAGTGTTCAGGGTCGCGTTTCGCTGGCGGCGTTGCTATCAGAGCAGAGAGGTGATTGCTACCCGCCACCGCCGAATTTGCTTCAGGAGCAACGCGTTGAGAGACTTCACTTTCTATCCACTGATCGCGCTTGTCGTTTTGGTAATGGTGGTCGCGGCGATGTATGAAGGCTGGACCCAGCCAAAATGCGGTCCCTTTGGCGGCGCAGAGGGCCCTGAAGACTATAGCCTGATCATACTGAATGGCGGGGATCTTTGCCGCATGGAGGGCGCGGAAGGCTATGAGCTCAACCTTGACAATGATGTGCTGACTATTCGCGCGGAAGAACTGGCACTGAGATCAGGCGTGCACGAAAATGCGCATTTCCGGCTCGGCCCGGATCTCAAGACCGCTTATTTCGGCCAGAAGCTGAGAATCTCGCTGACCGTAAAGCCAACCGATAGCGGCGGTGCGCAAGCGTTCGAGTTCAACTATTCGTCCGGCTTTGTCGGCGATACGGGGTGGACGCGCTTCGATCTCAAGCCCGATTGGGACACTTATACGGCCGAAGTGAACATCCCTCAAAAGGTGATGGAGGCCCCGGGCGGGTTCGACTATATCGCGGTGCGCCCCGTGGTGCCCGACAAGACGCGGGGCATAGAGCTCAGGGAAATACGGTTCCGGCGACTGGGTCCCTGGTGACCTAATCGAGCCAGGTCGCCTCAACCAGGTCGACAACATCGTCCATGATGTTGGTGATCTGGAAGTCTTTTGGCGTGTAGACGCGGCGAACCCCCATCTGGCAAAGCGCCTGTTCGTCTTCGAACGGAACGATGCCGCCGACGACCAAGGGCGTCTTGTCGAGACCCGCTTTCTGCATTTCAGCCAGGGTTTCGCGGACCAGGTCGAGGTGGCTGCCTGACAGGATCGACAGGCCAATCACATGCGCATCCGCGTTCTTCGCCTGGGCAACGATTTCGGACGGTGTGAACCGGATGCCTTCATACACGACTTGCATGCCGCACGCCCGCGCCCGCGCTGCAATCTGTTCTGCGCCATTGGAATGGCCATCGAGGCCAGGTTTGCCGAGCACATAGGTCAGGTCACGCCCGAGACGCTGCGACACCGCCTCGACTTTTGCCTTGGTCGCTTCGATGGCTTCGTCGCCGCCCGTATCAATCACCACAGCGACCCCCGTCGGCCCGCGATACTCGCCAAACACCTCGCGCAGTGTGCCGCCCCATTCGCCTGAGGTTGCGCCCGCTTTTGCCGCTGCAATGCTCGGTTCCATAATGTTTGCGCCGGATGCGGCAGCGTCCTTGAGGGCGATGAGCGCGGCTTCAACCTGATCAGCGTTCCGGTTTGCGCGCCACTTGCGCAGTGCCTCGATTTGCTCGCGCTCGACCATCGGGTCGACCGTCTGTATCGCGTCATTCCCAGCCCCGAGCGGACTATCCTCGGTTTGCGTGAAGGCGTTGACGCCAATCACTTTCAGGCTCCCGCTCTCAATGCCGCGGACCCGGTCTATGTGCGAGCCGACGAGGCTTTCCTTCATATAGGCCACCGCATCAACAGCGCCGCCCATCTCATCGATATTTGCCAGTTCCGCGCGGGCGTCGGCCTTCAATTCCTCGGTTTTCCCGTCGACGACATGACTGCCATCGAACAGGTCTTCATATTCGAGCAGGTCAGTCTCGAAGGCGAGGATTTGCTGCATTCTGAGCGACCATTGCTGATCCCAAGGCCGCGGCAGGCCAAGCGCCTCGTTCCAGGCCGGAAGTTGCAGCGCGCGGCAGCGGGCGCGCTTCGAGAGCGTGACGGCCAGCGCCTCAATCAGGATCCGGTAAACATTATTCTCCGGCTGCGGCTCGGTCAGCCCCAGCGAATTGACCTGGACCCCATAGCGAAAGCGCAGGGCTTTCGGGTCGGTGACGCCGTACCGCTCCCGGCCGATTTCCTCCCAGAGATCGACAAATGCCCGCATCTTGCAGAGCTCTGTCACAAAGCGGACGCCGGCATTCACGAAGAAAGAAATCCGTCCGAATACAGTGGGAAAGTCTTCTTCGGGGACCTGCCCGCCTTGTTTCACCGCGTCGAGGACGGCGCAGGCGGTGGCGAGCGCATAGGCGAGCTCCTGCTCCGGCGTCGCGCCCGCTTCCTGCAAATGGTAGGAGCAGACATTCATTGGATTCCATTTCGGGACCTCGGTGTAGCACCAGCTGATCATGTCGCTGATCAAGCGCATGCTGGGCTGCGGTGGAAATACATAAGTCCCGCGCGAGAGATATTCCTTGATGATGTCATTCTGCGTCGTCCCGCGCAGTTTTGAGCGGTCATCGCCGCGCTCGTCCGCCAGCGCCACATAAAGCGATAATAGCCAGGCCGCCGGTGCGTTGATCGTCATCGACGTGTTCATCTCTTCCAGTGGCAACTGGTCGAAAAGCGTTCGCATATCGCCGAGATGCCCAACTGGCACGCCGACTTTCCCGACTTCGCCGCGGGCGAGGATGTGGTCAGCGTCATAGGCGGTTTGCGTTGGCAGATCGAACGCAATGGACAGGCCCGTCTGCCCTTTGGACAAGTTGCGCCGGTACAGTTCATTGGATTTCAGCGCGGTGGAGTGGCCCGCATAGGTTCGGAAGATCCATGGCCGGTCCGGCGCATGCTGGTAATCGGTATCTGCCAAGGCATCCTCCACGGTCTTATTGCGCCGCAACATGATCCAAGACGCCCGCCCTCGCAAGGGTCTCTAGCGGGAAGGAAGATGTATGCATTTTTGCAATTTAGAGTTGGCGAGTTATGCGGTGAGTATCGCGGTCCTCTGTGATAAACATGCGGGCAATCTGGAGTTCACAGACATGGTCGATTTTATCGGACTGGGAGCAGCTTTTCTCACCACGCTCTCTTTCCTGCCGCAGACGCTGATGGTGCTGCGCTCGGGCGAGACAAGCGGCATATCCCTGACCATGTATGCTATGTTTACAACCGGTGTCGCGGGTTGGCTGGCTTACGGCGTCCTTCAGGCGAGTGTGCCGATCATATTGGCCAATGCGATCACCTTGCTGCTGGCGGCGATTATCCTGCTTCTGAAGGTGCGTTCGGTGATGAAAACCCGGCTGCGCGCATTGCCAGCGGTCTCGTAAGCACGCTAGGTGTGGCCGCGAGATCCAAGCGAGCCCTATCCTATCGAGTCCCCTAAACGAGTCCCCTCAACGAGCCCCCTGATGCCCACTTCTTTTCTTGTCCCGATCCTGCTCCGGCTTGCCGGACCGCTCGCCTTTCTCGGGGCGGCGATTGTGGCAGGCGTCATGAACCGGAGTGTGCTGCTGGTGCCGCTGCTGACGGTGGTGGCGACATTGACAACGATTATTATTCGGAAAGTCAGCCCGTCGCCGGTGACCGACCTGCAATCCGTGCTCTCGCCCGACGCGCCGCCCAGTCCACCAAACATATTTCGCGGCGTCGGTCGTCGATTTGCCATCGGGCTGGTCGGTTATGGCCTGGCATTCGGTCTCGCTGCGCTGATTGCAGCCGTTTTCAAGACGACCGAATTCGAACCTCAACTAATGGTCTCAGATTCAGTCTATCTGATCGTCCCAACGCTTCTGGCGCTCATATGTGCCTGGATTTCGGCGCGAGTGGGGATGAGCCAGATGGCCGGCATGATGGGTCAGATGCAGGAGATGATGGCGCAAATGCAAGCGGCCCAGAGCGGACAAACCGCTGAGGAAGAGGCATTCACCGTCGACGGCGAAGTGATCGACCCTGAGCCTGACACAAAAGACCTATAGCCATTCGAGCGCATCGATATCTGCGCCAATATACCGATAATACGCCGTCTGGACCTTGCGCGTTACCGGTCCTGGTGCGCCTGAACCCAGGGGCGCTCCGTCAATGCTCAATACAGGCGCGATCACGACGCCGGTTGAGCTCGTGAAAGCCTCCGCGGCATTGCTCAGCTCCGCAAGCGAAAACGCGCGCTCTTCGATCCTGTGGTCGCCCGCAAGCAAGTTGTGCAGTCGGCCACGTGTAATCCCGGGAAGCAGCGCTGAAGACAGGTCCCGCGTGATGAGCGTGCCTGCATCATCCACGATCCACAGATTGGCCGACGCCGCCTCTGTCACCATCCCGCCTTCGTGCAGTATGGCTGTATCGGACCCTGCCCGACGCGCGGCGCGATAAGCGAGCGTCTGGGTTAGCAATTGCGTCGTCTTCAGATCGCGGCGCTGCCACCGCGTATCCTCATAAAGAATGGCGGTCAGTCCGGTCCTTGCAACCTCGCCGATCAGGGGCTTGTGCGTGGCAAACATATAGACGGTGGGTTCGAAGGTCTCTGGCCCATAATAGTCCCGCGGGCCGGGATCGCCCGCTGTCACCTGCACATAAATTAAGCCTTCACGCAGCTGGTTGCGCCCCATCATCTCGCGGTGAAGCTCCGTAAAGTCGAGATCTGGTTGCGGAATCTCAATGCCCGCCAGGGTTCGCTCCAATCGGGCCATATGGTTGTCGATATCGATGAGTTTACCGTCATAGATGGCGGTAACTTCATAGGCCGAATGAGCAAATAGAAAGCCGCGATCATTGACCGAAACGCGCGCATCCGTCGCCGGAATGAAGTCCCCGTTCAGGAAAACCCAGGCACCGACTTGAGAAAGAGGCCGGACGCCGGACGTCCCGGACTGTGTATGCTGCATCGCACAAATATCCCTTGCCACGCTCCAGATCGTGGTTCACTCTGGCGTGAAATTCAGGGCCTGTGAAGACGCATTTACCGCCGCGCGCACGGCCGACGGAGGACCAAATGGCAGATACAGCCACAACCAAATCCCGCGAACAAAAAGATCTGTATGCGATCGGGGAAATTCCGCCGGAATTTCACGTTCCCAAGCTCATGCATGCCTGGGCTATTCGCCGCGAACGGCACGGACGTCCTGCCACGGCGATGCAGATAGAGCAGGTTCCCGTCCCCGAGATCGACAGTGACGAGGTTCTGGTCTTCGTGATGGCCGCAGGGGTGAACTATAATGGTATCTGGGCCGGCCTCGGCGAGCCGATTTCGCCGTTTGATGTGCACAAGGCAGAGTATCATATTGCCGGATCGGACGCGGCTGGCATTGTCTGGGCGGTAGGGCGCAAAGTCACGCGGGTAAAGCCCGGCGACGAAGTCGTGATCCACTGCAACCAGGATGATGGCGATGATGAGGAGTGCAATGGCGGCGACCCGATGTTCTCGCCCAGCCAACGCATCTGGGGCTATGAGACACCGGACGGGTCGTTTGCGCAATTCTGCCGCGTTCAGGCGCGCCAGTGCATGCCGCGCCCGAAACACCTGACCTGGGAAGAGAGCGCTTGCTATACGCTGACCCTGGCGACGGCCTATCGCATGCTGTTCGGCCATCGTCCGCACATCGTGAAGCCTGGAAACAATGTCCTTGTCTGGGGCGCGTCAGGCGGTCTCGGCAGCTTTGGCGTTCAACTCTGCGCGGTGACCGGGGCGCATGCAATTGGCGTTGTCGGCTCGGACGACAAGAAGGATTTCGTCTATTCGATGGGGGCGAAGGGCGTCCTCAACCGCAAGGATTTCAATTGCTGGGGCCAGTTGCCGACCGTCAACGGACCCGAGTTCAACGATTATATGCGCGAGAGCCGCAAGTTCGGAAAAGCCATCTGGGAGATCACCGGCCGCCAGGATGTCGATATTGTCTTTGAGCATCCCGGCGAATCGACCTTCCCGGTCTCGGTCTTCGTCGTCAAACGCGGCGGCATGGTGGTCATCTGTGCCGGTACCACGGGCTTCAACCTGACCATGGATGCGCGCTTCCTGTGGATGCGGCAGAAACGGGTCCAGGGATCGCATTTTGCCAATCTGAAGCAGGCCTCCGCGGCCAACCAGCTGGTCATCGACCGGCGCATTGATCCCTGCATGTCAGAGGTGTTCGCTTGGGCGGATATCCCGAAAGCGCACGAGAAGATGCTCGATAATCAGCATGCCCCGGGCAATATGGCGGTGCTGGTCAACAGTCCCAAGCCGGGCTTGCGAACGGTTGAAGACGTACTCGAAGTTGGGCCACTCGCCTCGTAGCGGCTACGGCGTTTCTACAGGATGGACGTTCGGGGTCTGAAGGCAAAGCGCCATGTGCGCGATCCGCTCTGAGATAATCTCCCGCCAATCGCCGCTCGCAGGGGCCGCGTGCCGGACCAGGAAGCCCTGATCTTCCGGCGCGGGGAGGCCCGTGCCTTTACATCGTTTAAAGCGGCCATCGAATACGTCGCCGGCGGCTGGCGCCGTGGCCATTGCCGGGTCGCGGCCAATGAGGAAACCGCCTGCGGTTCGCTGAACCCAGGCCCCGCCCAGCGTCTGACGCTTTCCGGGAGTGTCCAGTCGGTCGATCAGGTCTTTCATGGCGCTGGCGCGCGGTTCGGATGCGGTTCCGCTGGCGCATCGACAGAGCAGGGCGAGGGTGCGCAGCGACGCCTCCGCCTTATCGACCTCGAGTAAACCATCAGGATGGACGCGAACGCGCTCCAAGGCCCGCCCGAGAACGAGATCATCGGCGTAGCGCTGCTTCTGTAGCCTGCAGACAAATCGTTTGCTCTGATTTTCCAGCTGCGGATGACGCTCCAGAAACTTTCGGGTCCGAACGCGTTCAAACGTGGTGGACTGATTTGACGGATCGTCCGCCCAGCTCCATCCGCGTTGCCGCAAATGCCCCTGTAAGGCACCTCTTGATGTTCCGACCAGGGGTCTGAGCAAAGACATCCCGCGCCCTTCGGGCCAGATCGGCGCGGGGGCCACCAGCGCGGGTCCGGCAATGCTGGCATCGCGGACGCCGCGGCGACGGCGCATGAGCGCAGTCTCGACAACATCATCCAATGTATGACCGAGCAGCAGGCTTGTCGCGCCACTATCGCGCATCGCGGTGCAGATCAGGTGATACCGCGCTTCACGGGCGGCACTTTGCGTCGGTTTTGGATCGTCCCAGACAAGCGTCTCGTGTGTGTGTCCGAGATCAGATGCCAGCTCGGAGACCGCGCGCGCTTCGGATCTGGCTTCGGGGCGTAATTGATGGTCGACCGTGAAAATGACGAGCGCGCGCTGCTGCGTCTTCGCCCAGGCATCGGTCAAGGACAACAAGGCGAGCGAATCGCTGCCGCCCGAGACAGCGATGGCCAGGGGCGTATCAGGTTCCGGAGAAAAACGCGCGATCAGCGCATCAAAGTCAGCGCCGAATTTCACGAGCTCTAGCTATTCTCACACCCGGAGCGTACCCGCTCCCCAGCCGCCAGGTTGCGGGTCACGCCAGACGCGTTCGGATAGCGCTGTGGCAAAAGGTTGAGCGCGTTGCAGGCTTGCTCGGTGTCGCCCACAAGGCGCATGGAGCGTGCGAGCTTGGCGAGGGCCTCAGGCGCTCGTGGATCGTCAGGATAGGACCGGATCATGTCAGTGTAGGCAGCGCCGGACTCGGCATAGGCCTCTTGCTGGTAAAGCACTTCGGCGAGCCAGTATTGCGCTTCGCCGGCTTGGGGGTCATCGCCAAATCTTGCCAGGAAGGCGCGGAAGGCTTGTTCGGCACCCGCATAATCAAACTGCAGGAGGCGGGACTTTGCCTCGCCAAACAAGGGACCGGCTTCACCCGGCAGCGCGCTCGCCGACAAGGTTCCAAGCGAGCCTTGCGGAAGGGGCTGGCCATCCGGACCGGTCTGGACACTGTCACCCGACGCGAACTCTTGTGCTGGCGCAGTTTCGGCGCCGCGGACGATTCGTGTTGGTCCTGTCAGCGTCGTAGACTCATCTGTCATATCGCCAGACCCGGCCTCGTCGGACGTGTCCACTTCGCTCTGTTGCATCGAAGGTCCAGGCGTGGCCGCGAGGAAAGCGGGCTCTGGTTGAAGCTCAGAGACTTTGCGATTTAGGTCGGCGATCGTCTTTTCCTGCGCCTCGAGGCGGCGTTCCAGCCGCGTGATCAGGCGCTCTAGCTCGGCATCATCAGTTTGCATGCGATTGATCTCATCGCGCGACTGCGAGAGCAGGAATTCCAGCGTCTCGACTTTGCCATTCAGCTGCGCCTTGTCGGATTCAATACCGGTCATGCGGGCCCTGAGCTCAGCATTGCTGACGCGTAATTCCTCAACTGTCAGGGCCAGCTGTCCGCTGGTGGTTCCCTGAACGACCTCGGCGCGCCGCTGGGCATCTGCCACCGGAGCTGTTGCCAGGACGAACAGCGCTGTCAGCGCAAGACAGGAAGATCGAAGCATGAGGGACGCACTCCAGGGACAAGAAAACCGGTTATGGAACACTGGATACGAAAAGGCCGGGGCCAAAATGTGACGCCCGGCCTAATCAAATGTAAATATTGCAGTTGGCTTAGCCAACGACACCTGAAATCAGCTGAGTAAAGCCGTTCCGATTCTGGGCCCAGGCAGACTCGTTAGAGCCAAGCGCCAATGGACGCTCTTTTCCGTAGGAAACAGTCTGGATGCGGGCCGGGTCGACGCCGAGGTCAACCAGATAGTTTTTCACAACCGAAGCGCGACGCTCGCCGAGCGCCAGGTTGTATTCGCGTGTGCCGCGCTCATCGCAGTTGCCGGCGACGAGAATGTTCACGTCATCATAAGTGGACAGCCACGCTGCCTGACGCTGCAGGATGCCTTGTGCGTCAGCCGTCAGGCGATACTGGTCCAGGTCAAAATAGACGCGGTCACCAACATTTACCTGGAAATCTTCCAGCGAACCTTCGACTGGGCCGGTAGGAACGACGGGTAGAGTTTCTTCTACAACGACAACCTCAGGCTCTGGTTCTTCTTCCACGACGACAGGCTCTTCAACCACAACCGGCTCTGGTTCTGGCGTTGAAGAACATGCCGCAACGCCAATGAATACGGCGATCGACGCGGACGTCATCATAAGCTTACGCATGTGGGTCTCTCCTTGCTTGCGCGTGCAATGGGTGCATTAGGTACGGTTTTTGTCAACTTCGTGTCGCCCTATAGCCGATTTTCCTAGGATTTGGGAAGATTAACGTCTTGTCAGACTGCGATTTTCTTTTCCTAATCAAGGAGCGGGGACCATGCGGGGTCTGACGCATCGGTCGGTGTGACCAGTCTGCGCAGATTGCGACCCGTCAAATCGACCGACCAGAGCTCTGGCGAGGCACCGGGCGCGCGCTCACGGAAAAAGGTGATCACGCGACCGTTCGGAGACCAGTCGGGGCCTTCATCGAGATAGGATTCGGTCAGCAAACGCTCACCTTGTCCATCAATTCCGATGACGCCGATATGAAACCGCCCGCGAGACTGTTTGGTAAAGGCGATCAGGTCGCCGCGCGGGCTCCAGACCGGCGTTGAATAACGGCCCGATCCAAATGTGATCCGGCACGCAATATCCCGGCCACCAGATGGACACACGCGGGTCGTGCCATTGGTATTCATGACATAGAGCTGCGGGCTGCCGCCGCGATCTGAATTGAACACGATCTGGCGTCCGTCAGGGGACATGGACGGTGAGGTATCAATCGCCGGATGGTCGGTCAGACGGCGGCTTTGCCGTGTCTGCAGGTCCATCAGATAGATGTCTGAATTGCCATTCGTGGCCTGGGTCAGCAAGACCGAATTCCCATCGCGTGAGAATCGCGGCGCGAAGGTCATGTTGCGGAAATTGCCGAGGACTTCCTGGCGCGCGCGGCGCAGGTCGTACAGGTAAACACGCGGAATGCCGCCCTCATAGGACATGTAGGTGATTTGCTGTGCCTCTGGCGAGAAGCGCGGCGTCAGGACGGTGAAGGCGCCGCTGGTCAGGTATTTCACATTGGCGCCGTCGGCGTCCATGATGGCCAGACGCTTGATCCGCGCGTTTCTGGGGCCGGTTTCGGCGATATAGACGATCCGGGTGTCGAAATAGCCGTCTTCACCGGTCAGGCGGCTGTAAATCGCGTCGGCAATCTTGTGCGCGATGCGGCGTACATCTTCCGGTGTGGTGGTGAAACGGCGACCGGAAACCTGGCGGCCAGCGGAGTCCTCGAACCGCATCAGCTCTTCGCCATAGACATCCCACATCCGCACGGATCCGCGGATCAGCTCATTGCCGTCGCGGGTAATCTGCTCAACCGTGCCGACCACGAGCGCATCCGTCTGAATGATCTTCCAGTCCGCAAAGCGCGGTGCGACCTCGATATTGAGGTCCGTCTGGATATAAGCGTCCTCGGGCGTGATCGCGAACAGGCCGGTGGATTCCAGGTCAGCGCGAACCACATCGCTAATCGTTTGCGCCACTTCAGGATCCACACCAATCGCTTCGAAATTAGGGATGGCGATGGGGGTCGGCTTCAGGACGCCTTCCTGAATATTGACTTCGAATTGGGCGAGCGCCGCAGGGCTGCCTAACCCGAACGCCAGGGCAATCGCGCAGAGCAGTCTTTTCATCATCATTCAGGTCTCCGGGGGTCAGCGTTGGTTGGTCGGCGAGAATGCGGGTCCAAGATTGACCGCGCCTTCGCGCCAGTTTTCGTAATCATCGATCGGCAAATTATAAGGCGCGCACTTACGTACGGCGCGCAGGGCGCGATCAACGGCGGTGCCCATGGGCGAGCTGCCAACAGGTCGGCGGCGAGGTTCCACGAGGGCCAGATCCGCAATCGTTCCGTTTTGATTGAGCTGTAATTTCATGCGCACGTTAAGGCGTTCGGGGTAAGGCAAGTCTGCTACCCCATCCCAACAGGGAAAGATGCGGCTGTAAAGAATAGCTTCGATGCGCGCGATATTACCATCGCGCTCACCCGCGCCGCGGCGATTGCGCGTGTCAGCCGGCTGCGGTGCATTCTTCAGCGCCGTTTGCGGAGTCTCTTCCGCCGGTTCAGGTTTTGGCTCGGGACGTTTGCGACGGGTTTCGATTTCACTTTTGAAAGTCGACTCACTCTGGTTCAAGAAGTCTGACAATGGGTCGCGCGGTGGTGTCGGTGTCGGGTCCGGTTCGGGCTCAGGTTCGGGTGTCTCTTCTGGCTCGTCGGGCGTTTCGGCCTCGAAATCAGGCAGGACGTCTTCGGGTTCGGTGGCCGTGGCGGGTTCGTCCACCTTTGTCACATCCTGATCAGATTCTGGCAGCTCCTCCTCGACCGGATCTTCCTCGGGCAACTCCTCCGGTTCCTCAGGTTCTGGTGGTGCAGACTCTTCTTCGGGCTCGATCCGCGGTGCGATATTGGTGATCTCTCCAATCTCGGCAAAGCTGACATCAACAGCCTGAATATCGGTCGCATAGGTTCGGCTCGACGTGCCCCAATATGGAAACGTCAGATAGGACGCGCTGAGCACGGCGGCATGTGCAATAATCGAAGCAGGCAAGCCGCGGAGCATGACTTACTGGCCTCTCTCAATCCGTGCTTTCGGATCGGTGACGAGTGCGAAATTGGTAAACCCGGCATTCTGCATCTCGGTCATGACCGCCAGGACTTCGCCATAGGCAGCGTCTGTATCGCCCTGCAGGAAAATGCGTTCCTGATAGCCTTCGCCGGCAATGGCGAGCAGTTTGGCAGTCAGCTCATCACGGGCGATTTCTGTTTCGGAAATGTAGATCTTGGCGTCCTGCGTGACCGTAACGAGCAGGGGTGTGGTCTTGGGGACGCTGAGATTGCTGGTCGCAGATTTGGGCAGATTCACCTCCACCCCGCGTTGCAGCGCCGTCGCGGTGATCATAAAGATGATCAATAGCACCAACATGACATCCACGAACGGCGTCACATTGATTTCCGCGTTGAACGAGCGTCTTCCGCGTCGTCCGCCGGAGGAGTTGAGCTGCATGCCCATCAGACAGGCCCATCACTGGCGCGGCGGGACAGGCGAACCAGAAGATCCTGGCTGAACGCATCGAGCGTATCGGCATACCGGTTCAGGTCGCCGGAAAACTTGTTGTAGAAAATAACCGCCGGAATCGCCGCGATCAGGCCGAGACCTGTCGCAAACAGCGCTTCGGCGATTGGGCCACCAACGACAGCGAGACTGGTATCTTCCTGCGCGCTGATATTCAGGAAGGCGTTCATGATCCCCCAGACGGTGCCGAACAGGCCGATAAAGGGCGATGCCGATCCGATCGTCGCGAGCGCTCCGATGCCGTTAGAGATCTTGCCAACTTCGCGATCCACGGTGGCGCGCAAGGAGCGCTCGGCCCGGGCGACAAGCGCGCCATGCTCATTCGGTGAAATCGACTTTGCGTCGCGCCATTCGCGTGAGATCGCTGCGAACAGGCGCGCGCCTGCATTGTCCGGATTCTGGCCAGGCCGCATTTCATAATCGTCAGCGCGGCCATTCCAGAACGCCTCTTCAAACTCGTCAGCTTTTTTCCGGGCGCCGCCAATCGCGAACAGCTTCTCGGCCACCACGGCCCAGGACCAGATACTTGCGATCACCAGCGCAATCAGCACCAACTTCACGACGGGATCCGCCGACATTAAAAGCTCAACCATGGAGAAGGCTTTTTCAGTCGTGACCTCTGCCAGCGCTTGAGATTCCATACGCTTATTCCATCCTTGTCATCAGCGACCGCAGCCGCCCTGTGAAATTCTCGTGTTTCTATCTGTGGAGAATCGGGCGGAAACGTGACCGCTTGCCTTCTTCTCTGCAATGTTCATGGGATTGGTGCGATTGGGTTAAAGAATCCTCGATTCTCATAAATCTCATTTGTCAGAACCGGTGTTTTTTGCTCCTTATGCACCGCGACAGGGAAGGATCACGCGATGACGGGCTATACATTGTATGGCAGCGAAATGAGCTATTTCAGTGGCAAAGCGCGCGCCTATCTCAGATGGAAGGGTATCGAATTCACCGAAATCGCGCCGTCGCCCGAGATCATGAAAGCAGAAATCCTGCCGACAATCGGGTGGCCAGTAATTCCCGTGCTGAAAACGCCGGACGGTGCGCTGATCCAGGATACGGCGGATATTATCGCTCATTTCGAAGGCAAGGGCGACGGGGTGCCCGCCATCCCGGACTCGGCGCTCCAGAAATTCGTCACCTATCTCCTGCAGCTATTCGCAGATGAATGGATGACTTTGCCTGCCATGCATTATCGCTGGAACCACAATGAAGAATGGATTTATGGCGAGTTCGGGAAGAATGCTGCCCCCGATGGCACAGCGGAAGAGCAGTATGAAGCCGGGAAGGCTGTCGGTTCACGCTTCAAAGGGTTCGTTCCCATGCTCGGAATCACGCCGGAAACCGCGCCCGGCATTGAAAAAGCCTATGAGCAATTTCTGGCTGATATGTCGGCACACCTGGAGAAGCTGCCCTATCTGCTGGGGACGCGCGCGAGCTATGCAGATTTTGCGATGATCGGGCCGCTCTATGCGCACCAGTATCGCGACAAGTCGTCCGGCGAGCATATGAAGCGCACAGCACCGAACGTGGCTGACTATGTTGAACGCGTGATTGCCGGCGATGGCCGCGAAGGTGAACTGGTTCCGCTCGACGATATTCCCATGACTTTGCTGCCCATCCTCAAAGTGGCTCTGGCCGAGCACCTGCCCGTTCTGGCAAATACGAATGAGCAGTTCAAAGCCTGGGCACAGACCGCCGAACCCCGTTCCGAAGTTCCGCGCGGGGTCGGCACGTCCGCGTTCACGACGGGCGGGTACAGCGGCGTGATCGCGTCGCGGACATTCTCACTGCTGCGCCTGCAGGACGCGTTGGACACGTATCAGATCATGATGCCATCCGACAGACGGCGGACAGATGCATTTCTCGCGGCCGTTGGCGGCGAAGCATTGAAAAGCATGCGCATCGAGCCGCGCCTGACGCGTCGCAATTACAAGCTCTCCCTGAGCTGACAGTCTACGGCTCGGACGCGCCTTTGCGATCAAATGCAACGCGGCGAGACACGACGAAAACGAATATTGGAACGGTAACAACCGCGACGCCGAACGAGATCCAATAGTTCACGTTCAGGATGTCTGTCGCGATCACGAAGATCAGCCAGTTCAATACGGCCCCCGCCGTCGCGGTCGCGGCAAAACCTGGCAGCGCGCGGCGATGCGGTTCTTTCGACCGGAACGTGAAATAATAATGCCCGAAATAAGAGACATTGAAGGCGACCAGAAAGCCGATCACCGTCGCGATTGACGGGCGCAGGCTCACAAACTCGACCAGCGCCCAGAGCACGCCAGCATGCGTGATCGTTGCGCCGACGCCAACAATCCCGAACCTGAACAGGCGCAGGAACGTGGCGTAATATCTACTCATCCGCGTCAGACTCGAACCCGCGCTTTTCTTCGATAATGAAAAGCGGGCGCTGCTTGGTCTCTGCAAAAATCCGCGCGATATATTCGCCCAAGACGCCGATGCTGAGCAGTTGAAGCCCGCCCAGGAAGAAGATGGCGACGACCAGCGTGGCATAGCCTGGCACGTCGCGGCCATAGACCAGCGTGGTGACAATCACCCAGGCGGCATACGCCACAGCCAGCGCCGCGATACAGATTCCGATGACTGACCACATGCGCAGCGGCGCAGCGCTGAACGAAACGACGCCATTCCAGGCATAGCCGAACAGTTGCGAGATCGACCACTTGCTCTTGCCCGAGCGCCGCGCCTCGACATCGTAGAGAACGGCCTGTTGCGAAAATCCGACCCAGGCATAGAGACCTTTCATGAAACGCTTCTGCTCGGGCAAATCGTTGAGTGCATCCACGACGCGTCGCGACATCAGCCTGAAATCGCCCGCATCCGCGGGAATACGAACATCCGATGCGCCAGAGAACATGTGGTAGAAGGCAGCAGACAGCGCGCTGCGAAGCCGACCTTCGGTTTTACGAGATCGCCGCAGGCCATAGACGACATCGACGCCTTTCTCCTGGATCTCCAGCATCTCAGGGAGCGTTTCCGGCGGATGCTGAAGATCACCGTCCATCAACAGGATCTGCTTGCCGCTCGACGCTTGCAACCCGGCCGACACGGCGGCCTCCTTGCCGAAATTTCGCGAGAGTTTGAGGATTCTGATGCGCAGCTCTTTCGCCCGCGCTGCGCAAAGCGCCTGCATCGTATCATCGTCGCTGCCATCGTCGACGCAAATCACTTCCCAGCTTTTCGAGACCGAGTTCAGCACCGGGAGCAAACGCTCGAACAGCGGCGCCGTATTTTCGAACTCATTGTAAAATGGAATGACGACGGAGAGGTGTGCGGACGGAGTGCTCAAGCGACCCTCTGAGGCTGAATCAACGCATCAGACGCGCTCGGCCTGATCGCGATTGTGCTTATATTATTGGGGATTGAGGGTCAATTAACAGACCCGTCGGTGGTCGGCGCGTCTTCTTTGGTTCGCGCGTCTCGGAACAAACTGACCTGATGCGTGCACAGCACGTCGAGGCGCGGGTCGATGACCTGGCCCGGCTGGTGCAGTATCGCATAGTCTTGCGGCGGCGTTTCAGGATAGGTCTCGGCCAGTTGTTCTGCCGCGATCCTGACCTCTTGTGAGAGTCCGACCGTCTTCTGAACCACGCTGGGACTATTGCCGATCTTCAGAACAAAGAGCAGGCCGACCAGTCCTAACGCGATCTTGCGCGAGGCGTGCGAACTGCGCGCGATGGCGATCAGCGTAAGCGTGAAGACCGCGATCCAGAAGAAGGTCCCGAAGCTGATATAGCGGCTGACAAAGGCCTGCTTCACGCCGAAGACCTCCCAGCGTCCGAACGCGGTCAGCAAGCCGGCGCCGAAGGAGTACGCCGCGAGCGCGAGGAACGGGGCGGTGCCTTTAATTAGCTTGTCCCTGGCGACCCCGCGCAGGGTCCAGAGTGACCAGAAGAGGAGGCCGCTGCCAATAAAGAAAAAGACGACGGAACTGTCCCGGGCGAACCTGACCACCGGCGAGGCGACAAAATTGATGGCATAGTGCAGCAAGCCAAGGATTGCGGCCGGATCTGTCAGGCTGGGTGTGCTCTCAACCGCATAGGCGGCGGACGAGTCGGTCAGCGCCAGCGAGAAATGCCAGAGCAAAAGCGCGGTAAACGCCGTCCACAGGAGCAGCGATGCTACCCCCTGACGCGATCCGGTTGCGCCATAGACGAACAGCAAGGCGAATCCAATCGGAATGAGCGCCCAGCCGGTTCCAAAAGCATAGATGGACAGCGCCGCTGCGATGGCGGCCAATGCTGTATTTCGAACCATTGGCGGGCCCGCGCTCAATCGCTCTATCGCCCAGAGTGCGCCGGTAATGTTGATGAACACAGCGACTTGCCAGCCCCACAACCAGTTCGCTGCCTGATCAAGAGAGAATAGAAAAAACGCCGCTGCACCAAACACATAAGGTGTCATTTGCGCTGCGCCGAACTGGCTCAGGCAACGATTGAGGAGGCGCGCCAGGGCGACGAACCCTAATCCGGCGATGAGTACGCTCGCCAGACTTTCCGCCCAATGGCCCATGCCAGTCAGCTCGCCGAGCACAAGCTGCACGAAGTACCCGGATGCGTGCCAGTGATTGCCGTGCAGCGCAAACAGGTCGGAAAACCCGAGCGTCCCGTCCCGCAACTCTGCGAAATACGGCACGATGTCCCAATGATCATGAAATGGTGCCCGATAGTAGAAGAGCAGGCTGAAGATCAGCGTAACGGCAAAAATCAGCGCCGCCGGTCCCCATTTCAGAAAATTACTCGACATGGCAGCGATGGTTCCTGGAAATGAAGACGCTCATGTTCGCGTATAAAGCGGTCCCAATGGTTCGGGCAAGACGAGCGGCACTATCTTCTCTTCTGACGATTGAGCAAGGATTCCTATACCGGACATCGGCTATACCTGCGTGTCGGCGGACAAACTCGAGCGTGACCCTTGTGTAGAGCCATCGAATTTCATGCCTCACCCAGCTGACAGTCTCATCTCAATACGGTTTGGCGCGGTCCATGGCCCAGCCCGGAGGTTGGTAGCCGCTATACTTGAACACCGGCATACCCAGAACTCTGTTCAGGTAGAGTTCGTGAGGCGGAAGCTTCGTCTGAGCTTGTTTCAATCGTTCGATGATCTGGGAGCGCACTACGGGTTTCGGCGCCAACTTATCTGCCGGGCCCAACGGCGCGCCACAAAAATGCATACCGTACATGATCGCTTCATAGCTTTCGTGATTCCACAATCCGGCCGTATCAATCGCAGCACGAGAATCTGATCCAGCAACTGGGTTGCTCTGTAGAGCTGATGAAAACCCCGGCAAAAACTGATCCTCAAAATCCGAAGCCGATGGGGGTTTAATTTTCCAGTATTCAAATTTCGCTTTCAATCGGTCGGTAATACGCTCAGGTTTCTGCACTTCACGCCAGAACTCCGTGTCGGTGCGCCGAGACAGGCAATAGTGCATGTTGATGAAATCCAGAATTTCCAAATAACGATTATATATCAGTCGGTTAAATCGAAACTCCATCGCCTCCATCATATCGTCAGAATATGGAAAGTGTTCGGCTAGCATGACCGCCGCGAGATCGCACAGATAAAGACCGGTCGATTCCAGCGGTTCGATAAAGCCCCCGGCGAGTCCAATCGCGATACAATTGCCTTGCCAAGCTTTGCGGCGCTGCCCGACGCGGAATTTTATCAGTCGAGTATCGATATCATGGGCATGCTTGCCCTCATAAGCCCGCAATTCCCGATCAACGCTCTCAGGATCAGTAAACGCGCTCGCGTGCACATATCCAATTGATCTCTGGTCTTGTTGAGGAATGTCCCAGATCCAGCCGGTGGAAAGAGCAGTGGCAGTTGTATAGGGTCGCACCAAGCCGGGATAAAATTCTTCATACGGGATCCGCGCTACCAGCGCCTGATCGCACATCAACCATTGTGAATAATCTTCGTACGGAACTTTCAGGGCATCGCCGATCAGTTTGGCGCGAAACCCCGTGCAGTCTATGTATAAGTCGGCCTCAAGGGATTGGCCCGACTCCAGCGTCACCGACGTGATGACCCCGGTTTCACTGACATTCGCACCCGTGACGTTCGCAAATTGATGTCGAACACCGCGCGCGATGGAGAAATCTCGCAGATAGTCGGCAAACTTTTGCGCATTCATGTGAAACGCGTAGGAGAGCGGCGCGCCCATATCCCAGCGCCCCAGCATTCGCGGTGCGCGTGCAAGATCACAAATTACGGGTTGCGCCGAAACGGTTTCCATAAATGGAATTGAGCGATCCGACTCCAACCAATCGCGCCCAGACCGGTCAATTGGCTGAACACGATAGCGGCTGAATGGATGGTGGTAGAAAGACTGGTCATTGTAGAGCCAGTTCTGATATCGAATAGATTGCTTATAACTGGCATCTGCGGCCTTCATGAACTCAACTTCGTCAACGCCGATGACCGATAAGACGTGTTGAATCGATGGCACAGTCGCTTCGCCAACTGAAATTCTTGGCACGTCCTGCGATTCAACGAGTGTAATGTCGACCGTCGGTTTTTCACCGCGATGATTCAAGGCACCGTTCAGATAGGCCGCCGCCATCCAGCCTGCTGACCCGCCCCCAACTATAAGAATTCGGCGTTTCATAGTGTCTCCAGTTTTGGGGGCTCAGCTGTATCCAAGCAAAGATCGAAGGCCAGGAGCGACGTACTCAACGAGCTGTTTCTGCATCGTGGGCAAGACCTCTGGAATTTGCGCGCCATCTGATTTCAGGTTTTCTCGTGCGGTACCGCTATTCTTTCTGTCTGAGCCCACCTTAACCCGCTCTCGCCAGTCATCGGGCAGGTCCGAGATTCCACATTTTTCCAACAGTTCTCGAAAATAGTCTTTCGCTTCGGGTCGATCGAGGTTGCGGCAATGTCCAGCAAGCTCTTCGTATCTTATGATGTGAGCACCGGTCCCCAACCAGCTGACGCAATTGTGCGTATAGATATCCCACAAAGACGGTACCTTCTGATGAATCCCGAAGATCATCATATTGAGTACGGCATCAATTGGTGCATTTCCATGCTTCAGATGCTCAAGCTCGGCTTCGAAATTATCGGACAAGAAGAAGCGCGCGCGGGCCAACACCCAGTCGTATGGATCGCGTATCAATAAGAGATGATGGACCTTTTTGAGTACGATTGCGGCATCATCTGAAAACAATAGATGGCCCCAGCTTAACCGTGGTCCGTTTGCCGAAAACGCGCGCAGATGCTGTCGAAGAACCGGGTGCTGAATGAACGTGTCGTGGTATTGCTGCTCCACTGGGACGAACATGCGCACGATGTTCCGCAGTAGGTGCGTTCCGCTTTTGGGCACAGAATTCAAAAAGACCGGTCTTTCGAGCGGTATTTGCTCGTAGTTGGCATTGATCTCGTTCAGATTATCCGCGTTTGCGATCACACGGGGCACGGCACGCCTCCTTGTCAGTTGAATGGACTCTGGACGTGGCGACTTTGATGTCAATGAGCCACAACATGCGCCATCATAAATCTATCTAAGAAAATGGCGGGCCTTGCGACCCGCCACAATCAATTGAATTCCTCAACCTCTAGAAGGATTTTGTGAGGTTCAAGAACACTCGGCGTCCCAGATAATCGTACTGAGATACGATCAGGGAGTTACCTGAGTCCGCATCCGATACAGCTGGAGGATGCTCATCAAACACGTTTGCGACACCAAGACGGAACGTCCAGTCATCTCGCGTGTATTCCGTCGATAGCGTGTGATAGATCACTTCTTCTGTGAACCACTTGTAGGTCACAGGAACGCCATACAGAGTTTGTGCGAGATCGGCGGTGTTCCGTTCGATCTGATCGGTCTCACCGATATAATCGATGCCCCAGAAGAAGTCCCAGTTCGTATCGGTATCGAGCGTGAAGTTAACGTAAGCGGTGGTTTCTGGCTCACCATATTCACCGTTCCGATCTTCGATCTCACCAAGGGCATCGAGCTGAGTGAAAGCCTCAATCTGATGCGTTGCCTGAGCGTCGACAATCAAGTCACCCCATGGAGTTTCGTGATTGTAGCGCACTGTGATGTCGTAGCCTTCATTGGTTTGTGACGCCACATTGATGAACTGCGCACGAACGTCCGTGATCCGGAAGCCGTCTGGGCCAGCCGGGTTCCGGTCAAAGCGAGAGCAAAGCGGATCAGTTGGGAACGCATCCGACTCATAACAGCCCTGCACAATCTGTTGCGCTGACAGTGTCGTAATCTCGTCATTGATTTCAATGTCGAAATAGTCGACGGCCACGCTCAGATCGGCGAAGCTCGGCGTCCATACGAACCCTGCGCTGAAGTTATCGGATGTTTCGGGCTCCAGGAAGCCAGCGCCACCCCCGCGGAATACATCAGCAGAAATCGCTGGCGCATGATCCGTTGGGATTCCGTCAGCGGCACAGTTTGCTGCTACAGTTGGCGAAATCGCCGAGTTTGATCCCCACTGGAAGCAAGGATCAATGATGCCCTGACGTGCGAAGCTCGTCTCATCCGCGAGATACAATTCGAACAGTCCAGGCGCACGGAATGATGTACCCTGCGTGGCGCGAATACGAAACTCTGGCGTCAGTGCCCAGTTCAAGGCCACACGATAGGTTTCACCCTGATCGTCGACTGTATTGATGTCGGTGATCCGGCCGGACGCCGTCAGCGTCAAGCTATCCGCGAGCGGCTTGTCAGCGAGGATCGGAATTTCGACCTCACCAAATACCGCGGTCTGCTCTTGCTTACCGGTCGTAATGCCGGCTGAAGAGGCGCCCCAGGCGTTCCCTGCGAGCACGATACTAGACGGTGTGTCCGTAATCTCGTCTTCCTGGTAGAGGAAGCCGATCGCCGCACCCAATTCACCAGCGGGCAGCTCAAAGACTGGTCCCGAGATGTAACCTTCGATCGAAGATTGGGTGTATTCCGTGTTGCCCGTTTCCCGTGTGAACAGGAAGTCTTCGACTTGCTGGCTGTAATTACCGCGCAGCAATTCAGGATCGAACCATGGCACATCCACACATGGTGTTCCGGTGACGGACGTCACGCCTCCATTGATGGCGCCACAGAGTGAAGTCTGGAAATTATAGTCGAAGATCGCATCCTGATAGATGAAGTCTTCGGTATAATCGCCGTCTGACTCTGAGTACTGATAAGCCAGGTCCCAGCTAAATCCATCGAGGAAGCCGGTCGTGAATTCACCGCGCAGACCACCGACGAAACGCATATAGTCGATCGTGACTTCCTCGTCAGCACGATCAGAAATCGCGGTTGGAGAGAACCACTGATCGCCAATCCAGCCCTGGGCAGATGGTTCAGGGTTCATCGCGCCGCTGAAGGAGTTCTCACCATAATGGTAGGACCAGAACTGACGATAACTGTCAGAGTAAGTGGTCCGCTGGTTGTACAAGGCTTCGCCATAGGCCGTGACATTGTCAGCGAGTTCGAATTCGCCTTCAAACATCAAGGTGAAGCGCTCAACCTCTGGGACCAGTGTCTCGGCGTTTTGGAACGGATGGTCATAGTCAACGAGACCGCGTGGCTCAGTGCCCACCGTGATCCCATTCCACGCCGGCAACCCGGAAATGTCGTTTTGATCGTAGTAGATCGGGAAGAAACCGTTCGGCACTTGCAGCTGCCCCGGCGATCCGTTGGTTGGATAGCCTGGGATATTCGCAGCGAGCGAACCATCATAGTCATACTGGGCCAGGAATGGGAATGTCGTCGGAACGTTCGTGTCCGCGGCATAGTCATAGATCCAGATGTGTCCCCAAAGCAGGTCGCGACACTGGAACTCGCCCGTGCGCGGATCGATCACGTCGGCCCGGCTGCCATCGGAATTGAACGCGTAGGCTTCGTTACAATCGAGATATTCCCGGTCGCCACGCGCAAGAATCTCACGCTTGAAATAGTCACCCGTTACGCGGAAGCTGCCGCGTTCAAATGATTTACCGTAGCTGCCGCTCAAACGAAACTCTTCGCCGCCACTTTCAAACGGGGCTGAGACGTATCCGTCGATCGTGCCGCCATCTTCCTTGCTGGTAATGATGTTCACAACGCCTGCGATCGCGTCAGAACCATACACGGCAGACGCGCCGTCTTTCAGGATCTCAACGCGCTCTACCGCCGCCAGCGGGATTGAGTTCAGGTCGAACGAAGATACCGATCCACGTGTGCCAGATGGTCCAGCACGACGCCCGTTAAGCAGGAACAAGGTCCGGTTTGCGCCAAGACCGCGCAGAGACAGCGTTTCTGCACCCGTTCCACCATTGCTCACGAATTCGTTGGCAACGGCACCGTTGATCTGAGACGATCCCGATGCGGCAGTCGATGTCTGCAACAGCGCTGCAACGTCTCCCAAGCCCTCAATTTTGGCTTCATCAGCAGTCAAAACGTCAATGGCCACTGGGCTGGTGAACTCATTTCGCGCAATCCGCGAGCCGGTCACAACCACTTTGTCCTGAACAGAGGCATCATCCTCCGTATCTTCGGCGACAGTGGTGACTTCAACGCTCTCGTCTTGTGCATACGCGCCGCCGACAGAAATGGCGATCGCTAGTGCCGATGATGACATCAATCGGCGTCCTAGACGCGTTTTCATGTGCTTTTCCCTCTTACATGCGCGCCTTCCTCGATTTTGTTGAACGCGCGCCATTAGATTTAAAATTTTTCGAAATTCTCCCCAGAGATCCCGAAATTTGAGCCTGCAATAGAGCGTGTGCTCGCGTCAATGTGATATGACACCAAATGAGAGTGGATTTCGTTCTAGGTGCAACTAATTTACCACAACGAAAGAGTCTCCAGCAGCTTTCAGGGTAGTGGCGCCAATCGGAAAGGACGGCGTTCGTCATGAATTTGAAGCGCGATCGACGGTTGATGTATCGATCTAGGCTGAAGTCATTGTGGAACGAAGTGTGGGTCGAGGAGAATTTCTTTAGATCCGACATTCCTCGCGCCGGTGGAGCGGCGAGATGGCTGGCCGGTCATCCTCGACAAAAGTGAGATCTTGACGTTCAGCGTTCCTCATGCGGGTGGAGACCCGACAAATAATTCCAGAAATTTCGCCGGTAACGGAGAGAGGTCGATCTGAGCTTTGGTCAGCGTGTTGATTTCGTGTCTAATTCCATCAGTGTTGCCGAGAGCGATGAGCGCCCAGCCATCATCCGGCGCTTTCAAGAAAATGCCGGCATAAGCATCCGGCCACCATCCCGAATGCCAGACCAGGCGGTGGTCGTTCCAGTTTTGAACGAACCATCCATTGGCATATGGCGCTGGTGTGCCGTTTGCATCTAGCGGCGGTGTCCACATTTCTTCTCGCAACGAGGCAGGTAAGATCAAATCGTTATCTAGTGCGTTCGAGTATTGCGCCAGGTCAAGCACGCTCGCTATAATTCCGGAGCTGGCGTTCAGCTCTGGATTTGGCAATGGCGAAGGCTCAATTCCGTCTTCGTCTTCTGGAGCATGACGAAAGGGAGGCGCCAGATTCGTGAGCGCGGCAGCTCCATCAGCATCGCGCCACCCGGCGGCAGCACGGTCCATTCCAGCAGGGTTAAGCACATAGTGCCGTACCCAGTCACGCCAGGATCGATCTGTGTTCTCTTCAACCCAGTTCGACAGTCGGCCAAACACGATCGGATTATAGAAGAATGATGTCCCAGGGGTACCTTGGACACGATTTTGCAATACATGCCGAAGGCTAATGGGTCCATCACAATTGGGGGCTTCAATCTTCCGGCCGTCATCCATGACACCTCCACCGAAAATGATGCCGGCACTGGTCAGCCAAGCGCATCGCTCATCCCAGTCACTTAGGCTGGTGAAATCCGCATCCAGATTAATATGCCCATCCGCGTCCATCGCGAGCAAAGTGGCGGCCGTGAAAGTTTTGGTGATCGAAGCAATCAAGTAAGAGGTTTCAGGCTGTGTTGGCTCCTCGGCATCATGATCTTGCCAGCCAATGGCCTCCATCATTATGATTTCGCCATCTTTCAGGACCGCAACCGAAAAGCTGAGCACTTTGTTTTCGCGTCGAAAGTCCGACAGGAACTCGCGAAACTCCGCGATTTCATTTGCCCATTCGCCAGACCCTTCGGCGCCACCCTCGTCATTCACTGGGGCCGCGCTTGTTTGAAAATTCTCTCGTTCAACGAGACTAGAGCTTTGCGACGAAATCATCGAGCAGGCGGCAAGTCCGAGTATCGACGAAGATAGAATAAAAAACTTCGCGTGGTCTATCATCAGATAGCCTCCCTTTAATCATTAGAATTGTTCGTGTCGCTATCGATTGCGGTAGCTCATGAAGAAGAGTCCGATTGCGCAAAAAACCAGCGCTGCGCCTGGAATTACGAACCATCTCAAAGGTGATCGCACCGTGCGTGTGGTCCCACCGATCAAGCGCCACGTTTGCTGTCCACCGGGTGTTTCTTCCGAGAAGACGACATCCCGATAATCTTCGAGCAAAATGAACTCGGCGTTGCCTTGTTGTCGTTCATTCGTCGACCCCATCGGATTAGCGGATAGGTCTGCATCGAGAGCCTGGTCGCCGTCGCTGGCCTCCACGGCCACGCCGGTTGAACGATACTGGTAAAGCACTTTTTCCGACTCTTCTGCGAGGCTCGCAGCACCGAGAGACGCACCACCGAGCGCCAATGCGGTGGTGCCATAGATAAGCAGTTTCTGTGCGCGTTTGGTTTGCCGCTGCTCCGACCTTAGGATGAACTCTCTAACCTGTGTGATGTCTCTCAAGCGATCCAGCTCGGCGGGAAACAGCGATTGATTCAGGGTCGATACATCTACGGAGTATCGATTTACTATCGAAGAGAACACTTCTTCTGATGGGTAAGACTTTCCAGACTCAAGCTTCGAGAGATAGGACTGCTCTATGCCAATCTCTCGTGCGGCCTCGGGTTGGGTCCAATTCAAACGGCGCCGAACGTCCCTGATATAGTCACCAAACCTCATGCGTAAATATTTGCCTTCCCAGCCGGTTAAATCAACGATCGGTGCAATGAATAGGTAGGACTATCAGGAATACGAGGTGAATAATGCGGAATATTGAGCGCGAGGGAAGTTTTCCTGTTCCGACTGGTGAGTAAAACGGTCAGTGAGAGTTGCGTCGTCAGTTCGTGATCCAGCCCGGCCTTCAGCGAGGGGCGTCCCCTCGCTTCTCTAATCGATATCAATTGACGTTCAGGCAGACCAGACTGGGCGGTGCTACCCGTCTAGTGCAAACAAGTCTCCAGCATCGTCCCGGACTGTTTGCTCACCAAAGCATCTCGCCCAATGCCGCGCTCAGGACAGTTGCATCTGTGACAGGTGGCGTTGAGCCCGCTCAAGGCGCAGCGGGTCAACTTTCTTGAGATCATCATTCTCGACGAAGAAGTGCTGAAGCCCAGCTTTGCGCGCTTGAAGAAATACCGACTGGAAATCGATGCCGCCTTCTCCGGGCAGACACATCATGCCGTATTCATTGCGGTCTTTGACGTGGCAGAGATGGATGCGGCCAGCATACGTGTCGATCATCTCGATCAGGTCCTGACCAGCCTTGTCGGCCCAGAACATGTCGACTTCGAGTTTGACGAGGTTTGGATCGGTGGCTTCTGTCAGGACCTGATAGGCGGTCTGTCCACTGGCCAGCTGGATGAATTCAAAATCGTGATTGTGATAGGCAAAGGCAATATCATGCTCTGCCAGGGTCTGCGCCGACTGCGTGCACAGGTTTGCCACCTGCTGCCAGCTTTCTTTCGAGACCCGCATTTGTGGCGGAACCCAGGCCAGGACAACATATTTCGCGCCGATCGCTTTCGCCATCGCGACAACTTCGTCCATGCGATCGGAGAGCTCTAGCGGACCGACATGCATGCTCGGGGCCGTGAGGCCTGTCTGGTCGAGCAAGTCTCGCAACGCCATCGGATCTCGCTCAAAGTACCCGCCGCCGCCAAACTCGACTTCGGAATAACCGGCATCCTTGACCGCCTGCATTGCAGCGCGAGGGTCTGATTCGACGGTCTCACGGATTGTATAGAGTTGGATCCCAACTCTGGACAAAACGCTCGGTTCCGGAGCCGGGGCTTCAACCTGAGTTCCTGCGCAAGCTGATACGCCAAGCAAGCTGACAGCGGTCATGATGCCAAACCTGCGACGGTCCATTATTCCTGTTCGATCCATTGGGCTCTCCTCCCGTTATTGTTCTTCTCTGAGGCATATCATTGGAACGATTGCGCTTGAACCACTGCGATGCGCGTTTGTCGTGGTGCACGCTGCGCGGAACAGTTTCGCGTGAGGAGGGAGGTCCCCGCCTGCTCCGGCAGCGCGCACATTCAAGAAATCATGATTGCGTCTTTTCATGATCCCTTGTTCGAAGCCTCAATTCCTCGCCGCGGCGGCTGCATCGGTTTTACAAATGTTCGAATAATTTACCAGTTGGCAGAATAACCGAGAAATTCTACGCTGTCACCTGAGTGGCCGGATTTTTTCAGCGAGCTTTCGTCAAAGGCCTTGTTTAATCTGGTGGCGTGGAGGGCTCGCGTATGCAGCTCACGGCCCCGCAAAGATGTCATCGGAGCAAATCATGAGCATTCGAATGAGCGATCTAAGACGACACATGATCGCGACTCTCGTAGCAACCAGTCTTTCGATCCTGACCGCTTGCCTCAGCGGTGCTGAATCTCCAGCCAATTCTCCTCGGATCGCCCCCGCTGACCAATCCAGAACAAGAATATTCGTGTTTTCTGATATCGGAAATGAGCCTGATGATCAGATGTCGCTCGTACGTTTTCTGCTCTACTCAAATCAATTTGATGTGGAGGGTCTGACGGCCACAACATCAACCTGGCAACGAGACGCGGTCCGACCGGATATCATTTATCAGGTGCTCGACGCCTATGACCTGGTGCAACCGCGTTTGAACGAGCACGAGTCTGGCTGGCCGAGCGCATCTGATCTTCGCGCCGTCGTTTACTCCGGGCCTGACGCGTATGGTATCCAGGCTGCGGATGCGGCGAATCCGTCCACGGGGGCGCTGGCATTTGCTGCAGCGCTCCAAAGAGACGATCCGCGGCCCCTATGGGTTAATCTATGGGGAGGTGCGAATGCGTTTGCCGAAGGACTCATGGTCCTGTCGCAAACCCATTCCGAAGAAGAGATGGCTGCGCTACTGGCGCGTTTGCGCGTCTATTCGATCTCCGACCAGGATGATGCTGGCAGCTGGATCAGGGCGCGGTATCCAGACCTGCATTATATCGTGTCGCCATCCAGCCAGGACGGACAGGACTATCTTTACGCCACCTGGACCGGCATCGCAGGGGATGAATACTACCGCAACGGAGCCGGCGCCGATTTTTCTACAGTGTCCAATCAGTGGCTCGAGCAGAATATCAGCAATATCGGTCCGCTTGGACGCGCGTATCCGAAATATTACTTCATCATGGAAGGCGACACACCGTCATTTCTTCATCTCGTCCGGAACGGTCTGGCGGCGGACGAGAATGCAGGATGGGGCGGATGGGGAGGACGCTATGTCCTGCGACAGCCGAGAGGGGAATCCGGATCGATCTGGACGCAAGGCGGGGACATGTTCGACCGTCACTCATCCCGGGATACGGTGATTGGCACGGACGGCCGCGAATATCATTCTGATCAGGCCACCATCTGGCGATGGCGCGAGGCGTTTCAGCACGACTTCGCCGCGCGTATGGCATGGACGGTAAATACGTTCGAAGACGCCAACCACGCGCCGCAAATATCGATCAATGGAAACAACGCATTGGATCCGATCATTCTGCAGGTCGCTGTCGGTGATGTCATCACGTTGGACGCTTCTGAGACCAGCGATCCGGATGGCGATGAGGTAACGTTCGAATGGATGCCTTATCCTGAAGCGCATAGTCAAACCGGCAAAGCGCGCGGCACGATCACAGTCGTGTCACCTAACGAACGTCGGACAAATATAAGGATCGATGACCATTGCCGATCATATTGGATGGAATTCCCGGGCGTCACATGCCCGGTCGAAGGCGAAGCTCATATGATCCTCATCGTAAGAGACAACGGCACCCCACAACTGACATCATATCGACGGATCGTGTTTGAGATTCGATCAAATACTGAATATTCCCAATCCCATAATGGATGATTGTAGACCGCTGAACCCAATATTGGACAGCATGTACCAAAGATGTATCTGACAGACCAAGGCAATCGTTAGGGTGTGAGGCGACCATGAAATCAAAATATGAAACGCCGCTGCAGGCGCGATCCGTCCGCACCAAGGACGCGATACTGGACGCCGCACTCACGCATTTTGCGGAGCGGGGTTTTGAGGCGGCCAGCCTCCGGGAAATTGGCGAAACCGCGGGCGCAACACATCCAATGATTACCTATCATTTCGGTAGCAAGGATGACCTTTGGCGCGCGGCCGTGACGAAAATGTTTGAACGCATCGGGAAAGAAGTGGTTGAACCGGCGCGTGAAATTGTCAAAGATCCAGACCAAAATCCGCTCCAATATGTCAAAGAAATCCTGGTCCGCTATGTAGGATATTGTGCGCGACACCCGGAGCACGCCCGGATAACGATGTCTGAGACCGTGCGGGGTGGGAAGCGATTGAATTGGATGGCGAACGAGTTTGCCGCACAGAATCATGCGGATCTGGTTCCTATGTTGCAGCAATTGATAGATTCGGGCCAGATCCCAAAGGTGTCCCCGCTATCCTTGCTTTATGCGATCGTCGGGATATCACAAACGCCGTTCCTTTTGGCGAAAGAGGCAGATGCGATCTACAGTTTCAGCCTATTCGATGACGAGTGGGTGAAGTCGCACACCGAAACACTATTCCAATTGCTGTTTCGAGAATCGGCACCCGTTCAGGACGTCTCCTAAAAATTTCCATCTGGTAAAATACAGTCAGCTGATTTAGGTTTGCTTCGAGCCTCATTTGCGAGGGAAACCAAAATGAACGATCTGCCAGTCAAAATGCTGCGGGTATGCGCTGCCTCCGCTGGCGCGTTTGGATCCGGTGCGAAAGCAGATGAGCAGACCAAATTAGCACATGCGAGACGGTCCGCTCGTCTGCAACAATGACGGATTTAGCCGAGCTATATCGAACATCTAAATATTTACGTATCAGGAGGAAAAAATGAAAACACTTTGGATTGGAGGTGCAGCCATTGCTGCAGGATTGATGATGAGCGCATGTGCCACACAATCTGAAACGGCAGATGCGTCAGCGCCCATCGTTTCGGAGACAGCCGCCGCGGAAGAAAATACCGCGCCGCCGGAAGCCGACGGAATAGCGATTAACTCAGGATTGATTTCAGGAACGGTCAGCTCGAATGGCGCCGAGGCATTCCTCGGAATTCCCTACGCGAAAGCGCCAGTCGGCGACTTGCGCTGGCGGGCGCCGCAACCTGTAGAGCCCTGGCAAGGCGTGCGGGACGCGTCCGAGTATGGAAATGATTGCGCTCAAGTGCCATTCCCCAGCGACGCTGCACCTCTCGGAACCGAACCAGCTGAAGACTGCCTGTTCATGAATGTATGGCGGCCGGCGGGAGTGGCTTCGGACGCCGGGTTGCCGGTTCTCGTTTGGATTCATGGCGGTGGGTTTGTGAATGGTGGCGCGTCACCGGACACCTATTCCGGAGAGTATATTGCCGAGCAAGGCATCGTCTTTGCGAGCTTCAACTACCGGCTTGGCCGTCTCGGCTTTTTCGCGCACCCAGCCTTGCAGCAGGGGGCAAGCGAGGAAGAAATGGCGGGCAACTTCGCTCTGCTTGATCAGGTTGCAGCGCTGCGCTGGGTTCAGGACAATATTGCCGCGTTTGGCGGTGATCCAAACCGCGTGACGATTATCGGCGAGAGCGCGGGCGGTATGTCCGTGCACGCCATGCTGACATCGCCGATGACGCAGGGCCTGGTCCACGGCGTGGTGATTCAGTCTGGCGCGAATGGCGACAATTCCGGAGAAACGATGGAAACCGCTATCGCAAAATCCATTGCGTTCGCAGAGAGCAAAGGCATCACTGGCGCAGGTCCGGAAGCCGCCGCTGCGCTCAAAGCGCTGTCAGCAGAGGACGTCGTTGACGGATTTAATCTTGCGACCCTTTTTGGCGCGATGATGAATCCAGATGCGGATTTGCCACCTCGGCCAGGTTCAATGGTTGCTGATGGCGTCGTCGCCGTAAACATGATTGAAAAGTACAAGAGCGGTGATTTTCCAAAAGTGCCGGTCCTGGTCGGTCCAACCAGCGACGATATTGGCGGACCGGACGGCTTCATGATGAAGGGCGCACTGGATGTCGCCGAAGCCATGGCGGCCAGCGGCGCGCCGGTCTGGCACTATACGTTCGACTATGTCGCGGAAAGCATAAGAACCCCGGACACCAAGGGCGCTGCGCATGCCAGCGAGATTCCGTTCTTCTTTGCGACCGTGAACGAGAAATATGAGGACGCCGCGACGGACCTGGACCGCAAGGCCAGCGACACTGTGGTCGGCTATCTGGTCAATTTCACCAAGACCGGGAATCCAAATGGCGCCGGCCTGACGGAATGGCCGCAATTCGACGAAGCGCGACAGTCGATCAATTTTGGCTCAGATGGTGGGGCTGATCTGGTCACGAAGTAGAAAATGCAATCATAACTGACGGCGCTGTGTGAGAATTGCATCCTCACACAGCGCTTTCTTTTCGCATTCGTCTTTACGAAAAAAGGTCCGTCCGAAAAACCAGTGGTCCAGAAGACTGTCGCTTGCTCTATTACCGTTCGAACCGGTATCCCAGTGGATAGAGCGGATCGACACTATCCGCGGGTTTGCCTGGGCGCTGGGCCTCGACGGCCGCCATGGAAGACGGGAGCTCGACCGGCAGTCGGCCCACCGGATCCTCGGCACCTGAGAGCACGGTCAGAAAAGCAGCATCGCTAGTTCCAAAACTCGCCACCAGGATGTTCGCTCGATTTTTCATGGGCGTGAGGATCGCGGCTCGGTCCAGTTGCACATCAGCGACGAGCGGGAGATCATCGGGGAGTTGTGACATGAAGGTCACGGCGGGATAATCTTCTGGGAAAGCCAGGCTGCCTTCTTGTTGCATGGCCCCAAAGACGTAACCCGGGTGCAGTAATTCTGACGGCGAATGGGTTCGCAAAATTGCCAGTTCGGCGGTTTCGGGATCCTCAACCGGAACCAGACCGGATGCAATCGCGGCTTCCTCAGACAAGCCTGACAACACGACTCTTGTCCCGGGTGATATGTTTAGCGCGCGATCAGTTTCCAACAATACCATGGACCGCGCTTGTGTTTGTCGTCCAAGCGCAATTTCTTCAGACGTGCCGACACTCGCTTCAGCTGCATCTGCATCGACGAAGGGTGCTTCGAACAAACCAAGCTTGAAAGTCTGAGTGAGGATTCTCAACACCGCGGCATTAATCTGAGCTTCGCTGATGAGACCGGCTTCGAACGCGTCCTGGATGGGCGCCGTGTCATCTACGCCGCCGAACTGATCCATTCCGGCGTGGATCGATTTGGCAAAACGTTCAGGGCGAGAGAGGTGTTGTACGCCCCAAGCGGTCGAAATTGATTCAAAGCTGGGGCGCACGCCGGGGGGTGTGCCGTTGATGCATGCTTCAGAACAATCATTGGTGATCGCCCAATCGGACAGGATAATGCCCTCAAATCCCAATCGATCGCGCAGCTCGCCCTGAAGGATTTCAGGAAGATACCCTGCCCCTGTCGGCTCCAAGGGTTGACCATCGATCTCGAGCTCAAGGACGATCGAATAGGATGGCATCACACCTGAAGGCGTCGCTGCCAACGCGCCTTCGAACGGACGAATCTGATCCGGCCACTCATCGATACTCACGCGCGAATGGCGACCATAATAATTGTGCGCGTCAAACCCGGTATCCGAGGCGCTATACCCCGCGAAATGCTTAATCACGGCCGCCACACCGCCCGGTGCGATGCCGTTGTCGCTTCCTTGCAACCCCCTCACAAAGGCGGGGGCGAGACTGGCAGACAGCTCAGGGTCTTCTCCCAGCGTGTCGAAGTTTCGCGGCCATCTTGGCTCGCTGGCCAAATCGATTTGCGGTCCCAAAAAGACGGTGAGCCCGACCGCTCGCAAGTCATCTCGAACGATCGCTGCGTACGCCTCGGTCAAATCAGCATCGCCCAAGGCGGCGATGCCTACGCCGTTCGGCCATTGACTGAACCAGCCGCCCGCGAGGCTTGCGCCTTCAAGCTCTGTGTTTCCGTGCCGGGGATCAGTCATGATGACGGCTGGAATGCCTAATCTGCCCCGTTCAGCAACAGCTTGCACCTCATTGTTCGCGGTGGCTAAGGTTTTTGCGTCCACCGACAATCGAGAGATGACATGCGTGATGTTTGCATCCGTCACCAATCGACCGGTTAAATCGCTGTCATAGGCGGTTGCGGGCTGTCCGAACGGCGCGTTGTTCATCAGATTTCCAACGGCCATTTGCCCGATCTTTTCTGCGACGGTCATACGCCTCAGTAGATCGGCCGCACGGTTCGCGGGCGCCTCACGCCAGTCCTCGTAAGTCGCGAGCGAACCATCCCGATTGAGATCACGAAACTGCAGATCATCCACAACAATCAGTGGTACCGAATTGGTCGTCAGCGCTGTTTGCTCGAGCGTCTCATTCGGTGGCGTTTCTGGTGCATTTGCGCAGGCCGAAAAAGCGAGCAGGGCGGCTGTGACCATGAATTCTTTTTTCACTGATTGTCTCCTCATCAGCTTTGTATCGCAGACACCGGGATGACGAATGATCCAAATGTTCGGTCGGTATCCGCGATACTTTTATCAAGCTATTGCACCCAAGCAGCGCCGACATCCTCGACGGGAATACACGGCTGGTACGCGCCCGGAACCGGATTGTAGCGCAGCACTTCAGTCGCGCCCGTCTCGGACGTGAAAAAGCCAACTGTGACGAGTTCACGCAAGAGCGGGAAGAAGTGAGCTTCATTTGTGAGCGCGTTTGCCTCTTCCTCATAAGACTGAAGCAACTGAACTTGATCTTCTGTTGAGAGGTCGGCGAAGGCCTGTTCGTGATTGGTCGCGGCGTCGGCGTCGACGCGGTCCAGCCCCAGTCGAAGCAGCTCAGCATCGCTGGCCTTGCACCAGCCGCCGATCGCGCGGTCCACGAAAGACGGCACGCCGACATCCAGCGCCCCGGGCGTGTCTGTTTTAGGAATGATCAGATCCGCCAGGATCTCAAGCGTGCGCGCTTGTTTCGGTGTCAGCGCTTCCGGTTGCCAGGACAGTGCCTGGGCCGGGTCAGGTGCACCCGCAGGTGAGCATGCGGTGAGGCCAGCGGAGACTGCAACGGTCGTGAGACCGATCACGGCACCGCGTCGAGTGATTTGGATGGACATTAGAGGTCTCCCCGTTTGAGAGCGTCGACCGCGTGATTGGCGGCGCGAGCGGTGATAGCCATATAGGTCAGTGATGGATTCACACAGGCGGATGACGTCATGGCGGCGCCATCGGTCACATAAACGTTCGGGCAGGAGTGAACCTGATTATTGGCGTTGAGCACCGACGTTTCAGGATCACGCCCCATTCGTGCAGTCCCCATTTCATGGATACCGAGACCCATTGCATATCCACTGTCAAATTCAACGACATTGGAGAAACCGGCGGCTTCAAGAATTTCCGCTGCGGCTGCCTTCATGTCTTCGCGCATTGCGAGCTCGTTTTCACCGAGCGCAGCATCAAATGTCACGGTTGGCAGTCCGAGGGAGTCTCGGACATCTTCATTAAGCGTCATTCGGTTGTCGGGATTGGGCAGAATTTCACCGAAACCGCCAATCGCAATCCCCCAGGGACCTGGCTGAATAAGTTGCGCTTTGCGATCCGCACCAAAACCATCCACGCGGCGATCCCAGTTTGGCCGGCTTGCGCCGCCTTGATATCCAAATCCTCGAACATAATCGGCGCGCTGGCTGGCAACGTCGCCAAGGTTTCTGAACCGAGGAATGTAAATGCCATTCGGGCGCCGGCCTGAATAGTAGAACTCTTCATATCCCGGCGCCTGCGCCGCAGCCCCGACGCCAAGATGATGGTCCATGATGTTGCGACCCACCTGATCGCTGTCATTACCAAAGCCAGTTGGATAGCGGTCGCTCTTGGAGTTGAGCATGATCCAGGCCGAATTCATCGCCGACGCGCAAAGGAAAATGACCTTGGCGCGGAACTCGATTTCTTCGCCTGTTTCTGTGTCGACGACACGGACACCTGTCGCGCGCGAACCGGACTCGTCATGCAGGACCGTGGTCACCGCAGAATTTGGTCGAATCGTCATATTGCCGGACCGCTCGGCGGCAACCAGCGTCACCGCATTGGAGCTGAAATAAGCGCCGTACGGGCAACCGCGACGGCACCGGTTGCGGTACTGACAAGACGATCGTCCGAGCGCCGTTTGTTCCTCCGTGGGTTCCGTAATGTGCGCGACACGTCCGATCGTGATGCGGCGTTCGGGAAACGCAGCCTCGGTTCTTTCCTTCATGTCTTTTTCGACGCAGTTCAACTCCATGGGTGGCTGAAAAACGCCATCAGGCAATTGTGGTAGACCCTCAGCCTGACCACTGACGCCGATATATCGCTCAACATAGTCATACCAGGGCGCGAGGTCGGCATAACGGATGGGCCAATCGACCCCAACGCCATCCCGGGCATTGGCTTCAAAATCCAAATCACTCCAACGATAAACCTGGCGCGCCCACAAGAGCGACCGCCCGCCTACATGGTACCCGCGAATCCAATCGAACCGCTTGGTCTCGGTATAGGGATTTTCATCATCGCGAACAAAGAAATGCTGACTATACTCGTTCAGCGCATAACCCGTGCGCTTTTGCGCCGGATAGACCGAATCCATAACCTCCTCTGGCAGGTCGCCCCGGGGGTATTTTGTCTCCCAGGGGTCCATAGTGGCAGTCGGATAATCGATTTGATGCTCGACCATCCGCCCACGCTCCAGCACGAGTGTCTTTAGACCTTTTTCGCTGAGTTCCTTGGCCGCCCAGCCACCGCTCATGCCTGAGCCGACGACGATGGCATCATAATCGTGGACTATGTCCGTCGTTGAATTTGGATCGCTCATAATTGTTTCCCTGCCATAGAAGTGAATGGACCAAATGGCTGCGTCAGGCATGCCAGAGGTCGCGAGAAGTGCGCGCGGTTCATGCTTTCACGCCCGCCAGATAATCGTGACTGATACGAACCGCCTCAATTCGCGGCATTGCAAATGGAGGTTCTTGTTCTACGAAATAATTTCGCACGCCTGCTGCCCAGGCTGCGGGGAGGAGTTCCTCCCAGTCCAGCACGCCTGATCCGATTTCAGTCGGGTCCATTTGCAATGAGAAATTCGCCTGCGTACTGGCTTTCACATCCTTCATATGCATAAGGGAAATCCGCCCTGAATGGCGCGTCAGGAAATCGATCGGATCCAGCCCGGCAGCGGCCACCCAGCCAATATCGACTTCAAACGTCACCAGCGATGGATCTGTGTTTTCGAACAGAATTTCCATGCCATTTGTGTCGCCCAGAGGAGCAAACTCAAAATTGTGATTGTGATAGCCAACCTGGATCCCGGAGCGTTGCATAATTTCGCCTTTTTGGTTGAGGTAGTCGGCATTAAATCGCCAGTCATCCGCCGTCATACTAGCAGCAGCCCGCCGGAAGTAATCACCAAAATCTTCTCCCGGCTTGGGCCAGCCTACGCGTTCCGGGATGTACTGGATAGGCATCACGGCATGGGTGGCACCAACGGTTTGCAACTGATCCACGAGTTTAACGAGGTCGCCATCAAATGCGCCGTCGCCGCCTTGTGGCCGGATATGTGCACTTGGTGCCGACAGACCAGCTCGATCGAGCGCTGCACGAAACTCTTCTGGTGACCGTTCCAGGAAGCCCGCGGTTTCGACAGACCGATAGCCGATACTTGCAAGCTGGTTGAGCAGGCCATCCAGATCAGCACCTGCATCTGGGCCGAGCGTGTAGAGCTGGACGCCGATTGGGACGTTTCGACTGGCGAAGAAGGCGGAACCTGATGCGCCTGATACGCACCCGGCACTCGCGATCAGCGCTGCGCTGCCAGCGATAAAGTTTCGACGATCAATTTGGGTCATTGGGATTCCTTCTGACGCGCGCCCTGGCTGAGCGGGGACATGAGGTGTGGCACTACCGGTTCGCGCACAATGGTGTTGACCCCGGTATCGCCATGGGAGGCGCGCCAAACGCCTCTGAAGTCCCTTACGTGTTTAATTTGCCGGAGTCACGGCAACCGGCAATCGATACAGGGCAGGACGAAGCCGTTGCGGCGCTAACGCACGAATACTGGGTCAATTTCGCCAAATTTGGCTCGCCAGAGGGCGAGGGCCTCCTGGCATGGCCGAAAGCTACGCCGGGCACGACGCGAGTGCAGTGGATTGGAACCAATGAGACAAAACACATTGACGATCCGCGCACCGTGACCCTCGATTTTCGGGAAAGACTGGCGGAAGACGGCTAGGCAGTCTCAGTTCAATGCGTATACGAGAGACTAGAATTCGAATTGGAGAAATATCGTGTCTGCTTTTGATGATGTGGTCATTTGTGAACCCTTGCGGACTCCGGTTGGCGCCTTTGGGGGTGCGTTCAGGACGGTTCCCGCACAGGCGCTCGCAACCATTGTTGTAGGAGAGATTCTGAACAGAACCGGGCTGCCCGGCGAGTCTGTAGAAGACGTCATCTTTGCGAATTGCTATCCAACCATGGACGCGCCCGCCTTGGGCAGGGTTGTGGCGCTGGATGCGGGTCTGCCCATTACATCGGGTGGTCTGCAAGTCGACCGACGCTGCGGATCAGGCCTGCAGGCGGTCATTTACGCGGCGATGACAGTTGCAACGGGCGGCGCGGATCTGATTATTGCCGGCGGTGCGGAAAGTATGAGCCGCGCGCCTTATTACTCCTCCGAAATTCGCTGGGGGGTCAAGACGCCGAACATCAGATTAGAGGATGGCCTGACGCGCGGGCGCTTGACGGCAGGGGGACAAAACTATCCGGTTCCCGGAGGTATGATAGAGACCGCTGAAAACCTGCGAAAACAGTATGGAATCTCCCGCGCCGCTCAGGATCAGCTTGCGGTACGGTCGCAGTCCCGCGCTGGGCAGGCCATTGAAAGCGGTGTCTTTTCCGAGGAAATTGTCCCGGTCACGGTCAAGGGTCGCAAGGGTGATACGATCGTCGACACTGATGAACACCCAAGACCCGGTACCACTCTGGAGAAACTCGCCTCACTTCGCGCGATCATGAGCGCATCTGATCCTGATGCCACGGTCACGGCCGGAAATGCGTCAGGCCAGAATGATGGGGCCGCTGCCTGCATTGTCGCCTCGAAGGAGGCCGCGAAACGCTACAATCTCAAACCCATGGGCCGCTTGGTAAGTTGGGCGCTCGCTGGCGTATCGCCGGAGATTATGGGCATCGGACCCGTCCCGGCGACTGAGAAAGCTCTCGCGCGGGCAGGGCTCTCCCTGAAAGACATGGACCTGATCGAACTCAATGAAGCCTTCGCAGCTCAAGTCCTTGCCTGCACGCAGGCAATGGGGCTCGGCGATGAGGATTTTGATCGCATCAACGTGCACGGCTCGGGAATTTCACTGGGTCATCCGGTCGGTGCGACCGGCGTCAGGATCCTAACGACGCTTCTGCGTGAAATGGAACGGCGCGAAGCACGCTTTGGGTTGGAGACCATGTGCATAGGCGGCGGACAGGGCCTCGCCGCAGTATTTGAAAAGGTATAGCGCGCGCAACCTCAAAGCCTGGACCGGATTACAGAGTCCCGGACTTGTCGAGAGACTATCAAAAAGTAGGAAACAGCCCATTTCAGAGCAGACTGAGTGGTGGTGGTGTCAGTCCGCGGCGAACCGGTCTCGCGCGTCCAGAGGCTGTTGGAGGGCGGGTGGATTGCGATCTGGCCTCCGGGGGCATTTCCCGAAACGGTCATTGATAAATGATGGCCTGCAGCTCATTGTCGGCCCGATGAGAAAAAACTGAGAGCCTTTCAAAATGTCAAAACGAAAAGTTGGACCGTTTCTGGTCAATCCGGTCGGGTTGGGCTGCATGAACATGATGCACGCTTATAATCCACCCATTTCAGAAACTGAGTCCGAGACACTACTCAACCGCGCATTGGATCTTGGATACAACTTTCTCGACACGGCAACGATTTACGGTTTTGGCGAAAGCGAACGCCGGATCGGCAAATTCTTGAAGCATCGCCGTGATGAGTATGTCCTCGCCAGCAAGTGTGTACTCGGCTTCGAAAATGGCAAACGCATACTGGATGCTCGACCTGAGAAAATAATTTCAGCATGCGAGGAGAGTTTGAAGCGACTTCAGACTGACAGGATTGACCTCTACTATATGCATCGCCCCGATCCGAATGTGCCTTTGGAAGACTCCGTGGGTGCGTTGGCCGACCTGGTGGAACAGGGCAAGATCGGATCGATCGGTTTGTCCGAGATGTCGGCTGAGATGCTCAGAGCTGCCGCAGCCGTTCACCCCATCGCGGCGATGCAATCTGAATACTCCCTGATCGTTCGTAATCCCGAAATAGCGGTTCAGGACGCATGCCGCGAGCTCGGCACCGCGCTTGTCGCTTTTTCCCCGGTTGGGCGAGGCATATTCTCGCAGGATCCCCTCGATCCTGAGAAATATTGGGAAGGCGATATGCGCAGAGGCTTTTTTCCGCGATTGGCTGAGCCTCATTTTTCTAAGAACATGGAACTTGTTCTCCACGCTCGCAAAATTGCTGATGACATAGGGTGTACATTGCCTCAACTCGCGATTGCCTGGACATTGGCCAAGGGGCCCGAAATCGTCGCTATCCCGGGCACAAAAAACATCGACCACCTCGAAGACAACTTTGGCGCAAACGACGTCATACTCAGCCCGGAATTGATTGAAGAATTGGACAACATCTTCAAACCAGAGGCGATCGCGGGTCCGCGCTACAGCGCCCGTGGTCAAGCTTCGGTTACAACCGAGATGTTTCCATTCGAAATGGAGCGTGAACAAGTGCGAGCCGTTCGCTTAAAGCCAAGTCCCCGATCCGCTTTGGGACGGGAGGGCAATTGACTTTGCGTGTGAAGCGCCGCCGCCGGACTTCATCTTCGGTTGACCA
Organism: Henriciella sp.; assembly: GCA_041984335.1. Taxonomy (GTDB): domain Bacteria; phylum Pseudomonadota; class Alphaproteobacteria; order Caulobacterales; family Hyphomonadaceae; genus Henriciella. The sequence continues at coordinate 59,500 of JBHIYI010000010.1, read as the reverse complement.
ATATCACGGTGTAGGAGACTGCTCGTCTACTAGATTTAAATGTAGCCAGTGCCCAGTGGAGGTTGGACAATGATTCACGATCGACATGGATGCGCATGTTGTCATGCAAATCTTGGGGCGCTGTTCGGTTATGACCCTGCCAAAGCATCAGAGATCGCCATTCTCCCCGTCGGGCGGCTAACCAGCGGGTTGCATGAAGCGCGCAGCGGAATCGTCACGCAGACTGCATGTGGCACAAAACTCACTGTCGAACGGTCGAGCGCGCCAGCTCAGCGACAGACAGTCCGGCTCTACTACGGTGGCACGATCATGACCGTCGATGAGAGTTTCTCGAAGGCCGAAGCGATTGCTGTTCAGGGCGAACGCATAATCGCGGTCGGATCGTTAGCGGAGGTGAAGCAGGCTGCCGGCGAGCAAGCCGAGCTCATCGATTTGAATGGTCGAACATTAATGCCGGGCCTGATCGACCCGCACACGCATATCCTGATCGGCGCAATGATGGACCAGGCCATGGATTATGTCGGTACGGGGCGGTTCTCAACAACCGCGGAGGTGCTTGACTTTATAGCAGGGCTTGATGCCGAACGCCCGGCAGAGGACTGGATTGTTTGTCGAAACTATTATCCGATGCTTCAACCATTCCAGGCGCCACTTGGCTTTAAAACGCTGGATGCAATTTCGACCGACCGTCCAATATTTGTGCTCAACGCGTCCGGTCACATTGGTTATGCGAACCGCGCCGCGTTTGCAGCGGCGGGCATACCTGGTGATGTTGAAAATCCTCATGGGGGTGAATTTGTCCGCGGCGAGCTTGGCGATCTCACGGGCGAAATGCGAAATCAGATGGCCTTTTCCCGTGTCCTGGGCGCGCGGCCGTCCGGCGCGGGATCTGCGCCAACTGAGGCGGTTCTGAAGACCTGTGCCCGATTTGCAGAACTGGGACTAACAACGGTCACCGAGCTCGGGCTGGGCGGGCTTCTGAGAGGCGCAGGCGACTGGGACATCTTACGACAGGCGGGCGCGACCCGGCGGTTGAGCCAGCGGATCCGGGCTTATCCGCTTTATGCGTTTGACGAGGCCTGGGATGAAGCTGGTGTGCAACCCGGCGAGGGCGACGCTCTGGTTCGGATTAGCGGCTACAAGCTGATTGCGGACGGCTCCAATCAAGGCTTTACCGGTTTGCAACGCGAACCTTATCACTCTGTCGACTCCACTGGCATCGCCTACATGACGCTGGAAGAAATGACAGACCTGATCCGCAAACGAACAGGGCAGGGCTGGCAGATCGCGATCCACGGAAATGGCGACCAGGCAATCGATAATATTCTCGATGCGGTTGAGCAGGTCGCTTCAGAAGGCGTGGATATTGAGGCGCATCGGATCAGGATCGAGCATTGTTCAATCCTCCACGATGAACAGATTGAGCGAATGAAGCGATTTGGCATTACCGCGAGCTTTCTGATTGGGCACGTTCACTATTGGGGCGTTGCCATGCGCGACGAGATTTTCGGCCCGCAGAAAGCGAAGCTACTCGACCGCTGTGCCAGCCTGGAACGTGCTGGGGTCGCATATACGATTCACTCAGATTTCTTCGTAACTGATCCCAACCCGTTGCATATGATTGAAATGGCTGTGACGCGCCAGAGCTGGAAGGAGCCAGATTTCGCGCTTGCTCCAGAAGAGCGCGCTACGCGCGAGGGCGCGATCCGCGCCATGACATCTACCGCGGCCTGGCAAATTGGCTCTGAACATGAAATTGGCAGCTTAGAACCAGGGAAATTCGCAGACTTCGTCATCCTCGATCGCGACCCATCCAGCGTTCCGGCAAACGAAATAAAAGACATCAAGGTTTTGGAGACCTGGATGGGCGGAGAACCGACCTATCTCGCCTGAACCCCCTCGAGAATAACTTCAACCCGCGGTCTCGCTGCCAGGCCAGCAAAAGCAGAGGTTCGCGCTCAGGCTTGCGCCCCTCCCAGGAACGGACGGCGACATTCAAATGCAAATTTTCAATCGCGTTGGGCCGTGCCCAGTCTTTGTTGTGTTTGCCAGTTCGGATCGATCCAGGTGGGAACCGTCAAAGGCGCAAGCGGCGGTTTGCCAAGAATCATGTCCGCCGCCTTTTCCGCCACCATGATGGTCGGTGCGTTGATATTGCCATACGGCACCGCCGGAAAAACCGAAGCATCCACTACGCGCAATCCGTCCAGGCCTCTCACACGGCATTGCGTATCCACGACGATCATAGGATCATCCCCTTCTCCCATGCGCGCTGTTCCGCACGGATGGTACGCGCTTTCGATATTTTCACGCACCCATTGATCAATCGCTTCGTCGGATTGGATGTCCGGACCAGGCTGCAATTCTTCCCCGCGATAAGCATCCATGGCGGGCTGGGCGATGATCTCCCGGGTCAGACGGATGCATTGGCGCCAGGCGGCGATATCGTCTTCGTGTTGGAGATAGTTGAACAAGATGCTCGGATGAGCCTCTGGATCTGCCGAGGTAATCTCGACCCGCCCACGGCTTTTAGGCTTGTTCGGACCGACATGAACCTGAAACCCGTGACCTTTGATCGAAGGCGTGCCGTCATAGCGCATCGCGGCGGGGAGAAAATGATATTGAATATCTGGGGATTTCAACCCGGCCCGCGACCGGATGAAGGCGCAGGACTCAAAATGATTGGTCGCGCCGAGGCCGGATTTGAAAAAGAACCACCGCGCGCCGATGAAGAACCTGCTGACCAGGTTTAGTTTACTGTTGAGGCTGACCGGTTGTTTGCAATGGAATTGGAAATAAACCTCGAGATGATCTTGCAGATTTTGACCGACCCCTGGCAGATCGTGCTGCGGTGTGATCCCGAGGCGAGACAACAATACTGAGGGACCAATGCCTGATCGCTGCAGGATCATCGGGGACGCGATTGAGCCTGCCGACAAGATAACCTCCTTGCCGGCTTTTAATTCAATTGGCTGACCAGCGCGCTTCCCGCTCACACCGGTGATCCGTTTCCCGTCGATGAGGAGACGGTCGACCAGGACCTTCTGCATCACGGTGAGATTAGAGCGGTTTCGCACCGGCCGCAGATACGCGCGCGAGGTCGATTCCCGAACCCCACCCGCAACGGTCATGTGCATCTGGCCGAAGCCCTCGCCGCATTCGCCATTATAATCTTCGGTATATGGATAACCGGCCTCAACGCCTGCATCGATGAAGGCCCTGTAGAGCGGATTGCGTTTCATATTGTTGCCGCCTGAAACGCCGAGCGGACCTGAGCCTCCACGATACGCGTCTTCGCCCCCCTGCCAGGTCTCTGCGCGCTTGAAATAAGGCAAGCAATCGGCATAGCCCCAGCCTTTGGCGCCAAGGGCTTCCCATTCATCGAAATCACATGCGTGACCTCGGACATAGACCATGCCATTGATTGAGGACGTTCCACCAAGCCCTTTGCCACGCGGACAGGTAATCTGGCGATTATCAACAGAAGGCTCGGGGTCTGAACTGTAGCCCCAATTATAGGTCTTCGAGGCCATGGGGTAAGACAAAGCCGTCGGCATCGCGATCAGGATATTTCGATCAGAGCCCCCGGCTTCGAGCAAAAGGACGGAATGTTTGCCATCTGCTGACAATCGATTGGCGAGCACGCAGCCAGCTGATCCTGCGCCCACGATGATATAATCGAATTGTCTATCCATGGCTCTTCGCCTTTGCGTCCAACCCGCCGCTCAAAGCCTCACGCCTGACAAAAGTGAGCGCATAAATCGCGCAATAGATGCCAATTACCACAAGTCCGATCCAATCAATTTTAAGCGGCGTGAACTGGTAGAGCAGGATCAGGCCGAACAGTAAGGCCCAATGCGCAGCGACATAGCCTGGTCCACCGAGACGCGTCACGGTCATTCCAAGATTTTCGGAGTACAGCCGGGTCAGAGAATCGAGTGAGTTGACGACAAAAACTACCCCAACAATCACCATGGAGATCTGAAGCGACTGGACCAATTCGATCCCTTGCGTGTGGTAGATATAAAGCACAGAAAACCACAGCGCGATGGGAATGGAAGGCAACACTAAAAGCGCGATCATCAATTGATAAGTCCGCAAGCCGCCGACAAACCGCGCCACGAATTGTCCGATCATAATGCTCCAAGCGAACCACCAGAAGAGATAGAAGGCGTGATAGTCGGATACGGGGCTGGTAAACTTTGGAAGATTGGCGAAATAGCCGCCAATATTTGATGCGCTTTGCACCAGACCACCGACGCCCGCGCCGCTCGCGAGCCAAAGCAAGGCGATCAATCCAACGAAGAGCACACTCGACCCGAGGCCCAGCCATTTCACGTAACGAATGTCGGTACTCGAGAGGACTGCAGTGAGTACGACGCCAGCCACCAGCCCATAACGGACTGGATCACTGATCCCCACGATATAAGACGGCAAATAGGACAGGAACAAGAAACCCGTAAACGCGCAGGTCGCGATGATGACGGCGCTATTGATCAGCTTCACCCAACCGATCTCGAACAGCTTCAATTTCGGTTCGACCACGCAGAAATAGAATGTGGTGAGAAAATAAAAGCCCCAGACCAGAAAGCCCCAAAATCCGAACTCGATCGCGAGCGCATTGGTGAATCCATATACGGTCTCAGCCTCGTAGACCGGGAACTCGGTCAGCGGGAACATGATCAACCCGACATCCAGCCCAGACGTGAACAGGATCGCCATGAAGGCCGTCAGCGGTAAGGGGGCGCTGCCTTCCAGTCTGAGGTTCCTAAACCAGACAACCAGTACAAGCGACGTGGCGAGCGTCATCAGGATCGCGATCGACAGAATGGTGTTCATCAGCGCGGATACCCCTGCCGCCCTTGAATCTCATCCCGCATGCCAAGAAACAGACTTAAGCAGCCATTCAGAGGCACCCCGACTGTGGCGTGGAAAAAGTCGCGGATTGGGTGCTGTAGATCGCACCCGTCAACATTCTTATGCGCGCCAAGCTGCGCCCGCCCTTTGATTGATAGTGGCGCTGTTTCGGTCATGCCCAACTCACTCTCATCCGCGCGCAAACTAGTGCACCAAAATGCTGAGTCATCAATGCGCCTGTTTCACGTCGCCTGGCTTGCAGCCGTAGGAGCCCGCGCCGCGGCACCAATTTGCATGCCTGATGTGCGCGCAGGAAAAGACGTTTCTCGCTAGACCAGCCGCCAGGCATGACCACCACGCAGGCATTGCTTTGATGCCGTTTTCGTACAGAGTGTTGCCACCAACAAAATGGAGGGACGTATGGACGATAAAAAACTTTCGCGACGGTCATTTCTCGTTTCGGGAACGATTCTGGGCGCGGGCGCGACCGTGGCGGGCTGCGCGTCTGCAGAAACCGGCACGACGCCCGCACAAACCGAAGGGCCGTTCTATCCCGTGGCTAAGCAGGCGGACAAGGATGCCGACCTGACAATGGTAGAGGGGCGCGCGGAGTCAGCATCAGGTGAAGTTGTCCTCGTTGAAGGCCGCGTTCTCGGCACAGATGGCACTCCTTTGGCGAATGCCGTCGTCGATGTCTGGCAAGCGAATGCGGCGGGGCGATATGCGCATGAGCAAGACCCCAATCCCGCACCGCTTGATCCGAACTTCCAGGGCTGGGCGATCATTACGACCGATGCGCAGGGCCGCTATGGGTTCAAAACGGTGAAACCAGGAGCCTATCCGGTCGAAGACGGATGGGCGCGACCACCCCACATTCATTTCAAGGTCTCCCGCCGGGGCTATAAGGAAGTCACGACTCAAATGTATTTTGAAGGCGAGTCCCTGAACGAGGTGGACCGCATCCTGACCGCCTTGTCTGCAGATCAGCAGGAGATGGTGGTGGCCCGGCGAAGCGCAGAAGACGCGCCCTATCAGTTCGACGTCGTGCTGGAAAAAGTCTGATCGATCCAGACCATGGGATGAGTGGCTATGAACGCATGCCAGGCCGACGTCCGCTTTGGGTTAGGAGAGGACATAAGCCAAACGTCTTGTTTTGGGCGAATTTTGGCCGCGCGACGTCAATAGAGCGAGCGTAGTCAGTGAGTTAATTCTGATTGTGACGACACTATTCCGTCGGCTCCAATCCGAAGTATCCAAGGGTCCCACCAACCAGATTGAGCGACTGCGCCGGTGTGTCCAACAATGATAAAGCTGTCCTCGTCCAAGGCGACAATTTGCGTAAAAATGTCCCGACGATCACTCCGGTAGATGTGCGACCAAATCTCGTTCCCGTCGCCATCCAACCTAAACGCGACAGCATCGTAGCGATGAAATTTGGGTTCTGATTCAATGATCAAGTACCCCACGCCAACTATACCGCCGTCCGACGTGGATATCGCATCTGTGATTCCGGCTCGGTGTGGCGTTTGAAGTCGCCAAGACCAGTCGACGTCGCCAGCTGGAGTAACTCTCGACACCTCAATATCTTTGGCGAAGATGATCCCGGGTGAGTCCTTTTTGAATTCAAATTCTGCAAGCGAGCCATCACTCGCGATTTCAAAGTTCTCGATCCTAGTGCAGGATTTCCCAACGCGTATTTTACCTGCAGCCGATACAACCAGACATCTTCCCACTTGATTGGTCTGGAGTGTGATCCCTCGCCGGATTATGTGCAAATGGACGTCGCCGTTTTCTTGTTCACGTACAGGACCGGCCGATTCCCTCAAAATCACATTTCCTTCTTTGTCCCGCGACAAGAATTTTGGATCAGACAGGTCTTCGTAATAGTCGTCTTGGGGAAGAGGATAGAGCGACCATTTGATCTCTCCATTTGCTTTCATCCGGCTGAAGAATGCTGCGTTTCGGATAGAGCGGTCTCGCTTGCTGAGACCTCCAGACAACAAGAAGTCTCCGTTCTCCAATATATCGAGCTTGGAAAGCGAAACGCTTGAGCGATCCTCCTCCACCCAAGTTTCCCATACAATTTTACCGTCCAGATCGAGTTCGGCGATAAATCCAGCAGAATCTGCCTGAAATGGATTGCGAACCATATGGGAACCTACAATGACAATCCGATCATTCTCAACCAACAATTGACTGGTCCTGCTGTGAGCATTGCCAATGAATTCTTGAGACCAAACTTGGTCACCTGTGGGAGCATATCGCGCTACCCAAATCCCGGAAAAATTTGGGGTGGTTAAAGCGGCGTGTCCCGCGACTAAGAAATCACCATCCGGAAGCACTTGAATGTGTTGAATGCTGCTGCGTTCCAACGCAGGCACGATGACTTCCCAAGCGTCTTCGGCGGCCGCTTTGAACGACGCTGCGCTCACGAAACAAAAAATAAGTATGATAAACAATCTATCGAACATAGTCTTAATGAGTATATACTGTGTTGAGATCAATTGTATGTATTTTCACGCTTATATTGTGTTTTTATCGAAGGGCCGAGCTTCCTGATTGGGGCGAGTTGAGCCGTTCGCTTCGACGCCGAAAGCGGACATGTGTGACCGCAGTTGGGTTAAGCGGATCGATTTTTACGAAAATGCTGGCGTTACAGCGCATTGCTGCAATAAAATGGCGGTGGTTTCAGTCTGAAGTGAACCCGTCTCCAGCAGCCGTCGAGGCAAAGTTGTTGCACTGTCAATTCGGGACGGTGTCGCGCGGATTCTTCTGATGGAGCGTTTATACGTATAAGAACGTTTGCTTAGTCCCATCGTACGGCAACCAAGTTCACCGTCTTTCGCTGGTCAAGCAGCAGTGTTGCAGTCTGCATTCCGTCGTCAAAAAACAGCTCGACGCCTCTCGGCGAAATGAGAATTTCGACCAAGATACTTTGTGAGTCTACCAAACGGGGAAAAGCGAAAATTCCCGAGGACAAATCTTCAGATTCTGCCGGCCGCGAATTTTCTCGGCGAACGATCCAAGAATCGGGGTTCGGATTGAGCTGGATGCTCGCAACGAGTTGCCCTTCCGACATGAGTTGGATCTTGGCATGGTGCATTTCATCAGCAGGGCATTGAATCTCTACTGCGGAAAGCGAGCTTTCATTGAGGTCTACTTTCACCTTCGAATTCACGCGCGAAATCGGCTTGGTATCCAATTCGAACGCGGGGCGCGATCTCACGTAATACCGATCTGCTAGTTTACGAAGCGACAAGCGCCGCGGGTTGCTCATACTGCCTCGGAACGGTGCCTCATATGTGTGTTTTGCATAAGCCCAATTGCTCATCCATCCGATCGCAATCGGACCCGTTTGCGGGTGAGGAGGGTTCGCCCAGACATTCATCGCGTAATAGTCGGGACCCCAGTCTATCCACGTAGCTTCGGATTCCTGTTCATGATGCTGAGACTGCTCGGTCACTGAAAACTCAAAGCCGTCGAAAGACCCTAAAAAATAGCGCGTTCCAGATCCGCCATATCGGCCACCAGGATTGAAGCTCTGAAAAAGGACCCAGCGAGATTCATCAGTGTCTTCGATTGGTAGCTCGCAAAGAATGGGGCATTCCCATACGCTTCCTTCTTCGACTGTAATGCTGAACTCACCAGAAAGCGTCCATCCCGTCAGGGTCGTTGAGCGGTAAAATTGGATACGGTCTCCAGCCGATAAAACCATTATCCAGGCTGCGGAATCTGCGTGCCAAAAAACAAAAGGGTCGCGAAAATCGCGCAACTGACCAGGATTTGGAAGGACAGGGTTTCCTTCAAATTTTGTCCAGCTCATCCCTTTATCGAGACTGAACGCCGCTGACTGACACTCGCAATCTAAGTCTTCGCGGTCATATTTATCACGATCATGGTGGGTGAAGAACGCGATCCAGGCGGGGTGTTTGTCGCTAGCCAATCCGAACCGGTTTTCATGATCGACTACGATAGAGCCAGAAAAAATATAGCCCAGTTGATCTGGCCCCATCGCGATATCCTGTTCCGACCAGTGAATCAGATCCGTAGATGTGGCGTGACCCCAGTGCATCGGACCCCACGTGTTAGAATCTGGGTGATGCTGAAAGAACATGTGAAAGCACCCGTCGTGATAGACGAGACCGTTGGGGTCATTGATCCATCCCCTGCGAGAATAAAAGTTGTGTTTTTCGACCAACGCTCCCCTCCACGAGTTCCATCTTGGCTGACCCGACCGACCTGACCGGTTATCACGCAATCTGCCCCACATTGGCAATCAATCGATTGCAGAAATATCGAAAAAAGACGTCAGGGTTCGTTCTCCGAGCCTTGTTGCATTAAGATCACATGTTTGGTATGGAGGTGCAATCGATTGTATTTTTCATTGGATTTTTGCATCGTAGTCGCTAGGGTCAAGCTGTCGAGTAAGATCCGCTCGCAATATAAAGACACTGATTTCATGGGAGGAACGCGTGTCCAAACTCAAACCAACAACCAGAAAAACAAAACTGCTGACAGCAGCATCTTCGATGACGCTGTTTGCGGCTCTGAGCATGTCTCCAATGGCGTTCGGCCAGGAAGCGGCAGATTTTGAAGCAGGCGATGACGCCGGCGCACGTGTGCTCGATGCGGTCGTTATCACGGGTACCGCGTCGGGAAAGTCTCAGATCGAAAGTGCGGTCGCGGTAACGCAAGTGGACGCAGGCGTCATTGAGGACTTCCAACCTATTTCCGAAGCTGACCTGTTCAGGTTGCTGCCGGGAATTCAAACAGCTGGTACCGCGGGGCCGGGCGGCAACGCAAACATAGCGGTTCGTGGTCTGCCAGTGGCCACGGGTGGATCGCCATTCGTCCAGATTCAGGAAGATGGGCTTCCTACGGTTCTGTTCGGCGATATTCAATTCGGCAACAATGACTATTGGACGAACTTCGACTCATCGGTCCAATCCGTCGAAGCGCTCCGGGGTGGTACAGCCGGTACGTTTGCGTCTCAGGCGCCTGGTGCGGTCATCAACTATATTTCTCGCACCGGCGAAGAAGAAGGCGGATTTGTTCGACTGAAAACAGGGCTCGGGTTTGATGAAAATCAGATCGACTTTCGGATTGGCGGTCCGCTGAGCGACACTGTCCGCTATCATGTCGGTGGCTATTTCCGCGATGGAGAAGGACCGCTTGAATCTGGCTTCGATCCGATCGAAAGCGTTCAGATCAAAGGTAATATCACCAAGGACTTCGAAGACGGTTCGGGTTTCTTTCGGGTCAATCTGAAAATTGCGGACACACAGGAGCCGAACTATTCAGGTGCCCCTTACACTTTTGGATCTGGAGGAAATAGTCCCGGCGGTGCGAGTGCGTTCCCCGGTTTTGATGGTCTCACTCAATCAGCGTATTCTGGTCTCAACCAGACTATGCAAGTCCTCCGACCAAGCGGCTTCGATCGCGTTGAACTCAATGGCATTTCGACCGAACAGCTGGCGATCGGCTTTGAGTTGGATCGTGAGCTGAACGACCATTTCACACTCAACAACAAGTTCCGCTGGCAGGACATTAGCGGAGCGTTCGCAAGTCCGTTCTTCAACGTTGCGCGGACAGACTCACTCATCGGGTCGGAGCTTTCAATCAACGGCACTCCTTACGCGACAGTGGCTGAAGTGCGTTACGCAAATGGTCCAAATGCCGGTCAGGTGTTCACAGATACTTACTATGACAACAACGCGATTTTCCGGACCGATGTCGATGATATTGGCTCTTATGTGAACGATCTGAAGTTGACCGGTGAGTTTGAAACCGGGCTCGGCGATTTAACCGCGCTGGTCGGTTATTTTTACATGGATCAAAAGATCGCCGCCGACTGGAAGATCAATCGTGGCAATCGCGAGATCACTGGTGACAATGCGGCGGCTCTCGACCTGTTTGACAGTGCAGGAAATGCGCTTAGCCAAGCGGGTATCTCAGGCTACAACAATAATTGGGGTAGCTGCTGCTCCCGCGACTATGACTTAAGTTATGTCAATACGGCTCCTTACCTGGCTCTGGAGCTCGACAATGATCGCTTCAATCTGGATGGCAGCGTTCGCTTCGACACAATCGATGCGACAGGCTCTACCATTGGTGCAGGTGCTGAATTCTTTGTCGACCCAAGTGGCGCGAATGTCGGCACCACGGCGGCTGACTATGTTCCGGGAATGGGTTACATCACGGCGCTCCTGCCGAACGGCTCTCAGGAGCTACTGGACTATTCTGTTGACTACACGTCCTGGACCATCGGTGGGTTGTACAAACTCAACGAGGATACAAGCTTCTTCGTTCGGACGTCTCAGGGTAACCGGTTTAATTCCGATCGTCAGACATATGCGGGCAACTTCAACGGCGATGGTTCCCTGACTCAGGCAGGCCAGACCTCTGCGGTTGACGAAGTCAATCAAACAGAGATTGGTGTGAAGCATCGGGGTAGTGTTGCTGACGCCGACTACTCAATTGAGTTTACCCTGCTTCAGGGCGACTTTTCTCAGAACACGTTTGAAATCGATGGCTCGGGGACGCGATGCCCGGGCGGTGCTGGAACCTGTGTGCTGAGTAATGAGTACGAATCCGAAGGGTTTGAACTGTACGGCACATTGTCGTGGGATCGCCTCAGCTTGATTGGAACGGGTACCTATACCGATGCTCAGGTTAAAGGCTCGACCGCGCCAAGCTTTACCGCAGCAGAACGCATTCCAGAGTTCCAATATGCTCTGGCAGCTAACTATGATGTCAATGATTGGCTTTCCGGCGGCGTGTCGCTGAACGGTCAAACCGAAATCATCAATGGCGGCCGAACCTGGGAAGGCGTGAACACGCTGAGCGGTTTCGTGCGAGTGCGGCCATTCGAGAACATTGTTGTCGGTCTGGATGCCTACAACCTATTCGACGAGATAGCGTTCCGTGAGGGTGCCGGCATCGCCGACGAATCCGGTGTGCCAATTGTGGGTGCCGGCGGATCCGTTCTCGGACGAACCGTGCGCGCTTCAGTGACCTACGAATTTTAGGTCCTGCACCAATAGTATGACCGCGGCGATTGTCCTTCCGACGTCGCGGTCATTGTTTGGGCCCGGTCACAAATGGGGACCGGGCTCTTTTTATTGCATAGTCGCGGGACGCGTGATCTATCCATTTATCGATTATTGAATTGGGCCATGAGTCAGAATCCAAATCAGATCAGTCGCATTTTTATCGCCGGAGGCGGGTCAGCCGGTTGGATGACGGCGGCCGCGCTTGCGTCAACCCTGAACCAGAAATGCGAAATCGTGTTGGTGGAATCCGAACAGATCGGAACCGTAGGGGTTGGCGAGGCGACGATCCCTCCAATCCGCACATTCAATCAAACGCTAGGCATCAATGAGCAAGACTTTGTCCGAAACACTCAGGCAAGCTTCAAGCTCGGCATACAGTTTTGCGATTGGGGCGCGGTAGGGGAAAGCTATTTCCATCCGTTCGGCCCGCACGGTCGCCCATTTGATGTCAACAATGTTCACCAGCATTGGCTGCGCGCTCGGCAAAACGGAGAAACTTCGAGCTTCGACGAGCATTCCATGGCTTGGCAGCTTGCGCGTCAAAATCGTTTTGTGCCGCCGGCTCCGGATCGTAGAAATGTCATGTCAACTTTTGACTATGCTTTTCACTTTGATGCGGGCCTCTACGCGGCCTTTTTGCGCAAGCATTCTGAATCGCGCGGGGTTCGCCGATTCGAAGGTAGAATCTCAAAAATAGAGCAAGACTCTGAAACTGGTTTCGTCACCGCCGTTCTTCTTGAATCGGGGCAACGGTTTGAAGCAGACCTCTTCATCGATTGTACCGGGTTTAGAGCGCTCCTAATGGAAGGCGCTTTGGAGGCAGGCTTCGAGGACTGGACGCACTGGCTGCCATGTGATCGCGCTGTGACCGTCGGTTCCGCGCGTCTGGACCCGATGCCGCCCTACACGCGATCCAGTGCTAAGGTGGCTGGCTGGCAGTGGCGCATTCCGCTGCAGCATCGCACCGGAAATGGCTTAGTCTATTGCAGCGAATACATGGACGAAGACGAAGCAGCATCTGTTTTACTGGAAGGTCTCGAAAGTCCGGCCATCGGTGAGCCGCGAACCTTGCGGTTCAAGACAGGGCGTCGGAAGTCGTTCTGGTCAAAGAACGTCATCGCGATTGGATTGTCCAGCGGCTTCATGGAGCCCCTTGAGTCTACTAGCCTTCACTTGATCCAGGCAGGGATATCCAAGCTGATTGCGCTGTTTCCGGATAAGCGCTTCGACCCTATGGTTATCGAGGAATACAATCGTATTGCGGTTACGGAATTTGAACGCATTCGCGATTTTCTCATCCTTCATTACAAGTTAAATCAGCGCTCAGGTGATGCTTTTTGGGAGCGATGTGCGGCCATGGAGGTCCCAGACACGCTCAAATTCAAGATTGAGCACTTTCGTCGTTACGGGCGACATATAGCGAGAGAAATGGATCTTTTCGGCGAAGACAGCTGGCTGGCTGTTCACATCGGACAGAACAACATTCCGGAAAATGCTGATCCGCTCGCCGACCTGCGCGGACTAGACGGGCGGGATTGGCTGAAGAAATTGCGAACCGCGATGGAAGCCGCGGCAGAGCAACAACCGCTTCATCAGGATTTTATCGACCAGAACTGCAAAGCGGCCCCGATTCATGCCTGATCGCGCTTCGCCATTGGAGCAAGCATACGCAGCGGTTATTGCTGAACTCAGCGACAAATTATCAACGCGATCGGAAGCGGAATATATCGCATTCGCCGACCGGTTTCGAAGATCCGGTCACCCTAAGTGGGCAGTCCAAGTCCTGAATCTTGTTCAAGACCGGGGCGCCACCGATCCAAGCGTCTGGTTCGTTTCGGCTCTAGCGCATCGCGACTTGCAGGACATGGAATCCGCCTACAGCGCGATTTGCGAAGCTGGAAAGCGCGCCCCGAAGAGGCCAGATATTGCATTCTTGAAAGCCCAGACCGCCTTTGAAACTTGGCGACCTGCCGGGACTTTGTTCAAGAAAGCGCTGGCGTTGGCCCCTTTGAATCTTGAATTGGTGAAGAACGCTGCCCTCGCTCTGGTATCAGAAGGCAAATTCGATCGCGGGATTGAGCTTCTCGAAAAGCGCCTCGCTGACAATCCGTTGTGGATGGAAGGACACCGTCAATTGGCCTCAGTGAGGACAATAACGGGACACGCTTCTGCCGACGCCAGTTATGCAGCCGCTGTGAAACAGTATCCGGACCACGAAGCCTTGCGGCTCGGATGGTTCAATCTTTTTGCGCAGTCGAAGAATTGGGAGCGTGCGCAAGAAGTTTTGTCAGAGGCGCCAGTTGAGATGAAGGCGTCCGCGTCATTCAAGAAAGCAGACGCGTTCCTGAGAGTTGAAACCGGGGAAACAGTAGACGAGATCGAGCTTTCGAGGCTCGCTTCGGCTAAGAAGGACGCTGGATTCGACCTTTGCCGGGTGCGCTATTTCCTCCGCAACAACCGACCGGATATCGCTGAGGAAATTGCAGTTTCATATATCGAAACCGATCACCAGCGCATGTATTGGCCTTATGTGTCTGTTTGCTGGCGGCTTCTGGATGACGAGAGATATGAATGGCTAGAGGGAAACGGACGATTTGTGTCGACCGTGGACTTGTCCTTTAGCAACGGTGAGTTGGCTCACCTCGCGACGGTATTGAGGCAGCTGCATACACTTCAACAACCCTATCTTGAGCAGTCGGTTCGAGGGGGAACGCAAACGGACCGTAACCTGTTTTTCAATCCTCGAGCAGAAATTCAGAATCTTCGCCGTAAGGTTCAAAAAGCCATCGCGACCTACACATCTCAGCTGCCATTTTCGACGAAGAAAGTGCATCCGCTTCTCTCGATTCGGCCAAACCAGTTCAATTTTTCAGGGGCATGGTCAGTACGCTTGAGGCGTAAGGGGTTTCACGCCACCCATACCCATATTCTTGGCTGGGTGAGTTCAGCACTTTATGTCAGCATTCCTGAGGAAAACGAGCTTGGTCCCGCGCCTGCTGGATATCTGTCATTCGGTCAACCTCCACCGGAACTCGGAACAGGTCTGAACAGTTTCTGTTCGGTCCAACCCACGCCAGGCAAATTGGTTTTATTTCCGTCATACACATGGCACGGAACCGAACCTTTCTCAGAGGGCGAACGCCTGACAGTCGCCTTCGATGTGATACCCGGCTAACGCGCCAAATTGTATGGGATGATGGAGAGCCCCGCTTTTGGCCTTCCCTCCAAGATCATTCCATCTTTTCCTTTGAAATAGTTGCGAATAACCGCGCTCTTCACCCGGGCTGATATGTTGTCTGGCATTATTGCCACCACGCATCCCCCAAATCCGCCTCCGGTCATCCTCGCACCGCCGTGTTGACCGATTTCTGTCTGCAATATGCCGACGAGGGAGTCGATCTCAGGGGTGGTAACCTCGAAATCATCTCTCATCGAAACATGCGACGCTGCCATAAGGATTCCCAGCTGCTCAAGATTGCCGATTTCAAGCGCCTCAGCCGCTTCCAGCGTACGCTGGTTCTCTGACACAACGTGGCGAGCGCGCTTCAAGGGCGTGCCACTTAGGCGAGAGTGCTCGATGTCTCGCATTGTAACTTGCCGCAATGAATCCACTCCCAGCGTCACGCAGGCTTGTTCGCATTGCATCCGCCTTTGATTATATTCTCCGCCGACATGTGTGTGTTTCACGCCCGAATGGACAATCATGAGCGAAGCGGTATCCGGAAACTTCTTGAGTTCGAATGTGTTGGTCATGCAATCAATTAGTAGTGCATGATTTTCGACGCCGCATGCCGATGCGAGCTGGTCCATTATGCCACACTGCAATCCCACGAAATCATTTTCCGCGCGTTGTGCAATTCGAGCGAGCTGATCAAGCGCGATATCTTGGGGCGAAAAGGTCTCGGCTAAAGCCGCAGCGAAGCCGACTTCCAGGGCAGCTGAGGAAGACAATCCTGCCCCATGCGGGATATTGCTCGCGACCGTTACATTCAGTCCACCCAGGGGAAATTTTTCGATTTGGAATTCGGAGACGACGCCTCGAAAATAATTTGACCACGAATCCGATGTGCTTCTGGTGATCGGCGTGTTTGTTGAGAATGTATCGCGATCATTGCCGAGATCGCACGCGACAATGTCAACTTCATCGCGGTTATTCTTCCCGATCGCGAAAGCGGTGTGAGCACTAATCGCGCAAGGCAAGACAAAACCGTTATTGTAGTCGGTGTGCTCTCCAATCAAATTCACGCGACCAGGCGCGCGCACAATGAACTCGGGCGGCTTCCCAAAGAATTGCCGATATGCCGACATAGTTGTTTCAAAGGGTGAGGAATTCTTCGTCATTTGCGACTCATCGAATAATGGACGCCACGCGCGGATCGGAGTTTTTCCGCTGCCATTTCTGGAGTCAGGTCCCGCTGCGCCTCTGCCAGCATTTCAAACCCGACCATAAATTTTCTGACCGAAGCAGATCGCAATAGCGGCGGGTAAAAATGTGCATGTAACAACCAACCGGAGTCATCCACTCCAGCTGGCGCGCCATGCCAACCCATAGAATATGGGAAGCTGCACGCGAATAGGTTGTCATAAATCGTGGTCAGCTCTTTCAGAATGCTAGCGAGATCACTGGCCGCCGAATCTGGCAAGTCGTGCATGCGTTTGACGTCAATTTTGGGTAGCAAAAGGGTTTCGAATGGCCACTCAGCCCAATACGGAACCAGACAGATCCAATATTCAGATTCGACAACCGTCCGGACTGAGCGCGACGCCTCCGCCTCGGCAAGCGTCATTAATAGGACTGAACCGTGCTCTCGAAACCAAGCATCCTGGTTTTCGTGCTCCCGCTGAATCTTGGAGGGAATGAATTTTGTCGACCAGATTTGACCGTGCGGATGCGGGTTTGAACATCCCATCAACAAGCCGCGATTCTCGAAAATCTGCACATTGGCATATTCATTGTGTAGATCACGTGACTCTTTTCCCCAGGTCGAAACAATCGCTTCAACTTCGTTTTGGCTCAGCAAAGGCAACGTTTTAGAGTGGTCACCCGAGTAGCAGATCACACGCGCGCGCCCGCGTGCGGACTGTGATCTAAACAGTGGGTTGGATGACTCCTGAACAAATTCAACATTCTCGAGGACCGCCGGGAAGTCATTGTCAAACACATAAGGTCCTGCGTAGGCTGGATTGTAGTCGCCGGATGCACGCCTGTTACCTGGACAGAGATAGCAGTTTGGGTCGTGAGAGATCGTCGGCAAAATCTCAGGAGGGTCAGCCTGTCCGTTCCAAGGGCGGTTCATCCGATGAGGAGATACGAGCACCCAATCACCGGAGAGCGGATTGAACCTGCGGTGGGGGTGTTCGGACGCTGCATGTGTCATTGGCTGTGCCCCCTAATGATCAGGCAAGTTTCCGCTTTCATATACGGTAACGAAAGCCCAATTTGAGAGAGCCAGCCTCCATCCGCGTCAATCCCGCAGGAACTTGCGCATGTGAAGGGGACTCCGTCATGATTGCCGGACAGACTTGCGCCCGGATCAATTCTCTTCAAGGTGTAGGATCGGTCTCGTCTGACGAAGGGTAAGCGGATGGTCGGTGCAAATTTTTGCGACGCGGGCAAAAGGCGAACCAGAAAAAGGACAAACTCTTCTGCACTTCCCATGGCCGTCCATTGTATTCCGTCACCGCTTTCACCCTGCCAGACAGCGCCGTTGTGGGTCAGTGTACGAATGCGCTTGTAAAGCGCGATCCAGGATTTCAGTTGTTCAGCTTGCTCTGCGGTTAGAGTTCTTGTGTCGAATTCAAGACCGAAATGCCCCATTGCCGCAATCGCTGCTCTAAACTCCAGCGACTGTGAACGACCTGTTGAATGCGCAGGGCTCGCGCCGACATGAGAGCCCATAATCTCCGGCGGGAAAAACTGCAGGAATCCGCTTTGCATCTCAACGCGCGATACGGCATCAATGCAGTCGCTCGTCCAAACCCGATGCGTGCGTTTCAATATCCCCGCATCGATTCGACCACCACCGCCTGCGCAGGCCTCAATTTCAACGTCTGGATGCGCTTTGCGCAGTCGGTCGATCAGCATATAGACTGCGCGTGTCTGTTCGAAATATGCTGGCCTGTTTTCACTCCCGGCTTCGGTTAGATCGCGGTTGTGATCCCATTTCAGGTAACTGATCGGCAGATCGCGCAGATGGGCATCTATCCGACCGAACAAATATTCAGATACTTCAGGCAAGGTCAGATCTAGCACCAATTGATGGCGCGAAGTGAGAGGGGCTTCGTCGTCGAGGTGAAGAATCCAGCCGGGATGCTCGCGGAAAAGATCACTGTTGCGGTTGATCATTTCCGGTTCGACCCAGAGGCCAAATTGCATCCCCAGATTAATAACGTGGCGTGCCAATGGCGCTAATCCGTTCGGATATTTTACTTCATCGTGCACCCAGTCGCCCAAAGAGCTGGTATCGTCATCGCGCCCCTTGAACCAGCCGTCGTCTAGCACGAAACGTTCAACGCCGAGAGCCGCTGATGTTTCTGCGAGCGCCATCAAATCGGCCTCAACATGGTCGAAATAGAATCCCTCCCAGGTGTTGACGTGAACAGGGCGGGGCGTCATCGGGCCGCTGTCGCGCAAGGGGCTCCGCGAGCGTAGATAAGCGTGGAAGTTTTGCGCCACACCATCGCGTCCTGCTTCAGAAAATGTTGTGATCCATTCCGGTGTCGAGAAGGCTTCGCCAGGTTGCAAGACGATTTCTCCCGGGGAGAGCCAGGCGCCAGCCATCCACAACCATCGTCCATCCTCGAGCCAGTCAATAGATTGGCGATGATTGCCCGACCAGGCCAGCTGAGCCGCCCAAGCCGGTCCTTTATGTTGGGTTGCACCGTCTCCAAGTATGAGTGCCATGGGCGGGCAATCGTGACTTGTTAGGCCCCGTCGGTTTTCTCGAACCCAACTGGACCGACTGAGGGAATCCGAAACGCTTTGGAATTCGTAGTTGTGCCTACCAGAGAAACTCTCCACGGTTTTTGCCGTCTGGGGCAGTGGAAGGCAACCGGATGCCAGCCAAGCAATACGCACCGGCTCCGTGCCACCGTTTGTCAGTGTTGTACTGAACGAAAGTACATCTGTCTCGGGTTCGAGTTCAATGTCTTGCTGAAGGCTGATTTTGTGGAGTGTCGAGTTTGCAGTCGACACCAATGATGTGGGGGTATGCGCAATTTTGCAGTCATCGAATTTTGGTGCCCAGGTGGATCCGTTGCCGTCAATCGTCACCGCGCTCGGACCGAACCAGCCGCGCCCGAAAACAGGGATCGTTCGCAAGGGCTGATTTTGGTCTAGCGAAAAGGACGGGACCGGCGTGACGCCGCACCAGCCGGCTGAAGCCTCACCCGTCACCAATCTCGGTCCCCAATGGGTGAGTATCGGGAAACCGTTGTCGGCTTTTTCAACGATCAGGCTACTCTGCGTTCCGTCCAAGCTAAACCAAGCGGGTTTCATTATTTGTTTTTCCTGTGAATTATGGCGAAACCCCACGGGGCGAGCTCTGGCGCAATCATATTCTCACCCATGCCGGACGATAGTAGAACTTCGCCGGACGAGTCCTCGCTGTCTATTGCAACGGATGTTGCGTTGAAATTGAAGATGCAACGGACTGTCTCATCCGCTGATGACCGATCAAATACCAATACCTCATCTTGCGCGGAGCGAAGGTCCAAGTCGCCGGCCCGGAGAGCGTCATGCGAGGAGCGCAAAGCAATCATTTTCAGGTAGAAATTAAGCAAGGAGTTTGGATCTTTCGCTCGCTTTGACGCAGCTTTTTCCCAATGGGGGTGATAGACCGGCAACCAGGTTGAACCGGCAATGCTGAATCCTGCATGCGGCATGTCCGCGTCCCAGGGCATTGGAGTGCGACATCCATCGCGGCCCGGCTTCGCAGGCCAGAACGCGATGCCCTCAGGGTCCTGTATTTGGGCAAAGTCCAGCACGGCCTGCTCCAGTCCCAACTCTTCGCCTTGATAAAGGCAAATGGTCCCTTTGAGACACAGTTGAAAAGCGGCGAACAACTTAAGTTGAGCAGGGCTCGGCTCATCGCCACCCCATCTCGTTGCGACCCGCGGAAAATCGTGATTGCCCAGGGCCCAGGTCGGCCAGCCTTTCCCCGCAGATTGCCATGAATTCAGAATTTGTTCGAGGTGGCTCGCCTCATGGTTGGTGCCCAGGAAATCAAAGCAGTACGCCGTATGGAGCCGTTCTGATCCATCGGTGTATTCGATCATTCGAGGCAATCCATCAATATCGCCAATCTCACCCATCAGACAGCGATCAGAATATCTGTTCGCGAGCATACGAAGGTCCTTGAGAAAAGTGAGATTCTCGGGCTGATTTCTGCAATGAATGTGACTTTGCCAGTCATGTGGATTGGCGCTTCGGCGGTCACCCACCCTGACCGGATTGCTTCGCAACTCTTCATCCTGAAAGTAAAAGTTGCACACGTCTAACCGAAAGCCGTCGACACCCCGATCCAGCCAGAAACGGGCAATATCCAGAATCGCCGCGCGGACGTTGGGATTATGAAAATTCAGGTCCGGCTGCTCTTTCAGGAAATTATGCAGATAATATTGTTCTCGTCGCGCATCCCATGTCCAAGCTGGCCCTCCAAAAACCGATAGCCAATTGTTCGGAGGCGATCCGTCCGGCTTGGCATCCGCCCAGGTGTACCAGTCCGATCTTGGATTGGTCCGACTTTGGCGGCTTTCCTCGAACCAGGGGTGCTGATCTGAAGTATGAGACCATACCTGATCAATCATGACTTTTAGTCCGACCGCGTGTGCGCGCGCAAGCAGAGCGTCGAAATCCGATAGCGTTCCGAACAGCGGATCAACATCGCAGTAGTCGCTGACATCATAACCGAAGTCCTTCATGGGGCTCTTGAAAAATGGAGAGATCCAGATCGCGTCAACACCTAGATTGGCGACATAGTTCAGACGTTGCGTAATTCCGTTCAGGTCGCCGATCCCGTTCCCGGTGGAATCCTGAAAAGAGCGCGGATAGATCTGGTAGATGACGCCGCCCCGCCACCATGGATCAGTATTGTTCATAGGCTGCTCGCGATGCCGGTGCTTTCTGCAGGCGATGTGTGTTGCTTCCGCGAGCTATCGCTACTGATCGTCGACATTGTGTAATGCGGCACCCTGAGCCGTGGCAACTTCTGTTTTTACCCACCAGACAGAGGCTGCTGCGAAGAACATGAGCACTCCGGACAAGCGCAAAACGTTTCGCGCGTCACCGCCCAGCAAGGGCTCATAGTAAAAGGGTAGGGTCGCAGCAATCAGAAGCATAGGTATGACGATCATCATGTTGAAGATTCCCATGTACACGCCGGTGCGGTCGGGAGGGATGGCATTTGCGAGGATAATGTAAGGATTCCCCATGATCGATGCCCAGCCAATTCCGATGCCAATCGCGGGTATGAACAAGAGCGCTTTGTCTGACACATTGGGAAGCCAAAGCATGCCAATACCTGCAAGGACCAGACATAAGGCGTGAACCCGATTAGCGCCGAGCCGCTTCGAAAGCGGCACCATTGCAAATGCCAGCAGAAACCCAAGGCCGTTGTAAAACGCCGCCATCTCTCCATTCGCGAGCACGGCAGATCTGAAGCCATCCGAAACAGGGTCTGACGTATTGAAAACGGATCGGCCGATCGAGTATACAATATATCCCCAATAGGACGCCATCGCGTACCATTGAAACAGGCTCATCAGCGCCAGTTTTCGCATCGCGACGGGCATATCAACAATCGCGTCCCAAATCTCTTTGAAGACGACGAAGAAGCCCTTGGGTTTCGCTTTGATCGCGGCAATCTCTTCTTCCGTCAGCGGCAGCTCGGGCACTCTGAAAATCGACCATAGGATAGTTGTGATCGATAGGAATGCCCCGATCATGAACGCATATCGTGTGACGTATGGGATGTTGTGGGAATCTACGGCATGAAGATTCATACCCAGAAAATAGACCATGATTGACGGTGACAGAAAAGCGAGCATCTGCGCCAAACCTGTAAAAGCGCTTTGCGTGAGAAATCCCAATTGCCTTTGCTCGGGCTCCAAACGGTCGCTCACATAGGCTCGATAGGGCTCCATGGTCATGTTGTTTCCCGCATCGAGGATCCACAGCATGCTGACCGCCATCAATAGCGAGGAACTAAATGGCATGAAGAACAGACCCACCGAGCACATGATGGCGCCGATAATAAAATATGGTGTGCGCCGACCGAGTGGTGAAATGGTCTTGTCGCTGAGCGCTCCAACAATCGGCTGAACAATCAATCCGGTCATCGGTCCTGCCAGCGATAGTAGCGGAATGGCAGCTTCATCGGCCCCGAGATAGGAGTAAATGGGCGCCATGTTTCCTTGCTGGAGGCCAAAACTGAACTGGAGGCCCAGAAACCCGAGATTCATTTCCAGAATACGCCAAGGCGAAAGGTGCGGGCGTGGTATTACGTGCCCTTCTGCAGGCGACGCAGCGGTCATAGCAACCATGAGATCCTCCCCGGATCAATTATGTATTCGCCACGTTAACCCATAAGACAGTCCCGTACAACAATCGATTGCATTTTGGGCGTAAGGATTTGCAAAATCTCGACGAAGCGGCGATAAGCATCTGTAAAGCTGGAGCAAAACAATGACAAAGCGTGTAACGATGGCGGAATTGGCCAAGGCAGCCAATGTCGACGCCTCAACCGTCTCCAGGGCGCTTAATGATAGTCCTCTGGTGAAAGAGGCGACCAAGCAGCACGTACTCAACGTTGCCGCGGACCTTGGGTATGTCATGCATGCGTCAGCGCGCAGCCTGCGGCGTCAGTCTTCTGAGGCTATTGGCATGGTCATTCCGATGCGCCCGGATTCGGGGCAAACAATTTCAGATCCCTTCTTCCTGGAAATGGTTGGTGCGGTTTCCAACGCGGTATCGGTTCGCGGTTTTGACCTCATCGTCAGTGTACCAGAGGGAGAACAACAAATTGCCGAGCGGCGGCTTCTTCAGACAGGACGGGCGGACGGATTGATCATCATCGGGCAGGCGGGGCGTACTGATCGGCTCAACAAGCTGGGCCCATTGTCTGATCGAATCGTGGTCTGGGGCGGTCAAACCGCCGAAACACGATATACAATTGTTGGGAGTGACAATGTTCGTGGCGGCGAACTCGCAACCGAGCATTTGTTCTCGCGGGGGCGCCGGAACATTGTCTTTATTGGAGAGACAAACCTACCCGAAGTGGGGCTTCGTTACGAGGGATTGAACAAGGCCCATAAAGCGGCCGGTCGAACACACTCAGAAAAGTTGTTACTCGAGCAAAACTTCGGGGGCAAAGATACGTTTAACGCTGTTCGCCAAATGGTCAGTGATGGCATATCGTTTGATGCGATCTTCGCCGCGTCAGACGTACTCGCAATGACGGCAATTCACGCGCTACAAGCCTCCGGATTATCTGTACCTGGAGATGTTTCCGTCGTCGGGTATGACAATATTGGTCAGTCTAGCCTGATGACGCCTGCGCTGACCACGATTGATCAGCATATTGGCGAAGGGGGCAAACTCATGGTTGAGCTATTATTCAAGAAACTCGCCGGTGAAGAGGTGCGTTCGCGCACGACTTCGACAGAGCTTATCATCCGAGATTCGAGCTAGACTCCAATAGCCTCAGCATGGGCGTTCGAACGTAAGTTGATGACGACATCCGATTGCATCGTCAGTATGCGAGTAGCCTGTGCTTGTTCTGTGAACGGGACCACAAAACGGGGTTTGCCCGGATCGTCCGGTTCGAAATACGGGCTCGCACCAAAACCATATCGAGGAGCGTCGAGCGTGCTGCCATTCGCGGCCCAAGGTCGCCACGGACCGGTGATGGACTGACTGCTGTACAAACGGAGATCCTTGCGAACCTGTTCATCTGGTTGATTCTCATGTTGACGATTGCATGCTGACACCAGAAGGAACCATTTTCCCGTCGTCTCATCATTCCAGATCTTCGGGAGCTCCGCTTGCGTGTATTGTTCGCTATCCGGTAGCTCAATCGGGGGACGGAGCTGCGCTTGGATTTCGCCGTGTTTCCCAACGGATATGGTCGCATGTGCCAATGCCGGCGTAGACGGCGCCGTCTTAGCGCACCAAATCGCCTGCAATACCCCATCTTCTTCAAATAAAAAGGGATCGCGCCAGGCGAGAATTGGTCCGCCTTCTTCACCCTCTTTCGAGCCGAGCAGGTTCGGTTCGGCAAGATAATAGCCGAGCGCGCGGATCTGGTCATAATCTCGAACTGGGTCAGAAACTCTATGAGCGGGTAGTCCAGCGTAAGCATTAAATGAGCTGGACCAGCCGATACATATCGATTGAACAAATGGCATGTCGGGTTTGTTCCATCGTACGTCGGTATAGGCGGCCAATACGCCGGATTTGTAAGGTAAGACGGACCCGCTCCAGACGTTTCGGTCACCCGATGTCGATGGCAATAGAAACGGGCCGCAATCGACCCACTCACCATCTGGCAGCAACTTACTGAAGTGTCGGATGTGAAATTGAAACTGGTTGCGCGATGCAGGCGAGATTGGTTGGCCCTCGTGTGATTTGGCGAGCGCCAGACAGTACATATGGACTTTACCGCGCGCGAAACACGTCCATGCATCCCAAATCCACAGGTCCGGGTGATCTATATGGTCGATAAAGCGCGTCGCACTTCGATCAGGTGTTGCTGGTGTTGTGAACATTGTAGGATCCGGTTCGTCGAAACATTGTGCGCGTTGATTTTTCTATCCTAGAGATATATGCAATCGATTGCAATATCGTTTCTTGGCGAAGCATGCGATGTGAGAAAGCGCACCTAAACGCTCTAGAGGACAGACAAAATGCTAGCTATGATTGATGCCGGTGGAACCACGTTCAAATGTGCTGTCGCGGACAAAACCGGAAAGATCTTTTTCCGCCAACGCATTATAACAACGGATCCTGAATCTACGATTCGCGAATGCGTGGATTTCTTCCACGACTGTGTCAGTCGAACGGGCGACGAACTCTCTGGAATGGGCGTGGCGTGCTTCGGACCAATTAATGTGGACGTGCAATCCATTGATTATGGTCGCCTGCTGAATACGCCAAAACCGGGCTGGTCCAATTTTCCGGTGCGGCAGGCGTTTGAAAATGCGCTGGCGCTTCCGGTCAACATTGACACAGACGTGAATGCCGCACTGTTTGCAGAAACCCAGGCCGGATCAGCAGCCAACGTGAGACGAGCTGCATATGTCACCGTCGGCACAGGTATCGGCGTGAGTTTTATTCAGGATGGGCAGTTTATCGCAAAACCGACTCATTCTGAATTTGGTCACATCTGTGTCGAAAAAAATCCGGACGATGCTTTCGGTGGCCAATGCGCTTATCATATTGGTTGTCTGGAGGGATTAGCTTCGGCAGCCGCATTTGAGGCGAGGTGGGGGGACGCACGCCACGTGGAGCCGGATCATATCGGTTGGAGAATAGAAGCGGACTATTTGGCCCAGCTTTGCATGTCGATCAGTCTGTTGTTGAGACCCGACAAAATCATACTCGGTGGCGGGTTGCTATTGGCGCCCAGCCTTATCGACTACGTCCGGGAAGCCTATTGTGAGCGGATGAATGGATATTTGAATGAGACGGCAGAAGAGGTTTCAAACATGATCGTCCTGCCCTTCAACGGCGATGAAGCCGGACTTATGGGCGCTTGGCATCTCGCGTTAGACGCAGCCAATAGATCGAACGTGCCCAGAGGACCATCGGACAAGAACTTCGCATAGATTGGAATCCCATGCGACAAAGCTCCGCTCTCCGAGAGAGTTTGAATACGCCTAGACGGCATCGGAATTGATCGACATGTTGAAGAAGAAGCGCTGATGCGCATGGCGTTTAGGGAGAGGTGGCATGGAAACGGTATTTGATGCGATCGTAATCGGCTCGGGTCCGACTGGAGGTTGGGCCGCGAAAGAACTGACGCAGAAAGGGCTGAAGACGTTGATCCTGGACCGGGGTCGAATGATTGAGCATAGCGTCGATTATGAGTTTGAAGGAACGCCCGTTCACGAAATGCCGTATCGCGGGAAATGGCCCCCCGGACTGCAGGAGAACTATTCCCAACAATGGGTCGCGAACCCCTGGACTTATATGTATTGGAACGACGACAAGCGATTTCCGTATATTGATGATCCGGAAAAACCATTCATGTGGGCGCGGTCGGGGGCGTTCGGCGGCAAGTCGATCACCTGGGGGCGGCAGAGCTATCGCTGGAGCGATCTCGATTTCAAAGCAAATGAACGCGATGGGCACGGCATTCCCTGGCCTGTGGACTACGCCGATATCGAGCCATGGTACGGCTATGTGGAACGGTTCATGGGTGTTGCGGGTGAAGCGCGCGGGCTTTCGCAACTGCCAGATAGTGAATTCATCGGACAGGTTCCGCTGAACGTCGTCGAAGAACATTTCAAACGTGAAGTTGAAGAAAAGCTGGGTAGAGCTGTCACCGTCGGGCGAACTATGAATCTGATGGAGGACCGACCCGAGCAAGGTCGTGCCCGCTGCCAATTCCGTGACCAGTGTGGCAACGGCTGCTCATATGGTGCAGCCCCATCAACGCAGGCCACGACTCTTCCAGCAGCGCGCGCAACCGGCAATCTGATTGAGCGCGCCGACGCCACAGCCGCGAACTTGATCTACGATGACGCCACGCAGCGTGTCACAGGGGTCCGAGTGATTGACACGAACACCAAAGAAGAAACCGTCTATCATTCGAAAATTGTGTTTCTGTGCGCCTCGTGTCTTGGGACGACGCATTTGCTGTTGAACTCAAGAAGTGAAGCGATGCCGCGCGGACTCGGGAACACGCATGACATGGTCGGTCGTCACGTGATGGATCAATTGTTCGGCGTAGGCGCTACCGGCACAATGCCAGGTTATGACGACATGATGGAGTATGGCCGGCGCCCCACCGCGCTCTACATTCCGCGGTTTCGAAATATCAATGCCGATCCGGACGCGGATGCTGATTTTATCCGAGGCTACAATTTCCAGAGCTGGGGTGGCGGGCGTAGCGGGCCGCAAGATTATTCAGGCTTTGGGTCTCAGCTAAAAGCGCAACTTCGCATACCTGGTGCCTGGCAGATTCCGCTGTACGGCTTCGGAGAGGTCTTGCCTTATCACAGGAACCGCGCCTTTCTCGATGAAACTCAAACGGATGATCTTGGTCTGCCATTGATGCGGTTCGATGTCGAATGGGGCGCCAATGAAGAAAAAATGTCGACCGAAATAGCGCAAGAAGCTGTCCGGATGCTGGAAACAGCTGGCTGTGTCGACATTGAGGTCAGGACAGAGATGGGCGCGCCGGGCGAGGGGATCCACGAAATGGGGACCGCGCGCATGGGGGATGACCCGACACTGTCGGTCGTAAACCGGTGGAACCAGATGCATGTCGCGTCGAACGTGTTCATTACTGACGGCGCGTTCATGACCTCTTCCGGCACGGTCAATCCAACCATGACCTACATGGCGTTTACCGCAAGGGCCGCAGACCACGCAGTGGAACTGCTCGAGTCTGGACAGATATAGGGGGCAAAAAATGGACCGGAGAAAGTTTCTGATAGCCATGAACGTCGCGCTCGGCGCACAGATGATTGGACCGCTGCAACGGGTCTTGCAGGCCCATGCAGATATCGATCCGGTGAATCTGACCGGAAACAACACGGTATTCTTCGAGAATGAGCGAGCCACGATCGCCGCGCTGTGTGAGATCATAATTCCGACCACGGATACGCCGGGCGCTATCGAGGCCGGCGTGCCGCGCTACATCGAGTTCATGCTGGAGGAATGGTACTCCAAGGAAGAGCGGACCCGATTCATGGTCGGAATCAAACAAGTGGTGGCCTATGCCAAGGTCACTGAAGACTCCGAATTTCATGATTTAGACGAGAGCAAACAAACCGAGATCGTTCAGCGGATGCATGATGGAGGAATGCCATATATGCATTCGGGTGGACGGACGTTCTTCGATCACATCAAGCAGCTGACTCTGGCAGGATACTATACGTCGGAGATCGGCATGACGGTTGAGCGTATCTATCTGCCTGTGCCCGGGAGGTTCGACGGGTCTTATCCTTATGCACAAGCTGGCACACTGTTCACATCATAGCGATCCGATCACCCAGATACTGCCGAGGAGCCTCAAATGCTAAACTATTCTGCCTTGTTCGTATTGCTTTTTATGAGCGTGGGATGTGTGTCTGCAAATGCAGATGACAATAACGGAACGACGCCATTTCTCCCGGGTGACGCGTGGCGTGTCCATGATTCGACCCGGCCGCTTCCGCCCGTGGTTGCGCCTGGCACAGCGAC
Source organism: Henriciella sp. (assembly GCA_041984335.1). Classification (GTDB taxonomy): domain Bacteria; phylum Pseudomonadota; class Alphaproteobacteria; order Caulobacterales; family Hyphomonadaceae; genus Henriciella. Next base: position 31,183 of record JBHIYI010000010.1, on the reverse strand, counting down.
TTACAACGAATTTGCCTCGCCACCTGCGGATGCGATCGTCCTGTTTGACGGCAGCGATGATCTGTCCGCGTGGACGCCGCAGCTTGATGGCGGCGAGCTATGGCCTGTCGTGGATGGGGTTCTGATGACCAATGCGACTGGCGACCGGGCTGCGGAGGGTGTGACGGTCAGCGGTATCAAAACGACAGATGTGTTTGGTGATGTCCAGCTGCATCTCGAGTTTCGTGTGCCGGTGACCTCCACGGGTGCCACTGGCCAGCAATATGGCAATAGCGGCGTCTATTTCATGGAGAAATATGAAGTTCAGGTCCTGAACTCATATGAGAATCCGACCTATGCTGATGGGAGCGCCGCGTCACTTTATGGATGGAAACCGCCTTTGGTGAATGCCAGCCGGCCTCCTGGCGAATGGCAATCCTATGACATCATCTTTGAGGCGCCCGAGTTTGACGATGAGGGGGCGTTGGTCGATCCGGCCTATGTGACCATGTTTCATAATGGCATCCTCGTCCACAATCGCCAGGAACTCCTCGGCGTGACCGTCTGGCGTCAGGTCGCGACCTACGAACCACATGCTGCCAAGCTCCCTCTGGCGCTCCAGCACCATGGCGAGACCGTACATTACCGGAACATCTGGTTGAGACCATTGTCGTGATCGACCGACGCCAGCTGCTGGTCGGTGCAGTCACCTCGGGGGCGTTGTCGGCCGCTGCATGTGCCGTCGGAGCGAACGGTGCGACGGCCGAGCCTCAACAAAAGCCGCCTGAAAGGTTTCGCATGAAATTTGCACCCCATGACGGCATGTTTCGCCATTTAGCAGGTGACGATATTGTCGATCAGATCCACTTCGCCGCTGATCAGGGATTTACCGCCTGGGAGGATAATGACCTGGCCGCGCGTCCCGTCGAAGAACAGATTCGAATCGGAGCCGCGCTCAACGCACGCAATATGGAGATGGGTGTCTATGTTGCCGGGATGATAGACGACTTCTGGCGTCAGCAGCCTGTCCTGTCAGGTGCAGACGATAACCATCGTCACGCGTTTCTAAAACTGATCGCTGAGCAGGTCGAAACCGCGAAGCGCGTGAATGCCAAATGGACTACGGTAGTGCCTGGGTTCCTTGATCCGCGTCTGCCGCTTGGGTTCCAGACGGCAAACATTGTCGATCTTCTGAAACGTGCCTGCGACATCTATGCGCCATCGGGACTCGTCATGGTCCTGGAACCCTTAAATACAAAAACGGATCATCCAGGCGTTTTCCTTACAAGTGTTGCACAGGCATTCGAGATATGTTCGGCAATTGACCGGCCTGAATGCAAAATACTCTTCGATATCTACCACGAACAAATTGAGCGCGGGAACCTCATACCCACTATCGATTTGGCGTGGGAACAGATCGCCTACTTTCAAATGGCCGACACCCCCGGACGCAAAGAACCTGGGACGGGCGAGATAAACTATCACAGAGTGCTAAGTCATATCCTGGCGAAAGGGTATACTGGCATTGTGGGGATGGAACACGGAAACGCACGCCTCGGTGAAGCTGGTGAGCTTGCAACGTTAGAATCCTATCGAAGATTAGAGGAAACGTTCTCAGCACTTGGTGAATAGGATCAAGCCCAGTATTTGTATTCCCGATGCGAGCATGGAGCGAATTGGACTTTAGCAAGCGCCAGGATGAAGATTGCGGTCTGACCTTCGGGTAATTTCCCTGTTAGCAGGGCAATATCCAAAACCGGCTATCGAAAATGGCGGACGGAGAATTGCCACGAGTTTCGCAGATAAATCGACCGCAATTCCAGAAAACAGAGACCAAAACTCCGGTTTCGCCAGCGTAAGTCCCGGACTAGTCGAGAGAATATCGGAAAGAATGAAATAGCCTGCTTCAGAGCAGACTGAATGGCGGTGAGACAGTCCGTATAATTATAATTCATTGGCGTTCGCAGAGATCTCTTTGTATCAATAAAAACAGATAATTACACACAAGCCCGTTCGCGTGTGTTCGTGTAATTTCGCCTCGAGCCGAATTTTATGGCGGGGTAGGTGGCGGGGTAGGAGGGATGGATGCCGAAGACGAGTGTCAATCGCTTAACAAGGCGCCAGGTCGAAACGAGCGGCCCGGGGCGACTGGCTGATGGCGGTGGATTGGTGCTGCAAACGAGCAAGACCGGCGCTCGATCCTGGCTCTTCGTTTATCGTTGGGGTGGCAGGCGTCCAGAGCTTGGACTAGGTCCGTTTCCGGCCGTCTCGATCAAGGAAGCGCGGTTGAAAGCGCTACAGGCCAGGGCATGGCTTGCGGAGAGTCCAAAACGTGATCCGCGGGTTGAGTGGGCTAAAGAAAAGCAAGTCACAGAGACGGGCGCCGTGTTTGGTAAGTTTGCCTTGATGTACTTACAATCCATTGAGGGCGATTTTCGAAACGAGAAACACCGGCGCCAATGGCGTTCAACGCTTGAAAAATACGCCAAGCCAATATGGACGATGTCAGTTTCAGACATCACAACCGATCATGTTTTGGACTGCTTAATGCCGATCTGGGACACGAAACCGGAAACCGCTCGGCGCGTTCGGGGGCGTATTGAGCGCGTCCTGGACGCTGCAACAGTCCGCAAGCTGCGCTCCGGGGACAACCCAGCCCGTTGGGGTGGTCATCTGAAAATGGTGCTTCCGAACAAGCGCCCCAAGCCAGTCCATATGGCTGCAATGGAGTATGGAGATGTCCCTGCCTTCATGGCGCGATTGGCGAGCGTCGATACCATTGCAGCGCGATGCTTGCGATTTGCCATTCTGACGGGGTCACGATCTGGTGAAGCGCGTATGGCGAATTGGAATGAGGTCGATCTGGAGAATGCGCTTTGGACGCTACCGGAAAACCGGACCAAAACCGAAATCGAACATCGTGTCCCGCTTTCTGACGCAGCTATGGCAATACTGGCTGAGCTTCATGAGAAACGGATCGGAGACCTGGTGTTCCCGGGGCAAAAACGTGGACGCCCTCTGAGCGACATGACGCTGACGGCAATCCTAAGACGTTGGCAGTTGCCATTCACGCAGCATGGTTTTCGATCTTCGTTTCGTGATTGGGCTGGTGATGAGACCGACTTCGATCGTGAGAGCATCGAACTCTGTATTAGTCACAAAGTTACGTCAGCAACAGAGGCAGCTTATCGGCGGAAAGACGCGCTAGCAAAGCGGCGGGTGATCATGCAGGCATGGGCAGACTATTGTTGCGGGCATTCCATCTAAAACAATAGGGCCGAACACAAATTGAAGGCGAAACCAGAGCCATTTCAGTTTTCTGGTGTGGTCGCTTCCAATGTCCGCTTTGGGTCAGGAGGAGATATTAGCGAGCGTCTTACTTGGGGCGAGTTTAGGCCGCTCATCTAAAGAACCAGCTTCTTACGAAATTGACGACCTATGTATTGACGCCCAAGCTAACCCGTCCCACGTCGACGTAAGGCTTCTAATTGGGAGACACTATTGACGAAGCACGGTCTAAACCGAGCCGAATTCCAAGATCGACTAAGCACTGCGTCTCCCCAAGAACGCAAAGCAATTTGGAGTAGGTACAGAAATTGGGTGCTTCAGGGCTCTAAAGCCCAAAGCTGGTACAGCGTTGTAGGGTTTCCGCTTTTGATACTCTCGATACTCCCTCTACTGTTAGCAATTCAGAATTTTCGGCTGCACTTAGTCGTCGTATCCATCGGCTTATTCGTTCTAGGCGGATGGCTCATCCGAGTAGCTTTTCGAAGGGAAAGCGACTGGAGGCGAGACAATCCATTCTCGTACTGAAGCGTCTTTCTTGCACGCAAGCAGACATCACCCGCGACTTACTTAGGGCGTTTTAAGACGCTCGGCGAATGTCTCCTCCGACGCCGAAAGCGGACATTAGAGAAAAGCTCGCTTATGGTGGGGTGTTTGGCGGGGTAAATGCATGCTAGCCCTTATAAAAGCCATACATTTCAATTACATGCAGTCAATTATGAGCGGACGCAGTCTCCGCCATAGCCGAAATCGGGCCTATTTCTCCGCTTTCAACGCCTGCAACTTCAGAAGCATTCCAAGGTTGCGTTCGTATTGACGATCAAGCTCGGTATCGAGGGCAATCAGTCTCGCCAGCCTAATGGGATCCATGCTTTCACCCCACGCGTGCAGTCGGATTTCCGGCCGCTGATCCACGCCGCGAATAAGCTTTTGCACTTCAGGAAGCACTTTACTGACCAAGAACCCATGAAGCCCTTCAGCGCAATTGAGGACGTTGTCTTCGTCTTCCTCTAGCAGCGTCTCCCACCACTCGATCGTATCTTCTCGCAAACAGGCCATGGCGGCATCTATCGCGGCCTTGTTGGTGCCTGTTTCTAGTATGGAAATGGCCTTGTTTAGGTCCGCCAGTTCTTCGCGATAGTATTCGTTGTGCCCCTCGTCCTCTGAAGCCAGCGTGGTGATTGCGCCGCGGTCATCTGTTGAAGGCTTTATGACGTCAGACGTAACTAGAGCCGTTCTTCCAAGGCGTTGGTCGGAATGACCGCCCATCGAAGAGCGCAAGCTTGAGAGGTGCAAGGATCTTTCAGCCAAACGGATACGATAACGTTTCCAGATGATGTCGGCTAAGCGGTCAACGAGCGACAACTGCGTAGCACCTTTGGGAGCATGTTCTTCGATCAAAGCCGCCCGCAGTTCCAAGAACGCTTCCTGGGACTCCCATGGCAAGAGAGATTCAACAGCACGCGTCGGGAGGTTCTGAAGCTCGGTCAAAATGGGAACTCCTCGAGATCACCATCAAATGGTGAGACTTTGAAGCGTCCAATCAGTTTCATCATATGCGCGACGACGATTGCCTCTTTTTCGTGGATCTCGTTCGACAGCCGATCAAAGGTCTTTTTGTGCATGCCTTTCGGTTTCGGGCCGATCCAGCCTTCCAGACCAAGCTCCACGCCAAGCCTGCGCCTGATCTTTCGTGCCTGGCGCCCGGCCCGGTCAGGCGGGCGCTCTCTCTGGCTCGCATAGGTGAGGTCATGGCAAGCGCGGCAGAGGAACAGCTTGCCCGCGCCGTAAAGGTATTTGCGTCGTGTCCCGCAATGAGGGCAGAGGAACAAGCTTCTCTTTCCGCCGTAATGGCATGGCACAGAAACCAGGTTGATAAGCTGTTCAACCGGATGCCACTCGCCGCCATTGATCCGATAGCGATAGATCAGCTTAACCCCGCCCGCTTCGGATGAAATGCGGATCCAATTGACGTCGCCATTATCGGAGGTCCAGGTCAGCGAACTCAAGGTGCCAGGCTCAAGACAGCCTTTCTTGCGAAGGAAGTCGGCCGAGATGCGCCGATTACCCTCAACAGTGCCCCGATGCTTCAGGTTCCAGCCGCCGCTGCCTAGACCGCCCATCCACGCGCTCCTTCCGTTTTATGTCGAAAGGCGAAGGCAAAACCACAACCGATGTATCCATCATGTCGCGAGCATGTGATGGGCGGTTCAAGAAAGCGTATTGAAATCAGGGGCGATGTAACGAATGCAACGAGCCAAGGGACCCTTTTTGTATAACGACCTCTTTTCTTCATGCGCAAAGGAAAGAAATCTGGATGCATTCGATACATCAGGCATGCCAGAGTAGGGGATCGCGCGAACATGGCGTTACACTCTCGGTGCAGTTGGATGACATAAGACCAGACCTTCGATCCAGCGCCCGCGGGTTTTGCGTTGGGTCGAGATTCCCTTGTAGGCTTGATCATTGATTTTCCGGATCAGGCGCGGCTGAGGAGGGATGTGGATGTCTCTGATTCCGACCTTTTCGCACCATGTCCGAAATGCCTTGTAGGCAAGATCGGCATCGACGCGGTCGTTGGGATTCCCAGTCACTGAAACATGCGTCTCGTCTGCCAGCCATTCTGCAAATGGATCGTCGATGCGAATCCAGTCTCTGAGTGACGTCGCGCTGGACGGCAAATCTGTGAAATCACCCTGCTTCATCAACCGCATGGCGCCTTCAATGGCCCAGGACAAAAGCGCATCACGTTCATGTTTGGCGATGAGCTGGCCGATCAAATGGATCTGCTGATCCTTCGGAATCTTACGATCAAACCGAATAATCATCAGTCGGCGCCGCACGCCCCTGTCCATTCCACGGCGAAAGCTTGGCAACTCATTGCAGGTGAAAATGTTCAGCGCCATCGGGCGGAAGAAAACCGCGTCGCGATAGATGCCGCGTGCGTTTACAAGGTTTCCGGTGACGACGCTCTTGAAAGCTTCGCTGACAATCGCCCGGCCACCAACTTCATCGGCCGCATTCAACAATTTGCCTTCAAGCGTGCAGAGCAGCTTCTTGTCATCCATGTCGGCAGGGGAGAGGCAACAATGCGCGTAGTCAGGAACAAGCCCGCGCAACATGTCGAGAATCTGCGACTTGCCGTTCGATGCCCGCGGCCCCAATAGCACGATTGCGCGAGGTTCCGTCAGCGCGCTTGTGGCGCCAAGTAGGATGGCTCCCGCAATCTCCTGCAGGATTCTGCATTTGAGGTCCGCTTCCGGATCGCTCTCAAAGCATCCACGCAGGAGCTTGTTCAGCAAAAGCTTATCGTCATCCGGATCGTAGCTTCGGTTGTGATATGTTGCGTCCAGAATGTAGCGATTGCGGTGGTTTGGCGAATGCGGCACGCGCTTGGATTTGTCTTTGTCGATAAGGATAAAGCCGTCGGTGACGGGGACACCCGCAGCTGGAGACATAAAATACTCCGGATCGGCGACCGACTTGTAGAGCAGTTCCTTAATGCTTTTGAGGCGCGCGGCGCTGATCTCGACCTTGGCCCTACGACCTGGACGCGCTGCCCCGTCCCAGGCGACGATGTATCCGAAAAGCTCCGGTTCGGTCAGCTCACGCCAACGCGTTTTATCCCAGCAAAAGAAATTGTTTCCGGAAGAAACAACCTCACCAAAGTCTCGCTCAAGTTGCGACAACACCTTCATGGCTATTTCGGCATCAGACCCGATTTTCAGGGGAGGGCGCGGCGACGACATCAATCTTCACCTTGGCGAAGAGTGCGATTTTCGGGTGTTGCGTCAATCAATCCGAGCTCGTCATCCTTTATGGCGTCGATTATCTCGGAGAAGAACGGCGCGAAGCGCTTTTTGACAACTTCCGGAATATCGCCGAGCCGACATAGGATGATGTAGTGGCCGACAATGGGCGCGAGCTTGTCCCGAAGAGCGAGATCTCCAGGACCGTATTTTGACTCACTGCGCTCCATCTCACTGCCCAGTTTTTGTCTTGAGCCACGAGTGCAGATCCTCGACCAGGATCAGCCTGCGGCGGCCAAGCGTGAAAGACGGGATTTCACGAGCGTTCAGCAACTCATAGAAGCGCGTGCGACCTATCCCAATCATTCGTGCGCCATCTGCGGGGCATACCGCCAGAGGTGATTGGAACGTCGGTGAGCTGGAAGCGGACATCTGTGACCTCGTGTGAGATTGTTGATGTCCGACAAATTGCAGCCCAACGCATCGAAATCACCCAGTGAAATCCAACTTTCTCGATCGAAACTTCGACATTTCTCAGAAGCGGTCTGGGAGATTCTCTTTAAGCCAGTTGGCGAGCGACCTTCTCCCGAGTGGCCAACGATCCGGATAAAGCTCCATCAGGCGTCGAGCTTCTGAAAAATGACCTTCCCCTCCATCGTGTTCGAAGAATTTTTGTTTAAAGTCTTCGTAGTCCATGTCAGGTTTCTTTTGAGCGGCGAGTCGGCCTGACCAGATGTTTGCGATTGCAGAAAGGGAAAGCTGAAGCCGGTCTTTCTTGAACGACAAAACTTCACCTAGTTCTGCGATCGACCACCCACTTGTTACGGCGGTATCTAAACCCCGCATGTCTGGAACAATGACAATTCCTTTTTGCCTTGCTCTCGATAGGACCGATCGATTCAGGTTTTGGTAGTCAGACGGAGAACGAAGGCCCAAAACAAAGAGTACCTCAGCTTGATTTTTTGTCTCTTCAATCCTCATCGTGCCAAGGGACCAAGTGTTTTCTCCAATTCGTTCAGGTGAAGTATCGCTGGCCATTTGGGCACACAACCAACGGGCCATTGCGCTCGGGACAAACTTGATTGCTCGCATCTCTGAAGACCGGATGCCACGAACCTCGTGTCTACAAAGGATCTTAAACTCTTTGCCGCGCAACTCGACGCGATGAGATTGCAAGCACACGTCACACCATGCCGCGCTTTCCTCGCCGGCGTCTTCAAAGATGCGAGTTTTGCGCAGGAAATCTGTTAGTTGTTTTCCAAACGTCGCTTGGGCTTCAGAAAGGGGAATTCCGCTGTCCAGACGATCTAACTCCCGGTATGGGGCCTGCACTCGGCGATCTGACGTTTGACTTAGAATGCTGACTCGCTCCATTGCTGATTTGGCAATCAGTCGCTCCTTGTGACTGAAATTTGGATAACTCTGGAAATGGGGTGCCCGAATGGTTGCGGTTCGGATTCGGTTTTCTGCACTAGCCAAACCCGGCGCAAACTCAAATGTAATGGAAACCTGGAATACGTTGGTGCTGGATGGGAGATCCTTCAGTTCCGGTGCATCAAAAATGTTGGACCTTTCGTTTCCTTTCACATCGACACGAATATCCTTATTCGAAGGTCGCCTATAGCTTATGCTGGCGATGCTCATACGCCGTAACTTGTGATCATAAACTTCGTCGAGCTTCGGATTCGTGAGAATATTAGAAAGCTCTACATCCTGAGGTACCACTTCCGAAATCTCGCCTCCTGCGGAGTAAAGCAGCTGACGAATTGTTTCGGCGAGACTTCGACTGAATTTGGATCCGCCTACTTCGGTGAGAACGGAAATTTCTCCGCGCTTAGCGTCAACAAGGATTACAATGTCCGAAAGGAACCTTAGTGTCAGTTGTGCAGGCTTGCCGTCTATCTCGACATCGACCCGCTCTGGGGACTTGGATCTTTTGACTTCAACTTGAATGATCGTGCCGGCCCGTAGATCGAGACCTGTCAGTGGGCGTTCGAACCAATCGATCTGAATGACTTTGCTGCCAGGGTATTGCTTTTCGACTAGCTCCTTGATGATTTCTTCGTGTCTCTTGGCAGCATCGATCGCCAATGCATTGGGAGTTTTGGATGGTTCGATTTCGAAGCCACGCATCGAGGTTCTTGACCAGTAGAGCCTGTTTGCCACCCAGAATCTTGCAATGTCTTCCGCTTCAGAGCGATCCCCAATTACCAAGTGGCATGCTCTCTCAAGCGGGGAGTTGGTCTGATCAAAGTCTTCTGCTGACCAACGAAGCTGCTCTGCGAGAGAAGATGAAACAAAATCAACCGCGTTCAAATCTGACAGCGCTTTTACCAGGTTGAGAGCGTCAAAAAGTCTTCGGTAGCCCGTCAACGCGGCATCATCTTTGAGCTCGGATTTTTCGAATTTATCCGCAAGGATTCCAGCCGAATCGATTAGCCTCCTGCTCAAGGCCGGTGGTAAGTCATCTAGGACGCGAATCGGATCGAACAACATTTCTGATTCGCATCTTGGAGCCATTTGAGTGACAAATGCGTGACAAGACCGATCGCTGAGTGTTGAGCTGAGAGAAATTTCCCCTGGCATCGCGGAGTGCGGGTCTGGTGGCAGGAGCACACTCGGGCGTTCCTCACAGATAAGCATGTAGATCTGAACGCTGCCAATATCTGCAATGGCTAAGAAAAGAGGTTTTGGACCAATGTCCGCTTTCGGCGTCAAAGCGGACGTTGGTTAAAGCCCGCGCAAAAGCGCTTCTCAAAAACGCAAACGCTTCAACGACCTTGGCAGGCAGACTGTATGGCTCAGCAGATCTTCACAATGAGGGTTGTTTGGAGCAACCTGAACAACCTCAGCTTCCAGTGGACTCAAAGCTGATTCAGCTTAGGCTCACAATGCGACTATGGTTACAGGGGAAATCTCGAACGTGTGGGTTTTACGCGTCCTTCTCGTTTTTGGGGTGTTGGTTATCTCCACCCCAAACTGGTTAGCCTGCTTCGCTACTCCAACCGCCGCTATCGAGTATTCTATAGAGACTGAGGTTTCCGCTGCGCTTTATCGCGCTTCTTTAACGCAAGCAGCGTTGGACAGACAAACCGATGCAATAATCCGTTCGCTTCGTGATGAAATTGACCAACTGCAATCGCGGGTTTCTGCTGGCGAAGCCTTGCAAACCGAATTGGCAGCCAAAGAACAAGCCATCATAGAAAAATTAAGTGAGCGAGACCGTGCCTACGCCCAAGAGATTTCTGTGTTCCGAAATGCGGTCAAAGATATCGCCTCAACGCCTGAAGGCCTTCGCGCCCTGGCAATGTTCAATAATGGTCTTGAGCTCGAAGCGCTTGAAATCCTTGATGATTTGCGAGCTGCGCGAGACGAGGCCCGACAGACGAGGATTAGTATAGAAAGTGCTGCAGAAGCCCGTCGTATCGCTGTGCTCGCGCTGGAAGCTCGCAATCAGGGTAAGCTCAAAACGGAAGATGTGATTGCTCGTTTCGAGGAAGTCTCCCGGCTCGATCCCGCAGTTTATTGGGACTGGATGGAGCTCGTGCGTCTGTATACAGACGCAGGGGACTTGCCGAAGACGGAAGCTGCTGCTGAACAACTCGCGTTGCTCGCAACAAGCGAGCGGAATCGATCCATCGCATTCATCACACAAGGCAAAGTGCAGCATGCACGAGGTGACTTAGATGCTGCCTACTCCAGCTATCAGGCCGGGCTTTCTCGGTTGGTGCGCCTCGCTGCCGCTGAACCCAGGAGTGCGCGACGGCAGCATGATTTGTGGGTTAGTTACGAGCGGCTAGGTAATTTGTACGTAGCGCTGGGCGACGATGACAGTGCTTTGAGCAGCTATATGGAGACGTTAGCCATTGCTGAACGGTTGGTCGCATCAGACCCCGATAATGCAGAATGGCTCTGGTCCGTCGCCGTGTCTAACGAACGGATTGGAAATTGGCACTTTGAGCGTGGCGACGCAGCTTCAGCCCTAGGCTACTATCAGTCGAGTGCGGCAATTATGGAAGGTCTCACCGTTGCCGATCCCGACAATTCTCGGTTTCAGCGCGATTTGGCGGTTTACTATGATAAACTTGGTGACGCCGGGATGAAGGCTGGAGAGCATGGCCTTGCCTTAGAAAACTATGAGACGAGCCTGAGCGTAAGTAGGCGTCTAAGCACTTCCGATCCAAGCAACGCTATGTGGCGACGCGATCTCGCGCTGGCCCATAGCAAAATAGGCAATGTTTTGGAAGCCAATGGCGAGCAGACTGCCGCGCTCGAAAGGTATCGAACAGGCCTGTCCATTTCCGAACGTTTAGCCGCATCTGATCCATCAAACGCAGAATGGCAACGCGATCTCGTCCTCTTCAACCTCAAGCTAGGCGAAGCTTCGAATGAAATCCGCTACTATGTTGAGGCTCTGAAGATTGCCGAGCAGATGCGGAAACTAGGTATTCTTGCACCAAGGGACACTTGGATTCTCGACGATTTGGAGCGTCGAATCGAGGAGCTTGAACAATGAACCACGACATCTTCATATCCTACGCAGAAGAGGATGCGGTCCGCGTCGAGAAACTGGCATTCGCCTTAGAAGCGGAAGGTTTTAACGTCAGGTGGAAGCGTAGCGTTTCGGCTTCGGGTAAACGGCGTGGGCAGATAGATTCTGCAGTCGATAATGCAAGAATAGTCATCGCTGTATGGACACGAAGCAGCGCTGGTCCCGCTGGCGAAATTGTACGAGATGAAGCCAATCGCGCAATAGACCGAGACGCGCTATTGCCGGTGCTGATGGAAAAGACTCAAACTCCAATTGGCTTTAGCGAAATGCAATCCATCAATCTCATAAATTGGCGAGGATCGGCTAAAAACGTCTTCTTTCGCGATCTGGTATCGATTGCGCGTGCCAAGATGCAAGGTATGCCGCCTCCAAAACCGAGAGGACCCTTAACCCGGCTTCGCAATCGAGTTTTGGCGGGCGCGTCCCCTATACTTGTCATTGGAGCGGTTTTTGCCTTCGGAACCGATGTGTTGTCGATACAAGAAAACGTATGTTCTGCGAGCTTCGCACAGCCAGCGCTCTCCGACCAGTGCGGTGCTTGGGGCCTCGGAGGTAAGCCAACGCGCCTAGAAAGGTTGGCCTGGCAGGACCTCGATACAAGCGATTGCGATGCATTGCGGAAACATATGACCACCTATCCAAACGGAGCGTATCACGGCCGCGCAGCCGATATTGTCTCATCAGCCGCAATCCAAAAGAACGTGGTATGGGAACAATCGGTAAAGCGCCTCCCAATTTTCGTTCCAAGCGTTTCTAATCCCACAACGTCTGAGGAGGGTGCCCGAGCACTGGTGGCGCAATCTGCTGAAATCCGGTCAGAAAACGCGTGTCGTGGGTTCGCGGCGACTTCGAGTTTTCGCTTCTCAAGTTCGTCATTTGAAATCGGTCTGATTGACTGTGTTCGAGGTCAAGCAGGTTATCTTTGCAGCGTAGAAGGCGATGCTGTCTGCGAAGTCGAAGTACGAGGTACCATTGATATAGAAGTTTGCGCGGGTGGCTGATTATGGAAGCGCCGGTCCACGATCCGACATATTGTTCACTCAACCCGAGCCGGACTGACGCACGGCCTAATCTCCGCTATTGACCCAAAGCGGACGTCCGCTTTCGGCGTCTGGGGCGTCATGCCCTTCATGTGCCCATGCGGACGCTCAGACGCACTGCTGGACGTCGGCGTCGGCCTTGTCTGGTGCCAGACCCGTTTCCGCCTCCTGCCCAAGCCCCGGGCCGAGACAACCAGGCGCACCGTCAAAGCCCCGAAAGAGGTCGAGACGGTCTAAGCCCGGTCGCCCCGCCGCTAGCCCTCGCTGCCCGCGCCTGCATATAGCCACACCCCGGCCTCTGCTGCATATTCCTGGCAGAGGCGCGGCGCATCCGTGAAGTATTGCTGTCGCGAGAGCTGATAGAACATGCTCTCTTTCATCTGCTTCAGGCGCGCCTCCGACAGGGGATAGTCCTTCGCCTTCATGAAGTCGCCGAGCGCGCATTGCGGATAGGCTTCCGGCCAGTCGCGCACATAGATGCCGCGCAGCGTCCCGCGGCCATAGTAGACCTCGCCGCGCTGCTCCGCCGTCAAATCCTCGCGCTCCAGCATCTGCGTGAAGGCGACCTCGGCCTCGGATTCCGGTTCAGAGTTATAGGCCGCATTCCACAGCGCCTTGAAGGCTTCATCCGACAGCATGACGGGCTCCGGCTCGGGCGGTGGCGGCGGGGCCTCCGTCGCACAGGCGGCGAGCAGCAAGGCCACTGACAGTGAAGCAAGTCCTGATCTCATCTTTTCCCCCTTGGAATTAAACATGTACTATCCTGCCAAGGTCCGCCGCATGGGGCAAGATAAGTGGAAGGAGGTAGTGGCCATCTTTGCGAGAAAAAGAAGACATAAGCCGAATGTCCGCTTTTGACCCAAAGCGGACATAACACGCTAGTTGGACGTGTTTGGAGCTATGGAAAAGAATAAGTTCCGGTCCGGCCACACGATGCTGCAGAGCCATATGTAGAATACGTTCCACTCTCTGGCGCACCATCGCTGAACACAAATTTCAGAATAGCTCCCTCACATTCAGAGGATGGCTCTAACGTCAACTCGACCGTACCCCCCGTCCGAGATACCCGAATGGCGTCTTGACCGAGAAATGTGCCAGCCAGACTGCCGTCGGGATTTGAAGAAATCGATAGACGAAAACCACCCGAAGCACCTGTATCGTTTCGGTGCCAAGTCCCTGACCATGAGCCAGTCACGCTAGTTTCTTCTTCATTTTCCAATTCTGGAATCAAACTCCCGATGTCTGTATCACCAGACTCCAGCCCTTGAATTAGGTCTGCCATTTGCTCGGCTGTTCGATCTTGAAACTGTTCGAGCATTGTTTGAGAATCGAATGATTGCTGTTGCGCTAATAGGGTATCCGATAGGCCTGCAAAATAACGACACAACGCCCTAATCTGAGTCGCACTCATGTCATCTTCGCTGCTACCGTAGCCTCCTCTCAAGCCTTTGCAATATTCGGTGCCAAGCTCTTTGTCCCGCCCGTAGCCGACCGAGACCGCGGATAAAACCAAGGCCATATCATGGTGCCTTGCGTCTTCCAGATAGTCTAACGAACGCTGATCGCGGGCGGCTGAAGCATATGCACTCAAGTACATGACCATGGCGTCTGGATCGGAAACTCGCTCAGCAATGAGGTTCGGGGTTTTCAACGCGACTGCCGTGTTCAGAATACATCCGTCGTGATCCATACTTTCTTTGCAGGCTTCGGGCGCAGGATATTTGCTAATCAATCCTGTTTCACAAATCCAGCGTTCTGAGGCGTCTAACTCGCTTTCGCATTGTTTCAGTCCGACGCGTGCAACAATTTCGTTGCAGCGACCAGATATTGAGCGTTCGCAGAATGAGGGCTCATCGTTTGCCATCGCTAGCTGTGCAAGGCACATATCAATCTCATCTGAACTTCCAACACACTGACTTGCAAGGAAATTGTCCGAGAGAGAAACTTCGCGTTCCTGGGTTGCCCCTAAAACACTTAAAAACAGCAAGGTCCCCAAACCCAACACTCCGGTGCGCACGGCGATCCATAGCCGTGAAAGGTCATTGTGCACTGTCATCTCCCTCTCGTTGATTTTTCAAGCCTAGCATCCTTGGATACTCAATGCAGCACCAGCTCGACCTCCAAACACGATTGTCCACTTTTGACTCTAGACGCACCTCAACATTCGATAAATCACCAACATGGGAAACGGACCGATAGTTCGAATACACTCCATTGCAAGCCTCGCACCTATGACTGACCTGATTGGTCGGTATTTCACGCATTGAACTAACGACACCCCTTGCGCTCAAGCTTGCGATGAGATGAATCGAAAATCATGATAGCTGCAACCCGAACGCGAGATACCGTCACGTACGCGATCGGCGATGTGCATGGCGAAGCCGAACGGTTGGCACAGTTGCACAATACTGTTTTCGAACGACATCAGCTCCTTTTTCCCGACGCCGAACTTCGGCTTGTCCATCTCGGCGATTATGTTGATCGCGGTCCCGACAGTGCTGGCGTGCTGGAACAGATGCTCGCGCTCTCCGAGCGAAAAGATATTTCCAGCATCTCACTGGCCGGCAATCATGAAGAGATGATGATTGCAGCTCTGACGGACGAATCGACGTGTGAATACAAACACTGGCTGCGCAATGGCGGGGAACAAACTTTGCGGAGTTACGCGGATCGCGGCTTGGCGCGCGTTCCAGATGCGCATCTCAACTGGCTGCGAAACTTACCTACGATTTTGGTGGATGAAGCGGCACGCTGGATATTTGTGCATGCCGGTCTGCGCCCCAAATGTTTCCCGAATGAATCGCCTCAGGTTCGCATGTGGACACGGTCAGCGGACTTCTTCGAAACGGACCGCTGGCCCGGCACGCCTCTCGAAGGCTGGACGGTTATTCATGGGCATACACCGACTGAATCGGGCTGGCCGGATGATGTTGGAGAGACCAATCGCCGGATAAATATTGATACAGGTGCCGTGTTTGGCGGCCGCCTGACCTGCGCCATATTAGCGCCGGGAGAGAAAGTGCGATTTCTCTACGCCTAGGTCGGCTGAGCACAGCCATAGGTCTTTTGCATGTCGCGAATGGTGGGCATCCAGACTTCCTTTTCGAAGGTTGTGAGCGTGTCGCTGCCTTCGAGATTTTGAAGAATGCTCAGGCCGTCCCCCAGATCGGAACAGGCGCGATCGGTTTCACCCGTTTCGTGAAATACCCGTGCCGAGGCCATTAGCGTACCTGCAAGGTCCCGATTGTGCGATGGGGTGTCGGGAAAATCGTTGATCAGCTGGCGCCGGATATCGATCGCCTCCTCAATCGCCGCAGTTCCGACGCTCGGATCACCGAATCTCGCCTGCGCGCGCGCGTGCATTTCCAGTGTTGCAGCCACATATCCCCGGCTCGCCGCGTCGCTTTCATCGGTGGCCAGCAAGTCCCGGGCGAGCGCCAGCCCCTCCGCAGCACTCTTCATCGCATCTTCGCCGCGGCCTGAATTCAGCTCGGACAGCGTCAACGGACCGATCGTGGTGAGTTTCTGGAGCTGATAATAGTACCGCGACGGATCCACCGCGAGGATGTCATCATAGGACGCAATCGCAGCGCGAAGCGGCGGGATCGCCTCCTCCCATCGTTCGAGATCGGCGAGCGCTTCACCCTCCTGTCTCGCGAAGTAGGCCAGGCGAGATTTGCGTCGCTGCGGCTCTTCATCATAGGTGCTTTCGGACAAATCTTTTTGATACTGCCGCGCCGTCTCGATCGCTTCCTCTGTCGCGTTCTCATAAGTCAGGATCTTGATGTGATCTGTCCGCGCATTCCAGAACCGGAAATAGATCCGCGTGTCTTCCCATCCGGGCAAAGTCATCGCCCGCTGGGTCAGTGACAGACCCTCCTGATTGGTCTTGCGCGCGCCTTCTACATCGAGTTGATAAGAGAGTTGTTGATTGGATTTCAGCCTCTTGACCCAGCCCATTTCATCAATAGCTTCAAGATCATCCGGATTGCGCTCCAGCAATTGATCCAGCGCATTTTCCGCTTCCAGAAGCAGCGCCCAGGAGGTTTCCGTGTCGCCGAGATTGGCGATCCCGAGACCACCATAGACATCTGAAAGGCGCGTATTCTGCACCGCGATGTCCATAAGCACATTGTCCGGCGCATTGGGATCTGCCGCCAGTTCCTCGACATAGGTCTTGACGATCCCGGCCATGTTTTCGCGGGCTTCAAGCGTTCCGGGGACCTGTTCAATCGCCGTGTAAACATCGGTGATCATTGAGCGGCTAAGACCGCGTGCTTGCTCAAACCGATCATTGGCATGTACGAGCGCGGCCTCGGCCCGCTGATACTGGATCAAGGTGACCGCCAACGCGCCGACCAGAGCGGCAATAGCCAGCGCGCTGAATCCGACAACATAGCGTCTCCGTCCGAGATATTTACCGAGCACGTACAGCCCGCCCCCATTGCGCGCCTCGACCGGATAGCCTTTGCGATAGTTGCGAACATCTTCAGACAACGCAGAGACTGAGGGATAGCGCGCGTCTGGATCCGTCGAGGAGGCGCGCGCGATAATCGCCTCGAGATCGGCGTCTGTAGTAGTGCTCTCGAGCATCGCCTCGAGCAGTTTTCCCAGCGAGTAAATGTCAGATAGCGTATTGGCCGGCGCCCCGCGACTGCGCTCAGGCGCCGCGAAGCCTGGTGTAAAACTGAGCGAGGCCAGCGACCCCGGCTGCACCGGCGCCGAACTGTCTTCCATGGCCTGCGGCTTGGCGATACCGAAATCAATCAGTTTCACGGCGCCATTTTTGTCGATCATCACATTGGACGGCGTGATGTCGCGGTGGATGATCAGGTTCTGGTGCGCATACTCCACAGCGGCGCAAATGTCGCCGAACAGCCATAATCGATCGTCGAGGGACAATCCGCGTTGGTCGATCCACTCCGTGACCGGTGTGCCGTCTACATGCTCCATGACGATATAGGGCGACCCATCCGGCAAAGTCCCGCCATCAAACAGTCTGGCGATGCCCGTATGGTTGAGCTTGGCAAGGATCTGGCGTTCGGTCTCGAACCGCTCAATCAGGGTTTCCGATAGAATTCCGGGACGAATAACCTTGATCGCCACGTCATGATCGAAATCGCCGACGTCGCGTTTTCCGGTATACACCGCGCCCATGCCGCCGCGACCGATCAGGCTGGTTATCTTGTAAGCCCCGGCGCGTTCCGGATGGAACTCATCCTCCAGGACTTGTTGCGCCCCACCCGTGCGGAGGCTGCCGACGCTCTCACTCGTTGCTGACAATAAGCGCAGGAGGCGTGTGAGCAGTTCCGGATCGTCCGCATATTGCGCGCGTGCCCAGGCTTCGCGCTCTCCGCTTGGTTGGTCAAAAACCGTGTCCAGCGCCTGCATGGCGCGGCGTTCGAGATCATCATTGTCTTGCGTCATGATCCACCCTGAGCGCATCGGTCAGCCAGGTGCGCGTGACGCGCCATTGGCGTTTCACTGTCGACTCTGACGTACCGAGAACTTCTGCAATCTCGGCAAGGCTGAGCCCGCCAAAATATCGCAATTCCACGATCGTGGATTTGTCCTCATCAATCGCCTTCAATCTGATCAAGGCCTTGTCGAGCGCATCGAGGTCAAGGCGTTGTGGCGCGCCCTCGAAACGCGTCAGCAAGGTGACTTTCTTATGGGACCGCTTGTCGGATTTTTTCTTGCGCGCATAATCGATCAGAATCCGCCGCATGGCGCGCGCCGAGAGCGCGAGAAAATGTGCGCGGTCCGCCCAATCGATCTGGTCGATTTGCATCAGACGCATCGCGGCTTCATTGACGAGGTCGCCGGTCGACAATGAACTGTTGCTTTCCGCGCGCAGCAGCGCAGCCGAAACCTGTCGCAGCTCGCTATAGAGCCGCTCAAACAGCTCATCGCGCGCTTCAATATCGCCGCCACGCCAATCGCGCAGCAGCACCTGTGTGTGACTGACCTCGTGCGCCATATACCCCTCGCTGCGCAACGAGTTAGCCCAGAAAAGCCAGCGCTGACAAGGAAATCCGGCCTTGTTCGGCCGTTTCGAAATTTTTTTGACCCAACTTTCCACCTGCTCCCGCCTCTTATTTTGAAGACCATTATTTTTGGAGGTTGGAAATGGAAGACGCCGTTGAGCCGGTTCGCAATGCTATCGAGTCTGTTCCGCCAGAGGCCTGGCCTCTTATAGAGCTCTTGTTCAACATCACGCTTGTGTTCACCGCTGCGTGGCTAGTCTGGACGATTTTCGTCATGTGGCGGCGCTCGGCGTCGAACCTGACCTCAATCCGCGGGGCCACCGCCAATCCGAACGCCGAACCGGACTTTCTGTCTGTCGACAAGAAGGCGCGGCGCGAGGCGATCGCGAAGGGCGAAGCATTTGAAAAAGAGATGCAACGCCGGGACCGCGACGAAGCGATGACCGCGCGCCGCGTCGCCCGCGGTAAGGAAACGATGCTCGGCCGCGTTGGTCGTCTGATCTCCTTCGGAATGGCTTTGTTCTCTATCGCGACAATGATCTCTGGCACGCTGTTCCAGGTCAGCATCATGGGTCGCTATTGGGAACAATATTCCGCGACTGAACGCCTGACAGCCGTCATTCAGAACCACCCGATTGGTGTGTCCGTCACGATCGCTGTCATTCTCTACAACATCGTCACCTATGTGATGAAACGCTCTCGGGAGGCTTAATCCATGAGCTCGACACCCATTGTCCTCAGCGACGCAAACATGCTCGCCGAATTCATGCGCCAGGCAGAATTCAAGGCCTTCTTCGAAAAGAGATTTGCGGTTCCACCTGATTATGCCGCGCTTCTGTTCAAGAATGGCGAATTGATTGATGCCTTCAAAGGCGGCCACTTTTCAGTCGGCGGACTGGTCGACCGGATGAAGAGCTTGATCGGCGGATCGACGCACGTGTCGATGCTGATCGCCGACCTGAAGCCCTTTCACGTCCAGACCGCTCTGAAAGCAACAAGCCGCGACAAGGTTGATATTGCCGGCGTTCTGACGCTCGAGCTGCAGGTTGATCCTGATCATCCTGCCAATGTGCTCGGCCTCATGCACGGCGTTGCTCGCGCCGCGGTTCAGGAAGATGCCCGCGGCAAGAAAATTCCGCCTAGAAAGGCGCTCGCAAAAGCCGATGTGCTCGCCCGCATCCGCGCCCACCTTGTCGACCGCGTCTTTGAGTCAATCATTGGCCGTGTCGATGCCAGTGACATTCGCGGCAACAATGCCCTGCAGGACAAGCTTCAGGCCGAGATCATGCAGGAAGTCGAGCGGGTCGTCGGCGACCTCGGCCTCCTGGTCCGCGCAGCATCGGTTGAATGGGCACAAAACGCGGAAGAAGCCGCCGAACAGGCCCGCGCTGAAGCTGAACGTCAGCAACGCGATCTCGATTTTCAGATCGAACTCGCCAAGCGTCAGGCAGAGCGGCAGAAAGATGCCACTATCTTCAGCCTGGAGACCGATCTCGAACTGAAGAAGATTGAGAATGCGACTGAGGATGAGATCCAGCGCATGACTATGGAAAGCGAAATTCGATTTGCTGACGCGCGCGAAAACACCAAGCGGCGTCAGGAACTCGAAGAGCTTGAACACCAGATCGAGGTTCTGGAGCGCGAACGCGCTTTCAAATTCGAAGACGCACTCGCGTCGGCCAGAAACGCCACGGAACTGCAACAGATCCAGAAAACGCAGGCGCAGCTCGACGTCGAAATCGACGCCATTCGCAAGCTGCATATGCAGGAGATGAAACGCTCGGATGCTTTCAGCGAGGCTGAGATCACCGATCGTGTTCAGGCCCAGCAGCGTCATCACATTTCCGAAATGCAGGAAATCGAGCTGCGCGGAGACCGTATTCGCGCTGAAATGCGGCGCGTCGATCGCCAGCAGGAACTCGATGAGGAACAACGCAAGCGCGATCACGAGATCAATATGCTGGATCGCAAGAAAACCATGTCACCTGAACAGATTCTTGCCGTCGAAGCGGGTCTGTCGCCTGATGTGGCCGGCGTGCTCGCCGAGCAGGCAAGGGCCAATGGTGCTGGCCAGGAACAATCCATGGCGCTGATGCGGGAAATGGTCGAAGCCGCCACCGCGGCGCAGATCCGCACCGAAGCGCAAGCACTTGAGATGGCCAAAATCAGCATGCAGGGCGCTGTTGGTGTCGCTGAAGGTGCCGGCGGCGGCAAAGCCTCCGCAGCGCCGGGCCAGCCAGCAGCCGCTGCGGTCGAAATGATCGACTGCCCCAAGTGCAGCACGTCAGCGCCTGCGACATCGAAGTTCTGCATGAAATGCGGACATAAGTTGCGGACTTAATCCTCATGCTGACAACGCATCCTCCCATCGGCCAGACTCGACAATGCTGCGTGAAGTCCGCGCTCAACCCGAATGCAGCCTTCTGCAATGATTGCGGACGCCCGCTGTATCGCTGCATGGCGCACGCAGAGTGCGGCGCGCTGCTCAGCGATACGGGCATATGCGGCGTCTGTGTCGATCTGGATTTGTCGCTGGATACCGGCGCGGCGAGCACCGTGCGCGAAGGCGGAAAACTTGCCTTGCCGCTGGTGGTGAAAAACACCTCCCGCGTCGGCCGACCCGTCTTTATCACTGGCATCTGGATCAGCGAAGACGAAGGCGAACGGCGGAGCATTACCCTGCCCTTCGAACGCCTCGATCCACAGGCCGCGGCGCGCGCAACCATTCGGACAGACCGCATCGACCATGCCGGCGTTCATCAGGTCGACCTGCTCATCGCCGTCGCGACACGCTACCAGTGGCGGGAAGAGCGATACGCCTTTGCCAGCTACATCATGTTCCCGGTCGAACCCAAGGATCCTGGCGGGCCCTCAACGACGATCAATGTGAACGCCGATCAGGTCGGGGCCGGTTTCACGGTCTACAACCCGACGCGGATTGAAGCAGATCGCGCCGCTGGACGCGACACTCACGCGAGGCCGGTCTCGCTGAACATGATCCGTGCCGATGCTGCGGAGCGAGAGCTCAATCTGAGAGGCTATGAAGATGGTCCGGTCGTTCCGCGCGACGTCGAGCTAGCCTGGTCGGGGTTCGATGAGGATCATGTTCCATTTGACGGCCCGATCGGCAAACCGTCAGGCCTGCTTGTGGCGGGTCGCAAATCGCGCCAGGACGGCAATGATATCTGCCTACGGATTACTGGTATGACCGGTGATGATCCGCGCTCCACGGCGATCTCGCGACTGCTCTTCTCTCTCTATACAGAGTCAGGCCGCTTCATGTTGCGGGCCGAGGGCCAATACGGGCTGCGGGTGAACGGACAGTCCTATGACCGGACCGAGAACGTTCCGCTACGCCATGGCGATCAAATCCAGGTGCTACGCAAACAGCCCGATGCACTGACGATCGATGTCAGCTTTGAACTCGAGCAGCAAAAAGTCTCCCGCATTCGACTGACCCGCAAACAACAAGCTTCAGGGACTTCATGATGATCACTTGCTCGAATTGCGACGCCCAGATGCCAGACAATGCCAAGTTCTGTCCTGATTGCGGCCATGCGGCTGGCGCCGCACAGGACGACCCATCACCTGCAGAAACGATTGGCAGCGTCGAAACCGATCCAAATGTATTGGGCGGCACAAGACCGCCTTTCCCGGAGAGCGAACTGGAATCGCTTGAGCCGGGCGCCATGGTGGCCGGCAAATTCCGGATCGAGCGCGCAATTGGTCAGGGCGGAATGGGCCGCGTCTATCTCGCCACTGAACTCATCGCCAATGGAGAGCGCGAACGCCCTGTCGCTCTCAAGGTCATCTCAGAGAGATATGTGGGCAGCGAAAAAGCGGTCCAACGCCTGCTTGATGAAGGCCTGATCACGCAGGAACTCGCGCATCGAAACATCGTCAAGATCTACGATATCGGCGTGCACGGGAAACAACCCTACATCGCCATGGAGTTCATCGAAGGCAAACCGCTGCATGTCTGGCGCGGTGAGAAAATGGCGAAGAATGAGAACGTCCCTGTTCGGGTAGCTGGACAGATCATAAAGGAAGTCCTCAACGGTCTCGACGCAGCACACGAAGCGGGCGTAATCCATCGTGATCTCAAGCCTGAGAATATCATGTTGCTGGATGAGCCGACTGAGACGGGCGCCCGCGTCAAGATCGTCGATTTCGGCGTCGCACTGGCGACCAAATCGGTGGAGTCCGGAACCGGCACCGGGCTTGGCACACAGCTCTATATGGCGCCGGAGCAGGTCCGGAATGCAAATGCAGCGAACGCGGCAGCAGACCTCTATTCAGTGTCGCGGATTTTCTACGAACTGATCGTCGGCGTCTTGCCTAGCGGTCACTGGCAACCCCCGTCAGGTGGTCGTTCAGACGTACCTCCCGGAATTGATGCACTGATCGAGCAAGGTCTGGCCGTCAATCGTGACGTGCGCCCACAAACCGCGATCGCTTACCGCGACACGATGATCGCCGCCTTCAACGATCCGACAGGCCGAACCTTTCAAAACCTCAACAAGCCAAACGGACCTCGCCCGGTCGGACCGTCAGGGACCTCATCGCCATGGGACCAGATGACCGAACTGATGCGCAAGGTTCCGGTCTGGGGCTGGATCACGATTGCCAGCATTATCGTTCTGCTCGCAATTGCTGACGCGGCGATGCAAGAATCGATCTCACCACAGAGTTGCTACTACGACGTCTATGGGAACTGGGTATGCCAATAGATCCACCTCTTCAGTCCCCGAACACACCTCAAGGAGTTGATCATGGCCCTGTATAGTGGTCCGTACCGTATTGACGGATTCATCCCGTCTGCCAGGTCAGATGACGCACCGGTTTTGCAGCAGGTTCAGGAACCCGCTCGCACCGAGCGTGTTGACCTGAGCGGACTTTGCACACCGGTCGAAGATCAGGGCACGATCGGCTCGTGCACCGCGAATGCCATTCTGGGGGCAGTCGAATACTTCATTCATCGCAGCACGGGCCAGATCCTGGATATGTCCCGCCTGTTTCTCTACTACAATGCGCGCCGGATGAGTGATCGCGAGGCAGTCGACAGCGGCACGTCAATGGAACACGCAATGGCAGCCTATATGGCGCATGGTGCCGTGCCGGAAGCATTATGGCCTTACGACAAGGCGCGTTGGAATCTGAAGCCGCCGAAGCAGCTCTATTCAGAATCGCTCATGTTCAGTCATCATGGAATGGGCCCGCTACAGTTTGGACGCGTCGAGCCGACTGATATCCGCAAGGCTCTGCTCGCTGCTGGTTATCCCATTGTCTTTGGCATGGGCGTCCCCGACGAATTGATGATGAAAACTGGGGCCCAGACCGGCTATATGCCCGCCCCTGAAAACGGCAAATGGGAAGATCCGAATGGTGCACATGCCATGCTGATTGTCGGGTTCGACGAGGCCAGGCGCGCCTGGATCGTCCGCAACTCCTGGGGCCCTGAATGGGGTATCCAGGGCCACGTTGCGATCGATTATGATGTCATGGACTATTATGCGCTGCCCAACGGATTTTGGGCGCTGGGGCCGTTCGACCAGCAGCATTATTTCCGCATCATGGCGGCGACCGGTCAACTCGGCGCCGTCATGGAGTCCGCAGCCCCCGCTGAGTCCAGCATTCAGGACCGGCGCGAGGAAATTCGCGGCAAGCTGAAATCGCAGGCGGATAAAACTCGTGAGTCGATCCGGGACCGTCTCCGAGGTCCGGGTGCCGGAGGCGGGTACGACAAAGGCCCCGGCGCGGGCGGTGGCTATGACAAAGGGCCAGGTGCCGGTGGCGGCTATGATGAAGGCCCCGGCGCAGGCGGCGGATATGATGAAGGACCAGGCGCGGGTGGGGGGTACGACCGCGGCCCCGGTGCCGGAGGCGGCTATGATGATTGATATGTCGCATCGCTGCCTCCGCAACAAGCAATGGGAGACGTTCAATGTCTGATAGATTTGAGTCTTATGTTATCGACGGCTGTCTGCCGGATGATCCAAGCGTGGAAATGCCGAAAATGGAGCGCGTGGCGACGGTCAACACGCCGCGGCTGGTCGACCTTCGCGGCGACTGTTCACCGGTGGAAGACCAGGGCCAGGTCGGCTCTTGTGTCGCCAATGCCGTCGTCGGTGCGCTGGAATTCCACCAGATCCGAAGCGGGTCGCCCATGCGCGATATTTCCCGGCTGTTTGTGTACTATAATGCACGACGGCTCGGAGATCGGATCGGCGAGTCCGGCACCCGCACGCAACTGGCCATGGCGGGGATTATGGGATGGGGCGCCTGCCCGGCCAGCATGTGGCCTTATCAACCGACAATGGTCGATGT
Source organism: Henriciella sp. (assembly GCA_041984335.1). Lineage (GTDB taxonomy): Bacteria > Pseudomonadota > Alphaproteobacteria > Caulobacterales > Hyphomonadaceae > Henriciella. Next base: position 6,264 of record JBHIYI010000010.1, on the reverse strand, counting down.
CCGTCCGACAGACGATTGCTACAAAGCGGCGGAAAGCTTCCGAGGCATCCAGTTTGCGCATGCTGATTTTGAAAGCGGCGTCCGAGAGGCCTTGGCTGCGGGTTTTCCCGTCTGCTTCGGCATGGCCGTTCCCCCTCGCCTGTTCGCCATGGCGCGCAAAACGGGAGTAATAAGGCCGCCGGAAGATGGCGTCTGGGAAGACACAGGTCAAGGCGGTCACGCGATGTTGCTCGTCGGTTACGACGATGCGGCGAATGCTTGGCTGGTTCGTAATTCCTGGGGAGCAGACTGGGGGCAAGGCGGCCATGTCTGGATTGATTACGACGTCATGCGCAAGTACACTGATGGCCGTCTCAGACCTATGGTTGTCGGCGCAATCGAAGATCATCGCGCGTTCCGACTGTCAGGTGCCTCGATAAAGAACGTCCTGGATACGATCCTGAAGAAGCGTCCTCAGGATACGCGTTGCGATCTGGCGGACCTGCGAAAGGACTTTGCCAGCGAGCTCGATGATCACATGTCGAAAACGCGATCGAGCATTCGGGATCGTCTGCGCGGTCCTGGCGCTGGAGGAGGATACTAGAATGACAACCCCTGCTCACCTGGCCGCCGCAACGAAACGAACCAGCCTGCAACGTGGATCGCTGTTCCGGCGCGGTCTCACTGTTTTTCCAATGCTCGTCTTGCCAATCTTGCTCTATGCGCTGATGGCCCTGTTCTCGGGTGCTCGCGCAGAGCCCGGCATACCGGCCATGGCTGGTTCCCTCAGCAGCACAGTCTTGCAGATCCCGATGATTTCCGGCGTTAAATGGCAATTGCAAGCTGGCGATCTCTTGCTGCTATTCGCCCTGGCCATGCTCGCGATTGAAATCGCGAAAGCCACCAGTTCGAAGTCCGGTTCGATCGCCAATCACGCGGTCTCAATGGGAATCCTGTTGCTCTGCTTCATCCTGTTTTTGACCGTCGCCGCGTTCGCGACATCCACCTTCTTTTTGCTGACTATGATGGTGCTGTTCGACGTACTGGCTGGCGCAATGGTGACGATCATCTCGGCGCGCCGTGATTTCGGGGTCGGGGATGGGTTTGCGTCCTAGACGCAACACCCGGACCTGATCAGTCGATATGCAGCAGACTGCAGATACTCCTGCTCCCCAGCGGATTGTCGTGATTGGATTGGGGCGCGTGGGACTGGTGAACGCCGCCTGCCTCGCCGCGCACGGGCATTCGGTCATTGGCGTCGATCGCTCGTCTAAAGTTGTGGACACGATTGAGAATGGCGATTGCCCATTTCACGACCAGCCTTTGGCACAGCTGTTGCGGAAGCTTGCCCCCACCGGTCGAATGCGCGCGACGACATGTATAGATGAGGCGATGCCCGGTGCGGATATCATCAATTGCTGCGTCGGTTCACCGGTCGGCCCAGACGGAGAGGTGGACCTGACTCAATTGCGGGTCGCGGCGAACGCCATTGGTCGCGCCTTGCCGAATGCCGCGAGGGGCCCGGTCATCATGCTCCGCTCGACCGTCCCCCCGCGAACGACGTCAGACATATTTAAACCGATACTGGAACGCCAGTCGGGTCTGGTACACGGTACGGACTTTCAAGTCGCCTATGTCCCCGAATTCCTGCGCGAAGGCAGTGCCGTCCACGATTTCGAGCACGCGACCCGATCGGTCATCGGCGTTTCGAATGCAGCAGTTTTTGATCGCTTGAGCGCGTTGTTTGCGCCCTTTTCGGAGCGCCTTATGAAAACCTCGCTTGAGCTCGCCGAGCTGGCGAAGCTCACAGACAATGCCTGGCATAGTTTGAAAGTTTCGTTCGCCAACGAACTCGGAAATATTGCTGTTGCGGCAGGTCAAGATGGTCAGCAATTGCTGGACCTCTTGTGCCTGGATTCCAAACTCAACATGTCATCCGCCTACTTGAAGCCAGGCTTTGCCTTTGGCGGGCCTTGTCTGCCGAAAGATCTCAAAATGATAAAGGCATTCGCCGGGCAATATGGCGTGGCGACGCCGGTGCTTAAAGGCGCAGAACAAGGCAATGACGTACAGATCGAGCGTGCGCGCCAACTTGTGCTGAAACAACGAACAGATCGGGTGACGCTCATTGGTCCGCAATTCAAATCAGGAACGAACCGCTTGACCGGCAGCCCCGCGCTCGAACTCATCGCCCGATTGCAGCAGGATGGAATTCAAACGCGCATTTCTGCTGGCGACGCTCTTGCCGTCCAAGAATCCCGCGAACCGGTGATCGCCGAGACATGCAGCCTCGTTGGGAACCGGACGCAATATGCGACGAGCCTGCGCGACGCAGCCGCGTTTGCGGAGCTGATCATCATCGGATGCGTCAATTCTGAAGACCGGGCTGAACTTCAGGGCCTGCTGAGAGACAAGACGGTTCTGGACATTGTTGGCTGGCCGGAGCTGGAGCGATTTGCCCGAAACTATATCGGGGTCAATTGGCTGTCGAACGCGTCGGATTCGCGCGATGCATCCTCAATGCCCGCGGGCTGGACACGCTCCTCAACGCCGCATGAAGCCCGCGAATCGCTCGCATTAGACTGATCGGTCTTCTCGGAGTACGCTTTCCGCTGACGCTCCCATCGGAGACAAATCGACATGTGTGATGAAACCTCTGAAAAAGAACTGGACGCTTACTTGAAACGCAAAGCGCTAACCCGCCGCGGTTTTACCACCGGCGCTTCAGCCACACTCGCAACATCGGGCATTTTGCTGCAAGCCTGCGCAAGTCCACTGCCTGAGCCCGGGCGCTTAATCGAAAAAGAGGTTCGGATCCCCTTGCCTGACGGAACCATTGATGCCTTGTTCCTGCACCCGGCTGAGGGTGCGCATGCTGCTGTGATTATCTGGCCGGACATTCATGGCGTCCGCCCTACCTTCTTCGATATGGCACGTCGATTGGCCGGAGACGGCTACAGCGTGATTGCCGCCAATCCCTATTATCGCACACATGAAGGACGGCTATTCCAGGATGGTCAGAGCATTCGCGACCCGGGAGGACGTGAATTGGTCGGACCTCACTATCAAGCCTTGTCGCCTGCCACCGTGGTCACTGACACGAACGCGATTGTAACCTGGCTCGATATGCAGGCCGCTGTCGACACTAGGCGCGGCATCGGCGCCATCGGCTTTTGCATGACGGGATCGTGGACACTGCGCGCAGCGGCAGCGGTGCCGAGCCGGGTGAAAGCACCGGCATCGTTTCATGGTGGCGGCCTGGTCACGGATGCGGAGGATAGTCCACATCACCTTGCCGGGGACATTTAGGGCGGTGTTCTGATCGCGATTGCTGAGAATGATCATGAACGCCAACCCCAGGCGAAAGGCATTCTAATCGAGGCGTTTGAAAGCGCCAACGTCCCAGCAGAAATCGAAGTGTATGATGATGCAATGCATGGCTGGGTGCCAACGGATTCGCGCGCCTACAATCCGGAGCAAGCTGAGCGTGCTTGGGAACGGATGCTGGTATTGTTCGAGAGAGAATTGGCCTAGTTGCTCACAGGCTCATTTAACGCGACGGTGCCGAAAAGGATTGTCCGCTTTCGGTGTGAAAGCGGACGTTGGCAATGGCTAAATTCGAACAATCTCGCAGACACCGCGTGCCGTTTTTTCACTCATATCTTCAAGGATTTCGGTTTGAACCGCGGTACTCATTTACTCCACCAGTCTTGCTTGTTTCTCAGTCACGGGTCCGACACCCTCCGGCACCGGAATATCGGTGAGGTGGTAGTCGGTTCGCAGGACAAGGTTCGGACCGTCCTGCAGCTCAAACGTGTCGGCGATGATCACAGTATATTCCGAACGGTCCGCGATCGGGTTGCGGCCATCGATCAGCAGTTTGCCGTTCGGCAGGTAAATCGTCCCGACCATGCGCCGGGCATTATCGCTGCGGATCGTGTGGTCTGGCCATTTCAGGCCATCGGCCTTTCGCATTGCACTTGCGGCGACTTGCAGCCCAACGCCCGAATTGCTCTCTAGGAGTTCGATCGTTTCTGCGAGTTTCTCCTCGAACGGAGACGAATAAAGCAGCAAGCCTGCCATCGGTCCTTCGCGCGGAGCAGACACATCAATGTTGGCGTCATAGTCGAACTGGATCTTGGCATCGTCGCCCGCCAGATAGAAACCAACATGATCGCCCTGGAGCGTGCCATTATTGGTCACCATCAAGGGGCCACCCGTGACAATATACTCACCCGGGCTGAGCATCGCTTTACCAGAGTCCACGATCAGGCCACCGCAATAGACGCCGGGATCCAGGTATTTTGAGCTGGTAACGTAAGTGTCGTAGTAATCACATGCGCTATAGTCTGGCGCCATTCGCATCGCCAACGGGTCGTCAACCGGCGTGCAGTCTTCAAGCGTCGTGGTGTTCAGGTCTTCAGATGAGTCGCTTGGCAGAGCGCCGCCCTGATAACCCCCGGCGACACAGATGAGTTCTGCTGTCACTTCGGCTGTGCTGGCAACCGACATGGACTGCGCGCTGGTTGAATTCGAATAGATGGCGCAGGTGTCGGCTGTAATCCGCGCGCGGCTGCGCAGGCGCACGGTGCTGATCGCGTTAGGTGACAGTCCGATCATGCAGATGTTTCCGCCGCGTCCCGACAGGCGGGCCGTGGCGGACACGCTCATCGCTTCCAGACTATCAAACATTTCAGGAAAGTTGGTTTTCGGACGGGCGGTGAGGTCGACGCGCACTTCGCGATCTTCCAGGTCTACCTCTGTGACGACGCTCTGAATCAGAAGATCGGTTCGCTCAGAAAAGCTCCTGGCGACGGCTTCGATACGCTGTTTGTCGTCCGCGGTAATCGCCATTTCACGCACAGCCGCCAGCGCTGCTTTGTCAGCCAGTTCCTGCAGTGCGGATTTCTGATTGGACACCGACATAAGATCGAGGGCTCCGCCCACAAGCGCGAGCGCAGCGACAAAAATCACCGCTCCGGGAACGGCGACATTCGCATCGGTTCTTGAGAAGATTCTGTTGATCTTCTTCATTTTTCACCCCTCACGAAACGCTCGTGATCATGCCGTCCTAGCATTTAATTTCATTTGCAACCTAACATAGCATGGTCAGCGAACCTGAAACCTAATCCGTTGAATTTCATCAAAATATTGAAACCAGGATTTCGCACATATTGACCAAGATGTGAGACATTCAGCTCTCATCGTTTTAGAACGTGCCGAAAATGAACGCCTGGCTGAACCGCTCGTGCAGGCGCCTGCAGGTGGAATCCTCACCGCCTATGCATCTCCTGAGGTGTTTGTAAGCGTGACAATCGATCACTTGGCGTGACGATCTTTCTATGTCCGCTTTTGACCGTTTCAGTCTTCAAAGCCTTGTGAATCCGGTGGCAGACATGGTTGGCGAGAATGCGTTCATCGGCCTCTTCCGAGTCTTTTTCTATTGGGAGATCCGCAAGTCAGAGATCGATGTCGCGATTTTGCGGTAGGCTTCCGTCAGCTCTGCAGCGGTTTCCGGCTCGAAGAAATAGTCCGTTCCGCTCGCACAATATTCGAGCACGCGCTTGCCTGCTTTAGGCGCATTCAAGGCAACCGAATAGACTTTAATATTTCGCGCTTTCATTCCATCACACAAGGCTCGCGCCTGCGCGTCAGATGATCCTTGCGCTGGGAAGACTTCGGAATTGAATGACCCATCCGTCATCAGGATAACAACTTTTTCCGAATCCGGCTCCGAAAATGAAAGCGGCGCGCTGGCTCCCGTGAAAACCCCGTCCCAATTGTCAGAGATAAGGTACCAGCTCCAGGCGACCCCCAAATGGCCAGCGGTCCCGCCACCGGCGCTCAACGCATTGACATAGTTATACAACTCGGTCCGGTCATTGGTGAGGCCCAGCGGCTCACGTCCACGACACTCAGTACCACGATACCAACTATGTCCTGCGCGGTTGGGGTGCCCAGTCACCCACACGCCGCCATCGCGATGCGCCGGGTTTTCTTCAAACCAAGCCGTCATGTGAGAGAGATAAGCATTCGGCCCAGGCGCACTGTCTGTAAAGCGTTCGGTTCCGTCGCGCTCCCAGACGCAAGTCGAGGTCAAGGTGAGTTCTTTGATGTCCGGACCAGTATCGGCGCCGCGAACGAGTTCAAAGTCAATTCGCTCATCGAACAATGTGCGTCCCCTTGCGCGGCGTTGACTGTACAAGCGGACCCGCAAACGATAGTCGCCTTCGCGCCAGTTGCGACCATTATAACGCCCACGACGGTCACCGTAGAGGGCGTATG
>JBHIYI010000001.1:0-867675 GCA_041984335.1 Henriciella sp. | reverse complement strand
GGCGAACCTCAACCTCCCGCAACTTCGCGATAATCTCTTCAGGCTTCAGTCTCTTGCCCATAGTTCAGCTCCATATCTGGAGCCGGAACTAACTCAAATAATGGACCACTTTTCGGGGAGCAGACCAGGCCCCTCAACCTTATGACCTCGATCGCGCAGCATCGTGATGACGCTGTCTTTGCCAGCAAGATGACCCGCGCCAACCGCAATGAACACTGATCCAGGTTCATCCAGCATTGCTTCGATTTGGGGCACCCATGCTGCGTTGCGGTTTACGAGGAAGGACTGATACGTGGCTTCGGTAGACCCAAACCCATTTGGATTTGCGACGAGCTTTGCAATGCCCTCGACATCGCCATCGGCCCATTCGTCAACCAAAATGTCGAATAGCTGTGGTGACTCGTCCAACAACAACGCCGTACCATAGAGCATGTTGATTTGCTCTTTTTCAGGTAGAAGATCGAAGGCATCCGTTTGTTGTGAAAGCGTCTCCAGATAGACTACCGATTTTCCAGCCGCTTTCGCTTCCGTCGCAATCACACTCTCAACGCCAGCCCTCGGATCGTGACCGTCATTCATCATCTTGAGTACGCCGAGATTGACTGAAGCCATCCACGGTTCAACTTGATTCATTCTCTGAAGACTAACGCCGACAGATTCAAACGCCGTGTTGACCACAGCTCCTTCCTTTTTATTCAGAATACCTTTGAGCGTCCGCCCGTCACTCAACATGCCTCGCTGGACGAATTCTTTTGCAATGGCCCGTTGAGCTTTGGGGCTCAGCGTATCCGTTTCGAAGACGATGGTGCCTGCTTCTTCGATCGCCTGATTTATAGCCCCGGTTCGCCATTCAAGCCCTGGACGCAACAAATGCACAGTTCCAAATAAATGAATGGTGGTGTCATCATCTGCCAGACGCCACATTGCGGGCGCGCCGGATCCTTTTGATTCCCGAGCGTCCCGCAATGCATCATTAAGGCCTCTAATTAGCTGCTCGTCTGAGAGTCGCTCACGCGATACAGTTTCGCCAACGGGTGTTGGCTGCGCTTCAGTTTTGGCGAGTTCGCTGCCGGCCGAAACGGTCAGCAGAAAAGCAAGACCGGCTATGCCAGCATTCATATCAAATCGAGTATTCATGATTGATGGTCCACTTCATAATGCACGAAAGGGATGTTGTGGGCTCCTCGAAAATTTTTGATCGGAAGAGATTAAACCTGCCCACTGGTGATAAGTGTGACGGCCGCGATGATGTAGAGACCGGCGGTCAGAATACTGCCGAGCGTCCGGATATGATTCAGGCGGGTCCAGTCACGGCCATAGTCGATCCAATAAGTCTCCGCCTCGAAAGTTTTATAATTGAGACGCTCAAGCTTGTTGTTCATCGGAACGTTGCCAAAAATGGTCATGAAAAAGACCGTTGGCAGGTACACAATCGGTGCGAGGATCAGCGTAACTAGCGCGGCACCCTCGAAGATTGTTGTGCTGTAGAGCGCGAACAGGACTGAAAAGAGCGCGATGGAGAGAATCCCGGCGACGAACTGGGTTTTGATCACGGTGCGGTTGATGTGTTGCATCGCTTCGATGCCACCAGCGGGCGCCGTTCGCAGCAGCCCCGACATGACAAATTCGGAGAAGGCTGAGAACACACCTCCGATCACTGCGCTCCAGAGGGCAAGAAAAAGGCAAAAATAGAGGGTCCATTCATAGGTCATGATTTCAAATCCTGATTTTGTTGCGTGAGAATTGTGTGGGTTGGCGGAGGGCGAAAGCTCGCCCTCGCAGAGTCATTTTTTGAGCGAGGCTTCGGTTTCCGCTTTGCGCCGGAAGTACTCCAGTTCGACGCGGTTGTGCTCGATAGCGCTGGCGTCAATCGACATCAGGTTCCGCCCGATCCATTCCGCGACACGCCCGCCCGCTGTATCCGGGAAATCAAACCAGACCTCGTGGCTGAGTGTCACGCCGTCTTCTTCGGGCTCGATACGGAATGTGCCGCCCTGGCGGACCGGCAGGTCAAAAAGTCCAAGATCGTACGTCGCGATGGCCTTCCACCGGAATTGCCGCGCGGGGATCACGTCATAGACGTGGGCATACATCGTCGCCGTGATGCCTCCGACGCTTTCCACGTCGTGGTAGATCATGTCCTCATGCACGGTCTCCGGCGGGGTGACGACACAGGTCTGGATGTGCTCCGGGTTCGACGCGGGCCAGACCGTCTCAAAATGCTCAACAATGTCCCAGATCGCGGCAGGCGGCGCATCAATGGCGATATTTGCCGATGTGACACTATCCGGCGCGTCAGGCCGGACGAGAGACCGCACGGCGGCGATCTCATGCTGTGCGTAGTCCCGTGCGTCGCATTCCGGCAGATCGCCGGGGCCTTGCGTTGCCAGCAGCACGTTGCCGCCGACGGCAACCGCAATCACGCCAAGTGCTGTCAGTGTGACTTTGGTGACTGTCTTCATCATGTCCTCCGTCGGATTTTACATTCATCCGCGGATCGTTCGCTTTCCGAGACGTGCTCGCCAAAGTGAAATCCGCGTTCACTCTCAAGGAATGCCTTCGGAGCAAACATGAGAGCGCCTCGGATCAGGCCTAAGATTGCGCCTGAACCCGCCAGGGACCTTCTAGTAAAGATCCGGCTCATGCTGCTGTCCTCCAAATGCCCGTGGCAGCAACATCGCGTGCATAGTCTGCGAAGTCCTTAGGCGGACGACCGAGCGCGCGCTGAACGCCGTCGCAGAGATAAGCATTGCGCCCGTCGAGGACGGTGGAGAAGAGATAGTCCAACATCCAGACGACATCTTTTGGTGCGCCTGAACCCGCGACTTCGCCGACAAATGCTTCGTGCGGGACGTCTACATAGTTGATTTCACGCCCTGTTGCGCGGGACAGGTCCGCCGCGACATCGGCAATCGTCATCAATCGAGGGCCTGTAACCTCATAGACCTCACCATTGTGATGGTCCTCACTCAAGGCTGCGACCGCTACATCTGCGATATCGTCGACATCGACAAAGGGTTCGACCTGATCGCCTGCAGGTAGCGTGATTGTGCCGCCGAGCACCATGTCGATGAACGCGCCTTCGGAGAAGTTCTGATTGAACCAGCTTGCCCGGACAATCGTCCATTCGAGACCTGCGCTCTGGACAATTCGCTCACAGGCCTGCGCCTCTTCTTCGCCGCGTCCCGACAGGAGGACAAGACGTTTCACGCCGCGCCGCTTGGCGAGATCAACAAAGGCTTGGATCGCATCAGGGGCACCTGGCATGGCAAGATCAGGGGCATAGGTGATATAGACTGCGGTTACATCTTTCAGCGCCGCATCCCAGCCCTTCTCATTATCCCAGTCGAAAGATGGAACGGCTGAGCGTGAGCCGACACGGACCTCATGTCCTTTGGCTTTCAGGCGTTCCGCGACGCGGCGGCCTGTTTTTCCTGTACCTCCCAGAATGAGCGTGAGGTTTTTCTTTTTGCGCAGGAAGTTCATTGACTTGCTCCTTTTCAGTATCTGCAAGTCATGAATTATGAAAAATGCGCGGCGAGCTCTTGCCCGCACATGTCAGAGTTTTGACAGATCGCGTCAAATTCCGGCTATTGGCGGGTACTGGATTCCAGTCTTTATGAACGAGGGGTGTGCCCGGCCCAGCGCTTGAAAGCTCTGGTAAATCCGCTTTGCTCTGAAAATCCCGTCAGAAATGCGACTTCGGCAAGACTGTACTCTGTTTCGCGCAAGAGCCGCTACGCGAGTTCATGTCGGGCAGTATCAACAACGCTTTAGAACGAGTGACCATGCTGTCCCAGCCTAATGGGCGCGCCCACCTTCACCCGCTGAAACCGCTCACCCAATACATCCTCAAACTGATCAAAAACCGCATCATGTGTGTCGTGGCCGCCGAGAGCCAGGAATGAGAGCTCTCGACTGAGCAACTCAATCTCATTTTCGATGATGCTTTGATCGATGGGGGCAAACACGCCATTGCCGGACGCAAGCCGTCGCTGGGCGTCTATTCCAGCGACATACAAGCGCCCCTCGGGCACAGGGTAATGGAGGTCGCCGATAATCGCATAAAGCGGAACATCGAATGCGGCCTCAACTCGCTCAAGCAGCTTCGGAACCGTCTGGTGCCCGCAACCAACAATCACAACAAGACCGCGCCCTTCTAGGTTTATCACCAGCGCCTGCTCATCGATTTGGCCAATGAACAAGCGCCGAGGGATAGGCCCTGTCGAAGCAATGCCATTTGATAGCGCTCGGGGCGACGTCACCGTTTGGACTGTCAGTCCCGGATAATTCATCTCGGTTGGTGAATAAACTGAAGCATTGCCCAGGTCCGCTTGCTGGGTCCCAAAAGAAAAAGATCGCGCCCTCGCCCAATCCACGCCCCCAACATGATCGCGGTGAAGATGACTGATGAAAATCGTATCAATGTCGGAACGCTCAACGCCGAGGCGCGCCATGTTGTGTTCCAAGGGCGACGGAGTTTCACCAAACCGATTGAAACCGAGATCGAAAAGAATGGTCTCCGAGTCGGTTCTGATCAAATAGGACACACCCGGCTCGGTGCGCAAATCATCTCTGTCACTATGCCAATTCACGAGTGGCAAAACTTCAAGGCTGCGCGTCGTTCCGAACTCAGGAACCTTATCCACAGTGGCAAGCGCCCACGCCTCATCCAGGCGCTTTGCATCTTTTGCGCGTTGACCGTCAACAATTGCTATTCCGATCAGGGGACCAAGCAGCAAAAGCAGGAGTAGGATCAGCAAAAATCGTCTCATAATATTGGCCTCATAAAAGGGTTCAAATCGAAGTCGTCTCAAAGAATAGTAGAAGTGATCCGAGAACGCCGCCACCGAGCAAAACGGTCACCACAGCTAGAACCAGGAAGACGCGACCACTCGTCATCAAAAGCTGAGAGAATGAGGTTTTTATGCCGATGGCCGCTACCGCCAAGATCAGGCAACCTTGCGAGAGAGCATTGGCCAGGGAGCGCGCGTATTCTGGCACAAGGCCAATGCTGTTAATCCCGACGAGAACGGCGAAAATTATCAAGAATATTGGGAAACGGGGTAATGTGATCTGTTGATCCGTCTCAACGCTTTCACATGAGAACAGTATTCCCACAACTAAAGCCACTGGCATCAGACAGGCGACCCTTAGCAGTTTCACGATGGCCGAGGTTTCCGTGGCCTCAGAAGAGAAAAGCGCGCCCGCACCGACCACTTGGGCAACATCGTGTATCGCCGCGCCAAACAATATTCCGGCCTGCGCGTCATTCAGTCCCAGCGTTTGGGCAAGAGCCGGATAGGCAATCATCGCAGCGGTGCTGAGGGTGGTCACGCCGATGATCGACAGAATTACGGTGTCGTCTTTTGCCTTTCGAGGCAGCACGCTTGCAATCGCCAAGGCAGCGGACGCCCCGCAAATGGCAACTGCGCTTGCGGCGATGATTGCACTTTCACTTTTGAGGCCAGCCCATTTTCCAATCTGCCAGCCTATGGCGAGGGTCATCACCAGGCTGGTCAAAACCAACAGCGCCGTTGCCCAACCGAGCGCTGCAATCTGAGATAGGGTTATCTGCATCCCCAAAAGCGCGACACCGGCTTTCAGAATTGCGTCACCTGCCAAATTGAGACCAGCAGATTGCGTGTCGTTCGCGCTCGGCGCTTTGAGCATCAGTCCAATAACAAGCACGAGTAACAGAACAGGCGCGCCGGTGATGTTTGACAGAAAAACGCCGCACAGAGAGACGATTCCTGCCAGCAAGAGTCCGTCCCAATTCATCATGGGTCGTGCAAGCCAACGCGGCCATGGCGCAGCTATCATTTCATTTCTTATGGCCATTGCTCTAAAGCGCAGCGTTAGCGGCGTGGCCAAACTCACAGCTTAAAATGTGCGGACCAAAGGCCGACCCGATCAGCATTCGGCCTGACGCGTCATCAACGATGGCGACCGATCCACCAGAGTGTTCCGAGCCATCATTGACATAAAGCCGTTCGACAGTCTCGCGCGATGGATCGTAGACCAGCACTTCAGATGGCGAAGGCGATGTCTCCGAGCGTTGATACCCCATGGCAAGTGTCAAAAGCTTTGGGTGACCCGCAATGAATACGCGGCCATCGGGATTGACGGTTATATTATCAACGCCTGTCTCTAGGGGCACATGACGGTTGAAAGAAAGTGTTTTCGTTTGAGGATCGTAGTCAAAGACAGACAGTCTTTGGGCGATGGTTTCACCAACATAAAGCACTCTTTGTGATAGACTGAAGGCTATCCCATTGGCCATCTGTAAGTCTTCAGCGACATACTCGGCCGTCTCGGTATTGATGCGCAAGACTTTGCCGGTGCGAAGCTGGCGCGCGCCCTCAAGGATTTCGCCCAGCGTTGCCGCGTCTGCCTTTTTATCGAGGGTCACGAGCGCTTCTGTTGGTCCAATCGCGACCAGATCATTCGGATTGCGCAGAAGCGGATGTTTCAGCGTTCGCTCCAGCAACAAGTCCCCCGAAGCGGTCACGCGAAAGACTTCGATCGTGTGCCCGTCGCTGGGACGGTTGGCGACAAATAGGCGGCGGGTTCCCATTTCATCGATGTGAAGGTCCATGCCAAAGCTGCGAAATACCTCTGGTTCTGCTGGGGCAAGGTCGTTTGGCACGGCCAAGTCTGGTGACGCCATGGGCAGTGACCAAATCTTGGCGCGGCCGGGTCCTCCAGAGCGGAAGGATCGACGGTCTCCGCCAACCGCGTAAACGGTTCCAGCCTCGCGGTCCCACACGAGATCTTCCGGCCCTTCAAATCCCACAAGAGGACTGCAGGTTCCATCAAAAGCAGAGACAATATTCCGGGTTTCTCCGGCTCTAACATAAGTCGACCAAGCGAACATCCCGAACCAAACAAGAAGCGCGACCACAGCCCATATGAGAACCCGCAAGAGCACATCGGTCCAAACATTATAGCCCTTCAATGGCGTTGCGAGATCATCTGGAATGGGCATAGGTTTGAGCGCCGACACATCGGCGCCGCCGGTGTTTCCTTTGGGCACCCATCCGAAGAGGTATCCGGGAATCACCGCAATGATCCGGAGAATTTGACCTCTGATTTCACGCCAGTCAGTTTTACGTATGCCCACTTTCAGCATCCACCAATGCGTGATGAAATGCGTTGTGAAGTATCGCTGACCGAGTATGTGTGCTCGCTCCAATAACCGGAACGCTTCATCCAATTGATCACGCTTGTAGGCGTCTCTGGCCAAGGACATCTCTTGTCCGAACGCGGTCTTTATAGCGGCTTTCATAATTCAACCTTCGATTAGAATTTTCGATGGTCTTCTTCAGCGATCTATTTTTCTACGTATTGAACGAAACGCTTGTACCGCTTTGAGCCGTCCGACGCGAAAGAGCTGTATCGGACTTTGCTCTCAGTGCTTCCACGCGGCGATTGATGGCTGCGACACTGATCCGATAAAGCAAGAGTTTGATCGGACCGGGTCGGTTTTCGTAAAGTGCAGATTGAAAATACTCGGCGGGCTCGTCGAAAACGCCATGATCATCAGTGACCGCGGCCATTTGCTGAAAAGTCCCAAAAGTAGAGCAAGTTCCGCAATCTTTATCAGGTGATGACAGTGCAACCGAGAAACCTGTTTTCCAATCGCGTCGCTTTAACTCTCGCTCTGACGAAGCTTGAAGTGAGGTATCGTTGATAAATCCGTCCGTCCGTTTCCATTCGCCGTCGATTTCGATTTCAAGCCAGGAATGAGAAATTTCATCGGGCATTAGCCGATAGGCGAGCCCCTTAAAGAAGCCTTTTTGGATCTCTTTAGAAATCAGCGAGAAATGTATCCGCGCCGGAATGTCTGTGGCCTTGCATAGGGCTAGAAGCAAGGTCGCCTTCGTGTTGCACTGCCCCAAACCCAATTTGATGGTTTCCGACGCCTTCGTCAGGTCGCCACTCGCAGGAAATCCAAACTTGATGTCGTCTCTGACATAGTTGAGCAGTCTGCTGAACTTATCTTCCGCGTTGTCAGCGTTGCCGACAATTCGATTTGCGGTGCTTCGAACCAGATCATCGTCGAAATCTGCCAAAACGGTGCTCTTCGCCATGTTTGTATCTCCCATATAAGAAGAGGATACTTGATGCTTGTCTTGTGCGTATTGAACGAAACGCTCGTTTGCCAATTGCCGCTATTGACCCGCGTTCAATGCCTGCAGGGGCGTGACCCCCATAATCTTTCCCATTGTCCGGGTCAGATGCGCCTGGTCGGCAAATCCGCCAGCATAGGCAGCCTCGGCCAGCGATGTGCCTTGTGCCATTGCCTGTGCTGATCGCCGGGTCGCCTGCCATATGAGCCACTTAGACAGGGGCACACCAAGTTGCTTTTGTGCGATTGCACGCAACCTCGGTTCCGATAGGCCGCATGATTTAGCCGCAGCGGAAATCGCACCATTTAGCTGCGCTGTCCGCAAGAATTTGAGGGCCTCCATCAGACGCAAATCCATTCGGGAGCCGACGTCACCAAAGTCCAAGTCCAAGGAATCAAGGAGCGTACCAAGTTCACCCTCCCAATTTACTTGAGCGATGAGGTTCGGATCCACCCTCGAGACATCATCATCCCCGGCAAAGCTTTGAACATATCGCGCAAGCTGCGATTGGGGTTCAATCAACACAAGCACGGCTTTGTCTGATGGATGAAGCGTGTGGCGTTTTCCTGCCTTCACACAAAGCGCTGCACCAGAAATGACCTGCTCACTCTGATCACTAATAGAGATGTCTGGACCAAGGGACACGGTGAGTTGGAGCGTCGCGTGGGCATGCGGGCGATTGTCCGCAGCCCGTCCGCGATAAACGAGCCAAGTCTCACCAATATAGAATTCACCCTTCCAGTCCATAAGCTCCAGTACTGTGCTGAGCCACATCAGGCAATCGTTACGGTTCAGACGACGTCTGGACCTTTCGACCGCAGTCGCAAAGGTGACCTCAAGACCTAAAAAAGCGCCGCTTGGACGGGATGCGCAATTTTCAAAAGTTCGCTTCTCCGATAATCGAGTGAACCGCCTTGGCCGTACTCAGGACGGTTACTCTTATGCCCCATCAGGGCGCATCTTAGGCCATAATCGAGACCGCCTTCGAGCATTCGGTCCTCGAATGAGTGTCGGAATGAATAGATAACGTGATCCGAGGATGGTAATAGTTTCCGCTGCCGGAACGCTTTCATCAGGTTCGCTGAGACCAGCGTGCTTTTGTCGTAATAGTACGGGAAGCCTTCCGGGCACGACCGCATTGCGATCTCTGCAACGCCAACAAGCGGAATTTCCCGCCTCGAGTCTTCGGTCTTGAGTTCTCTGTTTTGCTCGGGACGAATGGCGATATGAGGAACCTTATCGTTTAAGCGAATGTCCTCAGCACGAAGGTTCACGAGTTCACTCAAGCGCGCGCCAGTTTCAATGAGCAAATAGATCAAAACGCGCAGCTCGACCCGCAAACCGTCAAATAGGCCTGGGACGAGAATGCGTGAACGCACCCAGTCATCTGTGAAAGAGGCGCGTTTAGCTTCGGACTTGCCTGAGAAATAAAAGTCGCGAAACGGGTCTTCAAAATCTGCCGCACCAATATGTTTGTAGTATCGCTGCAAGAGCGACCGCACATTTCCGATGTGCCGGTTAGCCGTGTTAGGCGTGACCGGCTTTTGGTCTCCATCTTGTGGTTGCATCCGCTCAACCCACCAATCACGATATTCCAACGCTTTGTCTCGCGTGATGTCGCTTAGAGGCAGGTCGCCCATTTGTTCGATAAAATAAGTGATCGACGTGCGCTTTGTTTTCTCCCAGGATCGCCGCTGTGCTTCGGATTTGTTATATTGATCATCGAAGGCAATTTTTGAGACATAAAGTTCGAAGGCTTCAGAGACTGGAATTCTCGCTGCCGGATCAGGAGCACCTCCTAGAAGGGCTTCACTATCAGCCCGGTTAGGGTCGCCGCCAGCTCCGGACTGGACTTCGAGTGTTTTGATCCGATCCATCAATTCGGCAATCGAACGCGTTTCCGCCAGGGGCTCGGCGGGCTTGTAGGAAAACCCGTAAGCCATGGCCCGAGAGATTGCAGATTTGTAGCGATGCTCCAACGCCGCACGAACGGTTGAACCGTTGGCGTTTTCCTCTGCTAACTCAACCGCCAGCGCCATCCAGTATTCGTCATCGGCTTCAGCAAGCTGATCTCGCCGAACACGCGCGATTTCGAGTGACTCGGTCTTGAGCGAGACCTTGGCAAACCGTCTTTGATCAAAATGTGAAAATTGTCCGGGCACACGACGTTGATAGTACCAACGCTTACCACGCTTGAGCAAAAATCTGTCGGGATCGCGCATGATCGTCATGCGCTCTTGTATCCCAATTTGTATCCAATTTGTATCCCATTTTTGGAGAAATGCGGACGGGGCGCACCATTTTCAGGCCTAAGTCCTTGATATTTTTGAGGAATTATTTTTGAAAATGGCGCGAGTGACGGGACTCGAACCCGCGACCCCCGGCGTGACAGGCCGGTACTCTAACCAACTGAGCTACACCCGCGCATGGGCTTCCCCGCCGAAGCGGTGAGAGGCTGATCTATACGTGCAAAAAACCCCGGTCAAGCGGCAATTGCCATGACTTTGACATCAGTTGCAGCTATTGAGCTGCAATACAGAATAACAAGGCCATATTCCTCCTATGAAACGTCTTTTGATCATCCTTTGCGCTGTGATTGCGGCCTTACTGGCAGCTGCCGTGATTATTCCGTTCCTGATCCCGACATCGGTCTACAAGGCCCAGATCGAAAGCGCGGCAACCAATGCGCTTGGCCGCGACGTCACGCTGAGAGGCGACCCGAAATTGTCCATTCTGCCTGTCATTTCGGCGCGAATCGAAGGTGCGGAGATCGCTAATCCGGAAGGGTTCTCAGATCCGCTGATGATTGAAGCCGGGGCGCTTCAAGCCAATGTCAAACTCCTCCCTTTGCTGTCGCGTCGGGTGGAAGTCAGCAAGATCAC
This sequence comes from Henriciella sp., assembly GCA_041984335.1. Taxonomy (GTDB): domain Bacteria; phylum Pseudomonadota; class Alphaproteobacteria; order Caulobacterales; family Hyphomonadaceae; genus Henriciella. Next base: position 856,661 of record JBHIYI010000001.1, on the reverse strand, counting down.
ACTGGATGATGCAACGGTTCGCCTTGAACGCCTCGCCGATGGTCGCGTGAACTGGGAGTTTGGCAATCCAGATCAAGACGGCGAGACTGATCCAGACTCAGGCTCCAGTGGCTTTGAGACCGGGATAGATCGCGCAGCGCTGTCCAACGCCTCCGTCTCCTATCGCGACCGGGCCACAGGCGAGCAATATGTGCTGACGGAATTCAACGCGTCGGCCCAGCTGAAGGCGCTCGATCAGCCCTTCACGTCGAACGGAGATGGACGCCTGAACGGCCAGCCCTTTGACTACCGGATACGGCTCGACACGCTGCAACAGCTCACGAGCCAGCAACCCGTCCGTCTCGACGCTAAACTCGGTACGATTTACGGCGACGTGGTCTATGATGGCGCCCTTACACTGGCAGAAGCGCCGGTGCTCGACGGGGCATTCGAAGTGGACTCAGATACGCTCGGCCAGGCGCTGACTGTGCTCGGCGACGCGGACCTGCCAATTGTCGCGAGCGCGCTGCAATCGGTTCGCGCCAAAGGGACAATTACTGGCCCTGCCCCGACCGCTGCGATTGATTTTTCCAGCCTCAAACTCGCGGCCACAGGCCTAGACCTCGACTATCGCGGAGAACTTTTTCTCGGCACCTCAACCCGCCTAAATGGTACGGTTGACCTGAATGCCGCAGACGCGCAGCGACTTCTCAAGCCTGGACACGCACTCATCCCAATCCTCACTCTGCTCGGCGACGTGGATCTCCGCGCGACGCTTTCAGGCCCGATCAGCGCGCCGGCGCTGACCGGGATCGAACTGAAGCAGCGCAGCCTGGATCTCGCCACTGATTTTAGCGGAGCCGTCTCGCTGGCTGGAGACCAAACGCTCAATGGAATGATCGATCTTCGCAGCGACAATCCGCGCAAGGTCCTTGAGACGTTCGGGACAGTGATCCCGGAAGGTGACTCGCTCAACGCGCTGTCCATCAAAGGGCAGACAACCGGGGCCTTGATGGCGCCCAATCTGAGCGGTGCGAGCCTGAAGCTTGATGACACAACCGCCACTGGAGATGTCGGGGCCGACCTCCGGGGTCCACGCCCGCGTATCGTGGCGGATCTCGCGATGGATACACTGGATATCACGCCGTTCCTGGGCAGTGGATCTCAAAAGCAGGACCAGACTCCAAGTCTGAACGAAGACTGGGATGACACGCCGTTTGACCTGGCCGGACTGCGCGCTGTCGACGCCACGATCACTGTTGCGGCCAACACGGTGGTGATTGATCAGATCACCTTGCGGGACGCTCTGCTGAATACGCGGCTGGACGATGGTCGCCTCTCCGCGCTGTTCCGGCGCGGCGATGATACGCCGGGCTTTCGGGCGTTCCAGGGCGACTGGTATGGCGATCTTGTCCTCGACGCCTCACGCTCGACGCCGTCTCTGCAAATCGAAGCTTTGGCAACCAGCATCGCGGCGCAGGAAATGCTGACGGCGTTGACCGGCTTTCAAAATCTGAGCGGCCTTGGCGACGTACACGTCAATATGAGTTCGGAAGGCAACAGCCTGAAAGCACTCATCGCCGGCCTCGACGGCAAGTTCGAGTCAGATCTCAATCAGGGCGCATTAAAAGGGTTGAACCTTGCCAAGATGGTCCGCGACGTGACCAATGTGGGGGACCTCCTGCGAAACGGGAATTTGAGCATAGCCAGCTTCCGGGACGCATTATCGCCTGAAGCCGAGACCGATTTTTCCAGCTTCATCGGCAACCTGGATTTCAGCAATGGTGTGGCGAGTATCACGGACCTGAGCATCGATAATCCCGTTGTTGGCGTCACCGGCACGGGACGCATCGACCTCGGCGCCCGCACGCTCGATATCAGCCTGACACCGCGTGTCGACGTCAACGCCGCAGGCGCGGGTTCGACCATCGGGATCAACTCCATTCCAATTCCTGTGCGCGTCTATGGCAGCTGGTCGAACGTCCGGTTTGGCCTCGATCAAAGCGCGGTTCAGGCCGAACTGACCGCCCGCCTGCGTGGTCAGGCGGCGAGCGAGATCGGCGATCGGATTGGCGGCGATGCTGGCCAGATTATTGGCGACATAATCGGCGGTCGAAGCACGCCGACGACGCCCCCCGCGCCGGAGCCTTCAGACACACCGGCGGAGGGTGAAGAGACCCCTGCAGAACCCGCCCCGGAGCGCGATCTCGAAGACGAGCTGAGAGACCGCGCGCTAGACGCACTGTTTGGGCGTCGCAAATCCGAACCACCGGCTGAGTCAGAACCTGCACCGGAAACGACCGACACCGAATCGCCCAATTAATTGTGGTCGCCGAAGAAGGCGCGCGTTTCTGCACCTTTCTCTGCTTCAAGGGCGGCGCAAAGCTCGATCCGTTCAACCGTCTGCGTCAGAGAACGCTCATGCCCGGGGATGCTGTTGCCGTGCGCTTCAAACAGCGCGATGAGATCATCCCGTGCGTCCAGGGAACACATCTTCGCCGCAAGCCCGGGCGTGAAGCGTTTGCGCTGGCGCGGGATGACATTCAGATACGTCTCGAAATTGGCCTTCAACCAGTCCCAGGTCGCCGCCTGGGTTTCGAGTTGCTGCATCTGGCCTTGCACGATTGTCAGCGACTCTCGCGTACCGAGCGTTCCCGACAGAGCGAGATCAAGAATACGATCTGAAAGGGCTGGGTCCTGATTCTGACCAAGCGCATAGGCAACGGCCTGCTCAAAAACCGGATCATCATAGTCGGTGCGCACCTCGAGCAAGCGGTCCAAAAATGGCGCGCCATAGTTCTGCAGACCGATTGCCATACCGGTTAGATACTCATCTGTATTGAGCGTTCGATCCGACGCGGCGCCCTCAAGCCCGATATAGGCAGCGGCGGCATCGGCGAGGCTTTGGCGCAACGATGGGTCCTGACCGGACGTAATCATAATTTGTTCGAGGCTCGACTTCATGATGGAGCGTTCCGGATCATCTCCGCCATGCTGGTCGAGCGCGATATAGCGATGCTTGAAGACGTCCAGCACCGCAGCGCGGTAGCCAGCAAGTGCGGCTGCGTCATCGGATAGCAATCGCTCAAACCGTGTAGCTTGACGAATGGCCGCCTGCACGACGCGGCGCTCTTCGTCCTTCACGGCCTCATCGATGAACCGCCAGACCGTGTCGACGTCGAGGCGTCCGGCTGCGAATTCCGCGCCGGCGCTGTCGAGCGTCGCCAGCTTTTCGCCGGCGCTGAGCTCATCAAACGCCATGCCGAGAGCCTGCCACAAGTCGTAGGGCAGCGAGAACCGATAATAGCCCGTGCCATCTGCGTTGGGGAGGACCCACTTGGTTTGTAAGGCTAGATCAGACCCAGCGCTCAGGCTCAGCACCTGCGATCTATCAGAGATCAGCTCGCAGGCGCGCATTCTTCCATCAGACTGACCGGCAGCCCAACAAAACGGGACGACCCAGGTTCTGTCGTCCACAATCGCGCTGCCGAGCGGCGCATAGCGCGACTGTGTCACGCGGTAATTGTTCGCGCCTTCAATAGCCAGCGTCAGAAGCGGAAGACCGTTCTGGCTAACGAAACTTTGAAAAGCCCGCGTCAGGTCGGGCTCACCCGTCTCACGCCCGATAATCTCAAAGAATTCCGGGCTGGCTGCGACGCCATCCTCATAGGCTTCAACATAGCGGCCAAGCGCGGGGCGGAACGTGTCTGCGCCGAAATAGGCGTCGACCATGCCGATCACGGCGAGGCCCTTATTGTAGGTGATCGCGTCATAGGCGTTGCGGACATTCTCGTTCAGCGCGATGGGCTCGCGGACGGCGCGGGCGCTGGCGAGACTATCCAGGTCCATCGCAGAGATGCCATCGACGATGGCGTCCAGCTCATAGCCCTCGCCTGGATAGAGCTCTGACAGGCTTGCCCCTTCACCCCAGCTTGCAAAGGCTTCCTTCAGCCAGAGATCATCCCACCAGGGCGGCGTGACGAGATTGCCAAACCACATATGCCCGACTTCGTGCGCATGAATCGCCAGCAGGCTGCGCCGCGCCGCCGGGCCGATATCGTCGCTCGCCAGGATGCGGCTCTCCCGATAAGTAATCGCCGCCGCCAGTTCTGTCGCGCCCGAGGGCCATTGCGGGGCAGCGACAATGTCGAGCTTCTTGTATGGATATGGTTGTTCCAGCGCCTCTTCGAAGATCCGCACCAGTTCAGGCGCTGTTTCCAGCGCCAGGCCAAGCTCGCTGCCTTTGCCGCGCCGCGCAAAACCGCGCAGCGGGATCGGTTCGGATCGGATATTGTTCGGCGGGATGACTCCCGCATCGACGACATCAAAGCTGCCAACGGCGAGCGAGAGCAGATAGGTCGGCAGGGGGCGCGTGGTCTCAAACGTCACCGTCTTGAGCCCATTGCCCAGCACCTCGACTGAGGCCTCGGGCGCATTGCTGATCGCTGAATCTGATTCAGGAATGGTCAACGTGATATCAAACGGAGCCTTGAAGGCGGGCTGATCAAATCCCGGCATGAAGCGGCGCGCCTGAATGCTCTCGGACTTGGCGAGCGCATACGCATCGCCCTGTTCGGTGACTTTGAACAGGCCGGACAGATTGGCGTCAAATGCAGTGTCATAGTCGATTTCGACGATGATCTGTCCTGGATCGACCGTCTGACCGAAATCGACCCAGGCGACCCCGGATTCCAGGACCGGTTGCCAGACACCGCTTCTGGAGGGCGCTTCCCCGACCCGTGAGCGAACCTCAGTGACATTCAGGTCCCGGCCATGCAGATACACGCCGCTCGACCGCTGCGTCACATCAAGGGTGATCGCCACGGTTCCACCGAAGCGGGCTTCGCGCGGATCCAATGTGAGATCGAGCTTGTAGTGCAGCGGGTACGGAGACGGCTCAAGCGGCCCGGGCGGCGCGAGCGCGATACGGTCCGCCAGGCTGTCATCGATCGATTCCGGCGGCGCAGCCCCGACGCTGCAGGCCGCCATCATCGCGCAAAACAAAGCCACCATACCTGATCGCATCTACGTCTCCTGCTTGTTTCCGGTCCTTGCATAGCGCACAACGCTGAGGATGAAACCCGTGCTCTCCATCCTCGACCCGTCGCCGATTTTCAAAGGCCGCTACGCCGCCGATGCATTGAATGAAACGCGCGCGCTGGCCAAGGCAGCGGACGAGATGAGCTACCGGTCATATTGGGTGCAGGAGCATCACAATGCGACGAGCTTTGCCGGGACGACGCCTGAAATCCTGATGGCAGACCTCGCCAGCCGTACGTCGCGGATTGTCCTCGGATCGGGTGGCATCATGCTGCCGAATTACTCGCCGCTGAAAGTTGCTGAATGGGGTCAGACGCTGAATCAACTCTATCCCGAACGGATCGAGATCGGCCTCGGCCGTGCAACCGGCGCCGACCCGCGCACATCTGCCGTCTTGCTGGGTCCGGGCGGGCAGAACTTCCCGACCATGCTGCGCATGTTGATGGACTGGATGCTGGATGCGGGTGGGAGAACCCCTTTGCCGAGCGATCATCGCGCACATGGGATTGCTGCCAATCCTCCAGGTGAAAATCCGGGGCTCTGGATGCTTTGTTCGTCACCAGGATCAGCCGCGTTTGCCGGTCAGATGGGGTTGAGACTGGCCTTTGCCGATTTCCTCAATCCGGGCGGCGCGAAAGCAGCGCTCGCCGCCTATTTTGAGGCGTTTGAACCCTCGCCCTTTTGCGCTGAACCCTATGCTGGAATTGGACTTGTGGCGCTGGCCGCAGATACCGATGAAACCGCAAACCGCCTCGCCGCGCCCATCCGCGCCTGGGCACTCGGCAGAGGGGCGGGCCACTTCAACCCTTATCTAAGCGTCGATGAAGCCGAGCGCGTGCTGGATGCCTCGCCGATCATCCCACCGCAGCGCGGAATTGTCGGCTCCGCCGCATCTGTGGCCCAATCACTGCTTGAGGTGACCACCGAAACAGGCGCCAGCGAAGTGTTTCTGCTGACGATTACGGACTCGCTCGAGACCCGGATCGAAAGCTATCGCCTGATTGAACAAGCGGTCGCGCAGCTCAGCGAAGGTTCGGCAGAACCGTCACAATAGCTTCAACCGCGTCCCGGCCGAGCTGTTTGGCGCGCGCGGGGGACCAGCCAAACGCAGCATCCGGTTTGTCCGCATTATCCTTGAATGGCATTTCCAGCGTCATGGCGAGCGCGTCAAAATGTTGAGCGAGCGCGTTCGAACAAATCGTCAGATTGGCGTTGCCAGGAGCGTTGACCGGATAGCCATGCTTGGTCTGGAACTCGCCACCAGACGATTCCACATAGGCCTGCTTGAAGCTTCCCAGCAAGTCGGCGAGACGGTTGGTCCAGTCCGGAATGCCCTCCGTCCCGGCAATGAAATTGTATGGCAGGGCCTCGTCGCCGTGCACGTCCAGCGCAAAGTCGAGGCCTGTTTCCTTCATCTTTTCCAGAACCAGATAGACTTCCGGGCTCCGCTCCATACTCGGGTCAGCCCATTCGCGGTTGAGGTTCACGCCCGCCGCATTGGTCCGCAAGTGACCGCGCGCGCTGCCATCCGGGCACATATTGGGCACGATGTAGAGAACCGCGCGCTCACGAAGCGCCTGAACCGCTTCATCCTCGTCGTCGCCGAGGCGTTCGAGAAAGCCCTCCATCCACCACTCGGCCATCGTCTCACCCGGGTGCTGGCGCGCAGTGATCCAGAGCGATTGCTTTCCCTCGCCCGGGGTGCCGATGGTGATCAGGTCCATGTCGCGGCCATCCAGCGTTTGGCCGAGGACGCTGACCTCAGCATTCGAAATCGCTCCGGCTTGCGCGATGAGTTTGCGGTGACGACCCGTCGGATAAGGCGCAAAATAGGCCACATAAACAGATCCGGCGCCGGTCTCTGCGTGAACAGTGAGCGCAGAGCCGTCATAATGGGTCTCTACCCGGTGCCACTGCTCCAGATCATGCGAGACGACTGCAGAATAATTCTCCCAGCCTTTCGGGTAGGCCGCGTCGCCGGCATTCTCGATGACCATTTTCAGCGCGGATCCGGCAGGTCCGGTAACGCGAAAATAGAACCACTGATAGAAGTCTGACTGGTTGTCCCGGGCGATGTCCAGGCGGATATTCTGAGGATCGCTCAGGTCTTTGACGATGATGTTTCCGCCATCAAAGGAGGAGGAGATCTGCAAACTCATGTGGTTTCTTTCGCTGCGAGGTCGGCGTGGTAGGCCTTTGCCATGCGCGAGTCGATCCCCTGCATCTTCAGGAACGCACTGAGCACACCCAGCTTGCGGTTCGGCTCCAGACCATCGGCGATGCGGTGAAGCTGAGTATAATACCAGCCCTGCATTCCGAATCCATTGAGCGCCTTGAACAGGCCGATCGATGAATTAGGCCCGAAGATCCCGGGTCCGATCCGCAGTGTTTTTTCCCATCTCGGGAGCTCATTGAGTTCGCCGGAAAGCAGCTGGGCCGGCGCATCCACATCGACGCAGAGCGGGCGTCCGAGGCCAATCAGGTCAGCCTCACCGCTCGCCAGGGCATCGTTCATGCCTTCCCGCGTGCGAAACCCTCCGGTGACCATTAGCGGCATATTGGCGACGGCCTGCACCTCCCTGGCATAGTCCAGGAAATAGGCCTCGCGGCGCCTGGTACTTTCGCGCGCACCCTCCTGATGGGCGGGTTTCAGGCCTTCCATATCCATCATTTTGGGCTGCTCGTAATTGCCGCCGGAAATCTCAACGAAATCGAGCCCCAGATCGTTCAGCATGCCGATCACTGCGGTTGAGTCCGATTGCGAGAAACCGCCTTTCTGGAAGTCGGCCGAGTTCAGCTTCACTGACACGCCAAAACCGGGCCCAGCCTCTGCCTTCGCGGCTTTGATCACCTCCAGCAACAGGCGCGCCCGGTTTTCCAGCGGGCCGCCCCATTCATCGTCGCGTTGATTGGTGAGCGGCGACAGGAACTGGCTCATCAAATAACCGTGGGCGGCGTGGATCTGCACGCCGTCAAACCCGGCGGCGCGTGCCGCTTTGGTCGCGGTCGCGTATTTCCCGATCAGGCGTTTGATATCATCGCCGGTCAAGGCGCGCGGTGTGCCGAACTGTCCGCCGGGCAGGTCAACAGCGATGGCGCTGGGGGCGTCCGGCTGAGGATTGACCATTTTCTGGGTCTGGCGCCCGGCATGACTGAGCTGCATGACGACTTTTCCGCCCCCGGCTTTGCTCGCCTCTGCCCATTTTGCGAGCATTACAGCATGTTCATTCGACGGCGGTCCATCGATCGCAACATTGCCCGGAGCTTCCAGATTCCGGCGGTCGACAAGCACATTTCCCGTGATCTGAAGACCAATGCCGCCCTGCCCCCAGGCCCGGTAAAGCTGCAGATGACGGTCTGTGACCTCATTGCCCGGACTGGCCAACCGCTCGGTCATCGCAGCCTTGACCAATCGATTGGGTAATTCGACGCCGGACGGCAGGGTTAACGGCGTATTAATCGAATTCGTCATGATGGAAGTCCTTGGAATCAGTGGGCGAATGGGCTTACGGGGAGAAAACCATTATGGGCGCTGCAAAGCAAACGAACCTGTTCGACGATATGAAAACTGATCCTTCTGGCTATAGCGCGAAAGATATCGAGGTCCTTGAGGGCCTCGAACCCGTTCGCAAACGTCCCGGCATGTATATTGGCGGCACGGACGAGCGCGCCTATCATCACCTGTTCGCTGAAATCCTGGACAATTCCATGGACGAAGCCGTTGCCGGTTTTGCCTCACGCATCGAAGTCCACGTTCGCGCCGATGGCTACGTTGAAGTGGTCGACAATGGCCGCGGCATTCCGGTCGGCGAGCACCCGAAATATCCGGGCAAGTCGGCGCTTGAAGTGATCATGACCACGCTGCACGCGGGTGGAAAATTCTCCAACAAAGCCTATGAGACAGCTGGCGGGCTCCATGGTGTCGGCTCATCCGTCGTGAACGCGCTGTCTGAGCGCATGGAAGTCGAAGTCGCGCGCGACAAGAAGCTCTATTTCCAGGCTTTTGAGCGTGGCAGGGTCACCGGCCCGCTTGAGCTGAAAGGCCCTGCGCCGAACCGCCGTGGTACAACGGTCCGGTTCAAGCCTGATGTCGAGATCTTTGGCGAGAAGCTGCGTTTCAAGCCGGCCCGTCTGTTCCAGATGACGCGCTCCAAGGCGTATCTCTATCGCGGCGTGGAAGTCCGCTGGAAATGCGATGCCGAGTTGCTTCCGGAAGACTCCAAGATCCCGGCTGAGAAAGTCCTGTCTTATCCAAACGGTCTCGCTGACCAGTTGGACGAAGTATTCAAGGGCAAAGCCAAGATCACGGAACAACACTTTGCCGGTCTGGTGGAAAGTGATGATGGCAAAGTCGAATGGGCAATTGCCTGGACGGCGGCAGGTTTTGGCGAGACGGATGGCTTCGCACGCTCCTACTGTAACACCATTCCAACACCAGATGGCGGCACGCATGAAGCGGGTTTCCGCTCTGCCATCACCAAGGGCCTTCGCAATTACGCTGATCTGACAGGCCAGAAAAAAGGCACGTCAATCACCGCGGACGACATTATGGGCCATTCCGGCCTGCTGCTCTCCGTGTTCATCCGCAATCCCGAATTTGTCGGTCAGACCAAGGACAAGCTCTCCACGACGGCGGCGTTCCGCCTCGTCGAGAATTGTGTGCGTGACCGGTTCGATCACTGGCTCGCGGCCAGCCCCAAGGAAGCCGACAAGCTGCTGACCTGGGCGATTGAACGCGCCGATGAACGCGCCCGCCGCCGCAAAGCCAAGGAAGTCGCCCGCAAATCGGCGACCAAGAAACTCCGCTTGCCCGGAAAGCTCGCCGATTGCGCCGACAGCAAGGGCGACACCGAACTCTTCCTCGTCGAGGGGGATTCGGCGGGCGGATCTGCCAAACAGGCGCGCGACCGCAAGACCCAAGCGATCCTGCCTTTGCGCGGGAAGATCCTCAACGTCGCGTCGGCGACGGCGGACAAGATGGACAAGAATCAGGAGCTACAAGACCTTCTGCTCGCCCTCGGTACGGGCACCGGTTCGCGCTTCAATATTGATGATCTGCGCTATGAGAAGATCATCATCATGACCGATGCGGATGTTGACGGAGCGCACATTGCGGCGCTGCTCATCACATTCTTCTACAAGATGACGCCTGGCCTCATCGAAAGCGGTCGGCTCTATATGGCGATGCCGCCGCTCTACAAGCTCTCCTACAAGGGCAAGTCGGTCTATGCGATGGATGACGAGGACAAGGAACTCCTGATGGAGCTTGAGTTCAAACCCAACCAGAAAGTGGAACTCAGCCGCTTCAAGGGTCTCGGCGAAATGAACCCATCCCAGCTCAAAGAGACGACCATGAACCCGGAGACCCGGACTCTGGCGCGGATCACTCTGCCGGACAGCATTGACGAACTGACTGAGGCTAAACCGGCTGAACTCATCGACACGCTGATGGGCAAGAAGGCTGAGCATCGCTACCGCTTCATCCAGGAAAACGCGCATTTTGCCGAAGAGCTGGACGTCTAAGCCACACTGGCAGAAATTTGCGTGAAACTCACCGGAATGCGGCGAGTTTCCTCTTGCAAAGCCGAAGAAAAGCAACACACTTGCTCGCAACATTGACTTACGGGGTGTGTGATGAAGAAGCTCATTTTTGTCCTCGGCTCAGCAGCTCTGGCTTTGGCTGGATGCGGCGGCGGGGATAGCGGTGAAACGGCCAGCAAGGGCGACAAGGTCGAGATTGATCGCAATCCGTTTCCGTCCACCTACACGCCCTACCCCTCAACCGCGACTTTGCTGAAAGATGCCACCGTGCTTGATGGCATTGGCGGGCGGATCGAGTCCGGCGATGTGCTGCTGGTCGATGGGAAGATCTCGCAAATCGCCGAAGAAATCGACGCCCCGGACGGCGCAACAGTGATCGATGCCAGCGGCAAATGGGTAACACCCGGCATTATCGACAATCACAGCCATCTGGGTGTCTATCCAAGCCCGAGCGTCAGTGCGCATGGCGACGGCAATGAGATTTCAGCGCCGGTGACCGCTGAAGTCTGGGCTGAACATGGCGTCTGGCCACAGGACCCTGGCTTTCCGCGTGCGCTGGCAGGCGGCGTCACTTCGATGCAGATCTTGCCGGGCTCAGCCAACCTGTTTGGCGGGCGCGGCGTGACCCTCAAGAACGTCCCGGCGCGGACTGTACAGGGCATGAAGTTTCCCGACGCGCCATACACGCTGAAAATGGCCTGCGGCGAAAATCCCAAGCGCGTTTACGGATATGGCGGCGGACGCTTTCCTGGCGGCGCACCCTATTCCCGCATGGGCAATGTTGCGGGCTATCGCACCGCCTGGGCAAAAGCCGTCGAATATAAGCGCAAATGGGACAAATATGCTGATGAAGGCGGCGATCCGCCAGCCCGCGATCTGGAGCTCGACACGCTGATGGGCGTGCTGAACGGCGACATTCTCGTCCACATGCACTGCTACCGCGCTGACGAAATGGCCCAGATCATGGATATGAGTCAGGAGTTTGGCTACAAGGTCGCGAGCTTCCATCATGCTGTGGAGAGCTACAAAATCGCCGACAAGCTCGCCGAATATGGTGCCTGTTCCGCGATGTGGGCCGACTGGTGGGGCTTCAAGATGGAGGCCTATGACGGCGTCAGAGAGAACATCCCCATGGTACACAAGGCTGGCGCGTGCGCGATTGTGCACTCCGACAGCGATATCGGCATCCAGCGCCTCAACCAGGAAGCCTCCAAAGCGCTCGCCGATGGGCGCCGCGCCGGGATCGAGATTTCCAATGCCGATGCCTGGCAATGGCTGAGCGCCAACCCTGCCAAGTCGCTTGGCGTGTTTGATCAGACCGGATCACTGGAAGCCGGCAAGGATGCCGATGTCGTGCTGTGGTCCGGCGATCCGTTCAGCGTCTACACACAAGCCGAGAAGGTCTTCGTGGATGGTGCGCTGATGTATGATCGCGGTAATCCAGAGCTGACCCCGGTAATGGATTTCGAACTTGGACAGCCTGGTGAAGGAGACCTGAAATGATCCGCACGATTCTTCTTTCCGCCGCGGCCGCGACCACATTCATTCTGAGCGCAGGTGCACAGAATATCGCCATCACCAATGCCAAGGTCTGGACCGGGACCGATGCCGGGACCCTGGAAAACGCCAATATCTATATCGCGGATGGCCAGATTGCAGGGCTTGGCGTGAATTTCGCGCCGCCAAGCGGGACAGAGCTGATTGATGCCGAAGGCAATTGGGTGACGCCAGGTATCTTCTCGCCCTTTTCTCGCACCGGCATTGTCGAAGTCGGCGCGGAAGACTCGACCAATGATACAAGCGCCGCTGGCTCGCCCTTCTCCGTCGCCCTGCGGGCTGCGGACGGCTTCAACCCGGCAGCCACACCGATCGATGTGACGCGCATTGAGGGCGTGACACGAATTGCGGTGGCGCCTTCTACAGGGGGCTCGATGATTGCCGGGCAGGGCTTCCTGGCCGACACGTCCGGCGATGCCGACTCGATTTCGGATGATCGCGCCTTTGTCTTTATTGATCTCGGCGAAGGCGGCGCCGGGCTTGCCGGAGGGTCGCGGCCCGCAGCCTGGGCAGCGCTTCGCGGCGCGTTCGCGGATGCGCGCGGATATCCCGGGCGGTTCATGGCGCACAATGAAGGCGATACGCTGACCCGCGCGGACGCGCAGGCTTTTGGCCAGGCAGTGCGCGGTCAGCAACTGATCCTGATCTCTGCCCACCGGGCGAGTGACTTGCGCCTGGTGATGGATCTCAAACGGGACAACCCGAATCTCAATCTTGCGATTGTCGGGGCGGATGAGGGCTGGATCGTTGCCGACGCGCTCGCCGCTGCGGATATTCCAGTGATTGTTGACCCGTTTCAGAACCTGCCGGCCAGCTTCTCGCAGCTGGGCGCAACGTCAAAGAATGCCGAGCGTCTGATCGCCGCCGGCGTGTCCACCGCCTTCGCCCACCTCGGCGATAATGGCCATCAGGCGCGCCTGGTCCTGCAATCAGCAGGCAATGCCGCGGCGAACGGGGTTGGATTCGACGATGCCATGGCCGCGATGACAACTGTCCCGGCCGAGATATTCGGTGTGGACAATTCAGGCACGATCGCCCGCGGCAGCACCGCTGACCTCGTCATCTGGGACGGCGATCCGCTGGAAGTCGCGAGCGCCCCGATCGCGGTCTTCATTGATGGCGAAGTCCAGTCTCTGGAAAGCAGGCAGACCAAGCTGCGAGATCGCTATCTCGAACTGGACGAGAGCGAAAAGCCGCTGGCCTACAAGAACTAGTCGCCTTTGAAGTCCGGTTCGCGCTTTTCCAGAAAAGCGCGGATCGCTTCGGCCTGGTCATCTGTCGTTGAGGCATAAGCGAACTGATCGCGGTCCATGAAGCTTGTCGCATAGCCAAGCGGCGTGGCCGACACATTCATCGCCTGCTTTGTCATGCGCAGCGCAATGGGAGGCACCTTGGCGTAGCGCTCGGCAAGGGCGCGCGCAGCGCTCAGGGCGCCGCCTGGCGCGGTCACCTCGTCTGCCAGCCCCCAGTTGAGCGCCTGCCCGGCCGGGCATGGTTCGCCGAGGATCGTGAACAGCTTCGCCCGCGATGGTCCTAACAGCGACACAGTTCGCGGATTACTCTGCCAGCTCATATTCATGCCCAGCGGAATCTCCGGCAAGCGGAAATGGGCATCCTCAGCGACGATCCGATGGTCGCAAGCAATCGCCAGCGCCACGCCGCCGCCAATGCAATAGCCTTCGATGGCAGCAATCGTAATTTGTTCCAACTTCTCCCAGGCGCCGCACATGTCCGGACCCAGTCTAAGTGACTGGCGTTTTTCCAGCCGGGTCTTCTTGCGCAGGCTGGCGCGATCCGGATCTTTCAGGTCGGCGCCCGCGCTGAACGCCCCTGCCCCTGTCACGATCACCACGTTCGTCTCAGTATCCGCAGCAAGATAATCCGCCGCGTCGATCATGGATTGCATCAGTCTCAGAGACATCGCGTTTCGGCCATCGCCGCGATCCAACGTGACGGTCGCGATGGCGCCGTCCCGTTTCAGCTCGATGAAGTCTCCGAACGATTTGATCATTTGCTCTTCGCGACGTTTGCGACCCGCTGCAGCGGTTCAGTGCTCTGGATATAGCCCGCCTCTTCCGGAATATGCAGACAGGGCGAGCCATCATCATCCTTGCCAATCACCGGTAAGACCGTCACCACGTCCTCGCGCGCAAAACGGGATAAGGCCGCCTCGGTTGTGGGTGTCTCCGCCAGCTTGCCGAGATTCATCCGCGTCGGGAAAATGATCGTCGCGGTCCCCGCTGCTTCCAAATCCAGCGCCTCTTGCGGGCCGACCCAAACCGCTTCTGTGGTCTCTCGGCCATCCTGCTCGGCAACCTGTTCCGGCGGGGTCGCTGCGAGATAGAAATGCGTATCGAAACGTTTGGGCATCATGGTCGGCGTGATCCAATGTCCGAAATGGACCAGGGCATCAAGGGCGAGAACAAGTTGGTGATCCCGGATCAGACCGAGAAAGCTTTCTTCCCTGCGATCAACCGCGCCGCGATACGGGGCCAGCGCATCGGCAATATCGGCGCCGACCAGAGGTGCGCCCTCGCCGCGACCGGCCATCGTCCGGGCCAGCAGGATGCCTGATTCTTCGTATGCTTCCCGGATCGCTGATACGCGGGCCGCCTGTTCTTCTCCCGAAAAATCGCCATCGCAGAGCGGTTCCCAGGCTGGATCGGCGTCCTCATCATTCGCTTTTCCGCCCGGAAAAACATATGCGCCGGAGGCGAAATCGATTTCATAGTGGCGTTTCACCATCAGGACCTGAAGCTCCGGATCATCCCGCAACAGGAGAATGGTGGCAGACAGTTTTGGCTGTGCTGGATCTGACATAAGAGCTCCGAAAGAAATTCCATCAAATTTGAGCGAAATCACAACCCAAACGTGCGCGCGATTTCAACTATGTTTCTGTAGGTACGGTGCTTGTCCCAACGTCACGGAAGCAGAATGCACCAGTTCACTGATCACCAACGCGCCGTTCAAAACCCTGTTCAGACCCGTAACCGGCTGCTGCCGGTCATGCATCTGGAAACCGGAGATGCGGTCCTGTTGTTCGCTGAAGCCGAGAAGCGTTTCGAAGAACGTGCGGTCTTTGGCCGGGTGGCGCTTGCTGCAGAACGCAGCGAGGCCACCTCCCCCGCTCAATGGATGGCAGAGCATGTGGAAGAAGTTGCCCACGACGCGCACTATCGCACAACGGAGCGCCCGGTAATTCTGCCAATCCCAATGGCGGCACTGATCCATCCGGATACCGCTGTTGCATGTGACGCTGCCGTCTCACGCACGCACTTGTGTCCGCAGGAGGTCTGCCTTGAAGTGGATGACGCCTCCCTGGCGACGCCGTCCAACAACAATGCGATGGACGGAATTGAAGCGCTGCGCCGCTGCGGGTTCCGCGTATCGCTGAACGCTTCGCGCTCCTGGCAAGCCCCGCTTTCCTATTCGCTGCGCGTCCTGCTCGACAGTATGCGGGTTGATGCGCGCAAGATCGAGAATGATGAAGAGCTGCTGGATCGGATTGATGCAGCCGCCTGTAGCGGCATGCTCGTGATCGCAGAAAACGCGTACTGGCGCGATACGGACTTCCTGAACGAAGTCGGCGTCGAGTATGGTTTCCGAATGAAAACGGACGCTTAGGCGGCACTTTCCTCGCGCAGCTTTGCCTGCTCGGCATAGGCATCGAGTTTCTCAAGAAGATAATCGAGATCGTCTTTCGGGATGGCCTGGAACTGGGTCAGCACGCGTTCGATCATGCGCATGCGAAAGCGCGCCTTGTCATTCGCTTCGCCGTCAAGTTCCAGCTCGTGAAACACTTTCACAGCGGCGCGGAAGGCGGGCAGGAGTTTCCTGTGCAGACCGGCCCGGTCAAAGATCGCCTGCAAGCCAAGCGGTCCTGCATCGTGGATCATCAGCCAGGCCCGCGCGTGCGGCACGCCGGACAGTTCGGCCAACGCATGCTCCACGAAAGGCATGTGACCGACACAGAGCGCCCGCATGATCAGGGAGTGCGTCAGGCGTCCATTCAGGTTCAGCTGCGAGACAAAGCGCGGAAGATCATTCGTACGGCCCGCTTGCTCAACCAGGTCAATGGTCGCCCGCTCACGCGCGCCCGCGGCGAGATCAATCGCCATTTGCGCTGGCAGCTCGTGGCGGTTGATCAGCATGTCAAACACCTGGCCAGATACCAGCGAGACCATCTTCTCGGCAATATGCACCGGGATATGATCCCGCAGCACCAGGCTCTCATGCATCTTCGTATTGGCGGGGAAGCGTTCGATTGTGCTTTCCAGCGCCCGGTCGGTCATCTCGGCGCCCATATTCCCGGTCAGCGTCTCGACCGCATGCTCGGCAGCGTGCTCACTGATGACTTCCGCCAGCGGTCCGGAAATCGTCGCCCGGGCCGCAATGGCGTTTTGTTTCGAGGCGGTGACCGACAGGACCAGTTCGATCAGATCTTCGTCCGAGAAGACAGGTGAGTGCTCGAGGATCGGGATCGCCACGGACTCGACATCCTGGGCCAGATCGATCGCCACGCTGTGCGGCAAGCGCGGCGAATTGCGGAGGGTTACAGCCAATGTCCGGCGGACCAGCTCCGCGGTATCCTTGGCCAGGATCTGAATAATTTCGTCCGCGAAGTGGCGCTCATCATCGCTCAGCACATCGACAGCAATCCGTCGGCAGAGCCGGTGGGCAACCGTGGCGCGCTCTTCGGATGTCTCGCCCTTCATCAGCCGAATAATGTCGGCTTCGCTGAGCTCTGGACGCATGCTTTGTACAGTCATATCGCGGGGTAATCCCTGTCACCGATTCATATTTGTGAATACATGACCTGTGTGGGTTAACGCCCGGTTTACCAAACCCGCTTCGCTGCGGCTCAAAATGGATGGGAATCACTATGCTGGACGGGATCAAAGTCATTGAACACGCCACCTATATGGCGGCGCCGGGCGCCGGCGGCATTCTCAGCGACTGGGGCGCCGAAGTGATCAAGATCGAACCGCCCAAAGGCGACCCGATCCGCAATTTCTTCAGCACGATCGGGACCGACCTTCAGGACAATCCGGTTTTTGATTTCGATAATCGCGGCAAGAAATCCATTGTACTTGATACATCGACGCCCGAGGGACAGGCTGTGCTGCGCGATCTGGCCAGTGATGCGGATGTCTTCCTGACCAATGTTCGCCCGGGCGGCCTGCACCGGGCGGGGCTCGATTTCGCCAACCTGATCAAGATCAATCCGAAACTGGTTTACTGTACGCTGACGGGCTACGGGCTCGAGGGTCCTGACGCCGACAAGCCGGGCTTCGATGTTGCCTCTTTCTGGTCGCGCGCAGGCGTGGGGCATCTGACCGTTCCGAAAGGGCAGGATCCGTTTGCCCTGCGCACCGCATTTGGTGATCACACCACCAGTATGGCTGCCGCCGCCGGGATCTGCGCGGCGCTCGTCAAGGCGCAGCGCACCGGTCAGGGGCAATTGGTAGAAGCCTCGCTTCTGCGCGCCGCTCTGTTCGCCATGGGCTCAGACTTTGCCATTCAGCTTTTCTTCGGACGGATCGGCTCGACCAAGTCCCGGCATGAACAGATCCAGCCGCTGATGAATTTCTTCAAGACCAAGGATGATAGCTGGATCTGTATCGTGTCGCGCCAGGGCAATGTCGACTGGGCGCCGCTCTGCCGCGTCATGGACCGCCCTGATCTGATCGAGGATGAGCGCTACACGACCGGCAAATCGCGCCGGGCCAACGCCGCCGAGCTGGTCACACTGATGGATGAAGCGTTCGGTCAGTTCACCAAGGCAGAAATCGCTGAACGTCTCGACGCTGAAGCCATTGCCTGGGCCCCGGTTCAGACACTCGCCGAAGTTGCCAAAGACCCGCAAGTCGAAGCCGCGGGCGGCATCACGCAGGTGCCGAGCGCAAGCGGCGACGGGACAAGCTTTTCATCGCCTGCGTCGCCGATCCGCTTCCCGGGCAGCGATGATGGTCCCAAGGGACCGTCGCCGCGTATGGGAGAGCACTCACGCGAAGTCCTAGCCGGGCTTGGTTATGACGCGGCGAAGATCGAGGACTTGCTCAGCGCTGAAATCGTCCGCTGATCAGAACGTGCTTGCGGCGTCGTGCAGGCCGCCCGTGCGCGGATCCGTGGTCGCGACCAATGCCGGCACACCTGCCCATGCATATTGCCAGAAGCCCTGATAAAGCAGCATGACGAAATACAGGAGCCCGACAGGGATCAGGACGCCCGGGTTTGAAAACAGCGCCATGACCTGCTGCGGATCAGCTTCGCCGTTTTGGACCTCAATCCCGCTCAGGACCGATCCGAACACAGCGAAGGCGCCTCCCAGATACAAGATGAGCACGCCGATATAGAGGATCAGCCCGAGCACGGCGAAGGCGCCGAATACTGGCCAGAAGCGGCCTTTGGAGGCACCCCAGGCGCCGAAGAACGTGACTTTGCGATCGCGGATCGTCATTGCCCCGGCGGGTGAGAGTTTGACGGCCACGTAAAGCCAGACAAAGAGCAGCGTTATTGTAACAATGAACATCCAGATGCCGATCAACGCGCCGCCGCTCTCAGAAATAAACCCACCGAGCGGGGCGACGAGAATGACCAGGCCCAGCAGGACTGCGATATAGGCGCCGATAAACGTGACCATCCAGATCAGCCCCACGGCCAGCATGCGCCATTCATCGCCGCCCCAACCAATGCGGAACCCCTCCTCGCGAACATATCGACGGAGAACGGCGCTTTCCATCATCGACCAGAACCCGGCATAGATCAGCAGCATCAGCAAATAGCCGAGCCCGATCCGTCCGAAATTCGTGATCAACGCGTCGCTCATCGCATTCTCCAACTGCCGCTCCGAGGCGCCTTGCGCCATCATTGCAAACATC
Source organism: Henriciella sp. (assembly GCA_041984335.1). Lineage (GTDB taxonomy): Bacteria > Pseudomonadota > Alphaproteobacteria > Caulobacterales > Hyphomonadaceae > Henriciella. The sequence continues at coordinate 837,663 of JBHIYI010000001.1, read as the reverse complement.
TCCGCATAGGCCACGAAGAGCGGTCGCAGCGCGAAATAACTGACCGCCGCGAGGATAAGCACCCCTACCCCATAAGCCGCGAGATATTTCGGCAGAAAGCCGGGCGGTCCGTCAGTCCGCGCAAAGTGAAAAGCGGCATTATCGAAACTAAATGGTCTGGCCATTTTCTCCCTCCCTGAACGCTTTCAAGAAGAGCTTAGCCCCGCTCGGAGGTCAACCTGCTGCGGGTTCGATCGGTGCGACGCGGGTATAGACGGCAGCGGCGAAGGCGTGCGCGATCCACGCGGCGGGAACCTGCATCAGCGCGAATATCCCGGTCGAAATCGCAGCATTTTCGGATACCCCTAAAAGTCCCGTCGCGACAGCGCCGACATAACCAAGCAGGATGATCGGTAAAACGATGAAAAGGACTGCGCCCATCGCCATGGGCAGCGCGTGTCCCTTGGTCCAGGACCAGGTCCGAAACACGTGCACGCTTCCGCGGCTCGCGGTGGCGGCCGCAAACAACATCATTCGGACGGCAAACCAGAACACGCCCAGCAAAGTCAGAAAGAAGATCGCCAACAGCGGATAGAAAGTTCCGCCTTCGCGCATCTGCGCCGTCATGTCGGTGATTTCCTGACCAGCTTCGCCTGACACGACGCCAAGGCTGGAACCGATCAGCGAGAAGAAGAGCACAATTGCGGTCATCATGATGGCTGCGACAACAATGATGAGGACCCAGGCCATTGCGAGCTTCATCGCTGCGTTCGACAGCGTCCCCTGATGCGGCGCCAGTTGCCGATACATGGCGGCAGAGAACAGACTATGCGCCGCCACCGCCAGTGCGACGACGAACAGGAACCCGATTGAGCCTGCTGCTGATTGCGGGAGCGCTTCAGCGCCCCACACCATCAGCGCGACTGAAGCCGCGAAGGCGGCCGCGAATCCAAGAGTCGGCAACGCGATGCGCTGCGCGCCCGAGAGTGTCGCTGAAACGAGGTCTGGAACCGAAAGCGCTGGCGTCATGCCAGCCTAAGTAAAGGCGTAATACAGCAAGGCAAGCGACAGGATGATCATGCTGAGCCAGGATAGCATAATGCCAAGCTGCCGGAGCTGTATCGGTCCGCCCGACATGCCCACAGGATGCAGCAAACGCCCGAGTGTAAACGCTGCTCCAAGACCGTGAATCGCCCAATTCGGAGCCTGCAGGAAGGCAAGCGCGATCAAGCCAACCAACATGGCGGGGATGTATTCGGTCGCATTGCCGTGAACGCGAATGGCCGTGGCGAGATCGCTCGATCCGCCATCGCCCATAGAAATTTTGCCCCGAAAGCGATGGGTCACGACCCGGAAGGCGAGCCAGATGAGTATCAGAATGTTAGCAGCGATATAGACGCTGGCGACTTCCAGGCCGGTCATCTGGCTCTCCGGTATTGTCTAGTGATCAGTCGTCGCGCCGGGCATCCGGCAGGCGATCATTGATGTCATCCCTGATGTCCAGAAAAGTGACGATCAGACCACAAACAAGGCTCGCAGCGACCCAGCCCAGAAAACTCAGGCCGACCAGGGTCAAAAAGTCAGCGGCGGGACCTTGCAAGCCAACGTTCAGCAATTCGACGCTGCTCTGTTCTAGAACGTAGCCATTATAGTAGCCCATCGCGACACCGAGTCCGATGATGACGATGTAAGCAATATACACCATCAGGCGGAAGCTATTGATAATGAAGAATTTCATGACATCCTCTTTTGTTTTGAAAACAACCCGGACGACTGAGTTCTTTCAGGCCCGGGTTGTCTCTAAATCACTGGCCGAAGGCCTTACATTTCCATTCCGCACTGCGTGGCAGCACCCATCATGACCGTCATAAACTGGGTCATTTCATCAGGCTCGAGCTCGCCCATCTTTGACATCATATAGGCATCTTCGTCTTCGGCCTTGCTGGCTTCAACGATGAGATCAAGCAGCTTCGGATCAAGTTTCTCAACGAACTCATCCGCCATGCAGTTGCAGGTTTCTGCATCAGCGTCGGCTTCGTCGAGACAGGAATCGAGAATGGCCGTCTTGGCTGCATTTCCGCTTCCGCCCCCACACGCCGCGAGTCCGACGGCAAACAATGATGCGAAGAATACTTTTTTCATGAGTGATCCCCTTTCCTCTCAGTCTCACACCCGCGAAGCGTCCCATGAATCCCGCGCTAATGCCAGAAAAAAAGACTATTCGCGCCGCAAGAACCAGTCGAGCCGCAGTTTCGCTTTGCCGGAACTGAGGAAGTCAGCTTTCAGCTGTTCGCGGTCGTATTCGGTGCGAACCCAGTCCTCAAACCCAATACCTGTTGCGGTTTCAGCGTCCAGATAGGCCTCAAAAAAGGCATCGAGCAGACCGGTCTTTCCCTCTTTGAGGTGAAGGTATTTCTTGGATAGTTGCTGTATCGCGACGTGCACCGGCTCTTTCATCCGGAAAATCATGTACAGCGCGCTCATCAGCCCCGCCCGGTCCGCCCCGGACTTACAATGCATCAGTGCCGGATATGCGATTTTTTCGAACAGCTCTTTCGCCTCGAAAACACGCTCGACTGTTGGTGTGTCACGCGAATAGACGCGAAAATCGATGAGCTCGATACCCACGTCCTCGCAGGCTTCTTTTTCGAGCAGGTAGTAGCCTTTGGAACTCTCGCCGCGCAGGTTGAGAATGGTCTTGATCCCGCGAACGCGCGCATGCTCTGCAATCTGCCGCGGATTAGGCTGGTTTGAGCGCCACATCTCGTCGCTGATCTGGTGCAGGTTCTGAAAACTTTCACGCAGGAAACCGTGATCGCCGAGCACCATTTCCCGTTCCGCGCGTTTTCGTCCCGGAACCGTGGAAATATCAGCTGCAACGTGAGGGCGTCGCTTTTTGTGACCCGGCAGTTTCATAGGGTGGCGTTACCTGAGCGTTCTGTCTCTCGCAAGCTGTTCCTATCAGTGGGCACCGCTTGTGGAAACAATCCAGTAACCCGTTTGGCGTAAGTAGATAAAAAATAACAATTTTAATGAGGGATTTATTAAATGGGCTTCACGTCTACGCTGCGCTATGGGGTTTTGGGCCTCGCGCTCGCCGCCATTGCGGCACCTGCCTCCTCTTTCGGTATTGGATTGCAGCCAACCACTGTCGAAATGTCGGTTCAGCCGGGAGATCGCCAGCGCCAGGTGATCAATCTCGGCAATGTGCATCAGGAAGACACGATTTCCCTGACACTCGGGCTCGCCGACTGGTCGCTGGACGAAGCAGGTCAGATCCAGCTCACCCCGCCGGGAGATAGCGCAACATCAGCCGCCAATTGGGTGCGTTTCAGCCCCGCCTTCGTAACGCTGCGCCCGGGCGAGACCGAGCAGATCATTGTCGATATGGCGGCCCCTATCCGGGTCGAGCGGCAAGGCGATTTTCGCTTTGCCCTGATCGCATCAACGTTGCTCCCTGAAGAACGCAGCGGTCAGTCCGGCGTCTGGAAGAAATACCAGATTGCCAGCCTGTTTTATCTCACCATGGGCGAGGCGGAGAGCCACCCGGCAATCAAGCAGGCCACACTGACGGTTTCACCCGAAGGCGAGCAGGCCATCATGTTCAACCTTGAAAATACCGGCACCGCACACGCCCGCTTGCGCGGTGAAATCGAGATCAGCGGCGATACCGGCGAGACGATCAAAGAACCGATCACCAACCTGGTCGTGCTTGACGAAGCAACCCGCACCTACCGCCTGCCTTTGACGCAGGCCCTGCCGGCGAATCCGGAGGTCCGCGTCACCCTGGAAAATATATTTGCGCCTCAGAGTACGACCGGCGCCGTGATGCTGACTCCGTTCACGTCCGGTCTCGCCTTTGAAGAAACCGCGCTGCAGGGCGGCGCTGCGAGCAATGAAGATACGCCGCTCGAATAGTCTTTCCGTCCTGGTTGCAGGATGCAGCTTGTTAGGGCTGGGGCTCGGTCTGGCGCCAACGGCGTCAGCCTCTTGGCTGGATTCGGACTTTTACTGCCGCGCCTATGGCTGCGTCGTGGTCCATGATGGCTTCACGTTTGACGTCTATGACAATTACATCTTTGCGACAGGCGGCACGGTGCCGGTTGGCGGCCGAATGATTCCCTGGACGGGAAACCCGTTCCAGGGTTCAGGCGGCGTCAATCCGGTCCTCACCGGGTCACGCACTGAGGGTCTGCACGCCGTTCCGCTACAAGATCAGAGCGTCCTGCTTGGGTTCGACACCAATGGTGACGGCATCCCGGACCGCCTGCCCCTGGACGCCAATAATAGTGGCTTTCTGGATGCGGGTGACAGTCTCGACCCGTTCGCGCTGAGCCTGGACACAAACCTGGTCGCGGCCGACACGTCTGCGCAGCGCAGTTTCTACTTGTCCTCACGCACAGACTTTTACCTCACAGCCGAGTCGCGCCTGATCGGCCCGACAGGCGGGCTCAACGCGCCTGGCCAATTGGACAATATTGGCCTTCAGTTCGGCGTAACGCGGCGCGGGAATGATGATGGCATGGCGTTCGGATCTCACACAAGCAATGGCAATTATATCCGCGAATTGAGCGCGGTTGATGATCTCGGCGACATATTGGGAACGCCGACCCGCATCCTGGAGTTTCGCCGCCCCATTCGCCGGCGCGATTCGTCCGGCCTGCCAGCCCAATCCGTGCGGTTCGACTATGTCTACGGATTTGGAAACTATGACCTGTCCATGGGCGACGGACACTTGCAGTATGAAATCGAGTTCGATTTCTACAACCGGTAACCGAGCCCCGACAGCATTTGCGCCGTCTCGTAAACGGGCAGTCCCATCACACCGGTATAGCTTCCCGAAATCTGTTTGATATGCGCGCCAAACAGGCCCTGAATGGCGTAACCGCCAGCTTTTCCGATGCCCTCATGGCTTTGGATATAGGCATCGATCTCAGAGGCTGTTAGCCGTTTGACGATGACGCGCGTGTCGCTGAGGCGCTGCGAAACACGCCCGTCCGGCGCAATGGCGCAAACCGAGGTTAGCACGTGGTGAGACCGACCTGAGATCAGCTCCAGGCAAGCCCGTACTTCGTCATCTGTCTCCGCTTTTGGCAGGATCCGGCGCCCAAGCGCAACAACCGTATCGCCTGCCAGTGTGTACTGACCGGGCGCGTGGACGGCCGTCGCTTTTTCAACGCCGAGGCGCTCCGCGTAAGCGCGCGGGCTTTCTCCTGGATGCGGGGTCTCGTCAATATCAGCAGGCTTGACGGCATCCGGCGCGATACCGATCTGCGCCAGAAGCTGCTTTCGGCGCGGACTGGCGCTGGCGAGGATCAACTTGCTCATAGGATCTTGAACGTCGCGTTCGCCATGGCGACAGGAGTTTCATTGGCCCGAATGATGGCGCGGGCGAAACAGATCGATCCGCCGACTTTGACCGGCTCGGGGTCAATCTCAAGCCAATCGCCTTGTGTGGCGCTGCCGAGATAATCCGTGCCAAGCGACACCGTGACCAGGCCCTTACTCGGATCCCGTCCCTTCGTTGCCAGAGCCACAACGCAGGACAAGCCCATTGCATTGTCTGCCAGCGCCGCAATCAGGCCGCCATGCACCAGCCCGCGCGAATTGCAGTGCTGCTCTGCCAGGACGAGCCCCATCTGGAGCCGGTCTCCAAGTTTTCTGGAATAAAGCGGTTCCCACGGATCGGTTAGTCCAGAGCGGCGAAAGTGCCGCTCAAATCCTTCTGGAACCTTTTCATCGCTCAAGGCGGTAGCCTATTTGAAGCGGAAGGTGATCCGACCTTTTGTCAGATCGTACGGGGTCATTTCGACCAGTACCTTGTCGCCAGTGAGGATACGAATGCGGTTCTTGCGCATCTTACCGGCCGTATATCCAATGATCTCGTGATCATTTTCAAGCTTCACGCGAAACGTCGCGTTCGGCAGAAGTTCAACGATTGTGCCGTTAAACTCTAGGATTTCTTCTTTTGACATCCTGTCTCCATAATAAACGACGCGCGATGCCGCGCCGCAGCAGATATGGTGTGCTTCGTAGCTTTCGTCACCCCTCTGGGCAAGACTGTGTGTGAGTCATCCGCGCGGATGGCTCAATAAGTGTGGCGGGAATGCCGATATTCCCGCCCTGCGACAGTATTCAGCATGTTAACTTTCCATCTGTAATTCTAGGAGATGTATTGGGGACGCATCTGTATGGGCGAATAAGCAGAGTACGAGATGAGCAGCAAAGACCTCCCCTTCACGCAGCAAGATTTGCGCGCCGCAATACCGGACCGATGCTTTGAAACCAATGTCTGGCGTTCAAGCGCGTATCTGGTGCTGGATCTGGCGATTATCGCGGCCCTCTACGCGGCGCTGACGCAGGTGAGCGCCTGGTATCTGGAATGGCCAATTCTGTTCCTGATCGGAACAATGCTCTGGTCGCTGTTTGTGATCGGGCATGATGCGGGACATGGCTCCTACGCGAAGAGTCGCCTGCTCAACTCGATTTTCGGCATTCTCATCCACGGCGCGATTCTGGTGCCGTATCGCGGCTGGCAGCGCAGCCATGCGCTTCACCATATGAAAACAGGGCATTTCAGAGATGAGGAAGTGTTTCGGGCCTGTCGCCGCGAAGAAGATTCGCTGTATCGGAAGATCATTTTCCGGTTCGGCATCTTCGTCCTGATCGGCTGGCCAATGTACAAGATCGGCATTCGCAACATCACGACCTACAAGCCGATCACAGGCAGTCACTACCTGCCGCAATCCGATCTGTTCACGAAGTCGGTACGAGCCTCCTGGTATTGGGGGCTCGCCTCTGTCGCGGCCTTCCTGACCCTCTATCTCAGCCTCGGCTTCATCTATGGCTGGGGGTTCTTCGCCAAATACATCCTCGCGCCTTACCTGATCTATGGCTGCTGGCTGACGCTGGTCACCTATATGCAGCACGTCTCGCCGGAAGTGCCGGTCTATGATGAGAAGGACTGGACGCGCCTGAAAGGCGCGCTCGCCTCGGTCGATCGCGATTATGGGCCGTTCAACTGGATCACCCACAATATCGGCAATCTGCACGTCATCCATCATATCTTCCCGACGATTCCACACTACCGGCTCCAGGAAGCGACAGACGCCGTGAAGCCGATCCTTGGCGACCGCTATCTGTCATCGAAAAATTTCGTCCTGGCCGACTTCGTCAGAAGCCAGCTCAAATGCCATTTCGTCGTCCCGGATGATGGATTTGAACGCTATGAAAGCGCCTACACCTATCGCGAAGCAGACGTGCAAACTTAGATTTTTTGGAATGGTACAGCCTCTTGGGTTCGAACCAAGGACCTCCGGCTCCACAAACCGGCGCTCTAACCAACTGAGCTAAGGCTGCACTGAGGCCCCACATACGCCGGAGCGCGCCTGCGTTCAAGATCGTTTTATGCGAGTTTCTGCAATCGCTGCTATTCAGCCGCGACCGGCACCAGGTCCGCAACCTGATCAACTGTCTCATGCGCCCGCCGGAAGATCAGCGCCCCGTCTTCCAGTTTGCCATAGCGCATCAGGAATATGTCGCGCGAATAGTTCTGGGTGATCACCCAGGGCGCATCCTTGCCCTGCTGCGGGAACCGCTCCATCGCGCGCTGCACATAGCCAGACGAGAAATCGAGAAAGTCGGAATCCGGTTCCACACCGGTCGCAACAGGCCGCGCCTCGACATAATTTTCAGCGTCGAGATGGTTGATCACTTTGCACATATACTCGCTGGTGAGGTCCGCGCGCAGGGTCCAGCTGGCATTGGTATAGCCAAACACTGACGTCATATTCGGAATGTTGGAGGTCATTGCCCCGCGATAATTCAGCAAATCGTGCGGGTTCTGCTTCTCGCCATCCACGGTGATTTCCGTTCCACCGATAAATTGGAGTTCCAACCCCGTCGCCGTGACAATCAGATCAGCCTCGAGTTCCTCGCCAGACTTGAGCTTGATGCCGGTTTCCGTGAAGCAATCAATATGATCGGTGACCACCGACGCTTTCTCGGCCTTGATCGCCTCGAACAAGTCGCCATCAGGGATCAGACACAGGCGCTGGTCCCAGGGATTGTAAGTTGGCGTGAAATGCTTTTCGACGACCTCATCGCCAAGTTCCTCACGGGTCAGGTCGAGCAGCTTTTCCTTCACCTTCTCTGGCCGTACGCGGGTCTGTTTGTAGACAAATTGCTGCATCAGCACGTTGCGCCAGCGGGTCACGCCATAGGCCATCATGCCAGGCAGAAATTTTCGCAGGCCATTGGCGAATTTATCGACTGCCGGGCGCGAAACGACATAAGTCGGCGAGCGCTGCAGCATGGTAACATGCGCGGCCTTGTCCGTCATCGCCGGCACCAGCGTCATCGCCGTTGCACCTGAGCCGATCACGACGACTTTCTTTCCGGAATAGTCATAATCTTCAGGCCAGTGCTGCGGGTGGATGATGTCGCCTTTGAAATCATCGCGGCCTTCAAATTCCGGCGTGAACCCCTGGTCATAGCGATAATAGCCAGCGCACATGTGCAGCCAGCTACAAGTCAGCCTTTGCTTCTTGCCGCCGGTTTCGACCGTGACAGTCCATTTCGCGGCACCGCTGTCCCAGCTCGCCGCCAGCACTTTATGGCCGTAGCGAATGTTCGGGTTGATCCCGTACTCTTCGGCGGTTTCCTCAATATATTCTCGAATGGCCGGGCCATCCGCGATGGCTTTCTGGGCCTTCCAGGGTTTGAAATTGAAGCCCAGCGTGTGCATGTCGCTATCGCTACGAATGCCGGGATAGCGGAACAGGTCCCAGGTCCCCCCCATGGCCTCCCGCATTTCCAGGATCTGGTAGGATTTGCCCGGGCACTTTTTCAGCAGATGCACAGCGGCGCCAATGCCAGAGAGCCCGGCACCAACGATCAGGACGTCATAATGGGTCTTATTCATGACGCCAGTGTCAACTTTTTTGCTTTTCTTGTCCAGACGTCTCCACGCGGCAGCGCGTTTTCGCGCCTATTCCATGACGCGAATATCGACACTGCTTGTCCGACCGCCCTGATCGACGGCAGAGACACGATAGAACCCAGCATCAGGCGGCTGCCAGCTCGGCAGTCCGCCCGCATCCGGCTTAACCGGAACACCATTGACGAACCAGTTCAGATCACCCTCGCCGCGCCCGGCAAACACGAATGGCCGTGCTGGTTTGCCATCGACGGCGCCTGCCCACAGTTCGGCGTCACGCGGCGGGAACAGGATTTCAGGTGGTTTCGCCTCACCATCGAATGCTACGAGCGCGCCGCGCGCTTCGCGCTGGACCTCGCTCATCAGTCGCGATTTTGCCGCGCCGCTTTCGCCAAGGTGATGCGCCGCGCGATCTGCCGCTTCGAACAGGATCGGGAGCGCCGCGAGCCGTCCGGTCTGTCCCGGTCTTGGTGCACCATCGGCGCGTCCGACCCAGACGACAATCGCATGGTCGCCTGACACGCCGGCAGCCCAGGCGTCGCGATAGCCATAGGAGGTGCCCGTCTTGAACGCGACTTGCGGGGCATTCGCGGTCAGGCGTCCGGGCATTCGGCCTGCCGGTGTTGGCGTTTCGCGCAGGATCTTGAGAATTTTTTCCGCGCTGTCGGCGCTCATCAATTGATAGTGCGGATGCTCATCCCCGATCTTGTCCTCATCCCAGACCAGCGGCTTCGCCCGGCCATTGTCGCCGAGCGCGGCGTACAGCACCGCCAGCTCCTGCGCCGTCAGGCCCGCACCGCCCAGCGCCAGGGCGAGGCCAGGCTCCTTGGTCGCCGTTCCGGCAATGCGGGGATGCGCCCCTGCCAAAGTGAGCGCGGCTGCAAAACGCTGCGGCCCGACCCGGTCCAGCGTCAACACAGCGGGTACATTCAGGGAATGCTGCAAAGCCTCGGAAATGCGCACATCGCCGCGGAACAAGCGATCGAAATTCTCTGGCTGATAGGCGGCGAAGCGCTTGGGCAGATCGGCAATTCGTGTCGACGGCGCGGCGCTGCCATCATCAAAAGCGAGCGCGTAGATGAAAGGCTTCAAAGTTGAGCCGGGTGAACGCGCCTGGTCGGTCAGGTCCAGCCAGCCGCCAGGCCGCGACCGGTCAGCTGAGCCGACAGCCGCCCGGACCGCGCGGGTTGGAATATCGACGACCAGGATCGAGACCTGAACCTCCGGCTCAAGCGCGTTCGCCACTCTCTCCGCCAGCTGCTCCATTTCTGATTGCAGACCCGCATCCAGCGTTGAGCGGACGTCTGATCGGCGATCTCTCGCTGCATTGCCGGTGGCGTGCCAGGCCCTGGCCGGGAACGCGTAGCGCCGCCCCGGAACACTGGCGGCTCGCGCCTCGTCGGCGCGCGCGTCATCGAGATATCCAAGCCGTTCGAGCTTGGCGACGATGGTATCACGTCCAATGCGCGCGCCTTCCGGGCGCAGGTCTGGGCGGCGAACTTCAGGCGATTGTGGCAAAGCAATCAGCAAAGCGATCTGATCATCAGACAAACGGTTGGGCTCGCGCCCGAAATACCGCCAACTCGCAGCGCGGATGCCTTCCAGGTTTCCGCCATAGGGCGTCAGTGTCAGATACAGTTCGAGGATTTCGCGCTTGCTGAGGCGCCATTCGAGCTGGTGCGCACGCCACATCTCGGCGAGCTTAGCACCCACGGTCCGATTGGGTCTTGGCTCCAGCAGCCGCGCGGTTTGCATCGTAATCGTCGAACCGCCTGAGACGACCCGACCCGCCTGTACCGAGCTGGTGACGGCGCGGAGCATGCCAACCCAGTCGACGCCGCCATGCGACCAGAAGCGTTTGTCTTCCACCTCCAGCAGGGCTTCTATGAAGACCGGGTCAATTTCATCCAGATCGGCCGCGAACCGCCAGGATCCATTGTCACGCGCGATGGCGCGCAAGGGACGGTCATCGCGGTCAGAGATCACCACCGACACATCTCGCCCGCGTTCAATCGGCGGTGGAAAGAGTTTATCGAGGACGAAGATCGCGGCCAGCGATGCTGCGAGCAGCACCGCCAACCGCTTAAGCCAGATCATCTTGTACCGCCTGCTCCGGAGACCTGAGGCGCAATGGTAATCTCAGAAGAAGCAGAGCGCGCGAACACGTCCGGGCGATACATGTCTTCTGCGACGACGCCTGGCATAGTGTAGGTGCCCGGCGTCACGGCGCGGACCACATAAGCCAGCGTCCGTTCTTCATCGACGACATCAATGGCGGCGACAAACCGATCGTCGCGCGCTTCCGCCGTTTCGGCCGCATCAATTTCGCCAATCCACGCGAAGGCGCCGTCAGGACCAAACTCCCGGTTGCCATCCGCCGGGCGCAGCACCGTCTCGATCTCGAAGCCGGCGGGAAGCAAGTCGGCGACGATAACCGGATTGTTGCGACGCTCCCGCGGCGCCAGGGTCAGCGTTACCACCAGCTGATCGCCCTGTGTCAGGTCGGCGAGATTGACCCGTCCACCCTGCAGCGTGCGCAACCGTTTCGTCGCCGACAGTTTCTCACTGGCGGGCCGCGGCGCGCTAGCAGGCGAGCCGGTGACCATGACAGTTCGGAAAACCGGGCTGGAGCCGCGCCGCAGGCGGAAGCTTACCCCACGCTCGACCTGCTCCTGGTTGACGAAGTAACGCCGGTCATTGTCGCTATTGCGGCCAAGACCATCGACATCCAAACGCAGGCCATCCTCCTGGGACAGGCCGCCCACTGCAAGCAGCATGAAGGCCTTTTCCTGCGTTGTCAGGCGATCCGGCTCCGGAGTGTCTTCACCAATCTGCTCAGCAAAGCGCGCGACATGATCGTTAAACCCGGTCTCAGCAGCGAGCGCCAGAACACCTGCGCGGTCGCGCAGCGGCGTCTGATAATAGTCACCGCTATTCTGATAGCCGAGCGCTTCTTCAGCGGCATTGAACGCGCTGAACGCCCGCGAGCGATCCCCCATATAAGAGAGAGCCGCCGCCAGATGCGCCTTGGCCAGCGGTGAGCGCATGTCACTCAATTCACGATCGTGCAGGTAACGCAGCCGCGATACATCAGCCTTGCCAGCACGGGCGAGCACATAAAGCGCATATGGCGCCGCCCGCTGCATCAGTTTCTTTTCGGTGTCATCGTGCCAGCGGCTTTCGTAGACATCCGTCTCATAACCATAGACCCGCCAGGCATCACCCTGCGCAATTGTCCGCAGCGATTGATAGGCACGGTCCAGTGCAGCTTGCGGAACCTCATATCCTTGCTCTTTCGCGCGGTAGAGGAAATCCGTCGTATAGGCGCCGAGCCATGGCGATGCATAACCATCCCCGGCCCGCCACAGACCAAAGGCACCATTGTCGCTTTGACGGTTGAGGACGCGCGAGATCGCGGCCTGCACCCGGTCACGCGCGACCGGTTGGCTGTCTCTGGCACCTTCCTCGATCAATTGTTCTGCATAGATCAGCGGCATTGCCCGGCTGATCGTCTGCTCGGTGCATCCATAAGGGTAGCGTGCCAGCGAATTGTACAGAGCGCTCGGATCGACCGGGAGCCCAGAGAAACTGACCGTCATCCGCGCCGTACCGGGCACAAAACCATCGAACAGGCTGAGGTCCGGCGCATAGGTCTGGTCCTCCTCCATCAATGCGCGGCTGACATTGGTCACCGGCAGGAAGGCTGACCGGGTCTGGATCTGATAATTGCGCGTAACGCTGTAACTATCGGGGCCGGACACACTGAGCTGCATATCTGAGATACCTGCTCCCTCAGCTGTGAAGCGAACACCCTGATCGGAGCGCGTCCCATTCGGGATCGCCTTGGCGAGTTCGGCAGTTGCCACATCGAGCGGCGCTGTTGCCGTCAGGGTGGCTTGAAACTCACCGTCCGCCAGCTCGACATTATCGATGCTGACCGTCGCCATGGCTTCATCGCCTGGCGCCATGAAGCGCGGCAGGATCAAATCGGCGGGTGCTTCACGTCGAACCGTCATGGGTTGGTCAGCCTGCCCCAGACCGCTGTCGGACCAGGCGACCGCCATAAGTCTCAGCTCGCCATTGAATTCAGGAATGGTGAAATCGATTTCGGCTTCACCGCCGCGTCCGACTTCGACAATACCGCTGAACATGGCCACGGTCTGCGTCGGCACCACGGACAGGCCTTCGCCGCCGAGTTGGTCGCCGCCCGTGCGGACTTCCGCAGGCAGGCCGAGATTCGGATCGAGCAGCCGACCATAATCGTCATAGAGCGAGAGGCCCATGGCCTTCTTGCCATAATACCAGTCGGTTGGGTTCGGGCTGGAGAACTTGGTCAGACGCAGGATACCTTCATCCACCGCGGCCAGGGTCACGAAGGCTTTCTCTCGCGGTCCGCCCTCGACGGATACGGTAATTGTCTGGTCGCGGCCTGGTCGGATCAGGTCCGGCGCGTCAATTTCCACATTGAACGTGCGATTATCCATACTGACGGGTACATAGCCAACGCCAACAGCGCGGCGCGGCTTGGACTGGATGACCGGATCGCGCGGGGTGTAGACATTGACCATGACATAGGCGCCCTCGCCCCATTCGTCGGTCACTGGCAGGGTCACGGTTGTGCCAGACGCTTGCACCTGGCGCGTCTCGATGGACAGGATACGGTCGGTCGCCACGACGATCTGGGCTTCACCATCATAGGGTGGAACAATGGTCAGCGCCGCTGGGCGTCCCGCAACGATTTGCTGATCATCGACTGTGACTTCGACCCGGTCCGGGGCCTCGACGCCGTCACCGGAGACATCGCCGCCCCAGCCAACACGAAATGCCCGGCTTGCGCGGCTGCCATCTTCAGCTTCAATGACCAGCTCATGCGCGCCCCAGTCGAGACCCGACACGGTCAGCGTGCCGGCACCCTCCTGAGTCCGCAGGCCACCTTCATTGACGGTGCGCACGGTGCGCGAGCGACGCCATTTCCAGCGCCCATCTTCGCGATACCAGTCATAGTGATAATTGATCTCAAGGATCTTCCAGCGCAGGTCCTCGACCAGCCCTTCTCCGGCGGCGTTGAGCGCTGCGAGCTCAAACGTCCCTTCTTCCTCATAGCCGATGCGACCATCGAAGGCGGGTTTGATGCCCAGATAGATATCCTTCGGACGGTAGGGAATTCGAACGCTTTCCGTCACTGCACGGCCGCCCGGTTCAAGTACGCTGATCACGGCATTCAGGCGGAGCGGCACATCAGCGCTGCGACCGCGATTGCCGGGTTCGAGGCGTACGATAGCGGTGCCCGCGCCGTCCGTGACCCGGTCCGGCAAGTCGATAATTTGCTCGCGGAAGCTGCCATCATGCGGCCCCCAGCTGAACCCCTGATAGCCGAAGGGTTGCGGATCCACTTCGACGCGCGCCTGAGACATGACCGTCAGCGCCGCACCGGGCGCGCCGTAAAGAAACCGTGCGGAGACATCGATGTCTCGCGCATCATCCCCTGGCAGGAAGGGCGCATCTTCAGCTTCGAGCTCGACAGCAATGCGCTGTGGGACAAAATCTTCGACTGAATAGGTCGTAGAGCCGACAACGCCGATACCGTCAATCTCGGCGACTGTGCGCCAGAGACCGCGGGCCGCGCTGCGCGGAAGCTCGATATCGCGCTGAATGGTTCCGCCATCGCCCACCGCGAACCGGACCCGGAAAGACTCCATGCCGTTCGGGCGGTAGGTGATCAGCGTTCCATTTCGCTCAGTGATCGTGCGGCCAGCCCGGTCGCGCATCATCGCGGTCAGGTAAACCGTCTCGCCTGGGCGATATATCCCACGCTCGGTGTAGAGATAGGCATCGACATTGCCTGGCGTGACGCGTCCACCCGTGTTCAACTCGGAGAGATCGACCGGCGCGCGCGACAGGTCCAGAATGGCTGTGTCGCCTTTGAGACCAGATGCCAGCACCATTTTCGGCGCCATGTTTCCTGTTCCCGCGAGCAATTCCGGATTGAAGGAGACGCGACCATCGACGCCGGTCGCGGCTTCGCCAAGCACTTCATTGTTTCGTGCAATCAGTTGCACCGGCGTGTTCGGCATGACGCGTCCGTCCTGCAGGGAGCGCAGGGTGACATCGAGGCCTGAACCGCTGCGATATGCCGTGAGCGCGAGATCCGTCAGCATCACCCATCGTTTCGCCGAGGCTGGCGGCCCTTCATATCGATCCAGCTCGATCGCATCGGCGACTTCAATGAAGTACGCGCCGGGTTCCAGCGTGCCGATCACATCGGGCAGCGGGAAGACGGTGACAACCGGCGCATTTTTCAGATTCTGGATCGCCATTGTGCCGGTCCAGACCTCTGAAGCGAGATCGCTCGGATTCTCGTCGCCATAGACGTAAGAGTATCGCCCTTGCTGGCTCTCGGAGCCCTTGGTTACGGATTTGAAGGCGAGCGCGCGGTCATTGACGCGGGAGACCGTCAGGCGAACGCTTTCGACGTTCACGGTTTCAATTGCGAGACCGTCAGCGTCCTCGCGCGGCAGGATGACACCTGATCCGCTGAAACCGACATAAGGCGGGCGGTCTTCAAAACTGATCTGAACTTCTTCTTCGCGGCCAAGCTCATCGCCATCCTCAGATGGCAGGCCTTCGGTCAGCGTCAGTGTATAGCTGGAGGCAAAGCTTAATCCGCTCAGGCACAATTGTTGCCCCGAGACGCTGTAAGCGACCTCAACATTGCCATCCATGGGCGCGTAGATCGAATAGTCCGCGTCCGGATCCAGCGGCTCGGAGAAAACCAGGCACGCCTTGGGAAGGGAATCGCTGGTATCAGGCGCATACCGCACATAGGAGAAACGCTGTTCGCCATTGCTTTGCGCCAGTCTTTGCCGCTCTCTTTCCCGGCGCTCCGCGGCGACCTGATCTGATCGAGAGCGCTCGACCACCTGGCCTTCGGCTTCTTCCGGGGGGGGCGGCACATCATCAGAGGACTTGTTCCCGCCTCCGCAAGCCGCCAGTGCAAGTGCCATTGCCCCAAGCAGAATGCTGCGAACCCCTGATGTCCGACCGCGCATGGTGAAGTCCCTTCCTGTTTATTTGCTTGACCTTTACACGGGTTTGGCTAGCCGCCAACAGGGCGGAAACAAGACTTTTTCGCCACGATTGGCTGCTTTGGATCGATTTTGGAACAGGTTGACGCCCTCATCATTGGCGCCGGTGCCGCCGGTTTGTTTTGCGGCGCGCGCGCGGCGCAGCGCGGCCGCAGCGTTCGGGTGATCGATCATTCCAAAAAACCGGCCGAGAAGATTCGGATTTCCGGAGGCGGGCGATGCAACTTCACCAATCTGGAAACAGAGGCATCCCGGTTCCTGTCTGAGAACCCTCACTTCGCCAAATCCGCCCTCGCCCGCTATACGCCCTGGGACTTTTGCGATCTGATGGCGGCGCATGGCCTGACCTGGCACGAAAAGACGCTGGGACAGCTGTTTTGCGACCAGAAAAGCGGCGCGGTGATTGAGATGCTGCTGGATGAGTTGGCAACGGCGGGCGGCGCGCTGTCACTTGAGACGAGCGCATCCGAAATCTCGCGGGAGAATGATGCGTTCCTCGTCCAAACATCGGGCGGGCCTGTGCGCAGCGAAAGCCTGGTCATCGCAACTGGCGGACTGTCGATCCCCAAAATCGGGGCGACAAGTTTTGCCTACGACGTGGCGCGGCAATTCGGTCACAAGATTGTCGATACGAGGCCGGCCCTCGTGCCGTTGACTTTCACGGACCAGTATCGCGATGCCTTTTCTGCTTTGTCTGGCGTCTCTCTACCCGTCGAGGCGCGGGCGGATTCCGGGCCGGGCTTTGTCGAGAATCTACTGTTCACGCATCGCGGTCTCTCGGGTCCATCTGTCCTGCAAATCTCATCCTATTGGCATACCGGTGAAACGATTGCCTTTGACCTGCTGCCGGGACGCGATCCGCGCGAATGGCTCCACGCGGCTAAAACGACCACACCCAAACAAACGCTGGTGCAGCTTTTTGGCAGCGTGTTCCCGGAGCGATTCGCCGACTATTTTCTGGTTGAGCTCGGCTATGATCGCGCCACCCGCCTGGCGGGTCTGTCCAACCAGCAGATCGACTCCCTGGCGCGCGCGCTGAACGCCTGGACACTTCGACCCGCGGGCACCGAAGGCTGGCGCACCGCAGAAGTCACTGCTGGCGGAGTGGCCACAGACGCCCTATCTTCGCGCACAATGGAAAGCCAATTGCAGCCCGGCCTGTTTTTCATAGGCGAGTGCGTCGATGTCACCGGGTGGCTGGGCGGATACAATTTCCAATGGGCCTGGGCGAGCGCTGCAGCGGCGGCGGAAGTCGCATGAGGTGGCTCTGGGCGCTCTGTGGTTTTATTTTGCTCGGCATCGGAGCGGTTGGCCTCGTCTTGCCGCTATGGCCGACGACGATCTTCTGGATCGCTGCCGTGTTCTGCCTGGCTGAGTCACATCCAAAGGTTCGAGACTGGATCTATTCGCGGCCCGGAGTCGGCCCGATCGTGCGGGACTTTGTCGAGCGCGGAGAGATTAAGCGCAGCAACAAAGCCGCAGCGATTTTAGGCATGTCGCTTGCCGGGCTGCTGAGTGGCTGGTTTTTGCGCGATTCCCCGATCGCATTGACGCTATTGATCATCGCTCTGCTGATCGGCGTTGTCTTCGTCGTCACCCGTCGCACGCCCGATACCAGGCCTTGAGCCTCGGCTGGCAATCAGGCCTGAAGCTAAGCCGCCGATTGATGTTTCAGGTCGAAATTGACCGAGCTTCGATCCCATAGTTTGGCTTGCTGCGCTTGCGCCATGGCCAGAGCCGTGAGGTCGCGCGGACTGGCTCCAGACCGCAGAGACGTGCCGCCAAAGGCCGCCTGTATATGTCCGACCAGCTGGTCACTCGGCTTTTTGACGATTTTGAACGTCTCGAGCTCCTCGATGATTTCATTG
Organism: Henriciella sp.; assembly: GCA_041984335.1. Classification (GTDB taxonomy): domain Bacteria; phylum Pseudomonadota; class Alphaproteobacteria; order Caulobacterales; family Hyphomonadaceae; genus Henriciella. The sequence continues at coordinate 819,793 of JBHIYI010000001.1, read as the reverse complement.
ACGATTTTTCCAGCCTCAGCATAGGCCGCGCGTGGCAGCATGATGCCAAAGAATGAGCTGGAAAAACGACCGCACGTGCCATTTTCGCCAACCACGCGGCGCGCAATGCTGGAAAACGATTTCAAGATGAATTCTGAAATGTCCATCCCAGCCTTTTCGTTCAGGTCCTGAATGTTCTTCAGGCTGGCGGCGAGCACGGTCAGTGAATAGCCATTTTTAAGCGCGTCTTCCGAATGCTCTTTCAGCAGGGCTTCAAATTTCTGCTGGTTCACGAGCTCCGTCAGGCTGTCCCGCATCAGATTATCCCTGAAGCTGATGACTTTCGAACTGAGTTGCGTGATTTCATCATGACGGCTCTTCAAGGCGACCTGGATCCCTTGTGCGGAGGCTTTGGACGCCTGGGTCTGCGCCACAATCCCGCCAATCGCATCCATCACTTCGGCTTGCGAGGCATTGGGCGGCAGCATTTCTTTGGCTTTATCCATCGACGACATGTATTCGTCATTGTTCGAGATAATGTCCGTCACCAAAGACTGTGCTCCCGCTACCTCTTCGCGAATGGCGCGGCTGATATCATCCAATTCCTGATTGGTATCGTGACCTTGCGCAATGAACTCGTCGTGCAAATGCTGCATCTCGGCGACGCTGATCCCGCCATTCTCTTCGAGCGTCGCATCTATCACATCATTCAGCTCGGGCTTCGTGCCAGCTGCATAATTATACCAGACGGCGAAAGAGACTGGATCGGCCGATGTAAAGTGGCGCGAGATCAACTTGAAAGCCTGTTGGGCGATATTCCAGGATCGCGTATAGGCGTGATTTGAATTGGCGAGAGTCTCGGTCGGTGTTTCAGGCGAGTCTGACATGCTGGGAATGATCCGCGTCTTGTTGAACTGCACGCAAATTAATCAACTTTAAGTTGATCTTAAATTAATCAAGACTGTCAGATCTTACAAACTGATCCTTTAAATACCGGCGACGCAAATAGAGATTCAAGCAAACTGATCAAGCCGAACCTATTCAGCGATTTCACAAGGCCTCATCCCTCTATGGGCGTGAGCCCTTTCTTGAACCGCTTCCAGTTGTCGACATAGACCTGCGCCGAGCCCTTGATCATCATGATTTGCGGTTCACTAATCTCTTTGACCACTTTGCCAGGCGCGCCCATGACCAGGGAATTGTCGGGGATCACTTTGCCTTCAGGAATGAGCGCATGCGCACCGATAATGCAGTTCTTGCCGATCACGGCGCGGTTGAGAACCGTCGCACCAATCCCGATCAGGCTTTCATCTCCGATCGTACAGCCATGTAGCATGACCATATGGCCGATCGTGACATCTTTTCCGATCTTGAGAGGGCAGCCAATATCGGTGTGCAGGACGCTGCCATCCTGGACGTTTGAATTCTCACCGACAGTAATCGGATCATTGTCGCCGCGCAGGACCGCATTAAACCAGACGGAGGCATTTTCCTCGAGAATCACATTGCCGAGCACCGTGGCATTCTCCGCCACCCAGTAATTGCCGGACTGCGGCAAGGTTGGGCATTCACCATCCAATTCGTACAAAGCCATGTCACTCTCCCAGAAAATCTTATTTCGCTTGCGGATTATCACTGTCACACTCGGTTAACCCTCTTAGTGTGTAATTCAAGACAAGAGATTCGGGAGACGGATTGTTGATGGGTCATAGACCGCCCTCACAAACACCACCACCGGCGAGGCAGCCAGACGCCTACCGGAACGCTGGTCACCCCCGGAATGTTTCACCAACCGCTGCGCCTTTGGCTCGGCGGTTTTTTTCTGCCCACATTTCAGTCCTAAAAGGAGATCCTCATGGGTAAACGCGCAGCTACGAAACGCCAGAAAGCACAAGCCGCATTCGACGCTTCGAACTTTTTTGAAAAAGGCGCTGCCCGTGAAACACAGCTCTACGCCATTCCAGGCGGTGGGGAGAATTGGCATCCCGATGATGCGGACAGACCTAAACGTGCCGAGCCGGCGCATGGGACTCGCAATCAGCGCTATCAGAAAACGGTCAAACCGCGATCTGAGAATCAGGCCCGCTTGCTTGACGCCCTGGAAGACAAATCCCTGGTCTGCGCCCTCGGACCAGCAGGCACTGGCAAAACCTATCTCGCCATCTGCAAGGCTGTCGAGGCGCTTCAGAAAGGCAAGGTCGCCCGCATTATCCTGTCGCGTCCAGCTGTTGAAGCGGGCGAACAGATCGGCTTCCTGCCGGGCGCCATGGAAGACAAGCTCGCGCCGTACCTGCGCCCGCTTTACGATGCCCTGTCCGATCGCCTCAGCCCGCAGCAGCTGAAGCACATGATGGCTGAGGGCTTGATCGAGATCGCCCCGATTGGCTTCATGCGCGGGCGTACATTGAACAATGCATTCGTCGTCATCGATGAGGCGCAGAACTGCACCTACACACAGATCAAGATGCTGCTTACGCGCCTCGGCTGGCACTCGACCATGGTGGTGACCGGCGACCCGGCCCAGAGTGACCTGCTGCCGGAATTGTCAGGCCTCGGCAAAGCCGCAGACCGACTCGACAAATTGAGCGGCGCGTCGGTCATTCGTCTCGAAGGACAAGACGTGGTGCGCCATCCATTGGTCGCGGAAATGCTTGATGTGCTATGAGCAGCGTTGCTGATCGGTACCGGTTGGCGATGCGGGGCGAGCGCTAGAGGCACCAATCCGAAAACGGTTTGCCGTAGGTCTTGCGAAACTCTGCGACGTCCTCCGCGAGTGCGTCGATCAGGCGTTGCTTGTCGTCTTCTGAGAATTCCGGAACGGCTCTGGCCTGTCTTTTCGGCCAGGCTTTGGTGACCAGGTCTTTTATCCGAAGCGCGTGCTCGCGCGGAACATGCCGGCGTAAAGTATCCCCAAACTGGCTCTCTCGAAGTTTTCCCCACCATTTCGGCTCGCGGGCGAGGTCTTCGGAAGAGTTTTGCACGCTGGCGGCAACGTCGTTCATCTCGAGATCAACCTCGGATTGATCGACAAGACTTTGCAGGAACTCATCGGGCTCATTCACCAAGTCAGCAAAATCGAGAATTTCGAGCTGGTCTCCAAACTGTTCGCGGAAAGGCTCCAGGCAATACGCATACTTGCTTGTCGAAATGATGTGCTGCCCTTCAGGCGTGTCCGATAGTTCCGAAGGAAGCGGTAAATTCTGTCCGGAGTGGAATGAATGAGCATATTGAGAAATCGCGCGCTGAACCGGATCGCGCGCAATGAATGCTATTTTCGCATTTGGATTGGCGGCAGCGATCCGACTTGCGACGTGGGGATCCAAACTGCGCTTGGCATAGTTTGGCGAAATATCGCACCGAATGTCAGCATTCGGATCGAAGAGCTTTGCATACCAATCCCAGCCACTTTGATCGTTTGACTGGTCACCGAAAAAAAAGTTTGTCTCTTTGATCGAGGGAACGGCGATATTTTCGACTTGATCCAACAGGTTGTAGAGCGTTGTCGTACCCGCGCGCATCGCACCGATCACGACAATGTCGGGGCGCGCATGATCAATCATCAATTTCGGCGCTGCGGTCATTTGACTTCCACTCAATACGGTCAGGACGGATCAACTCTTCCCGGCTCCCACTGCAATATAGATGCCGACACAGGTCAACGCGCGGAGAATTGTTGGAAATTTCCAGACGGTTTGAAAGCACACCGACCCGGGCTACCAGATACGTACCCGTTCTTCAGGCGGGATATACATGTCGTCGCCTTCCTGCACATCGAAGGCTTCATACCATTCGTCGATGTTTCGGATCATGCCATTGACGCGCAGCTTCATCGGACTGTGCGGCGCCGATAGCAAACGTTGGCGCATGGATTCTTCGGTCCGCTTGTAACGGCGCGCCTGGGCCCGACCGAGGAAGACGCGCTGCTCGCCGGTAAAGCCGTCCAGGACCGGAGAGGGCTCTCCGTCCAGCGAGAGCTTATAGGCATGATAGGTGACAATGATGCCGGCCAGATCACCGATATTCTCGCCCAGGGTCTGGCGACCGTTCACGTTCAGCCCCGGCAGCGGTTCATACGCGCTGAACTGCGCCGCCAGCTGATCGCCGAGCGCATCGAATGCCGCCCGGTCCTCTTCCGTCCACCAGCTTTGCAGGAAGCCGTTCGCATCGAATTTCGAACCCTGATCGTCAAAGCCGTGTCCGATCTCATGGCCGACGATTGAACCAATCGCGCCATAGTTGATTGCCGGGTCAGCATTCGGATCAAACAGCGGGGATTGGATGTAACCCGCCGGAATGAAGGCCTCGTTCCGGTTCGGGCTGTAGAATGCATTCACGGTCTGCGGCGCGGTGAACCATTCGCGTTTGTCGACTTTGGTTCCAAGGCGCGCGGCCTGGCGCTCACTCGTCCAGACGCGGTGCCGCCGAATATTGCCCATCAGATCGCCCGGCACGATGTCCAGATCCGAATAGTCGGTCCAGATTTCGGGATACGCAATCTTGGCCGTCATCGCGGCGAGTTTTTCCTGGGCCTGCGCCTTGGTGGTGTCGGTCATCCAGCTCAGGCCGTCGATCCGCATAGACAAAGCCGTGCGGATGTTTTCGAACATCTCCGTCATCTGGACTTTCGACTCTTCGGGGAAGTAGCGGTCGATATATTCCTGTCCGACGGCCTGATCGAGGCGGCCATTCACCAGACTGATGCCACGCTTTTCGCGGGCGCGAGGTTCTTCCTGACCACTCAGCGCGCGACCGTAAAACTCAAAATTCGCCATATAGATATCGTCTGACAGCGACTCAGCATTGCCCGAGACCAAGCGAACCAGCAAATAATCCTGCCAGACGGCAACGGGCGTGTCGGCGAACAACGCCGCCAGCGCCGGGAACGCGTCCTTCTCGCGCACGACAATATCGCCTTCGCTCGGCAAGCCGAGGCCATTCAGGGCCGTCGTCCAGGAGACGCCCGGCGCGAAGGCGCTGAGTTCATCCACGGTCATGCGATTGTACGTCCGGTCAGCGTTGCGCCGGTCGGCGCGCGTCCAGTGCAGCTCCGCAATCGCCGTTTCCAGCTCAAACACCGCCTCGGCCCGGGGCTCCGGATGATCTTCCTCCAGCAGGCCCAGCATACGAACCAGATGCGTCTTGTACGCCTCCCGCGCATCCGCGAGACGCTCTGAGTCACGCAGATAGTAAGAACGATCCGGCATGCCCAGACCAGAATGCGTCGCCCCCATCACGTAAGAGTCCGGTTGCTTGGAATCGATCGTCACATATAGCGCGACCGGACCGCTCAGCCCCAGGGCCGGGTCGGCCATCAAGGCGATAATCTCATCATGGGTTTCCGCGGCCCGGATCCGCTCTGCGTCTGCCAGAATTGGCGTGATCCCTCTGGCGTTTATGGCGTCCACATCCATGAAGTCATTATAGAGGTCACGGATTTTCTGGCTGTTGGACCCCGGCTCCACATTGGCGCTGGACAGGTCGGCAATAATCTCGGCAATGCGCGCCTCATTGCGCTCTGACATAGTCACGGCGAATCCAGTTCCCGATCGATCCGACGGAATCTCGGTCGCGGCGAGCCAACCGCCATTTGCGTATTGGTAGAAATCATCGCCAGGTCGAACCGCCTGATCGAAGGCATCCATGGGATATCCCCAGGGTTCGATGACCGGCGCCCTGACGGCAGCGGTTTGCACTGCATCTGCGTCTGCGGTGTCAGCCAGATCACCGGACGACGGCGAACAGCTGGTCAAGGTCAACATGGCCAGAGGGAGAACAACACAGCTCAGACGCTTGGGAAAAGAACGATTCATAGGACTCTCGATTTTCTGTTTATCGATATAGAGCCCAGCTGGCGGGTCGCCGTCAAGCAGTCCGCATCAGACGTTGTTCCAAGGTCTCGTCATGACAGGACAAAAGAAAAGCCCGGAGACCATGCTCCGGGCTTTCTGCATGCGCTCATACAGCGATAATCACTTAATCGGCGCCGATATCCTCAGACAGGATCGTCATGTTCAGCGCGTAGCTGGTTTCGCCATCGTCGACGTCTTTATAGACCACCGCCAGGAACTCCGCGCCGAGATAGACTTCGACGGAATCATCGGTCTCTTTTCGCGCAATCAGACGCAGGCCTGGATTCAATTTTTCCTTCAGATACGCCTCGAGACGCAACACTTCTTCGCGGCCCATACCACTCTCCTATTCAGTTCTCGCCCTGCCATAACGGCATGCGCCCAACCTGCAAACCATCGGCTGCTGAATTCAGCACATTAGTTATAGTATTTGCCGTCTTCTTTATTCTGGAGCGTCGGTTCCGGCTCAGGCGGATTGACCATGCGCCAGAGACCGGAAGTGGTAACAAACCCGATCTCGACCAGCATTCTGGCCACCAGAGTTGTCACGACGCCAAAAATTGTCGTTTCGCTGACCAGGACCCGAACAACCGCGGTGCTCTGCTTGTTGTCGCTGGGGTTTCTGATCATATCGAGATTGGCGAGCCAGTTCGCAAAATCATCCATTGCCAGATAGGCGGTTGGATAGAACAGAATGGACAGGATTATCAGGAAAATGGCGACGATGAAGGTCAATATGATCTTCGTCGACGCCATCGAAAGCGCTTTGGTCAATACCCACATCTTACGTCACCCCTTTTTAGCTCGTTTCCTGAACCATACCGGGATGACGGGACAACGACAAACCGATTTTACCTATTCGCCGGACCAGTTCGGTTTGCGCTTCTGAGCGAATGCCAGCGGACCTTCAATAAAATCAGGCCCTTTGACCATGCGCGCAATCGCATCATACTTCATCGAGAACGCTTCCTGAAGGCTTGCCGTATCGAGGCCCTTCATCGCCACTTCCTTGGTCGTGCGCACTGAGGCGGGTGAGCATTCAGCAATCATGCCCGCCCATTTCATCGCTGTCTCCATCAGGTCTGCCTGCGGCACGACTTCGTTCACAAAGCCCAGCTGCTTGCCTTCCTCTGCCATGACGTGGCGGCCTGTGAGCATCATGCCCATGGCGTTTTTCAATCCAATCTGGCGCGGCAAGCGATGCAGACCGCCTGCCAGCGCCGCGAGACCGACTTTCGGTTCCGGCAAGGCAAACCGGGCATTGTCGGAAGCGATAATCAGGTCGCAGGCCAGCGCGATCTCGAATCCGCCGCCCATGGCAACCCCGTTCACGGCCGCGATGACCGGTTTGAACAAGTCGTAGCGATTGGTCATTCCGCCGAATCCGCTCGGCACCGAGAACATGTCCCCGCCCTCAGCCTGATAGCGCAGATCATTGCCTGCGCAGAAGGCCCGGTCACCGGCGCCTGTGATGATCGCGACCCAGAGGTCCTTGTCCTCTGCGAACTTGTCCAGGACCTGGCCCATATCGCGGCTGGCTGGCGGGTGCACGGCGTTCATCTTTTCCGGTCGGTTGATCTCGATGATCAGGACATTGCCTTCGACCTTGGTGTTCACAAATTCGCTTTCAATCATTGGGACCTCCCGGACAGTTGGATTTCGCGCTAGGCTATGGTCTGACAAATCCGAATCAAGGATGACGTGGCGACATGGCCTCAAATGATGCGCTCGATCTCTCGCAGATTGACCCGCCCGTGTGGCGGATCAAAGTCGCGGACGTGGTCTATGGCCCCTACACGCTGGGGCAAATGCGCGGCTTTATCGAAGAAGGCCGGGTAACCGCAGGATCCAGTGTTGCGCGCGGCGATGGCGGCGCATTCGTGACGGCCGGGGCCTATATGGATCTTGCTTCCGAGTTTCCGAATAGTCCGCCACCTTCGAAGGACGAAAAGCCCGCGCCTTCGAATTTCGTGGTAACGGTCCGAACCGATGGCGACGGACGGCGCGCGGTCATATCGGTCCTCAACCAGGCCGGACGCTTCTCCGAACTGATGGCCGGCACATTCATTCTCAATGCCGAAATCACTGCGTATGCTTTACGCTCACAGCTTGCCACCGTCCTCGCCGAGCGCGGCAAGTTCGTGATCGTCAATGCCGATACCGGTCAGCTCGCCTGGATGGGGCTCGGCGCGGACGCGGACGAACATGCCCGCACCGTGTGGAAACGCGCAGACTAGGCTGCGATTTCCGGAGTTTCCTGAGGCAGCGGCGCAATCCCGCGAATCGTATCGGAGATTTTCTCCGCGATCATGATCGTCGGCGCGTTGGTGTTGCCCCCAATAAGGGTCGGCATGACAGACGCATCGACAACGCGCAGGCCGTCCACACCGCGAACGTTCAGGTCGCCATCCAGCGGCGCGTCATCTTGGATACCCATCGCGACCGTGCCCACCGGATGGTAGATCGTCTCGCCATAGGCACGAATGAATGCGTCGATCTCATCATCTGTCTGGACGTTTTCGCCCGGCAGGGCCTCAGCGCCGCGGATGGGTGCAAGCGCGTTCTGGCCCGCAATCTCCCGCATCATCTTCACGGACTCGCGCATCGTGATCCGGTCCGTCTCTGCGGCGAGATAATTCGGATCGATGGCCGGGTGATCGAATGGGTCACTCGATTGGATCATCACCGTGCCGCGGCTATCAGGCCTTAACTGGCAGGAATGGATCGTAAAGCCATCCTTCTTGTAATCGTAATTGCCGTGATCGCGCATCATCGCATTGACCAGGTGCAGCTGAATATCCGGGCGGTCGAGGCCGTCTCGCGTTTTCAGGAACGCACCAGCTTGCAGGAAATTATCAGCGCCGGGACCGGACTTCGACATCAGGTATTTGATTCCGACCGCCAGCTTCTTGAAGCCCGCCTGCTTGGAATAGGCCGAGGCCTTTTGGGTCATCTCATGGATCACGGTGACATCGAGATGGTCCTGCAAATTCGCGCCGACATTCGGGGAATCTGCGACGCAGGTCACGCCATGTTTGCGGATCTCGTCAGCCGGGCCGATCCCTGACAATTGCAGGATTTGCGGCGACTGCACCGCGCCGGCGCAGATGATGACTTCGCGATCAGCGATGATGGTTTCCGGCTCCGCGCCTTTCTTGGCGACAATCTCGACGCCATGCGTCTGGCCGCCGCGAAACACCACGCGTGAGACCAAAGCTGTCGACATGACGGTGAGGTTGTCTCGCTCTTTCACAATAGGGCGGAGATACGCGAAGGACGCACTCCAGCGTTCACCTTCGTGAATGGTGCGCTGATACGGGCCAAACCCTTCCTGCTGGATGCCATTGAAATCCCGGGTGATCGGATAACCAGCTTCCTGGCCAGCGTTGACGAACATGTCGTAGACGGAATCCTGCAGTGGGCTTTCGCTGACGCGCAGCGGCCCTTCGCCGCCATGGAAGGCATCCGCCCCGCCCTCATATCCTTCCGATTTGCGGAAATATGGCAGGACATCCGAGAAGCCCCAGCCGGTGAGTCCGGTCTGGCGCCATTGGTCATAATCGCGCGCATGTCCGCGAATGTAGATCATGCCATTGATCGACGAGGATCCACCCCAGCCCCGTCCACGCGGCCACCAGAGCTTGCGGTTCTCCATATGCGCCTGAGGCGTCGTCCAGAATCCCCAATTTTGCGGGTTCTCGTCCTTGATCAGGCCACCGACACCAGCTGGCATGCGAATGAGCAGCGAATTGTCTTTTTTGCCCGCTTCGATCAGGCAGACTGAAACATCTGGATCTTCACTCAACCGATTAGCCATTACGCAACCCGCGCTTCCGGCTCCTACCACTATGTAATCAAAGCCTTTTTTCTGGCTCATTTATGCTGCCCCGATGCTATTCAATGTCGCGTGAGTCTTGCTAGATTTACCGACAATCTCAACCATTTGTGAACCCGAACCTCATATTGTCAATGCATACGGCAACGGGCGGTGCGCGGTATACATCTCGGGAGACATCATGAGTGCAGCACTGCTAAAACCTCAAAGCCCAGCGTCGTCGCTCAGGACAAAACCTGACCGTCGTCGTCATAAGCGTGTTGAGCTCAGCCTGAATGGCCGTTTCCTGCATGACGGGGCCGATCACACCTTTCTGACAGCCAATGTTTCCTGCGGCGGCGCGATTGTTCAGGCCCGTGCAATCCCGGAAGTCGGGGCCGCAGTCGTCTGCTATTTTGACGACCTTGGCCGCGTTTCCGGAGAGGTCGTGCGCCACACGGAAGACGGATTTGCGGTCACGTTCAAAGCCTCCGACCACAAGAAGGACAAGCTGTCCGACCGCCTGATCTGGTTGCTCAACCACAAGAAATACAACCTGTCCGACGAGCGTTCTGCGCCGCGCAAAGCAGGCGGAGGTCCTGCGCTGGTCACCCGCGCCAATGGCACCAAACTGCAATGCCGCGTGATCGATATTTCACTGACCGGCGCCGCGTTTGAGTTTGACGGGCCCGTTCCGGTCGTCGGCGAACAGGTCCGCGTCGGCACGCTCCGCGGCGAAGTTGTCCGGGCCGTCAGCGGCGAATTCGCCATTCGTTTCCTGCACCAAAAACAGACCTGAGTTCTATCATCGCGCACTCGCCTCACGCGCGCGTGACTTGATCTCTTCGCGATCAGACTCCATTTAGACTGACAGTGACGTGGAGGACTGCACCCGTGGAACACAATCCCGACATTGGCGCGCCGCCTCCGGTATGGACCAGGTTGCGGTTTGAAGCCCGCGCTGCAGCGGCTGATGAGCCGACTATGGCAAGCTATATTGACGCTGCCATTCTGAGCCACGAGACCATTTGCCAGGCCCTCGCCTTTCACATCGCTGAAAAGCTTGCGGGCCCCGAAATGGGCGCGCAGCAGGTACGCCAGATCTTTGCCAATGCCTATGACGCCAATTCCGCGCTGGTCGAAGCCGCCGAAGCGGACATGCAGGCGACGCTCGATCGTGATCCGGCCTGCCGCTCCATGTTGCAGCCCTTCCTGTTCTTCAAAGGCTTCCTAGCGCTTCAGACGCACCGCGTGGCGAACCATCTCTGGAAACAAGGCCGCGAGACACTGGCCTTCCAGTTCCAGTCGCGTGCCAGCGAGTTGTTCGCGGTCGATATCCATCCCGCGGCAACGATTGGCAAAGGGGTTATGCTTGATCACGCGACCGATATCACGATTGGCGAAACAGCGGTCGTCGGCGACGGTTGCTCCTTGCTGCATGGCGTAACGCTTGGCGGTACGGGAAAGGAAGTCGGAGATCGGCATCCCAAGATCGGCAATGGTGTCCTGCTCTCAGTCGGCGCCAAAGTGCTCGGCAATATTCGCGTTGGCGACGAAGCGAAGATCGCGGCGGGTTCTGTGGTCCTCAAGGATGTCCCGGCGCAATGCACGGTGGCAGGCGTTCCTGCCAAGCAAGTCGGTGGCCCGTGCTGCGAGCCAGCGCGAAGCATGGATCAGGCGATCCCGGAAGATATCTCCAAATAGCTAGCGCGTATTTCCCTTGACCTTGTTGCAGCGCGCGTGCGCGAGCTGCAGATTATCGAGCGTATCTGGACCGCCTTTTGAGCGTGGAATCACATGATCGAATGTCGCGCGCTGTTTGGCCCAGACGCGCGCATGCGGGGCTTCAAAGCGATTACGCAGCATGGTCTTCCCGCAAAGCGCGCATAACCCGGTTTGCGCCTCCCAGAGCCGATGGAAGTCAGGATGTTCCGGGGTCAGGAAGGGCTGGCTCACAATCCTTCCGGCACATCCCAGCCGCGCCGCGCGCAGGCGGCGAGTACCGTATTGCGCAGCAGGCAGGCGATGGTCATCGGACCGACGCCCCCCGGCACAGGTGTGATCGATCCGGCCACCGCTGCGCAGCTTTCAAAGTCTGCATCCCCGACCAGTTTCGTCTTGCCTTCGCCCTTCTCAGGCGCGGGCACCCGGTTGATGCCGACATCGATGACGCAAGCGCCGGGTTTCAGCCACTCGCCTTTGACCATCTCCGGACGCCCGACCGCTGGCACGACAATATCGGCTTCGCGGCACAATACCGGAAGGTCGGATGTGCGCGAATGTGCGATGGAAATCGTGCAGTTCTCGGCGAGGAAGAGCAGCGCAGCGGGCTTGCCGACCAGAATGGAACGACCGATCACGACGACATGCTTGCCCGACAGGTCCTCGCCCAGGGCGCGCTTGGCCAGGATCACACATCCGGTAGGTGTACACGGGCGCATGCCCGGCTTGCCAAGGCTGAGTCGCCCGGCACTGGTTTCGGTCAGCCCATCAACATCCTTGTCGGGATGAATTTTCTCGATCGCGGAGGCTTCGTCTAGCCCTTTGGGAAGCGGCAACTGGAGCAGGATACCATCGACTTCGTCATTGCCGTTGAGATCCGAGATGAGATTTTCAACCTCGAACTGCGTTGCGTCCTTTGGCAGGTGATGATGAACCGAACGCATGCCGCAAGCTTCGGTCTGGCGCACCTTGTTACGGACATAGACCTGGCTCGCAGGATCTTCGCCCACCAAGACGACAGCCAGTGTCGGTTGGCCGGGCAGCGCTTCCACCGCCGCAGCGATGCTGGCGCGCACATCGGCAGCGACCTCTTTTCCGGAAATGATTTCAGCTGCCATGACCCATCTCTCCCATGCCTGGCTCTGGCGATTCACGCGCAAAGCCGCTGCGATGCCCCGCCTTTAGTGCGAGACATGAGATTCGTCACCAGCACTGCAGCTAAAAACTAGGCCGGCATCGCCAGAATTACGCGCGGGATCAGCCAGTCGCGCAGAAACGGGATAGCGAGCGCCACCACCAGGATCGACAGATCAAGTCCGCCGACAGGCGGAATGAAACGGCGAATGGGTTTCGCGATCGGTTCAATCACGGAGAACAGAAACCCGTAGATCGACCGAACCGTCGGGTTGCGATTATCGACGACCCCGCCAATCATCAACCAGCCCAGAATCACATAGGCGAGCAAGGCAAAGAAAAAGATCGTGAGGACGGGCGAAATGAAATAGCTGTGCAGGGCCCAGAAAAGGTCTCTCAAAGCTCAGACTCCGTATTTGTTTTTTGTCACCTAGGACGCTTCTCGCGGGCTCGCAAGAGAGCGTCTACTCCGCATTGCGGAAGCGTTTGGATTGTGCGCCGACCAGAGCCCGCCCCAATGGCTCGGGTAAGACCTTGCTCAAGGTCGCCAGCCCCTTGTTGACCGCACCGGGCACGACGACGGGCTGGCCGCGATCACAGGCGCGAATCCCCGCTTCCACGACAGGGGCAGCTTCCATCCACATCCAGTCCGGCATTTCATTGGTTTTTTCGCGCGTGCCGTTCACATCGTGGAATTCCGACCAGGTAAATCCCGGGCAGAGCGCCGTGCAATGGACATTCTCATATCCCGCAGCCTCGGCCTCAGCATGAATGCTTTCAGAGAACTTGATCATCCCGGATTTGACGCTGGCGTAGAGCGTGTGGCCGTTCGATCCAGGCGTATAGCCCGCCAGCGACGCGACATTGATGATCCGTCCGAACCCGCGCTCTGCCATGCCGCCAAGCACTTTGTGGGTTAGCTCGATGGGTGCGGTATAGAGAACCCGAAGAAACGCCGCCTGGTCTTTCCATTTGGTGTTGAAGAAGGTTCCCGGCAGACCGTACCCCGCATTATTGACGACCCCGTCAACGTGGCGACCGGCTTCCTTGATCTCCTTCAGGATCGTATCAACACTATTGGCCCGGGCCAGGTCCTGCGAAATCACGATCGTGGCAATCTGGTATTTTTCTTCGAGATCCCGCGCCAGCTTTTCGAGGCGGTCTGCCCGGCGCGCCGTCAGCGCCAGATCCCAGCCAAGCTCAGCATATTGTTTGGCAAATTCCTCACCAATCCCGGCAGAAGCGCCGGTGATCAGCATCAGTTTTCGATCAGACATCAGTCCCTATCCTAGTTTGCGCCACACCCTGATTTTGGTCAGGAAGGCTAAATTCAATCGCTCAGAGGTAAATCCAGCTTTCTCCATATGCGGATCAAAGGCCCATTTGAGGTAGCCTTTATAATAGGGCTCGTGAAACCCTTCCGGGAAATATTCCAGAAACCCATCCAGCCCGGCATCGTCGCCGAATTGCAGGCTATCCGCGATAATGAACGCGCCGCCGGGTTTCAGCACGCGCGCGGCCTCGGCGATCACTTTTGGGCGGATCCGCGGCGGTAATTCGTGAAACAGGTAAATCGAGATCAGATGATCGAAGCTCTCATCCTCGAATGGTAGCGCTTCGGCCAGTCCCTCAACTATTTCGGCCTGTGGCCAGCGCCGAATCGCGTTTCGCGCCGCCGCTGCATAGGGCGGGGACAAATCGAGGCCTGTTAGCTGCAGACGCGGCATTGCACGCAGTGTCTGCGCCATGAATCGCCCGGTCCCGCAAGCGAGGTCCAGGACGCGCGTCTCACGTTGGTCTCCTTGCCTGACCTCCCGGACAAGCTCGGCGAGCGCCATGCGGCGCATGGCATCGGCTGATCCTGTAAACAATGCCTCGACCTGGTGATCATAGATCTCGGCGCTGTCCTCGCTCAGCCAGCCATCCGTCTGGTAATGGAAATTCTGCCGGTAATAAGTCGGAAATCGTTTTGGATCCGCTGCTTCATGCGCGCGCACTTCGGTTCCGTTCCGGTCCAGACGGCGACGGTCGACCTCTGATACGTCTTTTAGAAAGGCCTGCGCCCGGCGTATCGATTTCGGCAGATCTCGCAAGCGCATGTCGCGCCCGACCGGATCGGGATAGAGGCCGGCCTCTATATTGGTGCGATCTTGTCGAAACAGGTCAAAATAGGCCGCACGCAGCGCCATCTTGTCGGGAGCATTCTCAGGCCTGAAAACCGGCTCTCCCGGGCGATTGAAGCCTGCGGACCGGCGGCGCGCCAGCGCATATTGACCGCCATACCAGGCTGCACGCAGCCCCTGTGCAGCCGTATATCGGGCCCGACCCGCTGTTTTTCTGGCGTCTTTCAACACTCCCATAGCGCTAACATGGGCTTCGCAGGCCGCAACGTCCAGTGCACACAGCGCCTCATTCCTTCAGGTTCCGTTCAGACAGGTTCGGGCAGTCTGGGTGCAATATGGGCGGGTGCGTCTCGCGAAACAGGAGATCTTCCATGATCCGAGCCAGTCTTATCACCGCCGCTGCTGCCTTTTGTCTGGCACCCGCGGCGATGGCTGATCAAAATTATTACGGCGGCTATGGCGGCTACCATGGCCCGCAACCGACTGTGGCAAGCGTCGCCTGTGAAAAGCAGAAAGACAGCGATCGTCTGGCCGGAGGCCTCGTCGGTGCTGTCGCTGGCGGCCTGATTGGTGTGGCCATCGGCGGCGAGCTTGAGCCTGATAATGGCTACCATCGCTATCGCGGCTATAGAGGTCACCGAGGGTATCGCGGGTATCGCGGCCATCGACGCGGCTACTATCACGACCGGGGCGATGATGGCGCCGAGATTGCCGGCGGCCTGATTGGGGCACTCGCAGGCGCTGCAATTGGCAGCGAACTGGCGGGCGGCTCAACTGATTGTGTCCGCACTTATTCGACCGGTCACTATGATACGGGCCGTGTCTATTCGAGCCAGAATTATGGATCAGGCCTGCAAGGCGTTCACGCCCCGACGCGTTCACCGACCGGCCCGGCTTGGGAAAATCCTCGCCAACAGCAATCCGCAGGCCCGGCTTACCCGCAGCCAGTGGCTGCACCCGGACCTGCTTATCCATCCTACCCGGATGACCAGGACGAAGATCTGTATGGCGCGCCCGAAGCGGAGCCATCGGAGCGTGAGTGCACGACGGTACGACGGGAAACCAGGCTTCCTGACGGGACGGTTATTCGCGAACCGGTCGAAGTCTGCCAAACCGAGGATGGCCGCTGGCGGATGCCGGAACCTATCCCGGCCTACTGATTAAGGCTTTCGAGCCCATCAATTGCACCAATAGGGGAAGTTCCGCACTTCCCCTATTTTTTTGCGAGGCGTATGAGAGGGCATGACTGAATATTTTACCCCCATCTCGTTCAAGCAATGGCCGGATCAAAAGGAAGCCTTCGCAGACGCGCTCGGGCGGTCTTTCCGCGAAACCGGTTTTGCGGTGATCAGCGACCACCCGATTTCGCAAAGTGTCATCGATCGCGCCGTGGCGGCGTCCAAGGCTTTCTTCGAATTGCCCGAAGACGTGAAGGAGCAGTATCACGATGCTGAGGGCGGGCGCCAACGCGGCTACACGCCATTCGGGACGGAGAACGCCAAGGGTCACGCTGCGGCCGACCTGAAAGAGTTCTGGCACACGGGCCGCGCGCTACCTGCAGACAGCCCCTATCGCGCGACGATGAAAGACACGCCCGCTGTTTCCGAAGTGGCTGAATTCGATGACGCCACGCGTGATTTCTACACGGCAATGGATGAGTTTGGCGCGCAATTGCTTCGCGCGGTGGCGCTCCATTTGGGACTTCCCGAGACATGGTTCGACGACAAGGTCGAAAGCGGCAATTCGATTCTGCGCTTGCTGCACTATCCGCCTCAGAAGAATCCACCCCCACAAGGCACGGTTCGCGCGGGCGCGCATGAAGATATCAATGTGATCACCCTGCTCCTCGGCGCTGAAGAGGCGGGGCTTCAGGCCTTGCACCGCTCCGGCGAATGGCTGGACGTCAATCCGCCTGCAGGGTCGCTGGTCATCAATTGCGGTGACATGCTGCAACGCCTGACGGGCGGCGTGCTGCCTTCAACGACCCACCGCGTGCTGAACCCCTCGCCAGAGCGGTCCAGATTTCCGCGCTACTCAACGCCGTTCTTCCTGCACTTCAATCAGGATGTTCTGATCGAAGCGCTGCCGCAATGTCTGGAAGAAGGCGGCAAGGCTGAACCTCCAATCACGGCGCAAGACTATCTGATGGAACGCCTGCGTGAGATCGGATTGGTGAAAGCCTAGTCCTCACGTGGATGCGCGCGATTCCATTCCGCGCGCGTCACTTCCCAGACCAGTGATTGGCGCGTCGATCCGTCGTCACGCTTGCTCGTGATTTCGCCTTTGCGGACAAAGCCCAGCCGGTCCAGCAAGCGGGCAGTTCTGATATTGTCCAGCGCGCCCGTGGCGACGATAAGCTCCAGACCCAGCCCATCAAACATCCAGCCAAATGTGCGCTTAGCGCCTTCGACGCCGGAACGGCGTCCCTGCTGATCCCGGCGCAGCGCCCCGCCCAGATCGCCCGCGCCCCATTCCGGCCAGATCGTGAACTCGGAATAGCCGATCACGTCGCCGGCTTCATCGAAGCGCAGGAATAACATGCCCTCGCCCTCGGCCTGTGCTTTGAGATCGCGCGCGATCATATCCCGTACAGACTGAACTGTGAGGGGGCGTGGCAAGTTGTAGATCGGCGCGTGAATTTCCGGATCAGCCAGAAACTGGTAAAACGCCTCAGCATCCTCCAATCGTGCCAACCGACTAGGAGATTCTTCAAATCCAATGTCTGTCGCCTGCCGCACGGCGTCGCGAATCGCGCTCTCCCGCTCTTGTGGCATCGCAATCCGGGTGAGCGGTAAATCTCCCAATCAAGCCTCCGCCAGGAGCGCTTCGACCTGCTCGCGCCGCGGCAAACTAGGCTGCGCGCCTGGCCGCGTCACCGCAAGGGCTGCAGCTGCAGACGCAAAACGCAAAGCCTGTTCCGGTGCCTGACCTTCCGCCAGCGCGACGGCGAGCGCCCCACAAAACGTATCGCCCGCGCCTGTCGTATCGACGACGCTGACGTCAAAGGCTGGGACCCGGGCAATCTCCTGGCCCATCTTGAACAAGGCGGCCCCGTCGCTGCCCAGCGTCAGCGCGACCAGCCCGCCGCGTTCGTGCAAGGCGTCGCCATAGAATGCCGCCTCGATCTCGTTGACGATGAGCAGGTCGGCATCCTTCAGAAGCTGCGGCGACACGCCAATAGCTGGTGCAAGATTGATGGCCATCAGGGCGCCCGTCTCCGCCGCACGGCGCGTTGCAGCTTCCACCGCAATCACTGGAACTTCGAGCTGGCTGAGAATGACGTCGCATGTCGGCAAGCCCGCAACGTCGCTCGGCCCCACGCGCGCATTTGCGCCGCTGGCCACGGTGATCTGGTTTTCGCCCTCAGGCGATACAGCGATCAGGGCCACACCGGTCGAGGTACCGAGTTCGCTCATTACATTCGAGACATCCACGCCGTCGCGCCGCAGCAATGCCATGGCAGTCTCGGCCAGCGCATCATCGCCGACACAGCCAACCATATGAACGTCCGCGCCCAGCCGCCGCGCAGCCAGCGCCTGGTTTGCGCCTTTGCCGCCCGGGTGCTGGGCGAATTGTGCGCCGGTGACTGTCTCTCCGGCCTTCGGCAAGGGCGCGCCGCTCGCCACGAGGTCGAGATTGATTGATCCAACAACGCCTATCGTGACGCTCATTCAAACCCTCCCAGCAGGCGCTCCAGCTCGTCGAATACACCGTCAGCATCGGCAGTCTCGTACCACAAAACCGGCCCATGCGGGTCGAAATGGGGAATGGTTCGCCCAAATTGCTCGCCCTCTTCCGTCACCACCTCGACAAAAGCGCGGCGCCCGTGGAACAGGTCCGGGCGGCTGACGGCAATCACAGTGCTTGGATCGTGGAGCGGCGCGTCCCGCGCGCCATTTGCGGAGAATTCGAGCTTGCATGATGCCTCCAATAATTTCACCGCGGCCTCAGCCTGTTTCGATGGCAATGTCGCCAGTTTCGAGAGGCGCTCGGCTGTGGCTCGAACGAAGTGGGTCACATCCAGGCTGAGACAGCGAATAGGCAGACCTGAATTGAACACCGCAGATGCAGCGTGCGGATCTGCAAACACGTTAAACTCGGCGAATGGCGTGATGTTGCCGCCCTCTGCATCAGCGCCCCCCATCAGAACAACTTCCCGGATGCCGTCTGCAATATCTGGCACCATGGTCAGCGCCAGTGCGACATTGGTCATCGGCCCGGTAATGATCAATGTGAGCGGGTCGTCCTTGTGGGCGGCACACATTTCGATGATCTTGTTCACCGCGTGCAGCTCAGACAAAGCGAGCTGTGGTTCGCGGAATGGAATATCGCCGAGGCCCGTGCTGCCATGGAAATCCTCAGCGGTGACAGGGTCCCGCAAGAGCGGTCGAGGTGCACCGGCACAGACCGGGACGTTAGTGTTCAGACCTGCGACGTCGCGAATGATCCGGGCATTCTCAGCCGTCTGAGGCCCTTTGACATTTCCAGCGACTGTGGTGATCGCCAAAACCTCGATTTCTGGCGCCCCGAATGCCGCGAGCAAGGCGACGGCATCATCCAGTCCAGGATCACAATCGATGAGTACGCAAGTCATGCTCCGTGTCTGCGCCGCGACTTTTCCGTTGGCAAGCCTTGAAACGCGTCCTCGCATCGCTAAACCCGGTTACAGAATTCACGATAAGCCAGGAGAGCGAATATGACTGTGACCACCCGGATCGTTGACTATGAACAAGGCGGCCAGACCTATGAAGGCTTTCTCGCGATACCGGAAGGGTCCGCAAAAGGCGTTGTCGTCGTCGCCCACGCCTGGGGTGGTCAGTCAGATTTCGAGCAAGACAAAGCCAAATTGATGGCCGAATGGGGATATGCCGGGTTTGCCCTCGATGTGTACGGAAAAGGCAAGCGCGGCGAAACCAATGAAGAATGCGAAGCACTGATGACCCCTCTTGCGAGCAATCGGGTTGAGCTGCAATCGCGTCTGGCCGAAGCTTTGAGCGTCGCCAAGAAAGAAGCTGGAACCGACAATGCGGCGGCGATTGGCTTCTGCTTTGGTGGGCTGAGCGTGCTCGACATGGCGCGGACCAATATGGCGCTGAAAGGCGTTGTCAGCTTTCATGGCCTGTTTGGTGCGCCGGGAAATACGGCCGACCAGATCACGCCCAAAGTCCTGGCCTTGCACGGATGGGAAGACCCGATGGCGACGCCCGACGATGTCATGGATTTCTCAAAAGAAATGACCCGCGCGAAAGCGGACTGGCAGCTGCACGCCTATGGCGACACAATGCATGCCTTTACCAATCCGCAGGCCAACAATCCCGATTTCGGCACGGTCTATGATGCCGACGCCGACCGCCGCAGCTTTGCAGCATGCAAGGATTTTCTCACCGAAGTGTTGGGCTAGGCTTCTCGAGTCCACAG
Organism: Henriciella sp.; assembly: GCA_041984335.1. Taxonomy (GTDB): domain Bacteria; phylum Pseudomonadota; class Alphaproteobacteria; order Caulobacterales; family Hyphomonadaceae; genus Henriciella. The sequence goes on along the minus strand of JBHIYI010000001.1, from coordinate 799,754 downwards.
CATATTCAGGCCGCCGACACCTGCGTAGGCAGGTGTCTAAGGAGATCATGGCGCTGCGCGCTTTTTGGATCTGATACGCCATGGATACCTGCCTGCGCAGGTATCAGCGAAATAAGGAATTCGCTTACGCGCTAATACCAGCAAGCAGATAAAGTCCGGTCGCCGCGACGCCGCCAAACAGGGCGTAAGGCAGCTGCGTGCGGACATGCTCCATGTGATCGCACCCCGATGCGAGCGAGGCGATAATCGTCGTGTCGGAGATTGGCGAGCAATGGTCACCGAAAACCCCGCCGCCCATCACTGCGGCTACAGCCAGCGGGAGCGGGACGCCTGCGCCGAAAGCGAGCGGAACTGCGACCGGCACCAGAATTCCGTAAGTGCCCCAGCTTGTACCTGCGGTGAAGGATGTGACACCGGCCGCGACGAACAGGATCGCAGGTATCGTCCACGGCGCCGGGAAACTCGATGCCATACTGGCGATGAATTCGCGCATCCCGACGGCATTGAGGCTCGCGCCCAGAACCAGCGCCATGAAGATCATGGTCACCGCGGGCAGTAAATCGCCCATGCCGTTGAATCCGATATCGAGAAGTTCGCCCTCGGCACGCTTCGAATGCGCCAGACAGAAGAACGCGACGACGGTCCCGAGGATCACAGACCAGAGGATGGCCTGCGAGCCCGATCCGGCGCGTATGTCGCCATTGCCCGTCCACAACATGAAGGCAATCGTACCGCCAATCATGACCAACAGCGGCAGGGCCATATAGATAGCTTTTGAGGCCGGCGCAGGCGCTTCATTGAACATGCCGGTGCCAGACGCGACAGCCGCCTTCGATCCGGAGGCTTCAACTGCGGCCATTGGGCCGAACGTCTTGTTCGAAAAGACGGTGAAGAAGACCAGAACCAGCGTGATCCAGGCATAGAAATTGAGCCCGATCGTCGCCATCAGAACACCGGTTGCCCCTTCAACCCCATTCTCGTTCAACAGGCCGAGAAGATAAGCCCCCCAACCATTGAACAGGATCAGCACGCTCACCGGCGCACAGGTCGAATCGATAATGTAAGCGAGGCGTTCGCGGCTCAGTTTCAGCTTGTCGAACAGCGGTCGCCCAAGAATGCCTGTCGTCAGCAGGCTGATATTGGTCTCGACAAAAATCAGCACGCCGCAAATTGCGGTGACAAGGCTGGCGCGGCGGGGCGTCGAAGCAAAGCCGGAACTTTGCAAGCGCTCGACCATCGCACTGATCCCGCCAGAGCGGTGCATGTAGACGATCAACGCCCCGATGATCAGGCAGAAGAGAAGCACCCGCGTATTGTAGGGACTGTCGAAAACGCCGACCGCGCGATCAATCCCGCCGAGGGCGCCCATGAAAGGGTTGAACCCGGCAATGATCGTCTCGCTGAGCCAGATGGCCAGCCCGAGCGCCCAGAACACATTCCGCGTCCAGACCGCGACAATAATCGCGACGATGGGCGGCGTGATTGTCAGCCAGTCCATCAGTGGCCTAATTCAGAACATCAGGTGAAACGAGATCCGACGTGCGCGCCGCTTCGGCCGCCCGGACGAGACGCATCATATTCCCGCCCCAGATTTTCTCGACATCCTCTTGTGTGTAGCCCGCCTCGAGTAAATCGCGGGTGATTTTCTGCAGCATTGAGACATCGCTCATGCCATCGACGCCGCCGCCGCCATCCCAGTCACCGCTAATCCCGACATGGTCCGGACCAATTAATTCGAGCACATGGAATGTGTGCTCCATGAATTTCTCATATGTCGAGCGCGGACGCGGGAAGTCCCGGTCGAGCTCCTGGCGCGCGGCAAACCAGGCGGCGAGCGCCTCTTCATTCAGTGCACTTGGGTCTGCGCCATAGGTGGCGTTGAACACGTCCAGCGCCGCCGTGCGTTCGGGAGAATCGACCAGCGCTTCCAGATAGCCGCCAAAAATATTCATCTGGATCACCCCGCCCGCTTCGGCGAGTTCGAGGAGCAGCGCATCATCGATGTTGCGTGGATGATCATAAATCGCCTTGGCGCCCGTATGCGAGAGAATGATCGGAGTCGTCGAGAGAGCGATCATGTCCCGGACAGTCGTGTCCGCTGCGTGGCTGCCGTCGAGGACGAGCCCGAGGCGATTGGCTTCGCGCACCAGCTCTTCCCCGAGCGGGCTGAGCCCATCATGCGGCGGCTCTATTGCCGTGGCGCTGTCGGCAAACTGATTGTGCGCAAAATGAACCGGCGCAATCATGCGCAAGCCACCAATGTAGAAATGCTCCAGCAAGGACACATCAAGCCCCAGCGGATAGGAGTTTTCCATGCTCTGGAACACGACTTTCTTGCCTTCGCCGATGATCCGGTCGGCGTCATCAGCGGTAAAGGCGAGAGCGACTTCATTGTGATACTTCGCCGCAAACTCGCGAATGGCGGTCTGGCGCATCAGGCCGTGCGTTCGCGCTGCTGCATATGAAGCATCATCCAAGGGGCCCTGACGGGTGAAGATCACCCAGAATCCCCCATCGAGTCCGCCTTCATTCATCCGCGGCAGGTCGACATGCGTGCCGTCTTCTTCCCAGGTGCCGCGCTCGGTGAACACATAGTCTTCGGTATGGAAGAGCGCGGGCGTGTCGAGGTGACTGTCATATACCGCGATCGATGCGTGGAACGCATTGACGTCCCCGGACGTACGGACCCCCGCCTCTGGCGCTTGCTGAACGGTTATGACGCTTCCTGCGCCCTGTAATTGCGGCGCACAAGCCGACATGGCGAGCACTGCCAAACTTCCAATCCCGAAACGGATCATCGTCGAACTCCTTCAATCTGCAGACAGACCTAATGGCGGGAGAGATCAAGGCAAGTCCGCGGCTGCCTGATCGGCCCAGATCACACGTTCGACCCCGACAAATCGCGCCAGACGCGCCAGTTCTGCCTCGAGCTTCTCACCACGCGCAGACGTCCACGAGACTTTCGGTTCGACCCAGAGCCGCAGAACAGTCAACTGTCCAGCCTTGCGATCTGCTTTGACTTCAATCCGCCCGACGAACCGATCTCCCTCCAGCAGCGGATAGACATAATAGCCCCATTGCCGCTTGGCAGTGGGGACAAACATCTCGACCGAGTAGTCGAACCCGAACAGACGCTTCAGGCGATTGCGGTCGCGAATGACGGGATCAAACGGATTGAGGATTCGCAGCCGCGACGTCGGCGCCTGGACGCTGTTCAATCGTTCCTCAATGTCGGGCGGCGCCAGAACGCACACCCGGGATTTGTCTGCGCAGGTAATTTCCACCGGCACCAGATCAGCAGCGCAGCGGGCCGCCCAGGCCTTGGCTTCGCTGTTGCTGACCGCCGCCCAGAAACGCTGAATGTCGCCTTCGCTACCAAACGCCATACGTTCCAGCGCGCCGCGGCACAGCCAGTCGATCTGGTCTTCATCAGAGGGGACGTGGGCGCGCAAATCGTCCGGGATCACACGTTCGCTGAGATCATAGAACTTGGTGAAATTTTCCCGGTGCGACGTGGAGAGCTCGCCTGCATACCACATATAATCGAGCGCGAGCTTATGTGGCGGCCGGGCCCACATTTTCTTCTCACCCTCGATTTTCGTATCGAAGGCCTTGGTGCAGAGCGGCCCTTCCTCGCGAATACGATCCTTGATCGCGTTGCGACCCTGCGCGTCCAGCATGCCGCGATGCCATTCCCAGCCGCGCACCTTTTTCTCAAGACGACGAAATTGCCTTTGCCACATCGGATAGAACGCCATCGGAATAACCGATGCATCATGCGTAAAGTGTTCAAAAACAAGGCGATGCTCCGCCAGGTGTTTGTTCAACATGCGCTCGCGATAGTTCTGGTTCCGGCTCCAGAGGATATGATGGTGCGCACGCGACACGACTTGGATCGTGTCGAGCTGAACGAAGCCGAGGGCCTGAATCATGCTGTCAAGGTCGAGCGCCCCTGTCGGGGTCGCCGCCAGTCCCTGAGCGTCCAGCCAGAGCCGCCGCGCCTCGCGATTGGAGATCTGCAGCGGCGCGCGTTCGGTCATGCCTAATTCGCCGCCGGGCAGCCTGCCCCGTCCGGGTCAGACGCTTTCAGAACCCAGTCAAACGCATCATTCAAAATCTGGCGGTAAACCTCTACGTCATAGGCGAGATCGGAATGCCCGAGCGCTGAATAGAAACTGCGCCCCTCACCCGGGCAGCCGACCCAAATGACAGGATGTTCTGCAGGCGTATCGCCCATTGCCCAGTTGGCGAGATTCTCAATGTCTGCGCCCTCTGGATTGAAGTCTGGCTCATGGATTCCCGCCAGGGGAAGCAAACCATATTCGCTGGGCCGGCTGTCGAAGAAGTACCATTCTTCATCATGGCTCCAGACGTGCGGCGCATTCGCCATGATCGGATGGTCGGCGTTCAGGGTTTCGACCCGAACCGTGTTGAAGTGCGGTGTGAGCGGATGGCCGACAAAGGTCGGGCCAATAACGACTTGCGAATACCATTCCCAGTCAGCATGCGAACTGTCACCCGATCCGTGCAGGCCGATCCACGAGCCTCCGGCTTCCAGCCAGGTCTGGAACGCCTCTTCCTGCTGGGGGCTCAGCGCGTCACCTGTCGTATTATTGAAAACAATGACCTTGAATCGCGCCAGGTCTTCGGCATTGAACACGGCGGCGTTGACGGTGGTGAAAATGCCGTATCCGCGCTCACGGGACAGCTCGACGAAGAATTTGTCGGCGCCGGCAATTCCCTCATTGTGACGCCAGCCATTGGTCTTTGAAAAGACCAGAATGGCCGGCTGCTGCATCCATTTGGTGATTTCCGGCGCCATGGTGTCGTAGACCACTTCTGGCGCTTCCGCTGGCTGCGCCTCGCCGGTCTGCTGGCACGCCGCGGCCGCCGCGATCAGTCCGCCAAACATCAATGCCTTGGCGGTCATTTTGAAATATGAAATCATTCTGTCTCTCCCCTCGTCTTTCGGATTGCGCGCCATTTCGCCAGGCGTTCTGCAATTGGTCCTTCTCTGCCTAATCCTTTTGGCGTGTAGAAATCCACCCGTTCCATCCCATCCGGAAAATAATTCTGGCCGGAAAAGCTGTTTTCGGCGTCATGGTCATACTCATATCCATCGCCATAGCCCTGGTCTTTCATCATTCTGGTCGGCGCGTTGAGAATATGCTTTGGCGGCATCAGCGAGCCAGTCTCCCGAGCCGCGGCGCGGGCGCGTTTCAGCCCGACATATGACGCATTGGATTTTGGCGCTGTGGCCAGATGAACGACAGCATGGGCAAGCGGGATCAGTCCTTCGGGCTCCCCGAGGCGCTCGAACGCCCGCGCCGCTTCACCCGCCACCATCATCGCCGTCGGGTCTGCGAGACTGATATCCTCGCTGGCCATCACCACGAGACGCCGCGCGATGAAAAGCGGGTCTTCGCCGCCTTCAATCATCCGCGCGAACCAGTACAAAGCCGCATCGGGATCAGAGCCCCGCACCGACTTGTGCAGCGCCGAGACCAGATTGTAATGTTCCTCACGATTCTTGTCATAGGCTGGCGCGCGTTTCTGCAGGGCCTGGGCGAGGTCCTGAACGCTGAGTTCCTTGCCGGGGTCTGCCAGTGTGAAGGCCTGCTCTGCAAGGTTCAGCAAATAGCGGCCATCGCCGTCGGCCATGTCGATCAGGGCCTGCCGCGCGGCGTTCTCCAATGGCAATGGCGTGCCCTGCTCCGCCTCCGCGCGCTGTAGCAATTCCTCAGCACTCTCCGGGTCGATTCGGTTGAGCACGAGCACCGCGCAGCGCGACAGCAGGGCTCCGTTCAGCTCAAAGCTCGGATTTTCCGTCGTCGCGCCAACAAGGGTCACCGTGCCAGCTTCGACATAAGGCAGAAACCCGTCCTGCTGCGCCCGATTGAAGCGATGGATCTCGTCGACAAAGAGCAGCGTCCCCTGCCCCAGATCACGGCGCCGTTGCGCAGCTTCGAACACAGCGCGCAGGTCCTTCACGCCTGAAAAGATCGCAGAGATGGCCTCGAAATGAAGATCTGTCTCTTGCGCCAGCAGGCGCGCGATCGTCGTCTTTCCAACGCCCGGCGGTCCCCACAGGATGATCGATGAAAGCTGCCCTTTTTTGAGCATTCGCCCGAGCGCACCTTCTGGTCCGAGCAAGTGGTCCTGCCCCACCACCTCTGCCAGCGCCTCGGGCCTCAGCTTGTCCGCAAGCGGGCGCGGCGCATCTTGCGACAGGTCGGAAGCAGCAAATAAATCAGTCATCGTCTTTGGCTTAGCGGCGCGGTCCCGGTTTGATAAGAACTCGATTGCCAGCCTTTGTGACGAAGCGCAAGAACATATAAGGAACGATCAATATTCTTGCTGGTCAACGCTTCGCCGATTGAAATTGAGACACGAGGTATCTTGTCCCATATTTGGGTGACACCTAAAACAGTATTTGACACATCGATAATCGAGAGCACGCTGAGATGGCTAAGGGCCTTGTCGTCGCTGCACCGCATTCCGGCAGTGGCAAAACTGTTTTCGCCATGGGGCTCGCCGCCGCTCTGAAAGCGCGCGGGCAAAGGCTTCAGATCGCCAAAGGCGGGCCGGGCTATATCGATCCGCAATTCTTGTCTGCGGCCGCCAATCAGCCGTGCTATAATTTCGACAAGTGGGCGATGGGCGACGCACAATTGCGCGCCCGCGTCGGCGCGATCGCCATGTCGGCGGACTTCCTGCTGATTGAAGGCATGATGGGCATGTTTGACGGCGCCGCCGGGATGAATGGTTCCACGGCAGACCTTGCCGCGACATTGGACCTGCCGGTGCTGCTTGTCGTCGATGCCAGCGGACAAGCGCAATCTATAGCCGCCCTCGTCCATGGCTTTGCCACGCTGCGGGACCGACCCAGGCTTTGCGGCGTTGTCGCGACGCGGGTCGGCAGCCCAGGGCATGGCGACATGCTGGCCGATGCGGTGCGCGAAATTGGCGTTCCGTTCTTTGGCGCGGTCCAGCGGTCAGATACGCTGACCATTCCTTCTCGCCATCTCGGGCTGGTGCAGGCCAACGAGCACATATCGCAGAGCGCGCTCGTCGACGCCGCAAGAGAGATCGTGGAGCGCGATGTCGATATTCCAGGTCTTTGGGAAGCGGCGGGCAATGTGCGGGCAACGGGACAGGTCAGAACTTTGCCGCCGCTTGGCCAACGCATCGCCGTTGCGCGCGACATCGCGTTCAGTTTTTGCTATCCGCACCTGCTGCACGATTGGCGGCGCCAGGGCGCTGAGATCGAGTTCTTCTCTCCCCTCGCCGACGAAGCGCCATCAGAGACCTGTGACGCAGTGTATCTTCCGGGTGGCTACCCTGAGCTGCATGGCGAAACGCTCACCCGTGCAGGAAAGTTCATTGCGGGCCTGCGTGATGCGGCAGAGCGACGCGCCCTGATCTATGGCGAATGCGGTGGCTTCATGGTGCTGGGACGCGCGCTTATCGACGCGGACGGAAAGTCTCATCAGATGGCGGGATTGCTGGGGCATGTGACGAGTTTTGCCGAGCGGACGCTGCATCTCGGCTACCGCAAACTCAAGCCGCTGAGTGGCGCGCCCTGGCGCAGCGCATTGCGCGGCCACGAGTTTCACTATTCCACGCTGACAGACGCTGGATCAGACGAACCATTGTTTGACTGTTCGGACGCCCGCGGCACGGCGCTTGGTCAGGCGGGTGGCAGACGCGGCTCGGTGATGGGCTCCTACATGCACATGATCGACCACGCGCCGGGCTAGATCGTCACGCTGCCACTTATTTTGCGACCATTGCGCTCAATCTCGATATCCCATTGGCCGGGATCACGATCGAGTGCTTCGTTCAGGTCCTCGAGTGTTTCGATCGGGCGTCCATCAATTTCAGTGATGATGTCACGCGGCTGCACAATCCGCATGCGGTACGCGCGCCGAGACATACGCGTGACCAGCACGCCGCTGGCAAAAGAGTCGGCATAGCCAATCTCTTCCGCAAGGCGCGGCGAAAGTTCGACCACTTCGACACCGGCAAAAGGATGGCGACCATCGAGCAGCACACGTTCGGCTTCGCTGGCCCCTGGCGGGGGTTCGAGCCGCGTCAGGATCGTCTGTTCGGTGCCGCCGCGCAGGACTTTAAGCGCCACATCCTCGCCGGGCGACTTGGTCGCGGCCAGGAATTTCAGGCCGCGCTCGTCAAACACTTCCCGGTCATCGATGGTCAGCACGAGATCACCGCGGCGGAGCCCCGCCAGATCAGCTGGCCCGTCTTCATAGACTTCCGACACGATCACGCCGAGCGGGCGATCCAGCCCCTGCGCTTTTGCAATATCAAACGTCACTGATTGACCTTTCAGGCCAAGCCAGGGTCGCACGATCGTGCCTTCATTGACCGCCGCATCGACGACGCGCCGGACCATCTCCGACGGGATCGCGAAACCGATTCCGTTGGATCCGCCGGAGCGCGAGAAGATCGCTGTGTTGATCCCGACCAACTCGCCGCGCGTATTCACAAGCGCACCGCCGGAATTGCCGGGATTCACTGCCGCATCGGTCTGCAGGAAAAAGGCATAATCTGACACGCCGACATCGGTCCGCGCGGTCGCCGAGATGATCCCGGTGGTCACCGTCTGGCCAACGCCAAACGGGTTGCCGACGGCGAGAACCAGATCGCCAACTTCGACGTCGCGTGTGTCCGCATAATCGAGCGTCGGTAGCACAGCGCCTTCGACATCCGCGCGCAAGACTGCAAGGTCGGTCCGCTCATCCGCCAGGATCAGCTCAGCCGGATATTCGCGTCGATCGGCGAGCACAATGACAATCTCGTCCGCGCCATCGATAACGTGATTATTGGTAACGATAATGCCGTCATCGCCCATGATCACACCGGAACCGAGCGAGCTTTGCGTGCGCGGGCCACCGAACCGGTTGCCGAACATCATCTCCTGGATTGAGGCGCGTCGCTGTACCGTTTTCCGTGTGTAGACATTGACCACCGCCGGGGAGACATCCTTCACCAGCGGCGCATAGGAGAGCTCAATCTGGGCCTGGGTCTCCGGAACCGCTTTTTCCCAGAAGCTCTGGGCCGTGGCAGCGCCGTAGAACGGACTCATCAGCAAGACGACCAGGGCCACCAGTACAAGGACAACGGCCACCAGGAACTTGGAAACGTGTTTTGTCATAGATTGTAGATAGATCATGAATATGGCTCTATTCCGGCGCCGCGGCGGACGCAATTAGGCGGAAATGACAATTCAGTTAGATAACTGAATTCATACCAGAAAATGACTGCTAGTCGAACTCTTTTCCGGCCAGAGCCGCGAGGTTCCTGGCATGGTCTTCCCGGCTGATGCGATAGAAATTGATCGCCAGCAACATCAGCATCCAGACCGTCAGCAGGGTCGCGGCATAACCCAAGCCGAGTCTGGCAACTGAATCAGCGCTGGCATTTTCCGGTCGTATCCCCGGCGCGATGGTCGCGAAAGCGAGGATGAAGGAGGCGGTCATCACGCCAATTCCCTGCGAGAGTTTGCGGATGAAGGTGATGCCCGCGAAGAAGGTTCCCTCCGACCGGCGCCCGGTCTTCAACTCGCTCTCCTCGACAATGTCAGTCACCATCGCAGCGGCGAGCATCTGATAGGCGATGATCAGGGCGACATCAAAAACGGTAACGACCAGAATGATGTAGAACAGTTCGGGCGTGCCATTTTCCGGCAACAAGCCGAGAAGCCTTGCGAAAACTGGCGCAGGCGCGAGCGTGAAGGCCAGCAGACCGATAATGATCGCAGCGCGTTTCTTTCCCCAGATGCGTCCCGCCATCGGCGCTAGAACCAGCGCCATAATCGCAGACAGATACACGGCGAAGGTCAGAAGCGCGATCTGATCGCCGGTAAAGTTCCAGAAAAACCCATTAATATACTGATTGAGCGTCGCTGAAATGCCGGTTGCGAGCAGCCCGAACAGGGTCGCGACAAACAAGGCCCGGAACGATGGATTCGACAGCGTTTCCCAGATCTCCGAGAAAATCTTGCCAATCGTCAAAGTGCGTTCCGGCGGCGGGCTTTTAAGGTGTGGAATCCGATGGTGTGTCCCGAGCGCTGTGATCAGGATCGCTGCGAACATTGTCGAAGCCCCGACAAATCCATACAGATGCCAGCCCGGCAAGTGGAAGAAGCCCTGAGGGTCATTTTCACTCGGTTGAAGGAAAACAGCGAACAGCATGACCTGAACTGTCAATCCGCCAACCCAGGCGAAGAAATAGCGAAACGACATAAGCGACGTGCGCACATCATAGTCCTGCGACAGTTCGGCGGACAGGCTAAGGCTCGGCACTTCAAACAGGGTATAACCCACGCGGACAATGATGGTCAGCGTCAGCAGCCATATGAAAAGCGGTTGTCCCTCCAGTCCTGATGGCGGGTTCCAGACGAAAAAGTAAGCGACCGTCGCGGGTATCGCAGCAGCATATAAAAAGGGATGTCGTCGCCCCATGCTGGATCTCAGATTATCTGACCAATAGCCAACGATGGGGTCCGAAACAGCGTCGACGATCAGGGCAATCCAGATCGCGGCCGCCACCCAAAGTCCGGGCAAACCCAGGATCTGACTGTAGAATAGCAAAAGGACGTAGTCGAACCCGTTATTCTTGATCCCGCCAGCGGCGCCCCCAACGCCATATGCCATTCGAGTGAACAGCCCGAGCTTTGGCCCGGTCACGCCCGCTATATTGGTCATTTGATCTCCACATGATGATGCAGCGGCCCATCAACCGCGTCTGGTTCAAGCCTTAGCAGGCGGACAGGTTTACTCAACATGTGCGTTCGATTCTCGGCTTTGTTTCAGGGCTTCGAGATTGGCCTCGTGATCTGCGCGGGTGATCTGATAGCGGAACAAGAACGCAATCGCGCTGCCCCAGAGCGCCAGCAGACCAAATGCATATCCGGTACCGAGCATTCGCAGCGTTTCTTCAGGCAAATCGCCTGGCTGCACATTGCGCGAAATCTCGGCGGCGGCGAGAACCAGCGAGGCCAGAAACAGGCCGCTACCGCGCGCCAGTTTGCGCATGAAACTGATGCCCGCGAAGAAGATGCCTTCAGAGCGACGCCCGGTCTTCAGTTCGGCCTGCTCGACAATGTCCGCAATCATCGACGCCGACAGGATCTGGTAGGCAATAATCAGCGCCACATCAAAAATGGTGATCGTGAGGATGAGCCAGAACAGCGTCTCGCTGCCATTGGGCGGCATGACGTCAAACAGGCGCAACAGCACGGGCGTTGGCGCGACCGAAAATGCGATCGCCCCGACAATGATCGCGCCGCGCTTCTTTCCAAGCGCGCGAGAGACAATCGGTGCCAGCACCAGCGCGATTGCCGCCGAAACGAATACAGACATGGTCAACAACGAGGTCTGGCTGGTCGTGAACTCCCAGTAGAAACCGTTGATGTAATAATTGAGCGACGCCGCCACGCCGGCCGCCATGAAGCCAAAAAGCGCGGCAAAGAACAGGCCCTGAAATGACTTGTTTGACAGCGTCTCCCCAATCTCCGCGAACACACGCCCGATGGTCATCTTTCTCGAGGGTGGCGGCGAGCGAAGGTTCGGAATATGCGCATGCGTGCCGACCGCGCAGAGCAGGATCGACGCGACAATGACAATTGCGGCGACACCGCCATAAGCCTTGTATCCATCTACATTGAGAAATCCGCTGCCATAGGCCTCGGTTTCGACGAGCAGAAACATCAAAGTGTAGGCCGCCATCGCCACGCCGCCGACCCAGCCGAACACATAGCGGTATGACAGGAAGGACGTTCGTTCGTCATAGTCATTGGTGAGTTCGGCCACCAAGGCGCTGCTGGGCACCTCATAGAAGGTATAGGCCACCCGCGTCGCGATGGTGACGAAGAGCAGATAGGGAAACAGCGCATTTCCGGTCAAACTGGCTGGCGGGTTCCAGGCCATGATATAGATCAGCCCGACCGGCAGCGCTGACGCGTACATAAAGGGGTGACGTCGTCCGAACCGGCTTTTGATATTGTCCGACCAATAGCCGACCAGAGGGTCGGTAAAGCCATCGACAAACATGGCGATCATCAAGGCGGCGCCGACAAGCGCGAAATCTACGCCCAGAACCTGACTGTAATAGAATAAGAGGAAATACTCGAACCCGTTATTCTTGATGCCATTGGCCGCGGCACCAGATCCGTAAGCGAGCTTCGTCCAGAAGCCAGGTTTGCGCGCAGACGCCTCTGCCATATGTCCTCCTGAAGATGAGCGGCGGGCTTCTGTCTGGCCCGCTCGCATTGTTCGTCGCGCTTAAAGCCCGAGCACCATTTTCGACATGATATTGCGCTGGATCTCGTTCGATCCAGCATAGATGGACGCCTTGCGATAATTGAAATATCGCGGCGCGACCGTGGCCGCATAGTCGGGTGTCGGAAGATCGCTATTGGCGCCGGCCCGCGCTACAGCGAACATGTCCTGCACGAACGGCGCGGCATAGCCACCGACGGCTTCCAGTGAAAGCTCGGTAATCGCTTGCTGGACCTCGGACCCGGCGCATTTCAGCATCGAGCTTTCCGGGCCAACGCCCTGCCCGGCAGAGAGCGCGGAAAAGATCCGAAGCTCGGTCGCATTAAGTGACTCGATCTTCATTTCCATCGCCGCGAGCTTGCGCTGGAAATCGGGATCCTTGATCAGCGGCTCGCCATTTGACTGTTCGACGGAGGCAAGTTTCTTGGTCTTGGACAGCATGCTCTTGAGGCCCGGCGCATAGGCATTGCCTCGCTCGAACTGCAGCAGGTATTTCGCATAGGTCCAGCCTTTATTCTCTTCGCCAATCAGGGCGTCATCAATCTTGACGCGAACATCTTCGAAGAAAACCTGGTTGATTTCCTGCTGCCCTTCCATTGGTCCATCCAGGGTTGGGAGCGCTGAAATCGAGATCCCTGGCAGGTCCATCGGGAAGACCAGGAAGCTGATCCCTTCCTGTGGTTTGCCTTCCTTGGAGGTGCGCACCAGGCAGAAGATCCAGTCCGCCCATTGCGCATGCGTGGTCCAGATTTTCGAGCCATTGAGCACATACTCGTCACCATCGCGCACCGCGCTCATTTGCAGCGAAGCGAGATCAGACCCTGAGCCCGGCTCAGAATAGCCCTGGCACCACCAGATCTCAGAGCTTTTGATCTTGGGCAAATGCTCAGCCTTCTGGGCGTCATTGCCGAATGCCATAATAACGGGCGCCACCATGGACTTGCCCATAGGCGAGGTGACCGGCGTTCCAGCCGCTGACATTTCCATGTTGAGAATGTAGCGCTGTCCAGCCGTCAGGCCGGGTCCGCCAAATTCTTCCGGCCAGTTCACAACGAACCAGCCTCTTTCATCCAGCTTGCGTTGCCATTCGACCATGCCTTCCTTGTCCAGATAATTGGTCTTGGACAAGGCATTCTGGCGCCGCATGTCTTCGGAATAATTCTCGGCAATCCAGTCCCGGACTTCCTTTTGAAACGCAAGATCCTCTGGCGTGAATGAGAGATCCATAACCCGCTCCTATTCGACGATATCGTACATGTCGATTTTCGGCGCGCCCGCGAGACAGGCCCCGAGTCCCGGCTGCGCCGCCTTGAAATAGTCGGTCTGCCCGTGCGCCTTCAGCGCTTCACCTGACGCGTACTGCTCCATGAAAATGTAAGTCGTGTCAGAGCCTTTGGCCTTGTAGAGCTGATAGGTCAGGCAGCCCGGCTCATTTGCTTTCACCTTTGCCATCAGGTCCTTGGCGGTGGCTTCAAAATCAGCTTGCTTTCCATCCTGGATTTCCAGGGTCGCGACGACACCAATCATGGCAGTCTCCTTGTCTGAAACATTTATGATCACGACAGTATGGACGTTTACGCGAACGGCAAGCCCTCACCCGGCGGGAAGAGCGAGCCCCGCTTGTTCAGCCTGACCAATTAACGGCGCTGTTTCAGCACCATCTGGAAAATATCGTCCATGGCTGATCCGTCACGATCTGCATCGAACAAAGCGCCGAGCATTCCTAGCCCGTCATTCTGTGCTGGCTGTTTGCGCTGTCCGCCGCCGAAAAGTCCGCCAAGCAAACCACCAAGACCGCCGCCTTGCTGCGGTGGCTGCGGCTGGCCACCGGTCAGAATGCCGGCGAGTTGAGTCAGCGTATCTGGCTCCTCACTTTTCTTGGCCAGCGATCCCATGACCATGGTCGCGACGACGGGCAGCATTTGTTTTAAGAGATCATCGCCGAGGCCGGTTTTCTCGGCCGCGCGGCTCGCGACTGCCCGGCTCACCTCTTTCGACCCTAGAAGATGTCCGAGAATTCCATTGCCATCGTCGCGCGTTTCCGGGCGACCAAGCAGATCCGGTTCATCGAGATAGCGCGCATGCGAGCCCTTATTCAGGGCTTCAAGCAGGGATTCCACGCCGCCTTGTTTGCTGGCATTTGATTTCAGTCCGGCCGCGAGTGCCGGGATCAGCGCCGCCATGGCTTGCTGCGTCATGTCCTCGCTGAGGCCAAATTGTTGTCCGAGTTGTTGCTTGGCTGGCCGCGCTTGTGGTCCGGCCAGCAAATCTAGTAATCCTGCCATCGTGTTCCCCTTTTTTGCAGACCTCGACCTTAGGCCGTGCGGGGAAAATCAACAAGCAATAGCGCGCGCGGAAACCGCTTCGAGTGCTTCGTCCAATACGTCGAGCCCAGCGCCAGGCTTCGGCCCTTTTTCGCTCAGCGTCCGTCGCCACAGGCGCGCGCCCGGCTGGCCATTGAACAGGCCCAGCATGTGACGCGTCATCGCGGATAGCCGAACGCCCTCCTCAAGGCGCGCCGCGATATAGGGCCGGTAGAGCGCAACCGCCTTCGATGGATCGAGCGGTGGCTCGGTCGAGGCAAAAATCTCGTGATCGACAGCGCCGAGCAGCGCGGGCGTCTGATAGGCGGCGCGACCCAGCATGACACCGTCAAATGTCTGCAAATGGGTTTGGCACTCAGCCAGCGTTTTGATGCCGCCATTCAACACCACGGTGAGGCCCGGGCGCGCGTGTTTCAGCTCGGCGACAAGACCGTAATCGAGCGGCGGGATTTCCCGGTTCTCTTTCGGACTGAGCCCCTTCAGCCAGGCCTTGCGGGCGTGCACCGTGAAGACTTCGCAGCCCGCATCCGCCACCTGATCGATAAATCCAAACAAGGTTTCGCGCGGTGGATCTTCATCAATGGCGATGCGGCATTTGACCGTGACCGGGATCGTCACGGCTGCCTTCATCGCTGCCACACACGCCGCCACGGTTGCGGGTTCCCGCATCAGGCAAGCGCCAAATGCGCCTGACTGGACGCGGTCGGATGGACAACCGCAGTTGATATTGACCTCGTCATAGCCAAACGCTTCAGCAACACGGGCGGCTTCAGCCATCTTGTCCGGTTCATTGCCGCCAAGCTGCAGCACCACAGGGTGTTCTTCTTCGGAGAAGCCGATCAGGCGCTCTCGATCTCCATGGATCACAGCATCAGCGGTGACCATTTCGGTCCATAGCAAGGCGCGTGTGGACAAGACGCGATGAAACGCCCGGCAATGCCGATCGGTCCAGTCCATCATCGGGGCGACGGAGAATTTATAAGTCTCTTTGTCCAACATACGCATTCGCGGGCGGCAATCTCATTCTTCCTTGCGCCCTCCTAAACGCCGACCGTGCGACTTCCAAGCGCAATGACCAGGTTTCACTGAAAAAGCGACGCGGGAAATCATGCGCTGATGAGGTCAAAAGGCGCAAGATATCTCCTGAAAACCCGGTTGTGTTCGGTGAAGTCGGCGTCTATCCCGATGCCAGATGAAATTCTGGTCCACGAGGACAATTCACCATGACCGTGCCCTATCCCACATTGCAGTTTGGACTCTCCGAAGAAGCCGAAATGATCCGCGAAACCGTGCACCGGTTCGCGCAGGATGAAATCGCGCCGATCGCCGCCGAAGTCGATGCCAGCAATCAGTTCCCGCGGCATCTCTGGCCGAAAATGGGCGAGCTTGGCCTGCACGGGATCACAGTGAGCGAGGAAGATGGCGGGACAGGGCTCGGCTATCTCGAGCACACAATCGCGGTCGAAGAAATCAGCCGCGCCTCCGCCTCTATCGGCCTGTCCTATGGCGCGCATTCCAATCTGTGCATCAACCAGCTGCGTCGCTGGGGCAATGAAGCGCAAAAAGCAAAGCACTTGCCGGGTCTGATCTCGGGCGAGCATCTCGGCTCCCTGGCCATGAGTGAGCCCGGCGCAGGATCAGATGTCGTCTCGATGAAGCTCAGCGCGCAGGCGGTTCAGGGCGGGTACCTGCTGAATGGCAACAAGATGTGGATCACCAATGCCCCGACTGCGGACACGCTGATCGTGTATGCCAAGACCGATCCGCAAGGTGGATCGAAAGGCATCTCTGCTTTCCTGATCACCCCGGACATGGAAGGCTTCACCACGGCTCAGAAACTCGACAAGCTCGGCATGCGCGGCTCCGATACTTGCGAGTTGGTCTTTGAAGACTGCGTCGTACCGGAGGAGAACCTGGTCGGCCAGGTTGGTCAGGGCGCGGAGATCCTGATGAGCGGCCTCGACTATGAGCGGGTTGTGCTGTCGGGCGTATCGCTCGGCATCATGCAGGCCGTCCTCGATGCGGTGCTGCCCTATATTCACGAGCGTGAGCAGTTCGGAAAACCGATTGGTACTTTCCAGCTCATGCAAGGCAAATTGGCCGACATGTATGTCACGCTATCGACAGCGCGGGCTTACTCCTATGCGGTGGCTGCGGCCTGCGATCGCGGAGAGACGACGCGCAAGGACGCTGCCGGATGCATTCTCTATGCGGCGGAAAAAGCGACCCAGATGGCGCTTGAAGGCATTCAAATGCTGGGCGGGAACGGTTATGTGAACGAGTATCCGACCGGTCGCCTGCTGCGCGATGCGAAGCTGATGGAAATCGGTGCTGGCACGTCTGAGATCCGGCGCTGGCTGATCGGGCGGGAGCTGTTTGCGGAAACCTCGTAAAGCCATTGCGCGCGCGCCTCTTCTGTGATGGACAACGCGCATGAACCTGAATGATTGCCACAATTTTGCGGATTTTCGCCGGCTCGCCAAGAAGCGCCTGCCGAGCCCGATTTTCAATTACATAGACGGCGCCGCCGATGATGAAGTGACCTATCGGCGCAACACGGCTGCATATGAAGAAGTCGACCTGGTTCCGAACGTTCTTGCCGGTGTTGAAGATGTCGATCTTTCAGTTGAGGTGATGGGCCAGAAGCTCGACATGCCGCTTTATTGCGCGCCGACCGCCTTGCAGCGCCTGTTCCATCATGAAGGCGAACGGGCCGTTGCGCGCGCTGCGACCAGGTTTGGCACCATGTTCGGGGTATCCTCGCTTGCCACCGTGAGCGTCGAGGAGATCGCCGAGATCGCGCCTGGCCCGAAAATGTTTCAGTTCTATTTCCACAAGGATCGCGGCGTGAATACGGCCCTGCTGGAGCGGGCGCGCGAGGCCAGGTTCAATGTGATGGCGCTCACCGTCGACACGATCACCGGCGGCAATCGCGAGCGAGATCTCAGAACCGGCTTCACTGCGCCGCCACGCCTGACACCCGCCTCTCTGCTCAGCTTCGCCACCCACCCGTCCTGGGCCTGGAATTTCCTCACTAAGGAAAAATTCGACATGCCGCACCTCGCCGAAGCTACCCGCGGCGGCGGCAATACGGTGAGCTTTGTCAGTCACTATTTCTCCAACCTGCTCGACCAGTCGATGAACTGGAAGGATGCCGAAAAACTCTGTGCCGACTGGAACGGGCAGTTCGCGCTGAAAGGGATCATGAGCGTTGAAGATGCCAAACGGGCGGTCGATATTGGCTGCACCGGGATCATGGTGTCGAACCATGGCGGCCGGCAGCTCGACGGCTCGCGCGCACCCTTTGATCAGCTGGCCGAGATTTGTGACGCGGTCGGTGACCAGATCGATGTCATCTGCGAGGGCGGTATCCAACGCGGCACGCATGTTCTGAAAGCGCTCTCTGCTGGTGCCAAAGCGGTCTCAGGCGGACGGCTTTATCTCTATGCGCTCGCCGCCGCCGGACAGGCCGGAGTGGAACGCGCGCTCGGCAATTTGCGCACCGAAATCGAGCGCGACATGAAACTGATGGGCGCACGGCAGATCAGCGAGCTCAGCCGGCACAATCTGCGCTGGCGTTAGCCTATGGCGACAGGCGGTAGCCACCGGCCTCTGTCAGCAACAGACGCGCATTGCCCGGATCCGGCTCAATCTTCTGCCGCAGGCGATAGATGTGCGTTTCGAGCGTATGCGTCGTGACCGCGGCATTATAGCCCCAGACTTCTGAGAGCAGCTCTTCCCGCGCCACGGGTTTGCCGCCTGCGCGATAGAGATATTTCAGGATATTGGTCTCTTTTTCGGTCAGCCGGATCTTGCGATCGTCTTCCTTGACCAGCAGCTTCATGCTGGGGCGGAATTCATATGGCCCGACATCAAATGTCGCGTCTTCGCTTTGCTCAAAGCTTCTCAGGTGCGCGCGAACACGCGCCAGCAGGACCGAAAACTTGAACGGCTTGGTGACATAGTCATTGGCGCCGCTGTCGAGGCCGAGAATGGTATCCGCGTCGCTGTCTTGCCCCGTCAGCATGATGATCGGTGCACGAACCCCCCGGTTGCGCATGACCTTGCAAGCCTCTCGTCCGTCCATATCGGGCATGTCGACATCCAGCAGGATGAGGTCAGTTCTCTCCGCTTCTGCCATTTTTACGCCCTGCGCCGCGTTTGGGGCCTGCAGGACTGAAAAGCCTTCATACAGTTCAAATTGTTCCGCGAGCGCCTCTCGTAGCTCATTGTCATCGTCCACGAGCAGGATGGTTTTTGTCACAGCCATGACTTTCTCCCTTGTCTTGTGGCCTGCAAATAGAGAATGAAGTCAAAGACTTCATTACACGCTTCTTCAGCTGATGTCACAAAAAGGAGAGCATCGCGTGACTGCCTTGACATATACCGCCAGCGCGCGCGGCAAATTCTCAGGAAATGGGCTGACCTGCCAATGCGCGCTGGGCCGTGGAGGCGTGGTCTTGGCCAACCAGAAGCGCGAAGGCGATGGCACCTCGCCGCAGGGCGTGTGGCGCATGAAGCGCGTATTCTATCGACCGGATCGCATGGCCCGCCCGGAAACCGCGCTGCCGGTTGTGTCCCTGCGTGAGACCGATGGCTGGTGCGATGCGCCAGATCACCCGCTCTACAATCGCCCGGTCACCCTGCCATTTTCAGCGAGCCATGAAAGACTCTGGCGCGAGGATCATGTGTACGACCTGATCGTTGAGCTTAGTCACAATAGCGCGCCCATCGTTCCTGGCCTGGGCAGCGCCGTGTTCTTTCACCTCGCGCATGACGATTACCGGCCCACGGAAGGCTGCGTTGCAGTTTCGCGCGCGCACATGCTCCAGATTCTTGTGCGGTCGGGTCCGGAAACCTCAATAGAAATAAGCTTCTAGACACAAGACTCTCATCCAGTGCAGCGCATCACATTCCTGCCACACGAATCACCGAAACATTAATTCGGGGCGGGCTTCGTAAGGAGGCTGCATATGATTCAGCTGACTGAGTATTCGCCAGAGCGCCCGGAACTGGGCCACTTCTATCTTGTCACGCAATGCGGTGAGCACGGGCCGTACGAAACGTACGACGATGCCGTTGATGCGGCAGAACACCCGCAAGCCGATATGTACGGCTTCAATCCTCGGCGCGGGTATTATGTCATCGATCGCAGCGAACCCGACGAATTATAGATCAGGCAAGCTCAGCCGCGTATTGCTGCAGCTTCATCACTGACGGCACGGAAAAATCCCGGAGCCGTTTCATAATCGCGAGCTTTTCTGTTTCGTGCTCTTCGATGCCTGAAACCAGCTGGCTGTAACCATCCAGGCGATTGTCGCGCAGCCATTGACGAAGGTCCTTCTCCTGAGACCAGTTATACTGGTTCATCATGAAAGCCGCCTGCATGCGAATCCAGTCCGTGTCATGATTGGGCAAAGGCACGACCGTGCAGAGCCGGTTCTTCTCTTCCTCACTATCTCGCGTCAGCTCAATATGAGCGATGAATGCGGCGCTGAATACAGGCTGGACCGTTCGCACCGTCTGCAACCGGATCGTATCGCCCGCGAAAATCGTGGTTTCTTCTGAGTTTCCAACAGCGCAGGCTGAACAATCGACGAAGAGCGTATCCAGATCGCTGTCCAGAACATCGCCATTCTCGAATATGATCTGATCTTTCTCAATCCGGCTGATCCGGCCATTGCGGATGACGTTCTTGACCCGGCGAAGCTCGGCAAGTTCGGGATCAGAAATCGTTGCGCCATGAAACATGCTCGGCCGAATGTCAGGATCGATGCGCGTGAATATCCCTGCGCCCTCCATGCGGTCGAACATGTCGTCGACTGAATCCGACGTCGCAATGGCTTCCATTTGAGCGGCCTGTGCGCCCATGGTGGCCTCGAAAAACCGGCTGTCGGGCTGGGTATTCTCCCGGCGCATGAGCCAGGCATCGCGCGGGCGCACCCAGTGGATCTGATCGGGATCGACATGGTTCTCAAGCAACCAGATGACCGCATCGATGCCGGTCTTGCCGCCGCCGACAATGACATAACGAGACGGCTGCATTGAAACTTTCGGCAAATCGTTGAGCGGCATGAAGTTCACGCCATCCGCAACATCGAAGTTCGGCTTGTGCGTGCTCGGAACCGTGGTCTTGAGCCAGGTCGCGTCAACAATCTTCTCGCGCACGGTGACACGATAGGTCTTGTCAGAGGTCAGTGCAGAGATCTTGCCGTCGCCCTCATATTTGCACATGGGCAGATAGGTGACCCGCCCGGTCGGCAGGAACTGGTAGCGCATCACTTCATCAAAATAGGCCATGATTTCCGGACCCGTGGCGAGGTCCTGAAGGCCCTTATTGAGACCGATGGAATCGAGGATCCCTTTCGAAAGCTCCTTCGAGCTGACACCGTAATAGGCAGAGGGCTGATGCAGGGTGACAAACGGATATGCGTCATTCCAGTGGCCGCCTGGCTTCTGGTGCATGTCGACGATCAGGACCGTCTTGTCGCTTTCGGTCAGGACGATGTCGGCGAAGGCCATCCCCATCGCCCCCGCACCAACGATAAGATAATCAACTTCAATCGCTTCTGACGCCATGGTCCGCTCCGATCTGCAAGAAAGGGTTGATAACAGTGTTATTGCCTGATAATAACACTGTTATTGCAAGTCAACCCATTTTGTGCCCAACCTTGAATTGATGTCAGACAGTAAAGCCAAAATCCTAACAGCCGCTTCCGAGATATTCGCCGAAAACGGCGCAGATGGCCTCAGCGTGCGCGCCATATCGGGACGGGCCGGGCTGTCGACGATGGGGATCTACAACCATTTCAATGGCAAGCAGGGCATTCTTGATGCGCTCTACATTGAGGGGTTCCAGATGGTGATGCAGGCGATTGATGTGGACACCGAAAACCAGTCGCCGCGCGAAGCCGTGCTGCAGGGGCTTTCAAACTATATCACCCTCGCGGCGGAGCATCGCGGACATTATCAGCTGATTTTCGGCCGCGCCGACCCGACCTATACCCCGTCTTCGGGGGCCATCGCAGTTGGCGAAGAAGCTTTCAACCGGCTCACCGCGCTTGTTTCAAAGGCCATTCCAGCGCACCTGAGCGGGCGGGACAAACGCGAAGCGGCGCTGCAACTCTGGGCCCTTTCGCATGGCTATGTCAGCTTGCAGGACCATGAGGCGACGGAGCTGATCCCAATGACAGCGTGGTGCGACCTGATCATGAATGCGGTCACGCTGCATCTGGACGCGATTATCGAAAAGTACGCAAACTAGGCGTCGCGCGCCCCGAAAAGCGCCGTACCGACCCGCACATGCGTCGCGCCGAGACGCGCAGCCAGAGCATAGTCGCCGCTCATGCCCATACTTACCTGGTCCAGCCCTCGCTGGTCCGCGAGCTTCTTCAGAAGCGCAAAATGCGGCGCGGCGGGTTCGTCGGCTGGAGGAATGCACATGAGCCCGACCAATTGCCCCGGATAGGTTTCCCGGGTGAGCCTCACCAAATCATCCAGTGCCTCGACGCTGACGCCGCCTTTTTGCGGTTCATCGCCCGTATTAACCTGGATCAGCAGGTCTGGCGCCGAAACGCCTGTCTTCTCAACCGCTTTCACAAGCGCGCGCAGCAACTTCTCGCGATCAAGCGTCTCGATCACATGAAACAGCCGCACGGCATCTTCCGCCTTGTTCGTCTGCAGCGGACCGATCAGGCGAAGTTGCAGATCATCGCACTGCGATAATCGATCCGTCCATCTTTGCTGCGCTTCCTGCACCCGGTTTTCGCCGAACATGCGCTGACCGGCGGCCAGGGCTTCTTCAATGCGCGCCTCGGGCTGGCGCTTGGAGGCCGCGACAAGCAAAACACCTTCACCAATTTCGGCCAGGATGCGGTTTCGGGCTTCGCGGATAGAAAAGGGCTGTGTATCAGAACTCATTATGGGGTTGAAACACCAAGCCGCCGCCGCCCGCAAGTGGCGTTCCGCCGCCCGGCAGGTGGCGCGGCATTTTCCGGCACATTTACCGCCGCTTCTTTTTCTGACGGATCCTGAGCGTACACCCGACCCGCTATCTGTGATCGAGACTTTGCCGCAGGGCGCAGGGGTGATCTATCGCCATTTCGGGGCCCCGGACCGACGGGCCGTGGCACGCGACATGGCACAGATGTGTGCGCGCCGACATCTGGTCTTCCTCATCGCTGCCGATCCGCTGTTGGCAATCGAAACCGGTGCCGACGGCGTGCATTGGCCCGAACGATTGCTGTCTCGGTCGCGTTATTGGCGCGGACGATTTTTCCTGGAAACCACGAGCGCACACTCGCGCGTGGCTTTGCATCACGCAGCCAAGGCTGGCGTGGATGCGGCCCTTTTCTCAACAGTCTATCCGTCACAGAGCAGCAGCGCCGGACTGCCGCTGGGCGCGATTAGATTTCGTCAGATCAGCAAGCTTGCACAACTTCCCATATATGCGCTGGGCGGGGTCACTGCGCATAATATGTCGAAGGTTGCAGACTGTAGCGGCGCTGCCAGCGTTTCTGGCTTCAAGAATTAGGTCCGACTTGCGATCTCTGCATCCAGGATTTCGCGGAATGTAGTCATCCGCTCTCTGAACCGCTCGAGCCTCAACACCGTACTATCGAGAAAAACGATCGTTACAAAGAACTGGCGGGTAAAACTGGCATCGCCGCAAATGTCGGACATCGTGCGCCGAGGATCAATCACAATACCTGTCGACTCCTCGCCGAATTCCGCCGCAACAAACGGATGTTTCATGACATGCTGGTCCCAGCGAAGCCCGGCATTGAACTGAAGCTGATTCTGTTCCTCTTGAACGTGATTGCTGTACACGGCGAGCGCCCACCGAAACTCGGACGACAACAAATCGAGGTAGGGATCCCGCCGATTGAGCTGCGGCAAGGTTTCATTTGACAGCGAAGGCGAAAAATCACCGGTCAGGTCGGCCAGCGTCTGATTTATGGCAGTGCGCGCTTCGGGACTTTCATCGCAGGTCTCAAGCGCCGTGGTTGCTGCGGAGCGCGCGTCACGACGCAATTCCACACGCGCACGCAGCGATTCGATAACCTCATCGTTGAGATCGAGCTCTGCCGAGACGCGCTGGAGCATTTCCGTGAGCGCCTCCTGATTGCGGCGATCCGTATTCCAATTGTCGAATTGCAGCGCGATGAAGACCCCTGCAAATATCAGCGCCAATTCGATCAGGACTAAGCCCCAATCTCGCTGTTTCACAGATTTTGCCAGCCGCCTGATGATCATCATGTCCCCCTCTTAGACTGACTTCCACTGCTGCAATCGCAAGCGCCTAAATCACGGACCGAACCGCGTCCGCCACAGCCTCGACGGCATCATCCATCAGCTTCGCGTCCGTCGCTTCGGCCATGACCCGGATCAGCGGCTCTGTTCCTGATTTGCGAATGACCAGGCGGCCCTTCTTGCCGAGCGCTTTTTCGGCTGATTCAATCGCTTCTTTTACAGACTCTTCCTCAAGCGGGGCGCCGGACTTGTAGCGAACATTGACCAGCTTTTGCGGCACTGGATCGAAGACATGGGCAATTTCAGAGAGCGGCTGTTCCTTTTCGACCATGACAGCAAGCACTTGCAGCGCCGCCATCAGACCATCACCGGTCGTCGAATAGTCTGACATAACAATATGCCCCGACTGCTCGCCGCCGAGGTTGAAGCCACCATCGCGCATGCGCTCCACAACATAGCGGTCCCCGACCTTGGTCCGCTCGAGCGCCAGCCCCAGGCTGTCCAGATGCTGCTCCAGGCCAAGATTGGACATCACCGTCGTGACGACACCATTCTGAGCGAGCTGACCTTTGGCTTTCCAGTTCTCAGCAATCAGACCAATCAACTGGTCGCCGTCGATTTCATTGCCTTTCTCGTCGATGATGATGCAGCGATCGGCGTCACCATCAAGCGCGATGCCGATATCCGCCCGATAGGTCGTCACTGCCGCTTTCAAGGCGGCTGTATCGGTCGATCCGACCTCGAGATTAATATTGAAACCGTTCGGTTCCACGCCGATCGGGAACACTTCTGCGCCAAGCTCGTAGAGCGCTGACGGGGCGACCTTGTAAGCGGCGCCATTGGCACAATCGATGCAGATTCTGAGGCCTTTCAGGTTCATCCGGCGCGGAAAGCTTGCTTTGACGATCTCGACATAACGCGCCTGGGCATCATCCACGCGCTTGGTACGCCCCAATTCCTCAGGCGCTGCGAGCTTGTCATCCAGCGCGCGATCCATCCGGCTTTCGATTTCGAGCTCGATGTCGTCGGACAATTTATAGCCATTAGGTCCGAAAAGCTTGATTCCATTATCCTGGAAGCTGTTATGGCTGGCTGAAATCATCACGCCGAGATCTGCGCGCAAAGACCGTGTCATCATCGCAACGCCAGGGGTCGGCAAAGGCCCAAACAGGGTCACATCCATGCCAACCGAGGTGAATCCGGCCACCAGAGCCGGCTCGATCATGTATCCTGACAAGCGTGTATCCTTGCCAATAACCACGCTGTGCCTGCGCGGACTGGTGGTTCTGAAGTATTTTCCAGCGGCCATTCCGAGGCGCATCGCAATCTCCGGAGTCATCGGAGGTGTGTTCGCAGTGCCACGGATTCCGTCCGTTCCGAAATATTTGCGTGCCATTGTGCCCTAAATTCCTTGCCTCGTTCAATTGTACGAGTGTTTACTGAACGTCTTATAGGCGCAATGCCATAGTTTTGCAGCATTTTCCAAGGAAGCTTTCATGGCTTCATGGCATATGATCTGCATGAGGTGATGCGTTGGGGAAAAGAGAGGACACGCAAAATGCGTATTAAATCAATCCTTGCGGGTAGTATGCTCGCTCTTACAGTTGCTGGGTGTGCGAATGGGATTCCGGCGGACATGTCCGTCGCTGACTATTGCGCGGACGCAGATCGCGTATCTGAAGATGTTTGCCGCCTGAAAGTGCAGATTGATGGCAATGCCACCGCACTTTCCGAGACGAATATGAGCCTTGGCGAAGCCCGCCAGATCGCTGACAGCGCCGCTTCGGCTGCTGCAAGCGCACAGGCGTCCGCTGATGCTGCACAAAGCCGCGCCGATGAGGCGTATTCTTTGGCTGAATATCTGTCCGAAAAGGATCTGGACTGTAAAACCACCACAATCCAGAAATCGGACACAGGGACGTGTGAACCGGGATATACCGTTATGGGCTGTGTCCAGACGCGCTACACACATCGCGCTGGCGGCCTGTCCTTCCTGCGTGAGCTGAACAATGAGCAGTGTCGCTTCAATAGCCGCGTGCTGGAAATGCAGGTGCGCTGCTGCCGCGCCGCAACTGGCGAGACAACCGGCTCTTAAGCTGCGCGAACGCCGCAAAACTTTATCCTTATCCAACAAGGGGATCCGGCTGGATCCCCTTGTTTACGATTGCGGCCTACAATTTCCTTTTTTGCGCGCCGGCCTTCGACACATTCCGAAATAGGATTTGCAATGACGAGACGGTGCGCGCGAGTCTAGGACTGCCGCGCGACCGATTTTGAGTGGAGTAGTATATGTGTGGGATTATCGGCATTCTCGGGAAAGAAGGCTCGGCTGCGGAGCGCGCGATGGAGGCGCTGAAGCGCCTCGAATATCGCGGCTATGACAGCGCCGGTGTCGCCACCCTGAATGATGGCAACCTCGATCGTCGCCGCGCCGCAGGGAAACTGAGCAATTTGCAAACCTTGCTGCGCGAAGAGCCGATTTCCGGCCAGACTGGAATCGGCCATACGCGCTGGGCCACGCATGGCGCTGCCACAACCACAAACGCCCATCCGCATTTTGCCGGTCCGGTGGCGCTCGTACACAACGGCATCATCGAGAATTTCCGACATTTGCGCGAAAAGCTGGAAGCCAGAGGTCACACGTTTGAGACCGAAACAGATTCCGAGACCGTTGCGCACCTGATTTCCGCCAACATCTCAGACGGCCAGGCCCCGGAGGCGGCTGTAAAATCGGCGCTCGCGCAGCTGGAAGGCGCGTTCGCGCTCTGCATCCTGGTCGAAGGGCATGATGACTTGCTGATCGGCGCGCGCAAAGGATCACCCCTCGTGATCGGCGTCGGCGAGGATGAAATGTTCCTCGGCTCAGACGCGCTGGCCGTGGCACCGTTCACAAACCGCGTCGTCTATCTGGAAGAAGGCGACTACTGCGTCCTTACCCGCACGGGTTACGCCATCTACGATGCAGAGGGACAAGCGGTCTCGCGCCCTGAAACGATTGTTCAGTCTGCTGGCGCGACCGTGGAAAAAGGCAATTATCGCCACTTCATGCAGAAGGAAATCTTCGAGCAGCCCGACAGTACCGGCCGCACCATCGGGGCGTATGTCAACGCGTTCGAACAAACGGTTGAGCTGCCAGGCGAGGAAAATGCCATCGACTGGAACGAGATAACCCACCTCCACATGGTTGCCTGCGGGACGGCTTATTATGCCACCTGCGTCGCCGAATACTGGTTCGAGCAATTCGCTCATTTGCCCGTGAAGACGGACATTGCCTCCGAGTTCCGATACCGCCAGCCCGCCCTGCCGAAATCTGGTGGACTGGCCCTGTTTGTCAGCCAGTCCGGGGAAACCGCCGATACATTGGCAGCGCTGCGTTATTGCAAGGACGCCGGTCTGAAGACCGCCGCCGTGGTCAATGTTTCGACCTCGACGATTGCGCGCGAAGTCGATCTGGTCCTGCCGACACTGGCGGGCCCGGAAATCGGCGTCGCCTCAACCAAAGCGTTCACCGCGCAATTGTGTGCGCTCGCCGCCGCGGTGATTGCTGCGGGCAAGGCGCGCGGTGTGATTGACCGGGACCAGGAAGTAAAAATGGTCACGGCGCTGAGCGGCGTGCCGCGCCTGATCTCGGAAGGGTTTGCGTTGGACGAGCCGATTGCCGCCCTTGCCTATGACCTCTCCAAGGCGCGCGACGTGATCTATCTCGGGCGCGGCGTTCACTACCCAATCGCACTCGAAGGCGCGCTGAAGCTGAAAGAAATCAGCTATATTCACGCCGAAGGATATGCCAGCGGCGAGCTGAAACACGGGCCAATCGCCTTGATTGATGAAGCCACACCCGTCGTGTTCGTCGCGCCGTGTGACGCCCTGTTCGACAAATCGCTGTCCAACCTGCAGGAAGTCGCGGCGCGGCGCGGCAATGTCCTACTGATCTCGGATGCAAAAGGGGTCAAAGAGGCTGGCGAAACGCCAGCATACACCGTCGAAATGCCGGAATGCGATCCGTTTATCGCACCAATTCTTTATGCACTACCGGTGCAGCTGCTGGCCTATCACATCGCCGTGGAAAAAGGCACGGACGTTGACCAACCGCGCAATCTCGCGAAGTCCGTCACCGTCGAATAGTCATTCAGTTGATCGAAAAATAGCCTGACCGTCATGAACGGTCAGGCTACTTTCATTTGGTTCATACCACTGTTCCGAATAGACCGACCGAAAGAACGGCGCCGAAGACGGCGAGCGGAACGGAAAGAGCGGCGGCGAGGAAGCCCTGACGAGCTTCGGTATGGGAGGAAACACGCATGGGATTTGTCCTTCTTTGCGTCATGTGGACAGCGACTATTCGCTGCCCATGACATGCATTTAGGCACTCAAATCTAAAAATCAATGAATGATTTGAAAATTATTTAGCGTTCAATAACTCACGCGTTTTGATAGGAACACTTAACCCAGCGAGGATGATATCCATGACACCGTCAAGCTCTCGCTCCAGCCTTGGCAAGGTCAGGCGCGACCAGAGCTGCGGATATCGGAATTTCATCGTCGCGGACTGCATCATCTCTGCAATGAAATGGGGGTTCTCCATCGGTGCGAAATCGCCTTCAGCCACGCCCTGCTCGAGGATTTGCACCAGATAGACGCGCTCTTGTGCGAGCTCCTCATTGGCGAAGGTCGGACGTTCATGCGCAAGCACTTCCGCGACTTCCAGCACCTTGGCGTCATTGTCCAGTTTCTCAAATGTGGTTTTCATCGCAGAGTGATGAAATTTCCGCATTTTTTCCGGCGCCGACCCCGGCCCGCGCGCGAGAGCGGCGTTCTGAGCATTGATGTCCATGTTGAGCTTGCGCGCCATGGCTTCGGCAATATCAATCTTTGAAGCAAAGAATCGGTAGATATTGCCGGCGGACATATCGCAGTCCCTGGCAATTTCTGCCATCGTCGTTTTGCCGTAGCCATAATGCTTGATACGGTCCATAGCAGCGTGGAGAATCTGTTCGCGGGTATCGATTTTGTCATTCATGCCCACAAGATAAAGGAAAAGTGTGAATGATCAACAAATTGTTCAATTTCGCACGCAGTTGTGAGAGGTGCGGGTGACTGAATTTACGCGCATCGGCGTTCTCGGCGCAGGCGCCTGGGGAACCGCTCTCGCCGCGTCCTTGTACGCGAAACAGGCGGCGCAGCCTCTGGATATCCCAGTCTGGGCGTTTGAAAGCGATGTTGCCGACGCCCTGCGCAAGGGCAAGGGCAACCCGGTCTTTCTGTCCGGATATGACTTACCACAAATGCAAGCCAGCACCGATATCAGCACGCTCGCTGGGGCGCAGGCCATCCTCGCAGTGGTCCCGGCCCAGTTCGCGCGCGCCAGTTTCGTGCAACTCGCCCCACATGTCGATGACGGCACGCCGATCCTGCTCTGCGCCAAGGGCATTGAGCAAAGCACGCTCAGCCTGATGACCGAAGTTCTGGCCGAAACCATTCCACATGCCGTTCCAGCCGTTCTCTCCGGGCCAAGTTTTGCAGCCGACGTTGCGCGCGGCTTGCCCACAGCTGTGACGCTGGCCTGCGAGGACGAAACCCTCGGCAAAGCCTTGATGTCCGGAATCGGCCAACCCGCTTTCCGTCCCTACTGGACCGATGATCTGATTGGCGCAGAGATTGGCGGCGCCGTCAAAAATGTGCTCGCCATTGCGTGCGGGATTGTTGAAGGATTGCAGCTCGGCAAATCCGCCCATGCCGCCTTGATCGCGCGCGGGTTTGCAGAAATGACGAGGCTCGGTGTCGCCATGGGCGGACGCGCGGAAACGCTGGCAGGCCTGTGCGGCCTCGGCGATCTGGTTCTGACCTGCTCCTCACCACAGTCGCGCAATATGAGCTTCGGCCTCGCGCTTGGTCAGGGACAAAGTGTCGACGCCATTCTGGCGGCCCGAAACGCGGTCACCGAGGGCGTCGCGACCGCCCCGGCCCTGGTCACGCTCGCCATGAAAAAAGGCGTGGAAATGCCCATTTGCGAGGCGGTCAACGAGGTCCTCAGCGGAAACTCAACCGTGCAGGATGCGATGACCGCCCTGCTCTCACGCCCCTATAGAGGAGAATGATATGCCGCTTTTTCTGGTCAATGCGCGCGACAAGGCCAACAGTACCGATCTGCGCCTCGCCAACCGGCAGGACCATCTGCAATGGGCGAGCGAGTTCAGCCACAAGATCGCCATGGCCGGACCCGTTCTGTCCGATGACGGTGAAAAAATGATTGGCTCCACTTTCGTGATCGAATTCGACACCAAAGAGGAGGTCGAAGCCTGGGCGGCTGCAGATCCCTATGCGAAAGCAGGTCTGTTTGACCGCACGGAAATCATTCCGTTTCTCTGGCTCATTGGTGATGGACCCAAAAATGCCTGACCCGGCCAAGCCGTTCTGGGAATCCAAACGGCTTGAAGAGATGAGCCCGGACGAGTGGGAATCCCTCTGCGATGGATGCGCGAAATGCTGCCTGATCAAACTCGAGGATGAGGATACCGGCGAAATCGCCCTGACCCGGCTGCATTGCAAACTGCTCGATAGCGAGACCTGTCAGTGCAGCGACTATACCAATCGCAAAACGCATGTGCCCGATTGCGTGATCCTGACCCCGAAAGATGTCTCAGAATTGCGCTGGATGCCTGCGAGTTGTTCCTACCGGCTCATTCACGAAGGCAAACCCCTGCCAGACTGGCACCACCTGATCAGCGGCGACAAAACCCTCATCCACGCGCGCGGTGCCTCAATCATGGGGCGGACGTTAAGCGAAGAAACGCTGTTTGATCCGGACGATGCTGACCAGATTGCCGAATGGATCGTCGACTGGGAAGGCAATGAGCCCTAGGCGCGCCGCCTATGGCCCTTCAATCTCATAGCCCTTATCACGCAACATGGTAATCACGCTGTCCGGCCCGGCGAGGTGTCCTGCTCCAACAGCGATGAAGACCGAACCCGGCTCCTCCAGCATGGCTTCAATCTGCGGCACCCAGGCCTCATTGCGCTTCACCAGCAGCGACTCATAGACCGGTCCGCTGAATCCGACGCCATCCGGATTGGCCACCAAAGCTGCGATCCCCTCGATGTCGCCATCGGCCCATTCCTCAACCAGCTGGTCGAGCATTTGCGGTGACTCTTCGAGCATGAGCGCGGACTCATACAACATTGAGAGCTGATCTTCTTCCGCGAGAAGATCGAACGCATCCGCCTGTTGTGAGATGGTCTCAAGGAAGGCGAACGCCTTGCCGGCTTCGGCCGCTTCGGCCTCGATCACGGTCTCCACGCCGGAATTCGGATCATAGCCATCCGCGACGAGCTTCATCACGCCTAGATTTACCGAGGCCATCCAGGGCTCGAACGTGTTCATGGCGTCAATCGGAACGCCGACAGAATCAAATGCCGATGAGACAACCGCTTCTTCATCATCCGGCAGGACCTGTTTCAAGGTCCGTCCATCCTGGAACATGCCGCGCGCCAGAAAATCCGTTGCGATGGCGCGCTGCGCTTCAGGACTCTTCATGTCGACCTCAAACACGATCGTGTCTGCGCCTGACAAGGCCTCGTCAAAAGCGTCGGTGCGCCATTCAAGCTCAGGTCGCAGCAAGTGGACGGTGCCGAAAATATGGATCTCAGTATCATCATCCGAGAGACGCCACAGCACAGGCGCGCCGGGTCCGTTGGTCGCCTGGGCCGCGTCCAGCGCGGTGTTGAACTCTACAAGAAGGTCGTCCTTCGTTGGACGAACGGCTTCCGTCGCAACTTCGCTCTCCGCCACAGGCGTATCCGGCTCGGTGATGACTGTGCCACCACATGCGGCCAGTCCAATTCCGACGCTGAGCAATGAAATTCCAAGTCCGATTCGCTGCATATCCATCTCTTTTCTCTGAGCTTTCCCCAAGTCTCTCTTCCTCTCTGCCAAGTGTTGTCGGTATTGCATAGACTTTACCCGCATTCGAATGATTGCATCCGCCAAATCCTTCGCGTAAGAGGCGGGGAACGCACCCGTAGCTCAGTTGGATAGAGTACCAGATTCCGAATCTGGGGGTCACAGGTTCAAATCCTGTCGGGTGCGCCAATCACTATTGGAGACCGGTACAGCAGGGATTTTCCGCTATCGCGTCGGGGCGCCATGAGGGCACCAACAGGCGCAACATTGTAGGGCCGTATGATTCTCACAGCAGACATTCGTATTCTGCAGTCCTGCTCGACGCTAAATTGGATGACCGGTCGCTTTGGCCAGCAAAATGAGTCACTCCTATTCACCGTTCCCAAATCGAGCTTCCCATGTCCGCCTCATTTGAATACAGTATAGTCGGGGGTGAGTTATGGCGGACGGCGAAGCTAGAGCAGACACTGTTTCAATTGACGAGAAAGAAGCGAATGCAGTCTCTCGATTGTTGAGAAATCGGCAAACGCCATTTTGGACAGCATTTGGATTTGGAGTTCTTGGAGCGTCAACGCTGATGAGTAGTCACGCGTTCGGTTATCTTCGCTTAGAGGATTTCCCAATCGCCCGAATGTCACTCGGCTTCATGATTCTTCTCGCCGCTTTTTCCTTGATTCTCGCGTTCAGAGACACAAACGAAAATTTTGCTCATGGTCCGAAACCAATTCTCCCCACTCTCAGTCTTCTAATTCTCGGAACTGGAACGACATTCATCGTAGTAAGCAAACTCGATCTTGAATTTTCCGCATGGATGCTTTCGTTTGCGAGTGCTGAAGAAATTCTGGTTTACAAATATGCTGCACTGCTGACACCGTTACTCATCATGGCATTGAACGCGGGCCTTATGTCGGGCCTGCAGGAGCGGGCACGCAAAGAAATAGAGGCAAAGAGATCCGGTGGTGACGCGGCTGTCGATGCCGATCGGGAAGATGCCGAAGCCATGGGTGCGTTGCTTGCGACTCTGGCGATCGCTGCACTAAGTGCATTGGCCACGTCGGCGGCAAGATGGGGAGAGAGCCTTCAGCTGCAAGCGCTCTACGGCGTTGGGTTGAGCGCGTTCGTTGTCGGTATCTTTGGTATCGTGATTTTCCTCGAGCCGCTCTCTCAACTGGGTTTTGTCGGAGCATTGAGCCGCGGGCTAAAATGGGTTTCACGTCGAGCGCGGTTTCTTGCACGGTTTTATGGCGCAATAGATGAATTTCTCGTCCGTATCGGCGCGGTGATGGTCGGAATGGAGCACCGCAATATGTGGAGCCGTTATCTCGTGCTCGCCACGACCCTAGGCTGTCTTTCGATAAGCGGTTGGTTCCTGCCCGCCCCGCATGGATTAGTACCGGCGTTGATCGCGCTAATCTTGGCGCTGGCCGTCTCTCGCTTGTGGAGTTGGGTTGAAGATGATCGCGCACTCGCCGCGCTAACGGGGTTTAATCGCGATGCTCCGTATCGGACTGAGATGCGCGAAGACTATCGGGATGAAACGCTTCTCGGATTCATTTTCGTGTTCGCCTTGATGCCCATCATTATGTATCAGATTCATCATAGTCCGGCGTTTACGGGCAATGGTGGGATTTTCTTCGTCCCCGAAGATCAGCAGCATTCATTTATCGATTGGCTCGGCTTTTTCGGGATCGAACTCGCGAAAGCTGTTCCTATCGTCGATTGGGCTGAGATCTACAACATTGGAGAACCAGGCGCTGATCCAATCATTGCCATGAAAGGCGCATATTCTCAGCATGCCGTATTCCTCGCACGCATTACCGTCGATCTCGTACTGATCGCAGCGCTGCTTCAGGCTATTGGTATCTCCAACCGAAACCGGCAGCAAAAGCGTTTGTACAATGCTGGCGCTCTTCCAAACAATCACCACCATCCTGGCTTGATCGACCGCCTGGATCCATTCGTTGAGCGCATGGAACTTCAACGCGCAGTGCTTGAAACAACCAGAACAAATGCGCCGCCTTATAGCACGGAACAAGACGGCGTGTTTGCGAAGAACAAAGTCTTCGATTTGACGAGACTCCGGCGAAACGAGCTCATCGATTTTCGCCGATATAACATAGACCGCCTGCAAGAACTGTATCACGGCTCGAGCGATCCGCGCCTCAGATCATTTATCGCGGCATTGGAGTTCGACCGACCGGGATTCACGTTGAAAACGCGCATCCAGCTGCTCGAAACACTTGCTGAAGACGGAAGAGACGAGGCCTCACTTTACAATGTGCAGTCCAAACTGGTTGCAGATTATCGCGCAAGGCCAGACGAGACAGATATCAGCATCGATCAGTTGCGCACGATACTGTTCAACACGCGCGAAAGATCCGGTCTCAAAGAATTCAAGCTGAAAACGATCGATCTCATGCGAGACCTTGCCGTGAACGGGTCGGTTGAAGACGTTGAAAGGTGCATCGAATTCCTTGTCGATATCGGGGGTCGCTCTGATGCCGATGCGTTCCAATACACCCGAGCCAAGGCGGTCGTCGCGTGCGCGGACCTCGTCACGCGTCGTAAAGATGAGCGATTGATTCGGGTTGCTCAGCACCAAATCATTGAACTGAGGGCACTGGGACCAAACCCGATGACCGCTACCGCAATAAATGGGGCCCTGGACCGAATAGATCATTGTCTCGAAGCAGTCATCGAAAACTGAAGGAATAGCCGATGGGCTAATGACCACCTTCGCCGGCGATCCACACGTTCGATTAATTGCTCGCGAAAGCAATACGGCGGGCTTACTTCACCAGATTCCGAATCTGGGGGTCACAGGTTCAAATCCTGTCGGGTGCGCCAATCCCGCCCTTTACCGGCGCAGAGATACCGTCTGGTACAAGTCTTGCGACGCTGATTTCAGACCATGCGACCGCCTCAGAGGGGTGAGATGAAATGAAAATTCTGACGATTCTTGCCGTGACTTTCGGCATTCTGAGCGCGGCGCAGGCACAATCGCGTGGGGCGAATATCGATGACTGCGGTCACCCGGCGCTGGCAGGTGGGTCCATCTGCACGGGGACAGAGACAATCATTGTCGCCGGTTCCCCCAATGCACCGCTTGGCGATGCGGCGGTCGAATTGCGCAATCCGATAGCGCCGCAATCGAACTATACCGCCAAGACCATCGAGGATGATCGCGTATTCGCAGCGCAAGTCGTGCTACGCAAGAATGGCTGCTATGATGGCCGCCTTGACGGTGTGTTGGCCGACGGGACCGTCTATGCGATCAAGCTGTTTGAAGCGAACATGGGCCTGGTGCCGACGGGAAAACTGACCTCTGAAACCGAAACCGCGCTCCGCCAGAGCCACGACCGGTTCGATATCTGTCGATAGACGATGCTGACCGCAGCAACACTGGAACAAACCAAAGCCCCTGCCGGGGCATTCTGCGCTTTCATTTGATCCCCCGGATCAAAAACTTTGCTGCGCAAAACGGCTTCGAATGGTGCGGCCGAGAGGACTCGAACCTCCACGGGTTGCCCCACAGCGACCTCAACGCTGCGCGTCTACCAGTTCCGCCACGGCCGCACGCCGGGTAGAGCGGGCCATATACGCGGCAGGGCAGAGATTGTGAAGCGAAAAGTCTTCGCTATATGCAGTCAAATGTCAGTACGTCGCGAAGTCCTCTGGGCCACCAGCCCGTCGCCCGTCTCCTATGAGGCGGCGCACGCGGCCATGCAGGACTACGCCCGCGCGATTCGCGAAGAAGGCGCGCCGGAAATGATCTGGCTGCTGGAGCACCCGCCGCTCTACACGGCTGGCACCAGCGCCAAGCCGCAGGACCTGCGGGTACCGGACCGATTTCCTGTATATGAGGCCGGGCGCGGCGGACAATTTACCTATCACGGCCCAGGTCAGCGGGTGGCTTATGTGATGCTCGACCTTGCGGAGCGCGGCCGCGACGTGCGGGCCTTTGTCGCCAATCTCGAACGCTGGATCATCGAGGCGCTGGCGGCGTTCAATGTCGATGCAGATGTCCGCGAGGGGCGGGTTGGCGTCTGGGTCGATCGCACGCAGCCGGGCGGTCAGGTGCGTGAAGACAAGATTGCAGCGATTGGCGTGCGCTTGCGCCGCTGGGTCAGCTTTCACGGCATCAGTCTGAACGTCGAGCCGGAACTTGAGCATTTTTCAGGCATCACACCGTGCGGGATCGATGATCCTCGCTACGGCGTGACGAGCCTGGTGGATCTTGGTCTGCCGGTCGATATGGCAGAGGCAGATGAAGCCCTGCGTCAGGCCTTCCAGGCGGTGTTCGAATCTGAGACCGCGCCCGGAAATCCGCTCGCTTAGCTGAACGGTCCGCCAGCTTCGCCATAGCTTGCCGGCTGGCTGCTCGATTTGCCATAATTCGGCGTCCGCGCCACCCAGGTCAGGCTCCAGATCATGATGGGCAGGCTGAGCAGCACGATCAGGCCATAGAAGGATTGCAGGTTTGGCCGGACGATGAAGGATTCCTTGCTTGGCAGGGGGTTTTCAGGGTTTGGACCGCCGCCAAATCCACTAGGAGGGCCGCCGCGCTGGCCGCCGCGCTGCCCGCCCTCGCCGCTCGGCTCTTCGCCAGCTGCGCGGGCCGCTTCGGCTTCCTCGCGCGCTTTTTGGGCGGCCGCCTGCGCATCTCTGCGTTCCTGCAGGCGTTGTTCGCGCCACGCCGCCGGATCTGCCAGGTACTCGGCCCGCTTCTCATAAAGGTCCTGATAGGCAGCGGCCTTGCCGGAGACCCCGCCCATAAAGGCAAGCGAGCCCAGGATGAGCGGAATCAGAATGATGATCGCCCACAAGGACGTCTTCCCGGCATGGTTCAGGCGACGCGAATGGATGACGAAGGAAAGAATCGACGAAACGCCAACCACCACGGCGATCAGATAGCCATGAAAGGCTGACAGGCCGGACGTATCCATGCCTGCTGCCCCAGCGATGAAGCTGGCCAGGCCAAAGCCGGGCCAGGCCAGGAGTCCGGCAAAGAACAGGATCGTCCAGGCCCGCGTGAAGTGCAGTTTTGGCGACTCCCCGGCCGGATTGAGGAACGTATCCAGCCAGTTCATCGTGGACGGATCTCCGTCCTGTTCATTGATCCAGGGGCGCTCCGGGTCGATCGGCGTCTGGGAGGAAATGGCGTCGCTCATGGCGATATCGTCCTTCAAGGGGTTTCTTATCTGCGGTGCTTATACACGCTTTGAAAATTTTATCAATAAACGATAAAACTTTATCGACAGGCGAGGAAGTTCTATGACAGAGCCGCTTCTGTGGGCACGGGTCCGTGCTTATTCTCTTGCGGTTCGGTTTTCAGAAAGCCGATGAGAAGCGCCATTGCTGCATTGGCCGCGACCATCACGAACAAAGACGTCCGGTGAAACAGGCCCTGCATCTGCTCCAGCAACGCCTCGACTCCCTTCATGGCTTCCTCCGTGTCGCCTTTTTCGGAGAGGCGCATGATCTCATCCCAAAGCTCTTTCTGCTCCGGGCTCATCATCATCGGCAAGACTGAAAACAGCAGGATCAGGAACAGGATGACCTGGATGACCACAACGCCAAACCAGATCGCGATCACCCACCAGGCGGTCTGGCCATTGTCATGAAGCCGCTTTCCATAGACGCAGACATAGGGAAAAATCAGCGCCAGGCTGATAAAATCGAACATGGGATGTACAAGCAAAGCCGCCGACGACACGACGACGCTCGCGACGGTCAGGATGACCATGCCCTGCCAGAATCGATTGCGTGCGATACGTCCGTTCGGATTGAACAGTAAGTCGCCCATGCTTGCCTCCTGCATTTGCGCGGAAGCTAATCGAATTTGGGAGTCTGGCAACTCTCGGCTGCCAAAGAATTATTCGAACTCGACCATGATCTCGTCGGCGGCCACACTATCGCCTGCGCCGACATTAATGGATTTGACAGTTCCGTCAGCTTCGGCGCGGATAATGTTCTGCATTTTCATCGCCTCCACGATGCAGACCGCCTCACCTTCCTGCACTTCCTGGCCGACATTGACGTCGACCGAAACAACCAGGCCCGGCATTGGCGAGATGATCAATTTTGACAGGTCCGGCTTTTCTTTTTCCGGCAAACGCTTGTGCATCTCCGCTGCCAAAGGCGTGCAGACCAGCGCATGCAGACGAACCCCGCGATGGCGAACCAGATAGCCCTCGGTCTGGGCAGCGATTTTCACCGCGATCGGCTGACCATCGAGCACGCCTTCAACCAGTGGGCGCCCCGGCACCCATTCGGTCACAAATGCGTGGGATTTCTTGCCGATCTTGACCGCGGCTTCCCCTTCACCGAGCTGCAGAGAGACCGGAATGTATTCGTCGCCGAGCACGACGACCCAATCTTCCCGAAATGCTTCGATGGGCGACATGCGGCCCGTGATCTGGCTTGCGCGACGCGCGTTCACCCCATGCACATAGGCCGCAACAACGGTCAGCATCGCCCTCTGGTGCTTGGTCGGCGCCGTGCCCTGGAACCCGTCCGGAAACTCATCCTTGATGTAAGCTGTCGTGATATTGCCGGAACGGAATCGCTCTTCATCCATCACTGCTGCGCAGAAGGGCATATTGTCCTGAATGCCTTCAATGTGGAACCGGTCGAGCGCCTCCGCCTGAACGTCGAGCGCGTGATCGCGGTTCTTGCCGTGGGTCACCAGTTTGGCGATCATCGGATCGTAGAACATCGAAATCTCGTCACCCTCGCGCACGCCGCTATCCATGCGGACGGTGCCTCCGGCGAGTTTGCCTTCAGCGGGCGGGATAAAGCGCTTCAGCCGCCCGATAGAGGGCAGGAAGTTGCGATAGGGATCTTCGGCATAGACGCGGCTTTCGATCGCCCAGCCTTTGATCTTCAGGTCCTTCTGCTTGAGCGACAGTTTCTCGCCATAGGCTGAGCGGAGCATCTGTTCGACCAGGTCAACGCCTGTGATCATTTCGGTCACGGGATGTTCAACCTGAAGGCGGGTATTCATTTCGAGGAAGTAGAAACTCTTGTCCTTGCCCGATGCGACGAACTCCACAGTGCCAGCACTGTCATAGTTCACCGCCTTGGCGAGGGCGACGGCTTGCTCGCCCATTTTCTGACGGGTCGCCTCATCCAGCAAAGGCGATGGCGCTTCTTCCAGGACCTTCTGGTTTCGGCGCTGGATCGAGCATTCACGCTCAAACAGGTAGACGCAGTTGCCATGCTTGTCGCCCATGACCTGGATTTCGACGTGACGGGGCTCGAGAATGAACTTTTCAATGAAGATGCGGTCATCACCAAAGGAGGCCGTCGCCTCAGCCTTTACCGCCGGATAGCCCTCTTCCACATCCTTGTCGTCATAGGCGATCCGGATCCCCTTGCCGCCGCCACCTGCGGACGCCTTGATCATCACCGGATAGCCAATCTGTTTGGAGATCTTCACCGCTTCCTTGGTGTCATTGATGAGGCCCATATGGCCTGGAACGGTCGACACGCCGGCATCGGCTGCGAGTTTCTTGGAGCTGATCTTGTCACCCATCGCCTCAATCGCGTGAGGATTCGGGCCGATGAAGACGATTTTCTCCTTTTCCAGCCGTTTCGCAAAAGCCGGATTCTCGGACAGGAAGCCAAATCCCGGGTGAACGGCTTCGGCGCCGGTCTGTTTCACCGCGTCGACGATCTTGTCCATGACGAGATAGGACTCAGCGGCGGGTGACGGCCCGATATGAACCGCCTCATCGGCCATTTCCACCGCCATGGAGCCCGCATCGGCGTCTGAATACACGACCACCGTTTTGACCCCAAGACGGCGACACGTCTTGATCACGCGAACAGCGATTTCACCTCGGTTTGCAATGAGGATTTTATTTAACATCGAGCAGCCCCGCGCCTGGTAAATCTATTATCCGTTGCCGGACTTAGAGCCGCTGGCGGAACTTGTCGAGATTTCCGCTTGGTCAAATACTGTCGCAGGTTGGAAGCAGCACCCCCGGGACGCGTGGATCAGGCCGCGCTGGCGAGCCCTTCGGCGAATCCTGGCGCTTCGGCCCGCAGGAAATCGATCAACGCCTGTTCAGCCGGGCTGACCTTGCCATCACTGTTGACACTGGCGAGCAACCAATCGCCTTCCATGTCAGCAACGTTTTCAGCTTCGCGCGTGGTCGCTTCCGCCGCCGCCATACGGGCTTTTTCGGCTTTGCGTCCATCATGCGTCACAGACGCGAACCAGCTTCCACTGAAGAAAGACGCGCCCATGCGCGCAAACAATCCACCCGGATTGACGCTTGTATCCTTCAGCCAGGCTTCGCGGGCGAGCGCATCTTCCACCGATCTCGGCTCAGGATGGGCCCGCGCCATGAGATGATTGCCGACCGCACGTGCGAACATGTCGTTCCAGCTGGGGTCGTTATCGGCGTCAGCGATGGCATCATTGGTATTAAACAGGACGCTTGCTTCATGCTGGCTGACCCAAAGGCCGCCATCTCCAGCGCCCGCGAACAAGGCGTAGCGCGCCCGTTCCACCATGGCCTGCGTGGCTTTTCCGGCCTCAACAATGCGATGCGCAATCGCGTCCAATGTGTAGTGTGCGAGCATTGCCGGAACGCCGTCGGCTTTTCTCAAAACCTCGATCAGCAAGTCGATTTCTTCCAGGCAGGGATGTTCGCCATCATGGTGAACCTGCTCGAGCAGCCATTCTGCTTCCTCGTCGGTGACCCAGCCTTCCGGGGCTTCACGCGTGATCAGGAAGTCCGTTAGGGCCTCGCGAAAACGGCTGCCCCATTCAGGATTAGTGGCTGACAAGGTCTCGTTCAGGCGGAACAAGGTTTCCGCCTCGCCGCGGCTGACAATGCCGTCGGAATAGATTTCATTGACGATGCGGTGGGCTTCCGACTCGGTCATTTCGCCGACTTTCGCCACACGCGCCATTGTGATCTGGGTTTCCTGATCCATCAGGGCCTCGCTTCAGTTTCAACCCAAACGGTAACAAGAAGCTATTTCGAATGGGTTTACGCGGGCAAAGCCTCTATGTGCATGAATCGCGAGAACAAATGCAGCAATTCGCGCGGCATATCCTTCGGTAACAGGCTATCGACGGGATCATCGTGACGGATCACCATCGCCCCGCTACGGCGATCGTCGACGCGAAAATAGTTCATCGCCCAGTCCGGAAATGCCCGTTTCTGGATATTTTCGCCCAGAATCTGCACGACGCCCTCGTGCCGGTCATCCGCCAGAATGCGATCAAAGATTTCCCGCACCTCGTCATAAGCCCCTTCCAGGGCCTGCATGAAATGCTGGCCATTATGGGCCAGGAAACCTGTCAGATAGCGCTCATGATTATTGGACTGCGACACATTCAGAATGTGCCCGACATCCTCGGTGCTGAGGTCTTCTCGCGCTGTGCTGACATAGACTAGACGATACATGAGATTGGCATAACCGGGCCCGCGCAAACCGCAATCAGATACAAGCCGAGCGTGTTGTCAGATGGTAAAGATGGCCGCGAGACGGGTGATCATTTCAATGCTGGAAGTTTTTGCCTATCGCTGCCATATAGGGGCCAGATCAATCCAGCAGACCAGAAAGCAGATCCGGCATGGCCGAAGCAGACATCATGTTACCAATGCGAACCGGCGAAATCCGCATCCACGATGAGGCGGGCTTCGAAGGCATGCGCAAGGCGGGTCGGCTGGTGGCCGAATGCCTCGACATGTTGGTCGGAGAGGTCAAACCTGGTGTAACCACCGGCCACATAGACGATCTGATCCGGGAATTTGTGTATGATCACGGCGCTCAGTCAGCAACAATCGGCTATCGCGGATATCGTCATGCCTCGTGCATCTCGCTAAACCATGTGATTTGTCACGGCATTCCAGGCGACCGGGCCTTCAAGGAAGGCGACATCGCCAATATTGATGTCACGGTCATCGTCGATGGCTGGCACGGAGATCACTCCCGCATGTATGCCGCTGGCGAGCCCAAGCGAATCGCAACGCGGCTTATGGATGTGACCTACGAGTCGCTGATGGCCGGCATTGCGGCGGTGAAGCCTGGCAACCGGTTCGGCGATATCGGGGCAGCGATTTCCGAAGTCGCGCGCAAGAACCGGTTCTCTGTGGTCGAGGATTTTTGCGGGCATGGTCTCGGGCAACTGTTTCATGATGAGCCCAATGTGGTTCACAGCGCACGCGCCGGTACCGGGCCTGAGCTCAAGGAAGGCATGTTTTTCACGATCGAGCCGATGCTGAACGTGGGCCGCAAGGACGCTGCCATCCTCAGCGATGGCTGGACCGCTGTGACCCGCGACCGCAAACTCTCGGCCCAGTTCGAGCACTCTGTTGGCGTCACCAGGGATGGCTGCGAGATTTTCACCGCCTCGCCCAAAGGCTTTCATACGCCGCACACGGTGAGCGATTGACCGAAAACGCCGCGCGGCCGCATTGGCAGGGGCACAGAGACAGACTGCGTGGAAAGCTGATCCGGCGAGGCGCCGGCGCGCTTGATGATTATGAATTGCTGGAAACGCTGCTATTTGCGTTCATCCCGCGCCGCGATGTAAAGCCGGTCGCAAAAGCCTTATTGTCCCGGTTTGGATCGCTGTCCGGGATATTCGCGGCTGATCCTCAGGAGCTTACCAAGGTTGCAGGTGTCGGCACCACTGTCGCCGCCTATCTCAAGGCAACCCGCGAGATCGGTATCCGCACCGACCGCGAAGCCATTGCGAGCCGCCCGATCATCTCCAGCTGGACCGCCCTGCTCGCCTATGTCCGAAGCCAGCTGCAGCATGAGACGCGCGAGCAGTTTCGTGTCCTGTTCCTGGATCGAAAGAACCAGTTGATCGCGGACGAGCTGATGAGCCATGGCACTGTCGACCATGCCCCTGTCTATCCGCGAGAGATTGCCCGCCGCGCACTAGAGGTCTCAGCCTCAGCCTTGATCCTGGTGCACAATCACCCCTGAGGCGACCCAACCCCGTCGCGCGCTGATATTGATATCACACGCGAAATAATGGACGCGCTCGCACCGTTCGAGATTCGGGTTCACGATCACCTGATCGCCGCGAAACACGGGGTGACGAGCTTCAAGACCGAGGGTCTCATCTGATCAATCTCGCAGCGCAAACCTCGACGGAAGGGATAGACAGCACGCTTCTGCCTCGCCAATCTGCGTCAAAAGAGTATTGGGAGGAATAAGAATGAAGCGAGTCATCGGATTAAGCCTTGTCGCCGTTGCTATGGGGGCTGTCGCCTGCGCGCAGGTGCCATCCAAGCCGACAGCGGAGCTGGTTGCAGCCCCGTCCTGGTATCCTTCCAAATATGGCGCCGAGGACCGTCTCGGCGCGCTGAACAATCTCTCGGAAGAAAAAACCGCCGAAGCTGCAAAGCTGATCACGCGCGGAAAATCCTTCAGCCTTGGCATGGTGACAGGCCGCGATACACCGGCCTACGGGCCGCGCGAATATGATGTCATGGTGCTGCAGCTCTCCGATGGCTCTGGAACGCCGCTCGGCGCGAATCAGGCGACCGGCAATGACGACTATGTCGATACATTTGTCGGAATTGGCAGCCAGATTGATGGCCTCGGGCATATGGGCATCAACCACCAATACTATAATGGCGTTCCTGTGGCCGACTTCGTCACGACGGCGGGCCTGACGCAATTCGGCACCCACGCGCTGCCGCCGATCGCGACGCGCGGCATTCTGCTCGACATGACCAAGAGCTTCTCCAACCCGGTCGCCGATGGCACCGCTTTCAACAAAGCGGAAATAGATGCTGCCGCTGAGCGCGCCGGGGTCACCATCGAAGCCGGTGATGTCGTAATTTTTCATACCGGAAAGCTGAAAGCGACCGAGGGCGAGACCACACTTAGCCCAAC
The DNA here is from genome assembly GCA_041984335.1 of Henriciella sp. Lineage (GTDB taxonomy): Bacteria > Pseudomonadota > Alphaproteobacteria > Caulobacterales > Hyphomonadaceae > Henriciella. Next base: position 756,099 of record JBHIYI010000001.1, on the reverse strand, counting down.
GTCTCCAGGATTGGGGGTCGGAGGCGCGCAATACCTCGCTGATCTTGGCGTTGTGGCCATTGGCGCAGATACCTGGGCCCTGGAAGTCGTTCCGTTCGAAAACGAGGCGCGGCCGTTCGATGTGCATCTCACGCTGCTCACCAAGAATGGCGTCTATATCCTGGAGAACATGGCGACGGATGCGCTCGCGGAAGATGGCGAAGGCGCGTTTTTCTTTTCTCTCGGCGTCCCAAAACTTGAAGGGACGGTGCAGGCAATCATCAACCCTGTGGCGATCCGATAGCGGCCAAACGCATGCCCTCCCCCTGCGAAAAGACTTGCGCACGGGGCATGGCAAGTTACCGTGACTGCAACGAAAAAACACAAGCGCCATTCAGGGCGTAGCTTGGGAGGCTTTGAATGAGCGACACCGCAACCGCGGCGGCCGGTGCCGGACACGAGACGGGCTATGGCTCAAAGGGATATCGAACCTACGTTCTGTTGATGCTCATGGTGGTCTACACTCTGAACTTCATCGACCGGAACCTGATCGGCGTCCTCGCCGAACCGATTATTAACACGTTCAGTCTCAGTGACACGCAATTCGGTCTGCTCGCCAGCTGGCCGTTCGCCATCTTCTATGCGGTCATGGGCCTGCCAATCGCGATGGCTGCGGATCGGTTCAATCGCGTCAATATCATCGTGATCTGTATCGTGCTCTGGTCGGTAATGACCGCGCTCTGCGGCATTGCGACAGGCTTTATCACGCTGATGCTGTTCCGGATCGGCGTCGCGATCGGAGAGGCCGGATGTACGCCGCCCGCCAACTCGATCATCGGCGATTACTATCCTGCCAAGAACCGCGCGACGGCGCTTGGCATCTACTCCATGGGCGTCACCCTGGGCGGTGTGCTGGCTTATCTGTTTGGCGGCCCGCTCGCGGAATTGAGTGGCCCCGCTTTCGGTGCCTGGCTCGACGGGATCGGCGTCGGCGGCCTGTTCTCAGGCATGAATTGGGAAACTGTCGAAGGCTGGCGAATTGCGTTTGTCGTGATCGGGCTTCCTGGTGCCCTGATCGGTCTTATCCTCTGGCTTACGGTCAGAGAGCCCCCGCGCGGCTATTCCGACCCGCCAAATGCTCGGAAAATCGAGAAGGCTTCAACCAAGGAGACTCTGCAGGAACTTGCCTCCAAGCCGAGCTTCTGGTGGATGTCGGCGGGCGCGGCTCTGGTCGCTTTTGTCGGCTATGGCCTGTTCACCTTCCAGATCCCGTTCCTGATCCGGGAGCATGGGCTGGGCGTGCGTGAAGCCTCAATCAATTTTGGTGCCCCTCTGTCGGCGCTCGCAGCAGTCGGGACCTTCCTAGGCGGGTATCTGACCGACAAGTTTTCGCATCGGTTCAAGACCGCGGTGGCGCTGATCCCTGCAATCGGATTGCTTCTCGCCATCCCGCTCTACATTTTCGCCTTCTACGCTTCGAGCCTGACCGTTGTATTCGTGGTCTGGGGGCTCGGCGCGATCTGCCACTACGCCTATCTCGGCGCGCAGTACAATATCGGCCAGGGCGTGGTGTCTGCGCGGTCCCGCGCCACCGCAATTGCGATCCTGCTGATTATTGTCTCGATTATCGGCAATGGCATTGGACCGCAATTTGTTGGGATAATGAGCGACGTCTTTACGGGCGCGAATCTCAGCGGTGAGGGTCTCAGCGCCTCGATCTGCGCGGCCAATGAGGGGCTGACGGAGGCGCAGCTTGCAAGTTGCGCAGAAGGTCGCTCAGCAGGCCTGAAACAGTCAATTTCGGTGACGACGCTCTGGTTCCTGGTCGCGGCCTTCTGTTTCTACATGTCATCGCGCCACCTTGAGAAAGACATGGTTGCCAAAGTGGAGACGGCGTAATGACAGAGGGGACGACAGAAGCGGCGGCGGAAGCAACCATCCAGAAAGAGGAGACCAATGAGGGCTATGGCAGCGCAGGTTATCGCGCCTATGTGCTGTTCGCGCTGATTGTCGTCTACACGTTCAACTTTATCGATCGGACACTCATAGGCGTATTGGGCGAACCGATCCGCGAAACGTTCGGCCTTTCCGACACGATGATTGGGCTTTTGTCGGGCCTGGCCTTTGCCTTTTTGTACACGATCCTTGGCATTCCCTTCGCGATGCTGGCGGAACGCAAGAACCGGACGACCATTATCGCCCTCGCCATGGCGGCGTGGAGCGGCATGACGGTTCTGTGCGGCATGGCGCAGAATACGCTGCAATTTGCCCTCGCCCGGGTGGGTGTGGGCATTGGCGAAGCCGGGTGTTCGCCGCCCTCGCACTCCCTGATCTCAGACTATTTCCCGCCGGAGAAACGCTCTTCCGCGCTCGGCATCTTTGCCCTCGGCATCCCGATCGGCTCCATGCTGGCGGCTGTCGGCGGGGCCTGGATCGCCAATCAGGAGGGACTTAACTGGCGCGATGCCTTTATCTGGATGGGCCTGCCGGGCGTCCTCGGCGCAATCATCTTCAAGCTGACGGTGAAGGAACCGCCGCGCGGCTATTCCGATCCGGGCGGCGCCGCGGCTGCGGCCCAGCGCCGTATGCCCTCGCCGTTCAAGGTCTTCAGCATTATCGGTCGAAATCCAAGCTTCTGGCACGTCTCCATGGGCGGTGCGATTGCCTCTTTCGTCGGATATGGTGTTGGCCAGTTCGTCGCGCCGTTCTGGATCCGTGTGCACGGTCTCGAATTGTTTGACGCAGCGCTTCTCTATGGCGGATTGCTCGGGATCGCCGCGGGTATCGGTACGATCGGAAGCGGTCTCGTTGCTGATCGCTTGCGCGCGCGGCATCCAAATGCTGACAGTTGGGTGCCGGCACTTGGAATGTCCTTGTGCGTCCCGGTCGCGATCATTGGCTATAATACAATCAGCTTTGCAGACGGCACGGCAGCGATCTGGATGGCCGTGCCCTTCCTCGCGCTGGCCGCCATACTGCGTTATGCCTATCTCGCGCCGATGTTCTCGGTCACGCAAAAGCTGGTCGAGCCGCGCATGCGGGCGACGGCTGCGGCGCTGATGCTGTTTGTCGTCAACCTCATCGGCTATGGCGCCGGTCCGCCAGCCATCGGGTTCATCTCGGACACGGTCTCGAAGCGCACGCTGGCTTCAATGGAAGCCCCGCTCACACTGGCGCAGTGCGGCGGCATCGAGTCTCAATTGAAGGCGGTTCGCGATGGTCGTGAGTCAGGTCTGAACGAGGCACAGCTGGCGGAAGCTGTCGAAACCAACGCCAATTATTGCGCGCCTGCCCGAAAGACGGGCGTGCGCTGGGCGATTTCGATCGGATTCCTGTTCCTGTTCTGGGCGTCTGCGCATTTCCTGCTTATGGGCCGCACCATGCAACGTGACCTGTGGACGCCTGAGGAAGAGCCCGCTACAGCCTGATTCATGGCTGTCTACACGACTGTTTCGGATGATGCGCTGGCATCGTTTCTGGCTGAGTATGAGCTCGGCGAGGCCGTGGCGTTCAAGGGGATCGCTGAGGGCGTGGAGAATTCGAACTATTATCTCGAGACAACCTCCGGGCGCTTCATTCTCACCCTGTTCGAGAAGCGCGCGAACCCCGCGGACCTGCCCTATTTTATCGCCCTGAAGCAGCACCTGTCTGAGAATGGGTTTTCCTGTCCGCTGCCTGTGGCGGCAAAAGATGGTGAAGCGTTGCGGACGCTGGCTGGGCGTCCTGCCGTGATTGTCACCTTCCTGCAGGGCCTGTCACCGCGCGTTCCGAACGCGAAACAGTGCCGTGAATTGGGGGCGGGTCTCGCCAGACTGCATCAGGCGGCAGAAACATTCGCCATGACGCGGCAGAACAATCTCGGCCCCGCCAGCTGGCCAGCGCTCTGGAAAGGCCGCGCGGCGACGGCAGATGCCCTGCAAGCCGACCTCTCGGCTAAGATTGACCAGGACCTTGCCGACATTGAAGCGGCAAAGTCGCTCAGCGATGACTTGCCTCGCGGGACCATACACGGCGACCTGTTTCCGGATAATGCCTTCTTTCTGGGCGACCGGTTTACAGGCGCGATCGACTTCTATTTCGCCTGCACGGACGCCCTCGCCTATGATCTCGCGATTTGCCTGAATGCCTGGGCGTTCGAGCCCGATGGCGCGTTCAATTTCTCCAAAGGGGCCAATCTGATCGCGGGTTATGAAAGCGTGCGCCCGTTGCAACCACCGGAAAAGGCAGCCTTTCCGCTGCTGTGCCGCGGAGCGGCTTTGCGCTTTTTTCTGACGCGCCTCGTCGACTGGACAGAGACACCAGAAGACGCCCTGGTCAAACCCAAGGACCCGCTCGACTATGCCGCGCGATTGCGGTTTCACCGCACTGCGAAATCCATCGAGGCTTACGGCGCCTGAACGCGGTTACGGGACTGTACCTATTTTAAATGTGACGATTTCGACCTGATCCTGAATCTGAGAGGCTCAAAAAATGAGTCCGGAGGGAGGAACATGTCGGAACAGACTGTGAGTTTGCCTGCTGTCGCAACCATATCAATGGGTGCGCCGTTCAATTGGCTCGCCGGAGCCTGGCAGGACTATCTCAGCGCGCCCATACCGTTCATGCTTTACGGGATCGTTCTGTCGGCGGTGAGCGCGATGATTGCCTGGGCGCTGGTTTTCAGCGGCGCGTTTGCCTGGGTGTTCGTTCTCTCCGGCGGCTTTTTTCTGATCGCGCCCATTCTCGCTATGGGCCTCTATGAAGGCGGCCGCATGATCGAACAGGGTCAGACGCCCGGATTGACTGATATTGTACTGGTCAGAGAAGCCGTTCGGCTCGACCTCGCCTATCTCGGCCTGGCGCTATTCCTCATCTACCTGTTCTGGACCCGGATCGCACAAATCGTCTACGCGCTGTCGACGCCCTTCATGCATAAGACACCTGCTGATTTCCTGGCCTTTATGTTCGCAACTCAGGAAGGCATCGGCATGGCGATAACGGGAACGCTGATCGGCGGCGCGATCGCGTTTCTGGCATTCGCGCTTGTGGTGATCTCTGCGCCGATGCTCCTGAGCGCAAAAACGGATGTGTTTATCGCGACGATTACCAGCGTGCGATGTGTGACGAAGAACTTCCTGCCCATGTTGGTCTGGGGGCTGTTGATTGTCCTGCTGACCGCGATCGGTCTCGCCACCGCCTTCTTCGGGCTGATCCTGGTCTATCCGCTGATCGGGCTGGCCAGCTGGCGTGCCTATCGAGAGCTGGTTCCCGGCTCCCCCTAAGTCACCAATAGACAGGACGCGAGAGCGGTCTAATCTCCTGATAATACAAGGCTCGAAGACAGCCGCTGGAGGAAGATAGCTATGCACCCATCGCATCACGCCAAAACCACACCCGACAAAGCTGCGTACATTATGGCCGGCAGTGGCGAGCAAGTCACGTTTGGACAATTGGAGACTCGCTCGAACCAGATCGCCCATGCATTTCGCACGCTGGGCCTTCAGCATGGGGATACGCTCGCAATCTTCGCGGAGAACAGTCCTCGCTATTTCGAGATATGCTGGGCGGCGCAGCGGGCCGGACTCTATTTTGTCTGTATTTCGTCCCGGCTCACCACACCGGAAGTCGAGTACATCATCAAGGATAGTGGTGCGCGCCTGCTCATCGCATCGGCTGGACTGAAAAGCGTCGCGGAGGACGTCACCAAAGTGACCGATCTGGAAGCCTATTGGTCTATTGATGGTTCGATTGCGGGTTATGAACCTCTGGAGGGCGTTCGCGCAGGCATGCCGGAGACGCCGATCTCAGATGAACGCGCGGGCACGGATATGCTCTATTCATCGGGCACGACAGGACGCCCGAAAGGGATCCGTCCGCCTTTGCCAGAAGACCCTGCAATTGATGGCACCAATGCGCTCACCATGATCGCTCAGGCGCTGTTTAAGGTCGATCCAGACGGCGTCTACCTCTCCCCGGCCCCGCTTTATCACGCGGCGCCACTGCGCTGGTGCATGGCGATGACCAAATTCGGCATGACGCTGGTCATCATGGAAAAATTCGATCCTGAGAAATACCTCGCCCTGGTCGAGAAATACAAAATCACGCACACCCAGCTGGTGCCAACCATGTTCGTGAAGATGCTGAAACTGCCGGAAGAGGTCCGCGGCAAATATGATGTCTCCAGCCTGCGAGCCGCCGTCCATGCTGCCGCGCCGTGCCCAATTCCGGTAAAGGAGCAGATGATCGAATGGTGGGGGCCGGTGATCGAGGAGTATTATGCCGGGTCCGAAGGCAATGGCATGACCTGGGCAAACTCCGAACAATGGCTCGGTCACAAAGGCACAGTCGGCATTCCGATCTATGGTGAGCTGCACATCTGCGATGAGGCGGGCGATGAGGTCGGTGTCGGCGAAGAAGGCCAGATCTATTTTGGCGGCACCGCGCCGCCCAATTATCATAATGACCCGGAGAAGACCAAAGGCGCGCTCAATCCCAAACACGGCGACTGGTCGTCCCTCGGCGATGTCGGCAAAGTGGATGAGGATGGCTTCCTCTACCTCACCGACCGCAAGGCGTTCATGATCATATCCGGCGGCGTGAATATCTATCCGCAAGAGGCTGAGAACATCCTGATCACACACCCAGCCGTAGCAGACGTTGCAGTGATTGGTGTTCCCAATGAGGAATTTGGCGAAGAGGTCAAAGCGGTCGTGCAACCGATGGAGGGTGTCGAAGGCACCGACCAGCTCGCCGATGAGCTGCTTGAATATTGCCGCGCGCGCCTGGCCAAGATCAAATGCCCCAAGTCCGTCGACTTCGACCCCGCGCTGCCGCGCCATCCCACCGGCAAGCTCTACAAGCGCCTGGTCCGCGACCGCTACTGGGGCAATAAGAACAGCCGCATCGTGTAAGGAATCCCTTGCGTACACCCACTCCAAGCGTCACTAATCATTACAGAAACACATCTTCAGGAGGATAGAATGGCAGACCCGAAATCGGTACAATATGCAGACCTTGAGAGCCTCGTCGGCCAGACGCTCGGCCCGTCTGACTGGTTCGAAGTCGACCAGTCCCGCATCAACACGTTTGCGGATGCAACCGGCGATCATCAATGGATCCATGTCAACGAAGAAATGGCCAAGCAAATGCTCGGCTCAACGATTGCGCACGGCTACCTCACCCTGTCGCTCATCCCGATGTTCGGCCCGCAGGTTCTGCGCGTTGAGGGCGTAACCCGCGGCATCAATTATGGCGCCAATAAAGTCCGCTTTACGAATATGGTTCCGGTCAACTCCAAGCTGCGCATGACACAAACGGTCAAGGAAGTGAATGAGAAGGCTGGCGGCAAGCAGATGATCTCCGAGTGCACCATCGAGATTGAAGGTCAGGACCGCCCGGCCTGTGTCGCTGAGACGATTACCGTTCTCTATGGCTAAACACGCCCTATATAGGACAGGCGTCTGATCGAAGGAGGCCTGTCCATGCTGCCACCAAAGCCCATGCCCAACACCAAACGGATCCAGCGATCCGACAAGGAATGGCGCGAGATCCTGACGCCCGAACAATATCGTGTCGGCGTCAAGGATGGGACCGAGCGCGCCTTCTCGCCGGGAAATTTCGAGAGCGAGAAGCGCGACGGCGTCTATCACTGCGTCGGGTGCGATACGCCGCTCTGGTCGTCCGAACACAAGTTTGACAGCGGCACGGGCTGGCCAAGCTATTGGCAGCCTATTCGTGAGAGCGCAGTCGAGACCAAGACGGATTTCAAGCTGATCTACCCGCGCACGGAATGCCATTGCGCCACATGTGGCCTGCATATGGGACATGTGTTCAAGGATGGTCCACCGCCGACAGGACAACGCTGGTGCATCAATGGAGTCGTTCTGAAGTTCAAACTTGCCGGTACCTAAATCGTCTACTGGACAAAGTTTCGGTCATCGCTAGTTTGCCGCTATTCGATAAATAGCGGAGCTTCTCATGCGTCTTTCCAATCTTCTCGCCGGTGCGGCAGCTGCCGCCCTTCTGGCTGGGTGTGCGTCAACGGCAAACATTGAAACCGAGCCGGTTGTGGTCGACACCCCGCCTGTCCAATCTGAAACCGAGGAGACCTCAGTGACGCTCGCCCCCCCTGTCGCCAAACGCGAATTGAAAACAATTGAGCAAGTCGGACGAACCCGCGTCGACCCTTATAATTGGATGAAGGATGATAACTGGCAGCAGGTCATGCAGGACCCGACCGTCCTGCGCGCCGATATCCGCGAATACCTGGAGGCTGAGAACGCTTACACGAAGGCCAAGCTTGAAGAACCGCTGGACGGCCTCAAGGAAGAATTGTTCGCTGAAATGCGCGGCCGGATCAAAGAGGATGACAGCTCCCTGCCCTCGATCGATGGTCCTTATGCTTACCTGACGCGGTTCCGCACAGGCGGTGAGTATCCGATTATCGCGCGCAAGGCGGCGGCGGACATTTACAACACGGAGGCTGAAGACGAGATCCTGCTCGATGGCGACGCAATGGGCGAAGGCAAGGCCTATTTCGCCTTCAACGATGTCGAGCACAGCCCGAACCACAAACTCATCGCCTATGCCGTCGATGAGCAAGGCAGCGAGTTCTACAATATCAAATTCAAGAATCTCGAAACCGGCGAAGACCTGCCAGACGTGATCGAAAAGACCGCCGGCTCATTTGTCTGGGGCGCCAATTCCGACCGCGTTTACTGGGTAGAACGCGATGATGAAGGCCGCCCCTCTGCGGTGCATATGTACAAGCTCGGCGGCGATGGCTCGACCGAGATCTACCGCGAGCCGGATCCGGGGTTCTTCATCAGCGTCAGTGAATCCCAGTCCGGCGAATACCTGTTTATCAATGCCGGTAGTCATACGACGTCGGAAGTCCACTTCTTCGAAGCGGATGCCGACACGCCTGAACTGAAAACCGTCGCGCCGCGGGAAACTGATATCGAGTACAGCGTCGCGCATTGGGGCGACCAGTTTGTCATCTCCACCAATGCCGACGGCGCTGTTGACTTCAAGATGGTCACGGCCCCGGTCGAGGCCCCGGGACGAGACAACTGGACCGACCTCGTGCCCTACGCGCCCGGCACACTCATCCTCGGCATGGATGTACTGAAGGATCATCTGATCCGACTGGAGCGCCATGACGGCTTGCCGCGCATTATCGTTCGCGAGCGCGCCACCGGAACGGAAGAGACGATTTCCTTTGACGAAGAAGCCTACGCGCTCGGCACATCCGTCGGCTATGAGTATGACACCACGCAAATGCGGATCAATTACTCGTCGCCATCCACGCCGAGCCAAGTCTTCGACTATGATCTCGCCAGCAAGGAACGCGTCCTGCGCAAGGAGCAGGAAGTCCCGTCCGGGCACAATGCGGACGACTATAAGGTCAAACGCGTCCTCGCCCCAGCCCGCGATGGTGAAACGGTGCCGGTGACCATCCTCTACCACAAGGACACGCCGATTGATGGCAGCGCGCCGATGCTACTCTATGGCTATGGGTCGTATGGTATCACCATCTCCGCCCGCTTCCGCACAACGCCGCTGGCGCTCGCCGATCGCGGCATGGTCTATGCCATGGTGCATCCGCGCGGCTCCATGGCCAAGGGCTATCAGTGGTATCTGGACGGCAAGCTTGAGAAGAAGGTCAACACATTCAACGATTATGTCGATGCCGGGAATTTCCTGATCTCTGAAGGTTATTCCTCGCGCGGTAATGTTGTCGGCATGGGCGGATCGGCAGGCGGCCTGCTCATGGGCGCCGCGGCGAACCAGGATCCGGAAATGTTTGCCGGGATCATTGCCGCGGTGCCTTTTGTCGACGTCATCAACACCATGTCAGATGACACGCTCCCGCTGACCCCGCCGGAATGGCCGGAATGGGGCAACCCGATCACCAGCGCCGAAGACTATGACACGATCATGGCCTACAGCCCGTATGATCAAGTCACGGAAAAACCCTACCCGGCCATGCTGATCACCGGCGGCCTCAGCGATCCACGTGTGACCTATTGGGAGCCAAGCAAATGGGCGGCAAAACTGCGCCACGAAGCGCCGGAAGCCGGCCCCTATTTCCTCCGCATCAATATGGAGGCCGGCCATGGCGGCGCCTCGGGCCGCTTTGAAGGCCTGAAAGAAACCGCATTGGAATACGCGTTTGCACTGGCGGCTGTCGGCAAAGCCGATGGGGTTAAGCTGGATTAGGCGCGCGAAACGGAAAGACTTGACCCGATCGCAGGACTGAACATGTTGCGTCATGTTGCATGTTGAGAGGGACTGGTCATGAACAGAAACACAATTTCGCTTTTGCTCGCGGCAATTATCGCCGCGTGCGGGCAAACGCAGGACGTATCGGAAGACACCACTGCCGCGGACACGACACCGACCGAAGCAGTCGATGAGGCGCCCGCGGACGTGGACTATAGCGATACCGCCAGCTGGCTTTGTCATCCGGGCAAGGCCGGCGACGCCTGCGAGACAGATCTCTCAACCACAATCGTCGCTGAAGATGGATCGACGGTGATTGAAGCATTCCAAGCGGCAGAAGCGCCGAGCGTGGATTGCTTTTATGTGTACCCCACCGTCTCTGAAGACACATCGCCAAATTCCGACATGGTCGCGAATGCGGAAGAAATGCGCGTGATCGAACAGCAGTTCGCGCGGTTTGGATCGATTTGCCGTTTGTACGCACCCCTCTATCGCCAGGTCACACTGCCGCACCTTCGCAGCTATCTGGTCACGGGCGAGTATGGCGCGCACCCGACGCTCAACTATGATGACGTCAAAAATGCGTGGGACACATATCTGGCCGATGAGAACAATGGCCGCGGTGTCATCCTGCTCGGTCATTCGCAAGGCGCGGGTTTGATCGCTCGTCTGACTGCGGAAGAAATTGCCGGTTCCGACGTGGAGGATCGCATGATCTCTGTCATGCCGATCGGCACGAATGTCTATCCGGACGAGGCCGGGCAGTATCCGCTCCCGCCATGTGAATCCGGTTCCGACAATGCGTGTCTCGTCGCCTATGTGTCGTTCCGAGGGGACCGTGAACCTCCGGCAGACAGCCGGTTTGGAAAAACCGAAGCCGATGACAAGCGAGCGCTCTGCGTCAATCCAGCCGCCTTGGCTGGAGATGACAATGTCTTGCGTGCCTACCTCGCCCGACGCGCGTTCGCTGCTGGCGTTGAAGGGTCATTTGGCGAGGGCGTTGAGGTCAGTACGCCATTTGCGGCGGTACCAGGCCTGCTAAGCGCAGAGTGCCGAAGCAATGACACGCACACCTGGCTTGCCATCGACATCAACGCAGACCCGGAAGATGCGCGCGCGGATGACATTACCGGCGACGTGGTCGTAGCGGGCGCCGTGCTCGAAGATTGGGGCCTGCACCTGATCGACATGAATGTGGCCATGGGCAACCTGATCGCACTCGCCGATGCGCAGTCCCAGGCATGGCTCCAGAAGCAGTCTGATACTGCCGAGAGTGCAGGGTCCGAATAACGACATCGAATACGTCCGAAAACGATCCGCCGGACAAGCATGACGCCAAACAGGCCCTGTCTGATGTGATGATCGTAAGAAAAAGCCCCGACCGTATGGTCGGGGCTTTCGCTTACGATTGGGACCCTGGACTTAGTGCAGGAATTCGAACAGGCCTGCAGCGCCCATGCCGCCGCCAATACACATGGTCACGACGCCGTACTTGGCTTTTCGGCGCTGGCCTTCCATCAGAATGGAGCCGGTGCAGCGTGCGCCGGTCATGCCGAACGGGTGACCGATCGAGATTGATCCACCATTGACGTTATACTTCTCAGGATCAATGCCGAGATGGTCGCGGCAATACAGGCACTGCGAGGCAAAGGCTTCGTTCAGTTCCCACAGATCGATATCATCTACCTTGAGGCCATGGCGCTCGAGCAGGCGCGGCACGGCCTTGACCGGGCCAATACCCATCTCGTCCGGGTCAACACCGCCAACATTGAAGCCCATGAAACGGCCCATTGGCGACAGGCCGCGACGTGCAGCTTCCTCGGCTTCCATGACGACAACGGCAGCCGCACCATCAGACAGCTGTGAGGCATTACCGGCGGTGACGAACTTACCTTCTTTGACTTGCTGGCCGCCGCGGAAGACAGGCGGCAGGCCTGCCAGCGCTTCGACCGTCGTGCCCGGGCGGTTGCACTCGTCCCGGTCGACAACAACGTCCTGATAGGTCTCTTCGCCCGTCTCCTTGTTCACCAGCTTCATGCGGGTTTCCAGCGGCGCGATCTCTTCGGACATGTAGCCATTTTTCTGGAACTCGGCTGTCCGGCGCTGCGATTCAGCGGAATACTCGTCCTGATACTCACGGCTGATCCCATAGCGGTCGGCAACGATCTCAGCGGTTTCGATCATGGTCATCCAGATGGCTGGCCATTTCTGCATCAACTGGTCTTCAGTGTAGCGGTGCGTGTTCATGTGGCCCGAGCGAGAGACGAGAGACAGGCTCTCAACACCGCCGCCAATGGCGACCGGTGCGCCTTCATTGATGACTGTGTGAGCGGCGTTAGCAATCGCCTGCAAGCCAGACGAGCAGAACCGGTTGATCGTCGCGCCGGAGGTCGAGCTTGGGCAACCCGCCCAGAGCGCCGCATTGCGCGCCACATTGTGACCCGTGGCTCCTTCTGGCTGCGCCGATCCGAGATAGACATCTTCGACCGCTTCCGGCTCAACGTTTGCGCGCGCCAGAGCGTGCTTGATGGCGTGGCCCGCCATGGTGATGCCGTGCGTGTCGTTCAGCGACCCGCGACCGGTCTTGGCGAGGCCCGTGCGAGCATAGGATACGATGACTGCTTCGCGCATAACAAAATTCTCCCGTAAGTGATCTATGTTGCGGCGCACCCTAGAGAAGCCAGCCCGGCTCGACTAGGGGTAACGTTGACGTAAAGTGGAAGGACGTCGCGGAAACCTAGGACCCACCATGCGTGCCAAACAGTATTTTGATGAAATCCGAGAAATAATCGGCGAAATGCCGAGCATCGAAAAGATTGATGAAATCGAAAAGGATCTCGGGAAGGTCAAAGCAGATTACATCTTTGACCGTCGCCTCATAATCGAACTGAAAGAGCTCTCCGCGAACCCGGACAATAAAGTACGCAAGGTTGTCCTGCAAATGAAAAAAGAAGCTGGGTTATTGCCCTGGGTGTCGGAGCGGTTGGATGTAACTGCGCGCAGAACAGCGAAACCACAAAAATGGAGAAAACTCTACGAAAGGGCGCTGTCGAGAACCATTGAAACGCACCTTCGGAAAGCCAAAAAACAGGTGTTAAGTTCTATGAACGAACACAAGATCGAGCATGGAGCAATTCTGCTGCTTGTGAAAGCGGGGTACTATCTGGATGCGAGAACTGTTTCAGTTTTGGTATCCAAGTACATCGCGGCTAAGGAACGTGAAAAGGACCCCGCAATTCTCAATTTATCTGGCGTTTTCATTATCGGCCTAGATCACACGGTAGGCAACAACCGCCGTCTAATTTCCTTAATCAATGGACCTCGCGGATTGGATTGTGAAGAGTGGAACAAAGCGCGAGATGACTTCATCGAAGCTTTCGCCGAAACGGCCGAGATGGACCACAGTTTCAAAGAAGGAAGCATTGAGGACGTTGACCCCGTGTTCTTGAAAACCTCAGAAGATGAATAGTGTTGCGTCGACTAGGTTCACATTCATGCGATTCCTGCCTAGCCTGTCAGTCTCTAAAGGGGAGACCATAAACATGGGTATATTCAAGTTCGCGCTCAACAAGGGCAAGGAGATCATTGCTGAGCGAAACAAGGTCGCAGAAAAGGCCATTCGCAAGGAAGTCGAGGATCTCGGCCTGGATGATGAACTCGGCAATGATTTCAAGGTCACAGTCGACGGCAAACAGGTCAAACTGGAAGGCAAGGTGCCGGATCAGGCGACCAGGGAAAAGCTCATCCTCGCGGCTGGCAATGTCACTGGTATTGGCGAAGTTGATGACGGCATGAAAGTCAAATCCAAGGCGAATGTCGGGGAGTCCGTTTTCCACACCGTCAAATCAGGTGACACATTGTCGAAGATTGCCAAAAAGTATTATGGCGATGCGATGCGGTATCCGGATATTTTCGATGCCAATACGCCAATGCTGAAGCACCCGGACAAGATCTACCCCGGACAGGTCCTGCGGATCCCGGGTGCCTAGACGAACCAGACCAAAAGGACACGCGACATGCTGCGAGCCATTTTTGCCATAAGCTCTGCATTTGCGCTTGCAGCGTGCGCGTTTGCTGACGGCCCTGCCAATACGTCCGAGAATTCAGCGACTGGATTCTATCGCCCGCACGCAACCATCCCGGACACGGCCGATCTCAGTCGCGGAGACGTGCCGCGGGATGATTATGGGAGGCCCTATACATATGAAGGCCTCGGCGAAAAGCTGCCTGCGTTTTTCGGTGAAACGACGGACGAGAAGTCCTTTTCGTCGGCGGCGCTCGAAGGTCAATGGACCGTCATCGAAGTCTGGGGAATCTGGTGCCATGACAGCCGCCGCGATGCTGAATATGCCGCCGCCCTGTCGCGTGCGCTGGCGCAGGATCCGGATGTCACCTTCATGTCGATCCACACGCCTCAAAATGCCGAAAACAAGCATCGGGCTTTGCGCAATTATGATTCTGTCGCCGCCTGGTTCGAGGAGAAGGGTTGGTCCTTCCTCACGGTCGTGGATCATGACGCGTCCATTCGCGAAACCCTCAAGATCCGCTGGACGCCAACCTACCTGCTGGTCGCGCCGGACCTGACGGTCCAGGGGTTCCGCACCGGGCTCGCGGATGCCGGTGATGATGCGGTAAAGGAATTCGTCCGGGATATCGCCCGCACCCGCGGTGAGTGGGGCGCTTCCTGATCTCGGACCTCGTGCCAGAATCGGCGGGTTTCCGCCCAGTTGCGCAATCTCGAGATTCTGGCGATCGCGCGCCCGAAACGACCTGATTCAAACACGGCGTGATCGAGCTTCGTACAGCTGTCCGGAAACTTAGGAAAAACCGGCGGATATAACCGTAATTTCATCAGAATCTTGCCGTTCCACCCTATCAATGCAGGGGGCTCAACCTGTATTAAGAGGTCGTTAGCGAAATTTATAAGGTGGACCTGAACATGCTGCACCCTTCGACTCAGAAACTGATCGATCGCCTCGCGGAGATGACGGAACTCGGCAAGCTCGACTGGACCGAAGGCGAGAATGGAAGCCTGGTCTATTCAACCGAAGGCTACAGCGTGTGCCTGCCGGACGGTGCGAAGGAAGTCGTCATTCAGAGCAAAGACGGCAAGGAACTTGAGCGCGCTGCCGCCGATACCCTGGCGAGCACGATGACAGACCAGGGTGTATCCTACGCCCAGATCGTTGCCGACATGGGTAAGGAAGCCAATCGTTACGCCCGCGGAACCGAAACAGCGATTTCCAGCCTGCTGGCGGGCATGGAAGAGCCTCAAGACACTCTGGAAGAAGATGTCGCTGCGCTGGCGGATGACGGACCGGAAGACCCTGGCGATGAAAGCGCGGCATTAGCGTCCGAAGGCATCGCTAATCACGAACTCACACCTGCGCCGGAAGCCGAACCAGAACCTGCACCCGAGACTGAGTCGATCGTCGACGCCGACGAGGCCGAAGCAGAGATTGCAGCCCCAGTGAGCACCACGGAAGAATCCTCGTTCGGGTCAGCGGAAAGCGCAGATTCGGAGACCGAAGAGCCGACTGAAGCCGAAACGGCTGCGGAAGACACCGCGCCTGTGGCAGAAAGCGCTGCGGATAGCGATGAGGGCGCGGCTGAAATTGGAGCATCGGAACCTGCCGAAGACGAAATTGATACGGAAAGCGATGTAACCGAAGCGGTTGCCCGTCTTGCGGATGAGGTGAACAATCGTCCTGACGCCGCGCCAAACGAAGCAGAGGACTCCGCGGAAAGTGAAGAAGCGCTTTCCGAAGCTGCTCCGACCGAAGCCTCGCCAGCCGATGAAACGCCTTCCGACGCCGACATAGTCGAAGCCGCCCCGGCTGAAGACGAAGCGCCGTCCACAATTGGTCTCGCCGCAGCCACAGCGATGGGCGTCGTCGCCAGCGCGGCCGGCCTCGGTCAGGAAGAGTCCGACGAGCAAGAAACGGTCGACGCGGCCGCCGAGCCTGAAACCACCGATGCCGCGGCCGCTGAAACCGCAGAAACCGTTCAGGAAGACGCACCGGTTGAGGAGACGATATCTGCCTCCCCTGCTTCTGAGCCGTATGTACCCTTTGGCTTGGTGGCCGGGTCGGAAGCGCCCGCCTCGGCGCTAGCGACCGAAATGATCGACGAGGCCGCACCAGCCGAAACGCCTGTCACCACATTCGATGCGCAGGAGCCGCAAACAGAGCAAGTCGATTCCGCCGACGCCCCTGAAGCGGAATTCGAAGAGACAGTCGCCCCGGACTCATCTCTCGCCTTTGGCGAGGAAGCCGCAGAACAGCCCGTCGAGGCGGCGTTCGAAACGACGGTTGAAGACGTCGCCGATGCGCCAGAAGCCACTGATTTCGTCATGTCTGAGGAAATTGTCGCTGAAAGCGCACCTGCGACGGAAGACACTTCAGCCGAAGACACTGTCGACCTGGCGTCAACGGAAACCGATCCGGTAGTAGAGAGCATGGCGGACGCAGCCAGTACAGAAGCACCACCCTTCGAAGAAACTTCGTCCGAAGCCGGCGAGACGGAAGGCGGCGCGGTCGACAGCGAACCTGACGAACCTGAGCCCGTACTCGCGGCGCCGGAAGCGACCGAAGCCCCCTCTGCCGCGCCTGAGGCCCCAAGAACTTACAGCCTGAGCGGTATCGGCGCCGGATTTGGCCTCGGTGCGCTCTCTGCCAAGACCGAGGCGAGCGGGATCCCTGGACCTTCCTCCATTCCTCAGTCTGAGCCGGAGAAGATCATCATCGACGCCACCGAAGACGTACTTCCGGAAATCGAAGGCAATCTCGACCTCGAAAAAATGGAAGCTGCCGTCTCGGAAATCAATTTCGGCAACAAGGATGCGAGCCAGGAAGCTCAGGACAGCGAGTCTGAAGATGACCCGGACGGGGACATTTTGAAGCCCCGCACGCGCTTCAATCCCTGGGATTGATCGCAAGTTCATTGCCCGGAAATTAAGCAAAGGCGTGCCCGAGCGCGCGCCTTTGCTTCGTTTTGTGTCCGAGCCGACACAAAGTAAACTTATTTACACTGCGGCTGCACAAAAAGCGCTATCTTCGCCTTGCTCAAGTCATGACGTCGTCTACGTCGACAGGGTGATGCCAGAGAATGGGCATCATCGTCCCCAATGCTCTCTTATGACGGAAAGTGAACCACTGATGTCTGTTAAATCCTCCCTGAAACTCTCAACTGCCGCTGCGGTCCTTTTCGGTCTCAGCGCCTCGCCAGCCCTTGCGCAGGACATAGGCGATGCCGAGGCCCGGCGTCTCGATCCGGTCGTCACCACGGCCCAGCGCGTCGAACAGGACGCGCAGGATGTGCCGATCTCGATTACGACCGTGTCGGACGAGAAACTGGACAATCTGAAAGCTGGCGGCGCCGATATTCGCTTCCTGTCGGCGCGCGTGCCCAGCGTGATCGCAGAAAGCTCCTTCGGGCGTGCCTTCCCGCGCTTTTACATTCGCGGTTATGGAAACACCGACTTTGACCTGAATTCGACCCAGCCCGTCTCGATGGTCTATGATGATATTCCCTATGAGAACCCCATTCTCAAAGGCTATCCGGTCTATGACATGGAAGCGGTCGAGGTCTTGCGCGGCCCACAGGGAACGCTGTTCGGGCGCAACACGCCGGGCGGTATCATCAAGTTTGACAGCGTCAAGCCGAACCAGGAATTCGACGCCTATGTGCGCGGCTCGTATGGTACATACAACACATTCGACCTTGAAGGCGCCGTCGGCGGCGCACTGACCGACAAGCTTTCTGCACGTTTGTCGTTCCTGCACCAGTCGCGCGATGACTATGTCGACAATGCCTTTACCGGCGAGTCAGACGCGTTTGAGGGCTTCGAGGTGACATCCGGGCGCGTCCAGTTCCTGTTCGAGCCAACCGACACGCTCGACCTTTTGCTCAACATTCATGCGCTGACCAATGAAGGCAGCGCGCGCCTGTTCCGGGCCAATATTATTGATCAGGGCGAGCGCGGCCTGGGCAGCAATTTCGACCGCGATACCGTCTTCTTCGACGGCGGTGATGGTAACCCATTGACCCAGGACTCCGCGGGCGTGAATTTCAAGGCCGTGAAAGACTTCCAGAATGGCTGGGAATTCACCTATATTTTCGGTCACGAAACCACTGAGACATTCTCGCGCGGTGACATTGATGGCGGGGCCATCGGAACAATGGGTTTCATGCCCTCCGGTCCGTTCAACTTCCCGAGTGATACGTCCGGCGGCATTGACGATCTGACCCAGACCACACACGAGGCCCGGTTCGCGTTTGACGATGGCGGTCCTTTGCGCGCACAAACCGGCGTGTTTGTGTTCGATGAGGAAGTGACCATCACTTCGCTGGCTTATGCTGGCGATTTCGCCTTCTCCGGCGCGACGCGGTCGCAGGACTCTCAGTCCTACGGGATTTTCGGGTCCCTGTTCTATGACATCTCTGACCAGCTGACCGTATCGGGCGGCCTCAGATACACCGATGACGAGAAGGACTTCACCGCAACCCGCGATGTCGGCAGCAATCCGATTGGCCCACTGACCGAGTCCGTCTCAGACGAGCAAATCAGCTGGGACCTGTCGGCGACTTATGCGGTCAATGACGAGGTCAATCTCTATGGCCGGATCGCACGCGGCTATCGCGGACCGTCTGTGCAAGGCCGCGTCGTCTTCGCAGACACGCTGTCCACAGCCGATTCCGAGACCGTGATCTCCTATGAAGCCGGGGCCAAGAGCGAACTCTTCGACAATCGCGTCCGCCTCAATGGGAACGTGTTCTATTACGAGATCTCGGACCAGCAGCTGACAGTGGTTGGCGGGATCAATAATACCGTCCAGCTGATCAATGCTGACAAGGGTGAAGCCTATGGGTTCGAGATCGACGTCGAAGCCGTGGCGACAGAAAATCTCGTGCTGACAGGCGGCCTCTCTTACAACAAGACCGAGATCAAGGATGATCTGTTGCTGTCGCCGGGCTGCGGTACGGCTTGTACTGTGCTTGATCCGGCGGTCACCGTTGGCGGTTCGACCTTCTTCAACATTTCCGGAAATTCGTTCCCGAACGCGCCGGAATGGATCGCCAATGCGACCGCCCGCTACAGTGTTCCCGTGGAAGGGGGCGAGCTCTACGCCTTTACCGACTGGGCTTATAAGGGCGATACCAATTTCTTCCTGTATGACAGTGTCGAATTCTTCCAGGAAGGCTATTGGGAAGGCGGGCTGCGCTTCGGTTACGCCTCGGACCGCGGCTATGATGTCTCTGTATTCGGTCGCAATATTACCGACGAGGATGCATTGACCGGCGGCATCGACTTCACGACGCTGACCGGCTTCGTCAACGAGCCACAAACCTTCGGCATCGAATTCCGCTACGACTTCTAAGGCAGGCGATCCCCGACAAATTTAAACCCCGCAGAGCGATCTGCGGGGTTTTTCTTGTTTCATTCGGCAGGGACGCGCGCCGGGTGTTGCCAGCCGCGGCCGGTCAGCAGCCGAAGCAGACGCCGCATCGGCTTCATCGTCATGATCCGGAAAATCGCTGGCGTGAAGTAAAGCGCCAGGATTGCAGATCCAGCAACGCCGCCTGCAATCCCCGTCGCCAGCGGCATCCAGAACACATCGCCTTGCAGGATGATCGGGACAAAGCCGCCCATGGTGGTGAGCGTGGTCGCGATAATGTGCCGGGTCGCAGCGACGACGACTTCGCGCTGAGCGATCACATCGTCCGCCTTCGCCGCCTCATCTGCGTTCAGAAGGGCGAGGACGACAATTGTGCCGTTGATCGATATCCCGAGCAGACCCAGGCCGCCAAGAATGGCGTTGAACCCAAGCGGCAAGTTGAACATCCAGACACCGCCAAAGGCGAGCCCGATCGACATGAAACCGACGCTCATCACCAGGATCGCCATGCGGAAGGAATTGAAGACCAGCGCCACCGCGCCCAGCATGACCAGCATCAATGGCACCGCAAGAGAAAGCAGGTTGGCCATGGCTTCGGACTGGTTGCTCGCCGTCCCGCTTTCAATCCAGTCAAATCCGGGTGGCAGCTCGAACCCCGCTGCGTCCAGGTTCTGCTTAAACTGCTGATTGATCGGATCCGGAAGCGCGTAGGGTTCGATATAGGCAAAGATCTCGTTTACCCGGCGCCCGTCGAGCCGAATGATCTCAGCAGTCTGCGGCGACAGGGTGAGATCACCCAAAGCGGCGAGCGGCGTGCCCAGACCTGGCCGGGCATTGCCAATCGTCTTCGATCGCAAGTCCGCGAGCTCAGTACGTCGCTCGGCCGGGGCAATTACCCGGACGGGCAGTTCTTCGACGCCTTCCAGGATCGAGCCCGCCGGAACGCCTTCCAGCTCGGCACGAATGTCCCCGGCGAGCCCGGTCAGGCGCAGGCCCGACATGGCCGTCGCCGTTTCATCCGCATCCAGCGTCACGATGGGCGCGCCTGTCTTCATCCGCGCCATGGTGAACGTGACGCCTGGCGTCTGGGCCAGCACCTGGCGGGCCTTGTTTCCGTATTCGTTCAGGTCGGCGAGATTTTCACCGCGAATATAGAACGCAATCGGTGCCGGAACGGGCGGGCCTTGTTCGAATGGCGTGGCCAGGATCTGCGCCTGCGGGAATGTCCGGCGCAACGTGGCCTGCACATCGCTGACCAGAATGCGCGTCGTTTCATTGTTCGCGAGCTGGACAAATCCGCTGGCAAAACCCGAGACACCCTGGGTGTTGTTGATGCTGTTATAATAGACGCGCGGCCCGGGCTCGCCGACGACGAAATGTATGCCCTCAATGTCCGGATAATTTTCGCGCAGGAAGGTCGCGACGGTTTGCGCGGTCTCTTCAGCCTCGAAAATTGTGGCCTGCGGATTGAGGGTAATTTCAAGCTGGAACTGATCGCGCTCGGTCTGCGGGAAGAACTGGCTCGGCAGCTGACCACCGAGATAGAATCCGATCGTCACAGGGATAACACCCAGCAATATTCCGAGCAGGGGATTGCGTAGAATGCGCTCGACACTCCACCGGTAACCGTCCGTAATCAAATCGAATTTTATCCCGTCACGCCAGAACCAGGACCACTCTCCTGGCCGCCTTGGACGGTCGAGCATGCCGGCCAGTGCCGGGATCACTGTCATCGCCACGAGGAAGGACATCACCACGGCGAAAATCACCGAAGTGCCGATCATGCCGATAAATTCTCCAGCGGCGCCCGGCATCGCCGCGATCGGCGCGAAGGCCAGCGCCGTCGTCAGGGTTGATGCAAGCAGCGGTCCGAAGAGTTTCTTCAGGGAATGGTCAATCGCATTCAGGACAGACCGCCCACTTAATCGCTCCTGATCATACTCGTCGACGACGACAATCGCATTGTCGATGAGAAGACCGAGCGAAATCACCAGGCCGGTGACGGACATCTGATGCAGGGGATAGTTGAAGAATTTGAACAGGGTGAGCACCAGCGCCACGGTTAGCGGCAGCGCCATGCCGACAACAAACGCCGCCCGCCAACCCATGACGAAAAACAGCACCGCGAAGACAAGTCCTGCAGAGACCAGAAGGTTCTGCGCCAGGCCATTCAACCTCGAAACCGTGTACTTGCTCTGATCGTAAATCGGCGAGACGCTAATGTCCTCCGGCACGTGTATGGCAAAGTCTGCCACCATCTCGCGGGCATTCTCGGCCCAGACGTCGACCCTCTGATTGGGTTGGATATAGGCGGTCACAAAGATCGCGCGATGGCCATTGCTGAACGCCATTTTGGTGGGTGGATCCTCGATCCGTTTCACCACGTCAGCGACGTCGCCAACTCTGAGGGCTGTGCCATCCTCGCGCTGAACCAGCGGCACGGCACGGATGCGGGCGATGCCGTCAAACTCGCCGCCAATCTCAAGGCCGACTGTGCTTCGATCGCCGCGCACTTCTCCAGCAGGCGCCTTGGCATCCGCGGCAGCGATGAGTCGGGCCGCGTCATTCATGGACAAACCGGCTGCAGCCAGTGCTTCCGGGTCAGCGATAACGCGGACTTCCTCCGGTGACAGGCCCATGATTTCGGTTTCTTCAGTCGCGTTCAGCCCTCTGAACCTGTCGGCCAGAGACTCCGCCAAGCGCCCCATGACAGCAAGCTGCGGTTCGCCCTCGCCTTCCCAGGCAATCGCGACTGTCATTGTCGCCGCGCCGACGAATACCCGGCGCACAAACGGTTTGGACGTCCCGGTTGGCAGGTCCGCTTCGGCGAGTTGCACCTGCTGGCGGATCAGGGTCCAGGCATTGTCCACCTCGGCTGGGCTGAGATCCTCGCGGATATCAATCGAGATTTGCGAAACGTTCGCGCGCGAGCTGGAAATAAGTTCATTGACCTCCGGCAGCTCAAGCAGGCGTCGCTCAATCGGTTCCGTCACTGTCGCCTCGACCCGCTCGGCATCTGCGCCCGGCAGAGAGGTCAGGACATATCCATATCGTTCGGTGAGCGTTGGGTCTTCCTGCCGCCCAAGTGTGAGGATCGCGAAGAAGCCGCTGATCAGAACCACAAAGACGGCCAGAATGGTCAGCCTGGGAAGCCTGTAAAACAGGGTGGTCATGGCGTCTTATCCATTCCCCGCCACGAGGCCATTCGCGCTGACCTCGACCGGCGTGACCGGCTGGCCGGGCGTGATGCGCTGCAAGCCATCTATGATAACCCGGTCACCATCCCGGACAGCACCGCGGACATAGACCCGGTCTCCGGATTGATGGACGATTTCGACAATCCCTGGCTCTGCTTTCCAGCCGCCGCCCATCCGGCGCGCAATATAGACCGACCACAAACCGCGATCCGCTTCAGTCAGCGCCGAGACCGGCAGCCAGAGCCCGGACTCGTCAATGTCCTGCTCCATGGACAAGCGAACCACAGCACCCGCCGAGACAGCATCGGCGTTCTGGATGTCAAATAGCGTGGTGACAGTGCGATTATTGGCATCGATGACGCCGGTCACAGAGCGAAGCGTCGCCAGAACCGGGCCCTGATCTGAGCTCAGTTCGTAGACCTGGCCAACTTCAAGCCGGTTCGCGAGCTTCGCCGTCAGGCCAAGGCGGGCCTCGAGATTACCGGTCTCGACCAGCTCAAACACTGGCTGGCCAGGCCCCGCAATCGCGCCTTCATCGGCCATGCGCGCCGTGATCGTGCCGTCAAACGGCGCTTCAATTCGGGCAAGGTCGATTTGCACCCGCAGCGCATCGGCATTTGCAGACGCCGCCTGAATGCGCGCCCGGGCCGTGTTCGCCTGCGCGCGCGCTTCATCGACTCTCTGGCTTGAAACATGTCCTTTTTCGAGCAGCGCGATCTGGCGATCAACGGTGGAGTCGGCAAGATCGTATGAGGCGCGCGCTTCGCTGACCATGGCATTGGCCGCCTGCAGCTGTGCCCTCAGGTTTCGTGTGTCCAGAACGGCAAGCGTTTGCCCGGTTGTCACTTTGTCACCGATATCCGCGCCGAGGCTCGCAATCCGGCCGCCATTCGAGAAGCCCAGCTGGCTCGAGCGGCGCGGCGTGACAATGCCGGTAAATTTCTCCTCGGCCCGAAACGCGTCTTCCAGCGTGACATTGATGGTCTCTACCGAAATCGGAATTGGCGTCTTGTTCGGAACGAAGGGGCCTTCTGCCGAACGGTTTTGCAATACAAAAAAGCCCAGCGCCGCGACCATGGCGATGATCACCAGAAGGAACAGAAATCCCTTACCCGCCGAGGGTTTGGCTTCGCGCGCCTGCATATCATAGTCTTGACTGTGCTCACCCATGGTGTGCCTCCATGCCGCGGATCACCTGATCTGCGTGATATTCAATAAAAGCCTCGCGCGCCATGGACGGCTGCCCTGCTTTCAGCGCGGGATAAGACGGAATGTGTGCGATCATCATGGCCAGGCCATGCATGGAGGCCCAAACCGATTTGGCCGCGAGCGACGGGTCAATGTCCGCGCGGAATGCCCCGGTCTCCACCCCTTCCGCGATCATGTTGCGCAGGACGTTGAAGGCCTGGCCTTTCTTGGATGCATCGAAGCCGGGCTCGGTATCCACCGGCCCGGTTGACGCGGACTCACCTGCGAACGCCGCTGCATAGTGATGCGGTTTGGCGGCAGCGACACGAATATAGGTCGCGAGGCATTCGCGCGCCCGCGCCGCAAACGGCGTCGAGCGGTCGGCAATCAAATGGACGTTTTCGAGGATCAGCTCAAAGAAGGATTCCTTGAGCTCGTCGACAAGCTCATCCTTGGAGCTGAAATACTTGTAGATCGCGGCCGGGGAGTAATCGATGTTCTCGGCCAGGCGTCGGATCGACAGACCTTCAGCCCCTTCCTGGGCGAAAACCGACTCCGCCGCAGACAGGATCCGGGCGCGGATCTTGTTGCGGCGGCGTTCAGCCGGGGAGGAAGCGGCGACAGTCATCTGATGGACCCTTTCGATCACAAATAGTACGCATGTTCAGAAAGTAAACACTGTTCACTAAAAATATCTTTCTGGCATTTGAGGCCGGTTTGTCTAAGTGCGTGATATGACCTCGCTTTTCCCGCCTGCCCCGCCGCTCGGTACGCCGATGCTGCCGACCCGCCCAAGCCCGGATGCCCGCCAGTTGATCGCCTTGCGGCGCTCGGTCTCCAAGCGCAGTCTCTGTGAACCCGGCCCGGATGCGGAGACGCTGAACGAATTGCTTACGGTGGCGACCCGTGTGCCGGATCACCGCCGTCTGGCACCCTGGCGGTTTCTGGTGTTTGAAGGCGATGCGCGTAACGCGTTCAATGAGCGCGCTGTCGAGATCCAGAAGCAGGAGGATCCGGAGGCGAGCGAAACCATGCTCGCCGACACAGCAGAATACTTTACCCGGGCCCCCGTTGTGGTGGCGGTGATCTCGTCGCCTGACCCGACCCACAAAACGCCGGTCTGGGAACAGGAGCTGTCGTGCGGCGCGCTGTGCCAGAACCTTTTGCTGGCCGCCAATGCCAGCGGCTGGGCCGGATGCTGGCTGACCGAATGGATTGCCTTCAGCCCGGGGATCAACGACCTGCTCGGTCTGACAGAGCATGAGCGGATCGCAGGCTATATCTATCTCGGCACCGCTAAGGACGCACCACAAGAGCGGATGCGGCCCGACGCCATGAGCAAGATCACACGCTGGCAGGCATAGGCCTCTGGTGCATGCAGCGCGCTGCGCTTAGATGCGCGGATGAAGAATACAGATACTGACGCACGCCCCGCGCTCGGAGATCTCGATCCGCAGGACTGGGACGCCTATTCTAGAGCCGTAAACCGTGTGCTGGATGCCGCAATAGAGAGATTCCAGACTGCATCAGAGGGCCGCGTCTGGACGCCTGTTCCGGACGCTCTGAAAGCAGAATTGAACCGTACCCTACCGTCCGATGCGACGCCGCTCGAGGCGCTGGCAGACGAGATCCTCAGCCTGATGCCCTTTGGCGTGGGCAACACGCATCCGCGCTTTTTCGGCTGGGTGCATGGCGCCGGAGCCCCCGGCAATTTGCTGGCTGAGATCGCCGCCTCGGCCATGAACGCCAATTGCGGCGGGCGCGATCATGTCGGGATCTATGTCGAGCGCCAGGTGATAGACTGGTGCAAGACCCTGTTCGACTTCCCTGCTGAAGCGAGCGGCCTGCTCGTCTCCGGAACGTCCATGGCGACAATCATCGCCGCCAAGACAGCCCGCGACGCCGCACTTGATTTTTCCAGTCGTCAGAAAGGACTGCGCGATGCCCCGCTCGTGGGGTACACGTCTGAACAGGCGCATGCCTGCCTGGCCCGCGCCTTTGACATGATCGGGCTCGGCACCGACGCTCTGCGCAAAGTGGCCTGCGACCCCGATGGCCGGTTGAACCTCGAGGCTCTGCGCCAGCAAATTGCGGCAGATCGCGCGGACGGCGCGCTTCCATTTTTCCTCGCAGGCACGGCCGGTACCGTGAATACAGGCGCCATTGACGATCTCTCTGCGCTCGCCGCCATCACGCGCGAGGAAGCGCTCTGGTTCCACGTGGATGGTGCGTTTGGCGCGTGCGCGATGACCAGCCCGGACATCGCGCCGCGGCTGGCGGGTATCTCTGAAGCCGATTCCCTCGCCTTTGATTTTCACAAGTGGATGCATGTGAACTATGACGCCGGATGCGTGCTCATTCGCGATGGGGCGCTTCACCGAAGGGCCTTTGCCAACCGTCCGGACTATCTCGCCGCGAATGGCACGGCCCTCGCGGGCGGAGAGCCCTGGCCGGTGGATTACGGGCCGGAACTCTCGCGCGGTTTCAGAGCCTTGAAAGTCTGGGCGCACCTGAAAGAGCATGGGACGGAAAAGATTGGCCGCGCCATCGCCAAGAATTGCGCTCAGGCCGCACATCTTGGCCGCCTGGTTGAAGACCATCCCTCATTCGAGCTGCTGGCACCCGTCAGTTTGAACATTTGCTGTTTTCGCTATGCCGCAGAAGGTCTGTCGGAGCAGGTACTGGACGCGCTGAATGCCAAACTGGTCGAACAGGTTCAGCTCAGCGGGATCGCCGCGCCGTCCTCGACCCGCATCAATGAACGCTTCGCCATCCGCGTGAATATCACAAATCACCGGACGCAAATGGAGGACGTTGGGATCTTGCTGGACGCGCTGGACCGCCTGGCTGCCGTTCTCGCTTAGTCGATCCCGAACAAGGCGTCGCTTTCGGCAAGCATGGCTTGTCCGCCCTGCGTAATGCTCGCCACCGCGCCAGGCGCAGCAGCCAGAGAGGTCTCCGCATAGAACCCAGCCAGTGCCGTCATCCGTCCGCGCAGGGATCCGGTTTCAGAGCGCGCTTCGATTGCCCCCTTGGTCAGGAAGTGCCCGCCAATCACGTCGCCAGCCAGCGCCAGGTAAGCGGTCGCACCCGCGAGCGCGACGTCACGGTCTTCCTTCATTGTTCGGACCATCCAGCCGGTCGCCTCGGACAGCGCTTTGTTGGCCTCGACGAGGCGATCAGCGATCTGAACCAGGTTCGGGTCATTGGTTTCGCGGGCATCGCGCGCGGTCTGGTCGACTTCTGCGAGCATCGCCGCCATCGCCGCGCCATCGGCCACGGAGAGCTTGCGCCCGACCAGATCGATCGCCTGGATGCCGTTTGTACCTTCATAGATTGGCGCAATCCGGGCATCGCGATAGAGCTGCGCCGCGAGCGTCTCGTTCATGAAGCCCATGCCGCCATGCACCTGCACGCCAAGGCTGGCCACCTCGACACCCATATCTGTCGACCAGGCCTTCGCGATCGGGGTCAGAAGCTCCTCACGCAGACGGGCCTCTTCTCGGGCTTCCGGTGTCTCTGCGACATTGGCGAGATCTGCCGCCACGCCGGTCGCGAAACAGATCGCCCGCGCCGCCATGACTTTCGCGCGCATCGTCGTCAGCATCCGCCGGACGTCGGCATGGTGCAGGATCGGCGCAGCGCCGTCGACGCCGGCCACTTTGCCCTGCTTGCGCTCCTGCGCGTAATTGAAAGCGGTTTGCCAGGCAGCTTCGCCCACCGCGACGCCTTCCAGGCCAACATTCAGCCGCGCCGAGTTCATCATCGTGAACATGCAGGCGAGACCCTTATTCTCCTCCCCGATCAGCCAGCCGGTCGCACCATCATATTCCATCACGCAAGTCGGCGAGGCGTGGATGCCCACTTTTGCTTCGAGGCCAATACATTTCACCCCATTCTCCGCGCCAAGGGTGCCATCATCATTGACGATCCGCTTGGGTACAATGAACAGTGAAATGCCACGCGATCCTGCCGGGGCGTCCGGCGTTCGGGCGAGGACCAGGTGGATGATATTTTCCGCCACATCATGGTCACCCCAGGTAATATAGATCTTCTGTCCGGTAATGGCGTACGATCCGTCACCATTAGGCACAGCTTTTGTCTTAAGCGCGCCGACATCCGAGCCCGCCTGCGGCTCGGTCAGGTTCATCGTGCCGGTCCATTCGCCGCTGACCAGCTGAGGCAAGTATTTCGCTTTCTGTGCGTCGGTGCCATGCTCCAACAGCGCCTCAATCGCGCCAAAGCTCAGCATCGGACACAGCGCGAAGGCCATGTTGGCCCCGTGAAACATTTCCATAACGGCGAGCCCGAGCACTTTGGGCAGCCCCTGCCCGCCCCACTCTTCCGGTGCAGACAGCCCCATCCAGCCACCTTCGCGGAATGCCTGATAAGCATCTGCAAAGCCAGCGGCTGATTTCACGCCGCTCTCTGTCAGCGTCGCCCCGGCCTTGTCGCCGCTCTGGTTTAACGGCGCCAGGACATCGCGGGCGAGCTTGCCTGCTTCATCAAGGATTGGTTCGATCAGGTCAGGATCGTAGGTTTCAAATGCCGGATGTCCTTCAAATTGCGGCAATCCCGCAAGCTTGGTCAGCGCGAAGGTCAGATCTGAAATGGGTGCATTGTATGACATGGCCATGCAGCTCCGGCATAATTGTTATATTCCCGCTTCTTTATATCGTGACTGGTCAATATGAAATCCCGCGCTACGTTTTGGCGCAGATATCTTTGATTCAGAAAGTGGACATTCTCATGCGCAAAATTGCAGTCGCTGCTGGCCTTCTGGCCATCACCCTTCCAGCTCAGGCCAATCCAACACTCGAAGGCGTTGCTTCCGGCCTCTATAATCTGGAGAAGAACCACGCCTTCCTGACCTGGACGGTGAAGCATAACGGGATTTCTGGCTATACGGTGAACTTCACTGATTTCGATGCGGATCTGGTGTTTGACGCAGAAACCCCCGAAAACTCGCAGCTCGCCGTGAACATCAACCCAACCGCTCTGAATACAAACTACCCGGATGCGGACAAAAAAGTTGAATGGGAAAACGAGCTCGCCACAGATCCGCGATTCATGAATGCGAATGAGTTTCCGGCCATTACGTTCGTCTCGACCGCGGTCGAGAAGACAGGCGAGTTTGAAGGCACAGTCACAGGCGACCTCACCTTTCTCGGCGTGACGAAGCCCGTGACGCTCGATGTCAGCTATGGCGGCGTCGCCAATCCGCCCTGGTTTGGTCAGCGCGATGTGATCGGCTTTACCGCCTCAACAACCATCACGCGCTCAGAATTCGGACAAACATCAATGGCCGGCGTGATTTCCGACGAAGTCGAAATCGAATTCTCCGGCGAATTCCTGCAAGCAGAAGAATAAAACCAGCGATAATCCTGGTGAGAGGGAACCTGAAATGACAATCAAGACTTATCTGGCCGCAGGCGTCGCAGCCTTTGCCGTAACGGCGTGTGGTGGTGGCAGCTCTGAGCCAACAATCGAAGATGCGGAAACACCGCCTGTACAGGCCGAGAGCGAACTCCATCCGCTGCTCGCCGAAGTCGCGGCGGCCAATTACTCTCTGGAGAAAACGCACGCCTTCATGACGGTGGAAGTCGGGCACAATGGCGGGATTACCCAGTATCGGATCAGCTTCACCGATTTTGACGGCGATCTGACATTCGATCCTGCTGATCCCGAAGCCTCCAGTATCTCGTTTACGATCAATCCAGCCGCCGTCGAAGCCAACTATCCGGGCGACTATGCCGCCGGGCACCCAGACAGCCAGTGGGATAGCTGGAACGAGGATATATCCCGCGATGCGAAATGGCTGAATGCGGATGTCCATCCGGAAATCACGTTCGTCTCAACGAGTGCGGAGCGGACGGGCGATCTGAGCGGGACGGTGACGGGCGATCTCACCCTGCTGGGCGTGACGCGTCCCGTGACGCTGGATGTGACCTATAATGGGGTCGCAAATCCACCCTGGTTTGAGGGACGAGACGTGATTGGTTTTGATGCCAGCACCACGCTTAATCGATCTGACTTTGGCATGGCGGCCTATATTCCAAATGTTGGCGATGAGGTCACCGTCGAGTTCTCGGGCGAATTTCTGCAGGACGAATAGACGATGAGCGCTTCGTCAGAGCGGTATACAAGTGTCGCGATCACGCTTCACTGGTTGATCGCGTTTGCCATTATCGGAATGATCCTGGGCGGTTGGTACATGTCAGATCTGCCGGATGGCGCGCCGGGGCAGTATTTCCTGTACCAGATGCACAAATCGATCGGGATCACGATCCTACTGCTGACGGTGGCGCGCATCATTTGGCGGGTCATGAACCCGCCGCCGCCGCTTCCTGATGACATGAATGCGCTCGAGAAAACCGGCAGCCATCTCGCCCATCTCGGTTTCTATGGCCTGATGATCCTGATGCCGCTTACCGGTTGGCTCTATAGTTCGGTCAGCGTGAAGCTCGATGTTCCGACTGTGCTCTATGGCCTGATCAGCTGGCCCGACGTGCCTTTTGTTGAGGGACTGAAAACCGAAACCGCGAGTGGCGTCGTCAACTTCATCCATTCGAAGCTGGCCTGGGTGGCGATCGGCCTCCTGGCCCTGCATGTCGCCGGTGCTCTGAAACATGAATTCAGCGCCGAAGAAGGCGTGCTGAAGCGAATGATCCCGGGCCTGTTCGGCAAGGCTGACAAACCGCAAGCGCCTGGCCGCGGGGCCGTTACGGCGTTCGGGTCTGCACTCGCTGTTCTGATCATCGTCGCGGGTGCCTCGCCAGTGCTGGGCGCGCTCTCCGGGTCGGGACAGGCGGTGCGTACGGATGCCGCATTCGAGCCGAACTGGACAGTCGATTATTCAGCCTCGTCCATCACATTTTTCGGCACGCATGACGGGAACGCGTTTTCCGGAACGTTCGGAAACTGGGACGCTGCCATTCAGTTCGATCCGCTCAATCTCTCGGCGGCAGAAGCACGGGTCACCGTCGCGACCGGTAGCGCACAAGCCAGCCAGAAGCTCTACACTGACAGCCTCAAGTCTGCCGAATGGTTCAATATCAGCGCGTTCCCGAACGCGACCGTCGACATTATCGACATTGCAGAGACCAGCGCAGGCCAATACACGTCCACTGCGCGTCTAACCCTGAAAGAGACAACCGTAGACACTGCTTTTCCGTTCGACTTGCAGATTGACGGCGCCAATGCGCGCATGACGGGTCAGGCCGTGTTTCAACGAACGCCTCTAGATCTCGGCCAGGCATCCGACCCGAACGCGGACTGGGTATCAGAAGACGTCACCGTGAATGTTGTCGTGGTTGCAACGCGCATCGAGTAAGGGCTCTCCCTGATTGCCAGGATCCGTTTAGGTCCAGCAAGAACTCGTACGCGAGGAGAATGCAATGACGGATCATGAAGCCCATGATGAACACCACTACGTCCAACGCACCGGATGGTTGCGGGCGGCTGTGCTTGGGGCGAATGATGGAATTCTATCCACCGCCAGCCTGATGATCGGTGTGGCCGCGGCGGCGGCCAATATGAACGATATCCTTCTTGCCGGCACTGCCGCCCTCGTCGCAGGTGCGCTCTCCATGGCGGCAGGCGAATATGTTTCAGTGAGTTCTCAATCAGACATAGAGCGCGCTGACCTCGAGACGGAGCGACAGGCGCTGCGTGACGATCCAGAGGGCGAGCATGAGGAGCTTTCGCAAATCTACATGTCGCGCGGCGTGCCGGATGAGCTCGCCCGTCAGGTTGCGACAGCCCTCACTCGAAGCGGCGCCCTCGAGGCCCATGCGCGCGACGAACTCGGGATTTCCGATCTGACAAAAGCGCGTCCGTTTCAGGCGGCCTGGTCGTCTGCCGCGAGTTTCGCCGTCGGGGCGAGCCTTCCGATTGTGGCGGCCGCACTGGCACCCGCTAAATATGTCGGACCCGCAATAGCAATCGTCTCACTGTTTGGTTTGACGCTACTTGGCATCCTCTCCGCGCGCGCTGGCGGAGCACATCCAATGAAAGCGGTGGTGCGGATCGTGTTTTGGGGCGTGGCCGCGATGGCATTCACCGCTTTGGTTGGCCGGTTGTTTGACGTTGCAGTTTAGCGCTGCGCGCCATATGAGCGCGGCATGAGCGCACCGGTCCTGCCCCCCTCTCCCGATACGATTTCGCGCGCCGCGGAATTGCTGCGGGCGGGCGGCCTGGTCGCGATGCCGACCGAGACCGTCTACGGGCTGGCAGCGGACGCGGCGGATGCGGCGGCGGTCGCCCGTCTCTATGCCGCGAAAGGCAGACCACGGTTCAACCCGCTGATCGCGCATGTTGCCAGTCTGAAAATGGCAGAGACACAAGGCATCTTTCACAAAAACGCGCTGGACCTGATCGAAGCGTTCTGGCCCGGCCCACTGACCCTCGTCGTTGATCTCAAGCCGAGCGCGACAGTGTCCGACCTCGCGCGGGCGGGCCTCCCAAGCCTTGCGCTGCGCATGCCAGACCACCCTGTCGCGCAAAGCCTGTTGGCAGAATTCGGCGCGCCGCTGGTTGCGCCTTCCGCCAATCCGAGCGGCAAGATCAGCCCCACCCGCGCCGCGCATGTCGCGGCCGATATGGGTGATCGCGTGGATCTCATCCTGGATGGTGGCGCATGCAGGTCAGGCCTGGAGTCGACGATCATTGATGCGCGTGGTGACCGCCCTGCCCTGCTGCGTCCTGGAAGTCTCGATCCGGCGGATGTTGAGCGCATCTGGCCGGGCCTGATCCGTCCGGAGATCAATCCGGACGCCCCGCAATCCCCTGGACGGTTGCTGCGCCATTACGCGCCCAATGCGAAGCTGCGTTTGAACGCCGACGCAGCCGTTGAGGGCGAGGCCTTCTTGGGGTTCGGCCCCGGTGAAGCCACGCTCAATCTGTCGGTTTCGGCCGACCTCGCCGAAGCCGCGGCCAATCTGTTCGGCATGCTGCGTGCGCTTGATGAGAGCTATGACCGCATCGCTGTCGCCCCAATCCCGAACCAGGGCCTTGGCGAAGCGATAAATGACCGCCTTACGCGCGCGGCGAAAACCGCGTAGAAGAGTTGAATGACACTGCCCAGTGACTTTCTCGCCGATGCCAAGGCCCTGCTCGGGGACGCAGGCTGGCGCATGGATGCCGAAAGCCTCGAAGAGGTCGCCACCCCATGGCGCGGGACCTTTCAGGGACACACGCCGTTTCTGGCCCTTCCCGCTTCAACCAAAGACGTCTCAGAACTCGTCAAACTGTGTCAGACACACAGAGTCGCAATCACGCCGCAGGGCGGCAACACGGGTCTGGTCGATGCCGGAACACCGCATGGAGAGATTACGATCTCGATGCGGCGGATGCATGCCGTTCGCGCGGTGGATCCGTTCAACAATTCGCTGACCATTGAAGCGGGTGCGCCGCTGATCAAAGCGCAGGAAGCGGCGGATGATGCGAAGCGCCTGTTCCCGCTCTCGCTCGGATCCGAAGGCACAGCGACGATTGGCGGCCTGATCTCGACAAATGCTGGCGGCGTGGCGGTCCTGCGCTATGGCATGATGCGCGACCTGATCCTGGGGCTGGAAGTCGTGTTGCCGAGCGGAGAGATCTGGGACGGCCTGTCCGGGCTGCGCAAGAACAATACAGGCTATGACCTGAAACACCTGTTCGCAGGCGCGGAAGGGACACTCGGCATTATCACTGCGGCGACACTGAAACTGTTCCCCAAAGTCGCGAAATGCACCGCCTGGATCAGCTGCGAAAGCGCCGCGGCGGTGGTTGAGCTCCTCGCGCTGACCCGCGACCACGCCGGCGATACCGTCACCAGCTTTGAGATCATCCCCGCCAATGCGATTGAGATGGTGCAGTCCGAAATGCAGGATGTGCGCGACCCGCAGCCGAATGACCTGCCCTGGCGAGTGCTCTGCGAAATCTCGATGGCGAGCGAGACTCATGCGCGCGACGTGATGGAAACGGCGCTGCAATCAGCGTTCGAAGCCGGGCTTGCCGCCGATGCCGTGATCGCCGAGAGCCTGACCCAGGCAAAATCCTTCTGGACGATCCGGGAGAGTATACCGCTCTGCAAGCGAGCCTATGGAACCGCGATCAATCACGATATTTCGGTGCCGATCTCGCAAATCCCGACTTTTCTCGAGCAGGCCGAGCAGGCGATTCACAACGTATCGGAAAGCGCGGAGATTATCGCCTTTGGCCATGTCGGGGATGGCAACCTGCACTATTCGGCCTGCGAGCCGAAGGATGCGATTGCGCCGGTTCTGCGCAATCACACAGCCGAAATCACCGAGATTGTGCATCGCCTGGCGATGGCCTTTGGCGGCTCGATCAGCGCTGAGCATGGCGTCGGGCGGCTGAAGCGTGATGCCCTGGAAGCCATCCGTCCCTCATCTGCCACCCAGACAATGAAGGCGATCAAAACCGCGCTCGACCCGAACGGGATCATGAACCCGAACCGCGTTGTCAGTCTGGACTAGAGGGCGGTTAAGAGGGAACACATAAACAGAGGACGCCAAAAATGTGCGGACGTTTTTTCAGGCATGGCGTAAGTTGGGAGGAGTATAGCTCCTATCTCAACCTGTTCGAATATGCCGGGATCGATCCGCCAGAGCCCGCTTACAATATTGCCCCGACACAAATCGCGCCGATCATTCGCATTGCTGGCGAAGACGAAGCTGTGCCCGCAGGCGAAAGACACATGGCCCCGGCCATGTGGGGCCTGGTTCCGAGCTGGTGGCGAAAACCGCTGAAAGAGAAGAAATTCTCCACCTTCAATGCGCGCAGCGAAACCATCGCCACATCAAACACATTCCGCGGCGCCTTCCGGCACAAACGGTGCCTGGTCCCGGCGAGCGGATTCTATGAATGGACGGGCCAGAAAGGCAGCAAGACACCATTCGCGATCGGGCTTCGGAACCGGCGCTGGTTCTGCTTCGCGGGGCTATGGGACCGCGCCACGATTGATGGCTCGGAGATAGACAGTTTCACCATCCTGACCACGACTCCAAATGATCTGATGGCGGGACTGCATACGCGGATGCCAGTCATTCTTGATCCGCAGGACTATGAACGCTGGCTCGACACGTCCTCGCGCGACGTTGAAGACCTGTATGCGCCTTTCCCAACCGACGCCATGCACGCCTGGGCCGTGTCACCGGCGGTTGGAAATGTGCGCAATCAGGGGGCGGAGCTGATCGAGGAGGTTTAGGAAGATCCATTGCGCCCAATATCCGCCGACACCTGTGCAGACAGGTGTCCAGGGACGAAAATACATTCGGGCGATGGCGATCAGACTTGAATCAACCCTGCACTGCAGCAATCAGCACATCGCAAACCTTATGCACCTGTGCTTCCGACAGGTATGGATGCATCGGCAGGCTCAGGGATTCCTTCGCCGCCTTCTCGCATTCCGGCAGGCTGCCCGTTTCAGCGAGGTGCGCGAAGGCCGGCATTTCGTGGATCGCCATGTCATAATAGATTCCGCTCGGCACGCCGTGTTCGGACAGCGCCGCGCGCACGGCGTCACGGTTTGGCACACGAACCGTGTAGAGGCCGTAGCCATTTTCCTGACCATCTGGGGTTTCCTGCAAGGCGACAACATTGCCGAGGCGCTGATCATAGATGCGAGCCGCCGCAATTCGCCGGGCGCGTTCAGCTTCGAACAAGCCAAGCTTTTCGGCGACCACAGCGCACTGGATGGAGTCGCAGCGGCCGTTGATACCGACGCGGATGGATTCCTTTCGATTGTCGCCGGTTCCATGCCAGCGGATGGAGCGCATACGGTCAGCAAAGTCAGCGTCCTGGCAAAGGATCGCGCCGCCGTCGCCATAACCGCCCAGCGTCTTGGTCGGATAGAAGCTCGTTGCGGTGATCTCAGCAATATTGCCAACCCATCGGCCATTGTCCTTGCCGCCAAAGGCCTGGGCTCCGTCCGCGATGACCCGCAGATTATGCGCATCTGCAACCGCCTGGATCGCGGTATAATCTGCAGGCAGGCCGTATAGATCGACCGGCATGACCGCGCGCGGCGTCAACCGGCCTTCGGCTTTCACTGCGTCAATCTTCCGAGCGAGATCAGCCGGATCCATGTTGAACGTACGTGGATCAATATCGACGATGACCGGATATCCGCCAGATAGCAGCACCGCGTTGGCCGTCGCATTATACGTAAAGCCCGGAATGAACACGGCGTCCCCTTCGGCAATCCCCATGGCGAGCAGCGGCATGACCAGCGCCTGCGTGCCTGAGCCAACCGCCACGACATCGGCTGCGCCGGTAAACGCGGCGAGTTTTTCTTCGCACTCGGTAACTTCTGGTCCGCCAATAAACCGGCCATGATCAAGGATATCGATCCAGCGCTGTTCGAGCGCTTCCCGAATGGAGTCCTGCTGGGTTTTCAGATCGAACAATTGGATCGGGGCGTCTTCCGGCAAGTCGATCAGGGCTGTTGATTCAGATGGGGCAAAGGCCATGGTTTAGGCTCCAATCGTGTGAAGGGCGGACAATTCGGCCTGTTCGGCCATGTGGACGGCGAACGCAGCTTCCCGGCCCGGAACAGCGCAAGGGCGCTCGCCAAGCGCTGCGGCGAAAAAGGCTTCATCGGCCGCGCCGAGCGGGTCGGGCAATGTTTCGGAAACGTCGAGCTTGATCTCGAACGGGGTTGTATTGTCGATCTCGCGGGTCAGGAAATTGATGGCGAGCGTTCCTGATGGATAAGTCAGGACCATGCGGCGATCACGCTCGCTATGGCACCGGCTGGCCGTCACCTCGGCGCTTCCGACGGCGAATGAGAGCTGAGCGGTAGATTCATCAATATGATCGGTATGGGCACTGCGACCGGTGGCTTCGACACTCAGCGCCGGGCCCATCAGCTTGCCAACCAGGTCCAGATCGTGGGTCATCAGATCCCAGATCACGGAGACATCTCCGGCTCGGCCATCCGGCGCGGGCGGTCCCATGCGCCAGGCTTCGATCCGGATTGGCGACTCCGGGATATCAAACAGGCCCATCGCCTCCATGACGAACCGCTCCTGGTGCCCGACCTGAAGGACAAGGCCTTTCTCATCGGCCAACTGCGCGAGCGCATCGGCGGCATGGCCGGTCAAGGCCAGCGGCTTCTCAACCATGACATGACATCCGGCTTCCAGCGCTGCGCGGACCACGGCTTCATGATAGGTCGCCGGGCAAGCGACGATCACGGCATCGCTCTTTGCGAACAGAGCCGCCTGGTCGTCAAAAGCCGTGACGCCCTGCTTGTCTGAAAGCGCGGCGCAGCGGGCAGCGTCCGGATCGAACACGCCAACAAAATCTGTGCGCGCGGACGCGCTGATCTTGCCCGCGTGATAGCCGCCAAAGACACCCGCACCGACAAGGCCGACCTTCAATTTTGCCATGGGTCCACTCCACTCTGGAGCCGCTCTTCGCATTTTGCAGGCCCGGCGCGCAACTGAACATGTCGGCTGGCGCCATCAAAACGCATTGCGGATTCTTACAAGCCCCCCTTTGCTTCCCAAGCGTAAGCGTCCAAATATGACCCCAAAGAGCAGAGAAGGACTTCCCCATGCCCACGATTACATCACAAGACTGGACCCTCGCGAAACGCCCTGTCGGTGAACCACAAGCCGATGATTTCGCCATAGTCTCCAATGACGCGCCTGAGCCAGGCGAAGGCCAGATTCAGGTCCGCAATACCTGGATGTCGGTTGACCCCTATATGCGCGGGCGGATGTATGACCGCGAAAGCTATGTCCCGCCCTTCCAGATCGGGGAAGTGCTGCAGGGCGGAGCTGTCGGCCGTGTAGTCGCCTCCAACCACCCTGACTATGCCGAGGGCGATCTGGTTCAGTCCATGGCTGGATGGCGCGAAGCCTGGACGGCAGCTCCCGAAGCCGTCATGGCGCAAAAGCTGCCGGGCGATACAGGCCTGCCGGACAGCGCCTTTCTGGGCATTGCGGGCATGCCGGGCCTGACGGCTTATGCCGGAATCCTGCGCGTCGCTGAATTGAAGGAAGGCGATGTTGTCTTCGTTTCGGGCGCGGCCGGCGCGGTCGGCTCTGCGGTGGTTCAGATCGCCAAGATCAAGGGATGCACCGTGATCGGTTCGGCAGGCGGCACCGAAAAGTGCGCCCTGGTCAAATCACTCGGCGCCGATGAGTGCATCGATTACCGCGCGGCTGGCGACTATGCAGGTCTTCTCGCGGCGCTGCAGGCTGCGGCTCCGAAAGGCATCGATGTCTATTTCGACAATGTTGGCGGCGACCATTTCCAGGCGGCGATTGAATGTGCGCGCCCGTTCGCGCGCATGGCCATTTGCGGCATGATCTCACAATATAATGATACAGAGCCCCGCCCCGGCCCGAGCAATGTCATCCAGATTGTCGGCAAACAGCTGCAGATCAGAGGCTTTATCGTCTCCACCCATGCCGACATGCTGCCAGACTTCCAGCGCGATATGGTCACCTGGATCAAAAGCGGGAAGATGAAGTTTGAGGAAACCGTGATGGAAGGGATCGAGAATGCACCGAACGCGTTCATGGGCCTTTTCGCGGGTAAGAATACCGGCAAAATGCTGGTCAAGCTCAGCTAGTCTCAGCCCCTGAGAAAGCCGGTCAAGTATGCGCCAGTCTGTTTTCGACTTCATCGACAATCTCGACACATTGCTGGCGGTGATTGTTGGCGCTGTGCTCGCAACCGGCGGTGCAATGGTGGCCGAGCTGGTCCAGGACCGGCTCGGCCAGAAGCGCAAGGAACGCGAGGCGGCACGTTTCTTTGGCGAAATCCTGGCCACGGTCGACCTGATCCTCGACCGCGCGATTGCGTCTATGGCGATCGGTGAACGATGGGGCGATGTGACACTCCGCATGTTTCGAACGGCGTTGAACGAGGCCGCGATCTATGAGCGCAATCGCGAGCGCCTGTTCGAGCTTCGCGATATGCAGCTGCGCCAGGATATCCATACCCATTTCCTGATTGAAATGGTCCCGCTGGTCGCCGTGAATGAGACGTCCCGCGAAATTGCCGCCCTCGAAAAGGAGCTGAAGCATGATGATGTGTTCAGCGACGCGAAACGGCAACTTCTCGAAGAAGATCTGGAAACACTGCGCGAAACCCGCGAAACCGCCCTGAACGCGATCATCGCCGAACACGCGAAAACCGACGCGATTTGCCAGCGCCTGGAACCGCTCGCCGGCGTTACATTCTAGTTTATGGCACCTCTTTTCGATGCCTATATTATCGTCGACTGGAGCGCGGCCGCGCGTCCGGTGACGGGCGCAAACTCTATATGGATTAGTGCGCTCGAGCGAACGGGACGCCGGAAGCAGAACCTGAAGACTTACAATCCCGCCACACGGCTGGAGGCACGGCGGCTCATTCTTGATCTCGCCAAGGATCTGATCGCCCGCGATCGCCGTGTTCTCATTGGTTTCGATTTCGCCCTCGGGTATCCGGCGGGCACAGCCAACGCCCTCGGACTGGATATGTCTGCCGCGCCGCCCTGGCGCGCGATGCACGACTTTCTCGCCGACCGCACCGTCGACATGCAGGACAACTCCAATAATCGGTTTGCACTGGCCGCGGCCATGAATGAAAGGATCACAAGCGCCGCGCATCCATTCTGGGGCGCCCCGCCTTCGAAAACAGGAGCGACGCTCGCCGCGCGCAAGGGCGATTTTGGAGCGCCCGGATCACTGGCCGAGCATCGCCTGGCCGAAGGTTGGATTAGATCTCTATTTCGGGCCGCGCCGAAATCTGTCTGGCAGCTACTCGGTGCCGGTGCTGTCGGGTCGCAATCGCTCGTCGGCATCCCCATGATCACCTATTTGCGAGACCACCTGCCGGGCGCGGCGCTTTGGCCATTTGAGACCGGGTTTGCGAAACTGACCCCAAATCACCTGGAAAAGACGCCCTGTATTCTCGCGGAAATCTATCCGAGCACGCTGAAAATCACCCCGAAAACCGGAGAAGTCCTGGACGAGGCACAGGTAAAAGCGCTCTCAAAACACTTCGAATCGCTCGATTCAGCCGGAATCCTCGGTGATGCCTTCGATTTTCCTGATTCAACCTCTGATAGAGATTTTCACAAGATAATCGCCGAAGAAGGGTGGATTTTGGCAAAATAACCCTGAATCGCCCGTATTTATTGGGTTTACGGGATTCACGACCCATTCGAATCATGAACAATGCCCTCAACGGCAACTAGGGCCGTTGAACTAAGGGAGAGCCCAATGAACAAGGGTGAACTGACCAAAGCCGTTGCAGACGCAGCAGACATGTCTCAGGCCGAAGCCGGACGCGCTGTGGACGCTGTCTTTGATTCAATCGCAGGCGCGGTGAAGAGCCGTGACTCTGTGGCAATTGCCGGTTTCGGTACTTTCGTTGCGAAAACTCGCGGCGCACGTGAAGGTCGCAATCCTGCGACTGGCGAAACCATCCAGATCAAAGAGAAAACCTCTGCAGCTTTCAGACCGGCTTCCGCTCTGAAAGACATCTAAGGTCACTCGCGAAAGCGATCCTTATTAAACGGCGTGTCGCACTTCGCGGCGCGCCGTTTTCCATTCCAGCACACCCCATTGCAATCCGCCCGCAACCAGCAGGGTAATCGTGATCGCTTCCATCATTCCCTGAACCCCGCGGCCCATGGTGACCGCCATGACATAGCAGAGCGGAATCATCAGCGCGAAGAAGGACGCGATATGAATGCCCGATGGCAGCCAGACGACCCCTTGCGCGCGCAGCGCCATGGATGCCGTCGCCTGCAACCCGTCAAACGTGGTCGCCAAAGCCGCATAGATCAGCATGGCGGCAATCGCGGGCGCTAACATGGTGCCATCGATACTCGCTTCTGAATTGACCAGTAGCAGGGCAACCCCGTCCTTGAAGGCGTAGATCAAAACGGCGAGCACGGTGCCCAGTACAAATGTCGCCGCGACGCCTAATCGAGACGCATCCTTGACGCCTTGCGGATCACCGCGGCCAACATGCTCCGCGACGCGTACACTGGTGGCTGTACCGATCCCGAGAAAGAACATGAAGCAAAAGCCCATGATCTGCACGGAATAGCCATAGACCGCGTTTACCGCGACGCTGACAAAAGCTGCGATCGTATAGGTCAGATTGAACCCGCCCCACTCCGCAACGTTGGATATCGCGGTGCCGCCGCCAACGGTGATCTGTCGCTCGGCTTCATTCTCGGGTCCAGGTTCAGACGGCTTCAGCGCAGGCGTGAGCCAGATCACGAAGCCGATCAGGGCCAGCGTGATCGCCCAGCGCGAGCCAACCGTCGCCCAGGCGACGCCTTCGCCGCCCATTTGCGGCATGCCCCACCAGCCCAGCACCAGCGCCAGATCAATCACCAGATTGACCCCTACGCCAAGATAAGACGTGATCGTGACGATGAGCGGACGGCGTAGCGACTCCAGATAATAAGAACACACGGTGGAGATCATGAAGCCAAGCAAGCTCAGCGACAGGATCTGCGTGATCAGCGCCGTCTCTGCCGCAAATTCCTGCGGCGTCATGGACGCGCTGATATTCTCGTTCGGATTGATATGGACGAAGAGGAAGCTGAACAATGGTGACGCGACCAGATAGACCATCGCGGTCACGCCCAGCCCGATCAGGATCGCCCAGCCCATGCCACGCCGGAAAATGCGCCCGGACAGATGTTCCTCCCCGCGCCCGACCAGTTCCGATGTCAGAACCTGCACGCCGAGCAGGATGCCCATGCCGAACCCGAGCGTCACCCCAATCGGTAGCCATGAATTCAGAATGAAAGCCAGCTCATGCTCCTGGCCTTTTACCTGGCCAAGCACGATCGCATCCGTCAGGCCCATCAGCATCCACGACAGGCGTGAGATCGCAATCGGCCCTGAAAGCCGCAAAAGGTCTAGAATTTCAGAGGCCCGCGCCCAAGCGGGCCATGCCCGCTGGGTCATGGTTAAACGTCCTGATTATCCGGCTACGCGAGATGGCATGGTGGAAACGTCCTTAAACTCCAGAAGCTTCTCTGCGATCAGGAAGGCAAGTTCAAGAGCCTGTTCGCCATTTAGGCGAGGATCACAATGAGTGTGGTATCTGGATGACAGGTCGGCTTCCGAGATCGCCTGCGCGCCGCCGATACATTCGGTGACATTCTGGCCGGTCATCTCGAAATGAACCCCGCCAGGGACGCAGCCTTCGGCATTCAATACGTCAATAAAGCCACGGACTTCCTTCAGAATGCGGTCGACAGGTCGCGTCTTGTAACCGGACTCCGTCTTCAGCGTGTTGCCGTGCATGGGGTCGCACGACCAGACAACCGTGCGTCCGCTTTCCTTGACGGCGCGGGCAAGCGGCGTGAGGCCGTCTGCGACTCCATCGGCGCCGAAGCGAGAAATCAGCGTGATCCGCCCGGCTTCGTTCTCGGGATTGAGTGTATCGATGATGCGGAGCAGCTCATCAGCTTCGAGCCCCGGGCCGCATTTCATGCCGATCGGGTTCTTGACGCCTTTACAGAATTCAACATGCGCATGATCGACCTGGCGGGTGCGGTGACCAATCCAGAGCATGTGCGCAGATGTATCGTACCAGTCTCCAGACGTGGAATCGATCCGCGTCATTGCCTCTTCATAGCCCAGCAGCAGCGCTTCGTGAGACGTATAGACCTCAACTTGCGCCATTTGCGGCACTTCCTGAGAGGTAACGCCGCAGGCGCGCATGAAGTCCAGCGCATCGCTGATCTTGTCCGCCATTTCGCTATAGCGCTCCCCCAGCGGCGAGCGATCGACAAAGCCGAGCATCCATTGGTGAACATTCGACAAGTCCGCATAGCCGCCGCGCGAGAAGGCGCGCACCAGGTTCAGGGTCGATGCGGATTGCGAATAGGCCTGGATCAGGCGCTCCGGATCCGGCGTGCGCGAGGCATCGGTAAAGTCCATGCCATTGATATTGTCCCCCCGATAAGATGGCAGGGTCACACCATCAATCTGTTCCACAGGGGACGAGCGCGGTTTGCCGAATTGTCCGGCAAGACGACCGACTTTGACCACCGGCTTGGACGCCGCATAGGTCAGAACGACAGCCATTTGCAACAAGACGCGCAATGTGTCGCGAATATTGTCGGCGCTGAACTCCTTGAAACTCTCGGCGCAGTCACCGCCCTGCAACAAAAAGGCTTCGCCTGCCGCGACGCTGGCGAGCCGCTTTTTCAGGGTCCGTACCTCGCCCGCGAAAACCAGCGGAGGAAACGCCGCCAGACGCTTCTCGACATCTTTCAAATGGTCGAGGTCCGGATAGTCTTCCGGTATGTGCTTTGCCGGGCGTGCGCGCCAGCTGCTGGGCGTCCAGGTCATGGGCTTCTCCTTAAGGTCGCGCTTTATGCACAGGCAATGTGACACAATCAAGCTTTACCCTGCCGATATGACATGAAATTGTACCGCTTCGCGAATACAGATAATAGCGCATCACCTCCCAGTTGGATCCCTTGTAAATGTCGCAACTCTTCATCGCTCATGGTCACCGGGATGTAGATCCGCTGCTGCAGGTGCACGAGGCCATGCGCCGCGCGTCCATCCCGACCTGGTACACACCAGCCGGAAGCAAGGATTTCGAACCAGACTCCGTCAAAACAGCAATTGATGACGCGTTCGGCATGGTGGTTCTGGTATCAGCCTCTTCCATCCGCTCCAAAGCCGTGCAGGAACAGCTCCAGATCGCGCATGAACGCGGTCTGACCCTGTTTCCGATCCGCACTGACAATGCCCGCCTGTCCAAGCAGTTCAAAACCCTGCTGGCAGATCAGCTGACGGATTCTCTGGCTGACGAAGGCGCGCTGGAACGCCTGGTGCAGCAAGTGAAAGATCGATACGAGCGCCGGTGCCCGGTCATCTCGGTCATGAACCTCAAGGGCGGGGTCGGCAAAACGACGGTCAGCAGCCAGGTTTTCGGCACCTGGCAGGCGAGCCTTGGCGGCCGCACCCTGCTGATTGACCTCGACCCGCAATATAATCTGACGCAAACATTCTTCGACATGGAACATGCCGATGCGAGCTCAGCGCGCGACAAGTCTGTAATCTCGCTGTTTGAGCGCTCTCGCCTGCACGCCTATGACACGATTTCACCGTCTGAAAGCTGGTCGGAAATCAATACAGAACCATTCGAACCCGCTGAGAGGCAAGTGATCAGTCATGATATTCTGGCTGGCGAGAATGCCCCGGGTGGACGCTTCGATCTGATTTCCGGACAATTCGAAATCTCCAAATACGCCTTTGCCAAAGGCCCGGAAGCGCTGGCGCTGGTCGGCTCCAATTTTCGGCGGATGATCGACTATTATCGCAGCGAATACGACCTGATCGTGTTCGATACGAACCCGAATGCGACTTTCCTGACGCGTTGCGCGCTGGAAGCTGCCGACCGGGTGCTTGCCCCGATGCATGCGGATGCCTATTCGCTGCGCGGTGTGAAATTGCTCAATCAGGTGATGCAGGAACAGGTCAGCGATGAAAAACGGCCAAACC
The DNA here is from genome assembly GCA_041984335.1 of Henriciella sp. Taxonomy (GTDB): domain Bacteria; phylum Pseudomonadota; class Alphaproteobacteria; order Caulobacterales; family Hyphomonadaceae; genus Henriciella. The sequence continues at coordinate 711,636 of JBHIYI010000001.1, read as the reverse complement.
TGTCCATCCTGTTCAACGCGGTCGGACGCTCGGAGCAATCAAACTTCGAAGCGGACGCTCGCAATGGCGCGTTCAATGCCCAGGCCGGTTTCGATCTCGCCAGTGCGCTCCTGAGCAGCGCCTTGCCCCGATCCGGGCATCTGAATGTCAAAACGCCGGAGCCGGACGACGCGCCTTGGAAGCAGCTTGTCATCCATAATGGCCGCGGCGGCGGGCTGAAACGTATGCGCGAGACCCTGAAAGGGATCGCAGCGGAGTTGAAACAGCTGGTCGACGCTTAAGCCGGATCGGTCGCTGCAGCGGTCACGCCCACCTGCCTCTGGTCCAGGTCGTCCGCCTGAAAGACCATCCGAATGAGGCAGACCTGCAATCCCAGCACAATGAAAAGCGCTGGCAAACCGCCGACATTTGACAACATCCGAACCCCGTCAATGCCGCTAAACGTGACCATGATCCAGGCCATCAGGCAAAGCAGGATAACCCAGATAATCTTGAGCCGCGGGGCTGTTGGCTCTGTTTCGTCGGCTTCGCTCATCGGCGCCTGATGCGTCTTGCAGACCTGAGAAATCGCCTCGGTATTGCTGTCTGCAGCGGTGACATAGGAGATGAAGGACAAGATCAGAACGACCGGCACCAGAACACTGGCAAGAGGAATGAAATCGAGCGCCCGAAACATCACGCCTTCTGGCCCGGCTGTATCCAGCGTCTGTTTAAGCACGCCGCTTTCCGCGAGATCAGTCTCCATCGCAAAGACGCCGAACACGCTCATCCAGACCAGCGAAAACAAAGCTGGCAGGATCAGGTTCACAAGCACAAAAACGCGGACGGAATATCCGCGCGCGATACGGCCCAGGAACATGGCTGTCACCGGCGCCCAGGCCAGCCAGTTGGCAAAGTAGAACGTCGTCCAGCCTTTTGCCCATTCGCCGTCCTCGCTCGCCGCGCCGATAAAGAGCGAGCGATCGAGAAACTCGCCAGCATAGGACAGCGCAGCTTGTCCACCCTGTATGAAGATGTCCCGCGTTGGACCGAACACAATGATGAAAGCGACAAAGGCAAAAAAGAACCAGGTATTGACGATCGAGAGGATCCGGATCCCGCGCATCAGTCCCGTCAATGAACTGATCAGCACGACGGTGCCGATTGCGCCTGCGACCAGTGCCAGGAGGACAGGTCCATTGGACAGCCCGGTCATATCCGAGATCCCGCCTGACAAGAGCAACATGCCTGCCCCTAGCGAGGCGGCCATTCCCATGACAAGCGCCAGCAAGATGGATGCGTCGAGCACTGCGGCAATGGGTTTCGGCAGAGGTCGACCGAGCAAAGCGACGAACGGCCCAGACACCGAATAAGGCTTGCCAAGATTATGATATGCGAGCGCAAAAGTGAGGGCGGCGACCGTGTAGATGGCGTAAGGCGAAATGGCCCAGTTCATGAACAGCGTGACCAGGCTGAAGGCCTTGGCTTCATCGCTTCCGGGGGCGATCCCGCGCGCAGCGCTGCCGGGCTCATACAAATGGTACATTGGCTCCGCCATCGCCCAGAACAGGATACCGATGGCGATCGTGGTGCACAGCGTGATCGAGAACCAGCTCCAGGGTTTCAGCGTTGGAGTCGCCCCCGCCCCGCCAATTGTCACCTTACCCAGCGGCGAGAGCATGACACCGAAACTGGTCAGGACAAACCCAAAGACGGCCCAGGAGATGAGGTTCGAGAAAGTCGCCAGGATCCAGTCGTTCAGCAGTTTCGCAAACGCGAAGAAACCGTCCAGATTGATCAGGCTCGCCGCTGCAGCCGCAATGAAAATAGACATCGGAACCAGAATCACGAAAGGGCGCAGCGAGGCTTCGTGCGCCCTTTCGGATTTGAAGACGTCCAGCAAGCCTAACCGTCCAGGCCTTCAGGCTCACCAACGACAACGAAAGTGAAATTCTCGGGGCTGAGATACTCCTGTGCGACGCGATTGACGTCTTCCAGTGTGACGGCTTCGATCTTCGCGTTGCGCGTATCGAAGGAATCAACCGGCCGATCATCAAGGCGAACGCCCATCATGTTGCCCGCAATCTTGGCGTTTGAGTCAAAGCTCAGCGGATAGGATCCAGTGAGATAGGATTTGGCGTCGGCCAGTTCCTGCTCGGTAATGCCTTCCTCAATGACTTTCGTCATATTGGCTTTGACCGCCGTGATGAACTCGCCCGCACTTTCATTCTTGGTCTGGCCACTGCCGCTCCAGAGCTGCAGCTTGTCGCCGGGACTGACCGATGTGTAGACGCCATAAGTCAAGCCCTTCTCAACCCGCAGGTCTTTCATCAATCGGCTATCAAAGCCGCCGCCACCCAATGTGTAATTCAGCACCACGGCGGTATAAAAATCCGGGTGCTCGAACGCCATTGCAGGCGCAGCAAACGTCACCAGGCTCTGCGGCTGAGGCAGGTCCACCACGATCGGTGCGTCCGCAGCGGCTGCCAAAGTCACATTTTCCGGTTCAATCGTTTCGCTCGTTTCAGGCAGCCCAGCGACTGCCTTGTCGATCAGCGGCGCCAGCTCTTCCGGCGACATCGCTCCAACTGCCGTCACCAGCATTCCATCGCGCACCATTAACAGGTCTTTTTGGGCCCGCATCGCGTCCTGGGTGATGGCTGCAAGGCTCTCGGCGCTGGTATTACGCGCATAGGGATGATCCGGATAGAGCGCCTCGATACGCGCGCGGCTTGCCAGGTATCGCGCATTGGTTTCGCGCGTCTGAAGGCTGACCTCCTGCTCGCGTTGATAGCGCTCAAACGGGCCATCATCGAACCGCGGCTCCGCAAAAGCGAGCGCGATCATGTCGAATGATTCTGCTGCATTATCCGTCAGCATGGACGAGTTGCAGAATGTGCTTTCGTTCGAAGCGCTGCAGGAAAAGCTCATATTCAGCTCTTCCATCCCCTTGAAGAAGGCCTGGGTGTCGAGGTCCCCGGCCCCTTCATTCATATGGTAGACCATCGCATTGGTGAGGCCTTCCATCCCTTCCGGATCGTTGTCCTCTCCGGCTTTCCAGGCCATTCGCAATGACAGGATCGGAATCGACGGTTCCTCAACCAGCCAGACCGATACGCCGCCGGGCGTCACGAATTGCTGGATAGTCGCGAACTCGCCATCATGGACAGTGACATCGAGCGCAGGCGTTTCATCGACATCTGTCTGAGCCTCGTCAACGACCACGTCCGCATCGACGGGGGCCTCAGCCGTCAGGGTGGTGCATCCAGCCAGGAACAGGGCGAACGCCGATGCGCTAATCAGTGTAGATCTTTTCATGATTAAAGCTCCCCTTCTTCGGGCAGCAATTGCGCCTCAATAAAATGATTGCCTTCGGCGAAGGTCTTTCGGACCGCGGCCAAAGCTTCTTCAGTGGTCACAGCGCGCACGTCATCCGGATAGGACAGCAAGTCGTCAATCGATCCACCAATTGCGAGCCAGCTGCCAAACAGATTCGCCATGCTTTGCTGGCTGTCGCGCGCATAGATCGCATCAGCGGCGAGCGAGTTGCGCACGCGCTCCACGTCCTCATCCGCAAAACCGGCTTCGAGCAGGTTCGCGATCTCCGTCGTCACCGCGGTTTCGAGTTCCTCCATCGAGACGCCGGGACTTGGCGTTGCATAAATCACGGCCGGCCCCTGATCATGCAGTCCGGTCCAGGCGAATGTGCCCGCATTAACGGCGACCTTCTGTTCTTCGACCAGCGCAACATAGAGCAAGCTGGTATTACCGCCGCCAAGGACTTCCAGCCCGACATCCAGGGCCAGCGAGAAGTCGCGATCGCGTTTCTGGCTGGTGCCGTCAAAATAGCGATACCAGACCGGCTGGCGGACCTTGGGATCGCTATGGGTCAGCTCCAGTGTCTGGCTGAGCGGCGGCACATCTGTCCACTTGCGGGTTCCATCGACCAGGCCAGACGGCTCGATCACCCCATAATGCTCCTCGGCGAGGGCTTTGACTTCTTCCCTGGTGACATCGCCGGCCACGACCAGGATGGCATTTTCGGGTGAGTAGTATTTCTTGTAGAAATCGATGCCGTCCTGCGGGGTCAGCGCCGCGACTTCATCCATCCGGCCAATGACCGTGATTTCATAAGGATGGTCTTTCCAGAATTCGGCCAGAACTTTTTCCTGCAGAATAACGCCGGGATTATTGTCGACCCGCTGCCGACGTTCTTCCTTCACCACATCGCGTTCCGTAATGAAGCTGCCTTCGGGATCCTCATCGATGATGAGATCCGTCATCCGCTCGGCTTCGAGTTCCATCATCTTGCCGAGGTGTTGCTTGGCGACGCGCTCGTAATAGGCCGTATAGTCCCAGCTGGTGAAGGCGTTTAACTGCCCACCGAGGCGCGAGATAATCGAATCGAACTCACCATCGGCGATGTCGTCGGTTTCTTTGAACATGACATGCTCGAACAGATGGGCGATGCCTGACTTGCCAGGGGCCTCATCCGCCGCGCCAACCTTGTACCAGACCATATGCGTCACAACCGGTGCGCGGTGGTCAGGTAACACAACCACCTCCATACCGTTCTCGAGCGTAAATGTTTCGGGTGCCCATTCCTCGGACGCATTGTCCGCGAATGCGGTGCCTCCGAGCAGGACCGTGGCGGCGAGCCCGCCGGATATCCAATGTTTCATGCTTGTCTCCGCGTGCTGTCCGATTGTTGATTGGGTTGGGTTCAGGTGCCCGGAAGTTTCAGGCGTTCGCCGCTTCCACGTTCGATCGTGACGTCACCCCCACCCGTCGCGCTGTCAGCCGGCTCATCAGCGTCGCGCTGCCAGAACAGGACGCGATCAGCGATACTGCTCGATTTCCGGATGGTCTTGGCTTCTTCCCAGTCGACACGTTCGCGTATGACCGGGCTGACGGCATTCGCGTCCGCCGATGCGACCAGCGCGCGTTCGACCGCGCTGGCATTCTGGCCGATATCAGTTCCAAAAGCGGACGCTGTACCGGCGCGTTCCTCGTCAACCTCGAAGGGTTGCGACTGCCCCGCCTGCGGTGGACGAAGGCTGTATTCCGGCGGCACCACAAGCGGTGCTTTCTTCACGACGCGAAACTCGTCGGGCGCATTATTACCGCTAAGGCCAGCGCAGCCTGTCACCAGGGTCACGGCCAGTCCGGCAGATACTATCAGAGCGTTTTTCTTCATGGCGTCCTCGCCTAATCTTCGTTTACGGCCCCAGCCGTTTTTTCCTGTCGCGACATTAGGAACTGATCCACAAAGAGCAAGACCGCTCCTACAGAAATCGCCGCGTCAGCCACGTTGAATACATAATTGAAAAAATATGGCCGGAAGATGCCGCTAAAGTCGAGAAAATCGACCACGGCGCCGAACCGCACCCGGTCGATCACATTTCCGAACGCACCGCCTATGACCAGCGCCAGGGCGAGCCCCGTAAACCGGCGCGCTGCGCGATAGAGCCAGACCGAAAAGCCAATTGCTATCGCCGTCGTCATGATGACAAGCAACCACCGCATCAGTCCCTCAGACTGCCCGATCCCGAAACTGACGCCGCGATTCCAGACCATAGTCAGGTCAAAGAAAGACAGGACTTCGATCTGCCCGCAGCGCTGGGTCTGATCGAGGCATCCAAGCGCATTGAATTTCGGTTCGCTGAGGATCGCCGCTTTCGACCATTGGTCCAGGATGACAATCACAGGGACCATGAAGAAAAAGACGAGGCGCAGACGTTGAGTCATTCTACCCTCGAATTTCGCGAATGGCCGCAGCATCGCGGAGTGTCACGTCCGGAAATTCCGGATCGGCCATGGCTGGATCAAAATACTTCCAGCTGCGCGCGCATTTCACGCCGCTTGCCTGACCTGGCAGAACCGCCACGCCGCTCTCTTCCGGCAGACGGAAAGCATCATCCGGCGCGTCGCCCGAGACCAGGTCCGCTTGCGAGGTGATGAAAATATCCTCAGCTACCTCGCCCTCATAAGCGGCGAGCAGCTCCGGATCCGAAATATAGACAGTCGGGGCCGCTTCCAGGGAAGAGCGGATACGCTTTTCGCGCCGCTCCACTTCAATCGCCCCGGTCACTACACGGCGGACGCGGAAAATTTTCTCCCAGCGTGCAGCGAGATCAGCGTCTTTCCAATCGAGCGGGGTTTCAGGGAATTGCAACAGGTGCACGCTGTCTGCGCGGCCTGCAAACACGCTCATCAGGAAGGTCTCTTCAGTCGTGAATGGCATGATGGGCGCGAGCCAGATCATCAGACGCTCCAGAATGGCCGCCATCACCGTGCGGGCCGAGCGACGGCGAACGTCGCTCGGCGCATCACAGTAGAGGCTATCCTTGCGAATATCGAAATAGACGGCCGACAAGTCTACCGAGCAGAAGTTGAGCAAAGCCGTCATGACGGCTTTGAAATCATGCTCATCATAAGCCTTGCGGACGGTCTCATCGAGCTCGGCGAGACGATGCAGGACCCAGGTCTCGAGGCTCGGCATCTCAACCGGCAGCACGGCTTCGTCGGCCGCGTAGCCATGCAGCGCCCCCAGGAGATAACGCATCGTGTTGCGCAGGCGGCGATAATTCTCCACCGCGCCTTTGATGATCTCGTCGGAGATGCGCAGGTCCTCAGTATAGTCGGCGCTGGCCGTCCACAGGCGCAGGATCTCGATCCCGTACTGATTGGCGAAGTCTTTCGGATCGATCGTATTGCCGATCGATTTCGACATTTTCTTGCCCTCGCCATCGACAATCATGCCATGCGTGACGACTTGCTTGAACGGCGCCATGCCGCGCGTCGCGCAGCTTTCCAGCAAGGAAGACTGGAACCAGCCGCGATGCTGGTCTGAGCCTTCCATATAGACATCCGCCACGCCGGTCTTGTCGTCGATGATGCCGCGGTCGCGCAGCGCAAAGGCGTGCGTGGTGCCGGAATCGAACCAGACGTCCAGCACGTCATTGACCTTTTCCCAGCCTGCCGCGTCATCGATAAAGTCACTGACATCGGCCGAGAACCAGCCTTCGACGCCTTCACTGCGGATCTTGGCGAGGATCTTTTCGTTGACGGCAGCGGCTTCAGCTTCGGGCAATGCGGCGGTATGCGGCTCGCCTTTCTCATTGACCAGAAGCGTGATCGGCACGCCCCAATTGCGCTGGCGCGAGATCAGCCAGTCAGGGCGATCCGCGACCATGGCTTTCAGGCGATTATAGCCGGTCGGCGGCACGAACTTGGTCTGTTCAATGCCCGCAAGCGCCATTTCGCGCAGCGGCGGCGAGCCATCCTTTCCCGGCGTGTCCATGGCGATGAACCATTGCGGCGTGGCGCGGCGGATCACCGGCGCCTTCGAGCGCCAGGAGTGGGCGTCGCGAATCTCTGTCATCCCGCGCGCCAGAAGATTCCCGCTCTCGGCCAGCAGGCGGATCACTTCTGGATTGGCTTTACCGGGCTGCCCGCGCTTCTTGCCAGAGGTGCGAATGATATCGAGGCCGCGCAGCGGTTCGGGGACCTCGTCAGTGTAGCAGCCGTCGGGGTCGACGATTTCTCGAATTCCTGAACCGCCATCACGTCGTAGCAATTGCGCATCAGAGCCGCTGACTCCCCCTTTTCGAACCACCTCGCGCATCCAAACTTCGAAATCGTCTTCACCATGGGCCGGAGCCGTATGCACGAATCCTGTACCCGCATCTGCGGTGACATGATTACCAGGTAGGGTTGGAATTTTCATTCCCCAAAAGTCGTCCAACTCGGCCAATGGGTGCTCCAGCATCCAGCTGGACGGATCGATGTCGCCAACGCGTTTCATTTTCTTGATCTTCGCAGAATCGCGAACGCTATCTGCGAGAGCATCAGCGAAGACCAGTTTTTCACCGGCTTTCGCATAGGGTGCGAAACCGAGCTCCTCTTCGGTCATGACGTCTTCGACTTCATAAACACCGTAAGAGATTTCCGGGTTATAGCTCACTGCTTGGTTCGCTGGTATCGTCCAAGGTGTTGTCGTCCAGATTACTACTGAAGCGTCGCTCCGCGGAACAGGAAACTTCACCCAGATCACCGGCACCTTGCGGTCGTGATATTCGACTTCGGCTTCCGCCAGGGCCGTCCGTTCCACAGGCGACCACATCACAGGTTTGGCGCCGCGGATGAGGCGGCCGCCCATGGCGACGGAGAGGAATTCGCGCACCGTGGCGGCTTCGGACTCGAAATTCATCGTCAGGTAGGGGTCATCCCACTCGCCCTCGACACCGCAGCGGCGGAAGCCTTCTTTCTGGACCTCGATCCACTCGGCAGCATATTCGCGGCAGGCGCGGCGGAACTCGTCGCCCGGGACGTCATCCTTGGTCCGGCCCTTGGCGCGGAACTGTTCTTCCACTTTCCACTCGATCGGCAGGCCATGACAGTCCCAGCCCGGCAGGTAAGAGGCGTCAAAGCCGCGCATCTGGTGGTTGCGGACGATGATATCCTTGATGATCTTGTTCATCGCGGTGCCGAGATGGATCGGGCCATTCGCATAAGGCGGGCCATCATGCAGGATGAACGGCTCGGCCCCGCGCGCCTTGGCGTCGGCGCGGAAGCGGTCATAGAGCTTCATCTCATCCCATTTCTCGATCCATTTCGGTTCGGCTTTCGGCAAGCCGCCGCGCATCGGGAAATCGGTGGTCGGCAAGAACAAAGTGTCCTTGTACGGGTTTTCAGGTTTTTTCGGTTTGTCAGTATCGGCCATTTGGACGTCTTCGGATCAGCGTGTGAAGAAAGGGCTAAGCAATCGATCCCCGGCCGCGAGCTCTAATGCGAGCGGGCGACCGGGCCGCTAATTCGAATAATGGATATGCTTGCTGCCCAGTTCATGCAGCCCGCTTAGCAGGGCTCGCAGGGCCTGTCATCCCGCCAGATGAGCCTCAGCGTCTTTCACGTCCTGATGCATCCGGGCGACCATGTCATCGATGGAGTCGAATTTCAGTTCCGGGCGCAGGAAACGCACCAGGGCAACTTCCAGCTGCTGGCCATAAATGTCGCCGTCAAAGTCGAAAATATAGGTCTCGAGCAAGGGGTCGCGAATGCCGGTCGTGGGCGTGCGTCCGAAATTGGCAACGCCGCCGCGCCAGTCGTCTTCGCCCGCAAGGCGCGCGCGAACTGCATAGACCCCGTGGCGCGGATGGATGAGGTCTCCCAGGTGCAGGTTGGCGGTCGGGAACCCGATCGTGCGCCCGCGCTGTTCGCCATGTTCAACCACGCCGTCGGCCACCCAGTCATGGCCGAGGATTTCAGCTGCCTTTTCCGGTTCGCCAGCGATCAGCGCCTCGCGGATGGCGGTCGAAGAGGCTTTCGCACCGAGGGCTTCGATCTTCTCTATGATGGTGACACCAAAACCGAGTGCGCGGCCGAGCGAGGCTAGCCGTCCGGCATCACCCATGCGCCCACGGCCGAAGCGGAAATCAAACCCGACCGTGACATGGGCAGCACCGATGCCGTCTTTCAGGACCTGGCGGGCGAAATCCTCATCCGTCATCGCCGCCATATCGGCATTGAAGGGCAGTTCGAACACGGCTTTTGCGCCAAGGTCCGCCAGGCGTGCATTGCGGCGCGCCGGACGATAGATCCTGAACGGCGGATCATCCGGACGGAAGAACTGGCGCGGTGGCGGCTCAAATGTCGCCACACCGAGCGACCCACCGGCTGCGACTGCGCCCTCGATCACGGCGCGATGCCCGGCATGCACGCCATCGAAATTGCCCAGCGCGACGGAGAAACCGCGCGCGGTTTCGGGGACGTCTTTATAGTGGGCAATGACGGTCATCTAGGCGTCTCGGTTCGGCACCATGACCATGGCTTCACCCGAAATCGCGGCCTTGCCATCGACATTGCACGAGACTTTCAGCGTGACGCGATTACCGCGCTCTTTCATCTCGGTGACTTCAACTTTAACGGTGACGTGCGAGCCGATATAGACCGGGCGGCGAAAGCGCATGTTGAGGCCAACGAAGATCGAGCCAGGCCCGGGCAGATCATTCCCCAAAATGCCTGAAATATAGCTCGCCGTCAGCGCGCCATGGGCGATTCGCTGCCCGAACGGGGTCTTTTTCGCGAACTCTTCGTCCATGTGCAGCGGATTGCGATCGCCAGACACTTCAGCGAAGAGCTCGATATCTTTTTCTGTAATGACATGCTCTGTCTGGTGGGTCATGCCCACGGACAGGTCCTCGAACTTGTATCCGTCTTTATAGGTCATTGCGGATGGTTCTCCGTGTTTCGCTCACGGCCTGTTACAGTGTGTTTCAGGTTTCGTCACCATGTGAGTTTCGGCAGCGCCCATTTTGCGGTCACCGCATACTCAGCCAGCAGCTCAGAAACTTCCTGCTCAAAGTTCGCGCCGTGTTGTTTTAGACCCGTCCCGACATAGAGCCCGTCAAACCCCCGCGCGAGCGCGCCTTTCATATCCGTTGCTGGACTATCCCCGATACACAGCGTGCGGGATGCGGCGGCTTCGACGCCCAGGTCTGACAGTTTTGCCAGCGCCAGGTCATAGATCGGGTCATGCGGCTTGCCGGGATAGATGACGGTGCCGCCCTCTTCCTCGAAAATACTGGCGAGCGCGCCCGCGCACCAGAATAGCTGGTCGCCGATCCGCACGCGGATATCGGGATTGGCACAAATCATCTGCATCCCGCGATCTGCAGCCTCGGCGAGGCGATCGCGATAATCCTCCGGATGCTCATTCTGCTGATCCTCCAGCCCGATGCAAAGGATCGTGTCGGAGCTCTTCTCGTCGCCGAATTGCAAGTCGAGGCCGTCATAGAGATAGCGGTCATGCTCCCAGCCTTCACTTGGGGCCATGCGATAGAAAAGCTCGCCTGTTCGTGCGCCGAGGACCTCTCGCGTGGCATCGCCAGACGTCACGCAATCATCAAACGCTTCGGGTGGAACGCCGAGCGGGTCAAAGTGGCGGATCGCATGTTCTTTTGGCACGGGCGCGTTGGTGATCAGGCAGACGGCGCCGCCCTGCTCGCGAAACCGCACCAGCGCTTCGCAGGCTTCCTCGAACGCATAACGGCCATTGTGGATCACACCCCAGACATCACACAGGATGATGTCATATCGATCTGCAAGGGCAGCCAGTCCGCCCGGAAATTGTGGAAGAGTCATAAAGGCGACCTAGGAAGCAGCGGCTGCCGCGTCAATCCGGAGCGACACCTAAGAAGCGCGGGCCGTCAGCTGGCGCACCAGTTCAGCGGGTGGTTTGGTCTCTTCCATCAGCGAGGATTTGATCGGACGCGGCGCGCCAAAGATGTGCCCCTGGCCGTATGGAATGCCGAATTCCAGGATCTCTACGACACTGACTTCTTCTTCGATCTTTTCGGCGATCAAGGTCACACCGTAGCGAGAGCAGACAGCCGCGACTTCCTCACCAGAGACTTTGCGGTCGACAGACGAGAGCGGACGCGGACCAAACGGGTTGCGCAGCTGGTCGATCAGCTCGCCGCCATTGAACTTGACGAAGCGAATGCCTGCATCCTGCAAACGCGGCAGGTCGATATCAATCGTCTCAGCATGATCAATCGAAAAGCGGAAGCCGAGCGCGGTCAGGCGCTCCATCGCTTCGCGCATCTGGCGTGAACGGTGTTCAAATCGGCTGGCGCGAATTTCAAAAATCAACGCCCCGGCCAGGTCGCGATTCTGTTCCATATGGCTGAGGAAGAACGGGAAGAAGTGTGGATCCTCAAGCGAGTAGGATGACACATTGCAAAAGACGCCAACACGCCGATCCCGCGCCGCGAGACGACGCACGACTTCGACAGAGCGATACAGCATCATATTGTCGATGACGCCGAGCAGGTTGGCGCGGCGGGCGGCATCGAGAAAATCTGCGGGAAGGATCAGCGACCCGTCCGGGCCGCGGAGCCTGGTGAACCCTTCATAGAAAGAAACACGGCGCTGCGGCAGCGACACGATCGGCTGCAGGTGAAGATCGACCCGGCCATCCTGCAAGGCTTCTTTTACGGCGCGCAGGAGGGCATCTTCCTGCGGCGCGACATCGCCAGTGGTTTCGGCGTCCGCCAGCTTTGTTTCAAAGCTGCGCGACAGGCGCTCGATCAGCGTCTCGAGCTGGCGCATTTCGCTGACCAATGCGTCGCGGCGTTCAGAGAGCTCCTGTTTGACAGTCGTCTCGATTGCTGTCGCCCGCGCCTCGACGGTATCGACGCGGTCGCGCATGTCCTGCTGCGCCGTCTCGACGGTATCGATGCGCGTTTTAAGCGTGGACGATTCCCCGGCGCGGGTCGCAAAAAGGTGAACCTGTCCGATCAGCGCGGTGACAATCGCCCCGGCTCCAATCGACAGATTCAGGTCAATGCCGGCATAGGTAAACAGCGCCCAGCCCGCGCCTGCCCCTATTGCAGCATAGATCATAAAAAACACGGCAACCATCAATTCCAGCCCCAGAAAGACGCGATAATCTTAACAATTAGGCGCCAAACGTTAACGAATTGGTAGCAATAGGGCTGATTTGCACCCCATGCCAAGGGATCAGGTTAATCCATCCACTGCATTTCTTTCCGCATCGAGGAATTCGCGCAACGCTTGTAAAGTCGGCAGGATTTTCTCCAGCTGCGAGATGTCCTGATTCTCAAGGACAATCTCCGCAAGTGGAGCCATCGCGCGAATACCCCGCTCGCGGGCTGCTTTACCGGCTGTTGTGATCGTCACGATTTTCCTGCGTCGATCGTCCTCGCTGCCTTTGATCTCGACATACCCTTTTCGCTCGAGCTTGGTCAGAATGCCGGTCATGGACGGCTTGGTCACCTGAAAGGCCTTTGCCAGGCGCGTGGGTGACTTTTCGCCAGGCAGCCGGACGAAATGATTGAGCACGCCAAACTCGGACGGATTGAGGTCCGGCGCCAGCACGCGCGCGAACCGGGCTGTTGCCAGCTGATCTATAATGCCGATCTCGTTGAACAGCCTGAAGACCAGTGCAGCTGGGGTCGAATCTTTCATGCTCAACTGGTTATCAGCTTACTCTCGACCGGCCAACGCGGACTGGCGGCGGGAAATTTCGTATAGCCAAGTCGGCCGAGCATGTGCACGACACCATTTTCTGCTCCGAGTTTGGTGTGCACGGCGCGATACGGTTCCGCCATTTCAGGAAACTCCTGCAGGATCTGGCTGAGCGGATGGATGCACAGACCGATCTGCTGCGCTGCCAGATTCATTCTGACCCAGTTCCGCCCGGCCTCGATCTGGCTGAGACGGGTGTTTTCACTCGCGGTGATCCAGGCGAATCCCATCGCGGAGTGGATAATCTCGCGATACATGTCGATGCCGATATTATAGGCTTGGCTGCCTTTCTGGTTGAGGCCTTCATGGCTGACAATACCGGTCATTTTGAACAGGCCCATCTGGACGCCGCCCATGTCAATCCCGTCGGGATCCTTCACGATCGCACGGTTTCCGATCCGCATCAGGTCAATGCTTTCTTTGCGGGTCTGGTCAGTCTCGTACTCGATCATAAAGCCCAGCCAGGCGAGATCGATTAGCTCTTTCACCTGCCCCGGATCAGTCGTGCCACTAATTGAAAGCGCGCCCGTTTTCGCGGCAAGGACATGGTTCAAGGCATCCGCATCAACAGGTTTCGAAGTGTCATATGGCTCCTTGGTGGACCGGCGCAGCAACACGCTTTCGAACAAAGGATCTTTGTGCACGCCGGAGTCTGGGCGGAATGTGACTTGGGCAATCCGCGCTGATGAGAGTCGGGGCTGCGGCGCACCATCCGGAAACGGAAGAATCTCAGTGCGATACCCTCGCTCTGCCGCGGCCATTGAGAGCAGTTCAAGCATGCACCCGAAGCCGATCGTGAGTTGCCGGTCGTACGGGTCTGTCTCCGGAAGGCGCTTGTCGAGATCGATGCGCACATTGATCCGATCCTCACCCACCAATTCGAACAGCCAGGGCTGGCGATTGTGTGGATTGGGCGCCAGGATGGCATAGGCGAGCGCATCAATGCGCGGATCGCCAAAGCTCTTCCCCGCCTCTGACCACGGCGCGCGCGCCTTCGCCAGGCCCGGGCCATGTGCGTAAATAGCAGCGCTTCCCGCGCCGGCGCCCAGCAGTACAGCACTCGCCCCTGCCGTCTTCAATATCGCACGTCTTGAGATCATTTTGAGGCTCCATATAATTATGTTAGTTTCCTAACTATCTAATCTTTGAGCACCCGTCAAGACCTACCGTGACGTCCTTGCCACACCGGTTCAGCCTTTTTGGAAATTCATGACTTTTCTGACACGCGCAGGTTTGACAGCGTCGGCCACGCTCCGTACTCAAGAGTTCAAATCCCGAAACACCCACGGTCCACGGTCATTGCTTGACCGGATGGGGGCGTCTCGGGGGAGACCGGGGTCCCATGCGAGTGGGACCCCGTCGCTTTTTTGACCACTCGATTTTCCGCTACTGTGCAGACGCTTGTCGCACGATGAAATGAGGCTCGCTCAGAGGCCAGGTCAAAGCGTTGTCGACCCCCTCGCACGCTACGCGAAACGCGACGATCGAATCTTCGCCTGGCGGCGTATCCGGACCGCCCTGTTGGCAATATTCAAGGTCTGCCGCGGCGCTGTCTTCATAGGCAATTCGGTATCCGTTTGAGAGGCGCGTGACCTGGACGTCGCCCGTATCGAATACGACCAACCCGCGCGACGCTTCGCGGCCGACAAGGATTGCTGCATCATAGCCCCCGGCCGGAATGCCTTCTTCGACAATGCGCAGCGCATCCGCTTGCTCGAACGCCGCATTGAGGCCGTCAACGACTGTGAGCATGCCGCGCGGACCAATCGTGAGAAGCGGCGTATCCCGCCCTGCCCGCCAGCTTTCATTGCGGACCTCATCGAGGCCCTCAATGTCCTTTGCCCTGAGTGAGAAGAGAATGACGGCGTCCAGTTGTCGAAGCTCTGCCTGACTGAGGCCCGCCGCGACACCTGCCGGGGCGCCAAACAATATACGCTTCCCGCCTGCCGCGACGACTGCGCAGGGCTGGTCAGCTGACGCCGACCCACACGGCAACACAGCAAAATCTCGGGGGGCAATGGTCAAGTTTTCGGACGGCGAGTTCGTCGCTGGTGGCGTGCAAGACAAAGCCCCCGCCAGGATCCCAATCGACAAAAGAATTGTCATTCGCATGTGCATGGCCTTAACCGGACTCTCTATTCCAGCACAGTCCGTTTTTGCTCGGCGACAATCTCGTGTTCGATGTGCCCAAGCTGATCGATTTCAACCCTGACACGGTCACCGGCTTTCAACCATTTCGGAGGATCGAAACCCGCGCCGACACCGGCCGGCGTTCCGGTAAAAATGATATCGCCGGGCTCCAGCGTGAAGGCTGCCGTCAGATGCGCGATCTGCTGTTCAATAGAGAATGTCATGTCGCGCACATGCCCGGTTTGGCGAAGCTCGCCATTCACAAATCCGCGGACCTGCACAGAGGCGAGATCGCTGACTTCGTCCGGCGTGACCAGGCACGGCCCAAACGGCGCATGTGTGTCAAAGCCCTTTCCCATGATCATGGTCGGGCTCGCCCGCTGCCAGTCCCGGACGGAAAAGTCGCAGCCGCAGCAAAACCCCGCAACCATTTCCATAGCGCGGACTTCCGGCACGTGCCGTCCGGTTTTTCCGATGATCACGACCAGCTCGGCTTCATAGTCTAGCTGGTCAGAGACAACCGGCAGATGTACGTCGCTATAGGGCCCATTCGCGCCGGTCGCTTGTTTGTTGAACCATTTCTGCACGTTCGAAGTCGGGTTTTTCACAAAGGTCACCGACTCTTTGGCGTGCGCGGCATAGTTCACGCCGATGCCCAGGATCTTTCGCGGCCGAGGGATGGGCGGTAGGAATTCGGCTTGATCGAACGCGATGCTGCCCGCCTCGCCCGCCCGCGCCGCGGCCCCGGGCAGATCATGCAGGATCTGGCTGAGATCGGAGTCTGCAACCAGATCTATGACATCGCCGCGGATCAACCCGGCATGCGACCGTCCGCCTTTCAGAACCGTTGCCCACTTCATGTTTCGTGTGACCTCTTCGCTACGATTGCGGGAAACCGGAGGGCGTTGCTGCCGGTTTCAATTGATGGGCTGCGGCAGCGTGACTAGTGCTGTCGGTTGGGTTGTGGGGACAATAGAGAGTTCAGAACAGATGACACAAGGCCTTCGCGCTCAGGAAAGTACGCTTTCAGATCTTTTGTGCAACGGCACAGAAATGGCGATGCCGCCTTATCAGCGAAGCTATTCCTGGGAGAATTCCGAGGCGGACGCATTGCTGAGTGATCTGCGCGACGCCAGCGAAAGCTCTGAAAATCATTTTATTGGTGCGATTGTTTTGGTGAAGGAGTCCTCTGGCCGATTCCTGATTGTTGACGGCCAGCAAAGACTCACGACGCTGACCATCTTGCTGTCGGTTCTTCGTGACATGGAAACCGATGAAGCACGCAAGGACGAAATCCACGCCCTGATTGCAGACGATAACAATGGCGGCGGCGCGCCAACCTGGCGGATTTCTCTGAACCATATTGACGGCCCATACTTGCGCGAGGCGATCCAGAATCGGGGCGCCTCCCTGACGCGCGACGTCGAACCGAATGATAGCGAGAGCCAGAGGCGAATGACACGCAACCTGGAGAACTTCACCCGCACAGTTCGCAACATGTCGCCTGAAGCGCAAAGAGAACTGGCGGATACGATTCGCAACCGCGTCCTGCTGGTGAAAGTGATCGTGGAAGACTGGGACGGCGGCTACAATGTGTTTCGCGTTCTGAACACGCGCGGCAAGGCCCCGAACAGCCACGATATCATCAAGACAGACTTGCTGGAAAATGCCTCGCTCTCGCAAGAGGAAGCTGACGCCTTCTCGCGCGAATGGTCGGAACATGAATCGCGGCTCAGCGGGTCAGGGTTCGATGATTTGCTCAACCAGATCAGCACGCTCTATGCGCGCAAGACCAAGAAAGGCGCGAGCGAGTTTCGCAAGGCCGTGATCAACCGGTCCTCTGGCGGTACGCGCGAGTTCCTGGCAAAAGAGCTGCCTGCCTATGTCGATGCCTATGTCACGATCTCGACTGGCAAGGGACAGTTTGGAAACATGACGCCGCAGGTGACCGAGTGCCTGAACCATCTGCGCCTGATCGACCATCAATTATGGCGCGCGCCAGCGCTGAAATTCCTCGTCAATCACAATAATAGCCCAGAGAACGCCTATATTTTCTTCAAGAGCCTGGAGCGGTTCGCCTATGCCTCGATGATGGCCATCACCGACCAGCGCTCCCGGCAAAGGCGTTATCAAAAAATCGCCGACACCGCCGAAAATCCGCGCGCGCTTCTGTCTGACAGTGGTCCGCTCGCTTTGTCGCGAGAGGAAAGACGAGAAATTTCCAGTCGCCTGCGCAGCCGTTTTGGCGCATTTGCGCAGCGCCGCGCCATCGCGCTGCGCATGAATGCTGAAATCGATGGGGGAAAGGCGCTCGGTCCGGATGATGGCGCAACGGTCGAACATGTCTTGCCAAGGAACATTCCCGAAGACTCGCCCTGGCGCAAGTCGTGGCCAAACCCCGCCGTGCATCGCGATCTGGTCGACGCCATTGGCAATTTTGCGCTGCTCTCCCAGTCAACCAATCAGCAAGCCGACAATTTGTCATTCGATGAAAAGAAAGCGCTCTACTTCGCAAATGGTGAACCTGAGTTTGCGCTGACGCGTGATATCGCGGACAAAGTGGCCTGGACGCCAGAGGTGGTCCGTACGCGCACCGAACACCTCGCCAAGATCATGGAAGATGCTTGGCAGCTTGATCGCAGCTTTATGAAATTATGATGCGCTAGACTGGAGCGGCGACGTCAGGACGTCGCTTCGGTTCGCTTGCGGTCGGCGGCATAGTCAGCGAGCTTGTCCGCCGCGTCGCTGGCAGCAGTGATGCTATTGTCAAACGCCGTCAACGCATCCGACGCGCCTTCCAGCTCTTCGGGTTCAAATTCTGTCAGAGCACCGACAAAGGTCCGCCGAGCCTTTTTCGCGGTAACCAAAGCGCTCTCATAGCTGACAAGGTCTGCGCGCAGGCGCTTTGCCGTCATCTCTGTCCCGAACAGTTTTTCGGCTTCCATGGTCGCGACGTTCAAGCCATGCGTGGCGCTTTCAATATCGCCGCGCAATTGCATGACTTGCTGCGAGCGGGACGTCCCGTCTGCCTGCAAGTCTTCGTTGTATTTCATCGTGGGCGTCTCATCGTCGCCAGAGGCGCCATCCATCAGCACGCGCGCGAACCCCAGCAGGCCACCGCTCTTGGCGACCCAATTCTTGCGTTCGGCCATGTCTGTATAGGCGTCGGAAACTTCGCGCAGGCTGCTTTCCTCGGTCGAAAGTCCAGTTTCAACAACGGCTTCGGAAGATACCATAGAAACGGTTGCGCACGCGCCCAGACTTGACGCCAGAAAAACTGAAAGCAACACACTACGCATGGGGCTGCATACCTAACACAATTAAAGCCTCACCTGTAATGACACATACAGATGAGAAAAACGCCGTCCATACCCTTTCCTCAGAAGTTAACAATCGATAGGTGAAGAGGTCGTGAACAAAGGCACAAAATGCTGAAACTTTATCCACCTGTTGAAGCGCGTCGGTCAGGCTATCTTCGCGTCAGTGATCTGCATGAAATCTATTGGGAGGAGTCGGGCAATCCAAACGGCCTGCCCGTCATCGGCATTCATGGCGGGCCGGGTGGCGGCTCAAGCCCGGAAATGCGGCGCTTCTTTGATCCAACGCAATACCGCATCATCCTGATGGATCAGCGCGGCTGCGGGAAATCAACACCGCATTCCGAACTGCGCGAGAATGATACCTGGAACCTTGTCAGCGATATGGAACGGGTCCGTGAGCATCTGGGCATCGACCAGTGGGTTCTGTTTGGCGGATCCTGGGGTTCTACCCTCGCCCTCGCCTATGCGGTGACGCATACGGAGCGCGTCCTTGCACTGATCCTTCGCGGGATTTTCCTGCTCACCGAGCGGGAGATTCGCTGGTTCTATCAGGAAGGGGCCAGCCGCCTGTTCCCGGATGCCTATGACCGCTATGTCGAGCCTATTCCGGAAGCGGAACGCGGCGATCTATTGGAAGCGTTTTATCGCCGACTTACCGGGACGAACAAGGCCGAACGCCGCGCCGCCGCGAAAGCGTGGGCTTGCTGGGAAGGCGAAACGATTACCATTCAAGGCCCGACCAGTCGCCCGAAACGGTTCGAGGAAGATGATTTCGCCGACGCCTTCGCTCGCATCGAATGCCACTTCTTCTACAATAAGGGCTTCTTTGAAAAAGATGGCTGGCTGCTGGAACAGGTCGCGGAGAAACTGGGGGATACACCCGGCATTATCGTTCACGGGCGCTATGATGTCGTGACGCCCCTATCGACGGCCTGGGGCCTGAAGAAAGCCTGGCCGAATGCGGATCTCCACATTATCGGCAATGCGGGCCATTCCAGTCTTGAGCCAGGGATTGTCGACAAGTTGATCCGGGCAACCCGCGAATTCGCGCGCCGTTTCAAGAACTAGAGTTTTGAAGAACCTATCGCGCTGCTCGTATACATAGTTTCATGCTATCAAACTTATAATTAATTGGTATTCGATCGCTCGTCCGAACGGACCATTTCTCTCAGGTCCAACTTGGGAGCGACATCCACATGAGAATCGTATTTCTAGCCGCGGCAGCCGGAACAGTGCTCGCAGCGTGCGCCAATACAACGTCCACCGACACGGTCGAAGAAGACGTATCGGCTGAGGTAACCGAAACAATTGAAGAGGTTGAAGTCGTCGCCGAAGCGGCGCCCGAATTGTGCGTCGGCATGGGCCCGCAGACGCCGCGCGACATTTCCAGTGTTGTCGGCCTGAACACAGTCACCTTCCCGACAGCGCCGCCAGCCTCGTCCATGAACCTGTGCAACATTCACACGCACACAAATGCCGAGCATAAAGGCCCCGGCTTCAGCGTGTTCGTCGATGCCTCCGACAATGGCGGCTATGCGTGCAACGCGACAGCTGACCTGACCGACGCCGAACTGATGCCAGCCGAAGGCGCCTATAAAGGCGTCGTGCCTGGCCAGACGATTGAAGTGCACTGGGTCCACACCACGTGCGACGCGGCACCGGGCGAAGGCCTAGGTGCCTGCGTGCCGGAGAGCTGCACCGATCCGCTGCTACGCGTGGAAGCGCAGACCTTCCTGGTGGTCAACGACCCCAACGCGCTGGACTTTACCGTCATGGCTGAGGTGATTGAGGAGAAAGGCGGCTTCTATCAGGCGGGGATGATCCCATCCGATACAGGAACGCCTGTCAGCTTCCGCGGGTCGACAACCGGACCGAGCTTTACGCAAGCTGTCTGCTCACCGGCTCAGGTGACCTGGAACGTGCGCCCGCAATGCGCGAAGCTCGATATCAATTCGCTCCACAAATGGGCAGAAGATGGCAATGTCTTCAATGAGACCATGTCGCAGGGCGTGCGCCAGCTGGTCACCGCCCCGGAACTGCTCTCGCCCATCGAGTAACGGACGGACGCTTTTGAACCGAAAAACCCCGCCTCAAGCCGAGGCGGGGTTCTTTGTTTGGTCCAGATCTAAACGTTCGGTCCCAATAATATGGTCAGGAAGTCTGGTAACGGCATGCCAAATCCTTGCAGCGAATCCAGCGTGCCAAAGACCAGGATAAAGAACAGCGCCGGAGGGACGACCCAGCGCACCGTAAAGCGCCACATGTTCATAATATTGCCTTCGCCCAGTTCCGTCTCGAGCATTTTGCGGCTGACGATCCAGCCTGCAAAAATCGACAATAACAAAGCGCAAAGCGGCAGCATCACATTGCCCGTGATGAAGTCGGCAAAGTCGATAAATGTGCCTGAGAAAACATAACCCATCCCGATCATGAATAGGACGAAGCCAATCCCCAGAGCGGCGCCTGGGCGTGTGACGCCCTGGCGTTCTTCCAGCCAGGACACGGCGACTTCCATCAACGAAATAGATGATGTCAGCGCCGCAAACAGCGCCAGCACGAAAAACGCCGATCCGACAATCACGCCAAGTTCACCCATCTGACCGAAGGCAATCGGCAGCGAGATGAAGAACAGTCCCGGACCGCCTGCTGGATCGGCACCGAAGGCGAACACGATGGGGAAAATCGCAAAGCCTGCAATCAGGGCCACCATTGTGTCCGCGCCAGCGACGATGGCTGAGGACCTCGGAATGTTCGTATCCTGTGATAAATAGGCGCCGTAGGTGATCATCAAGCACGAGCCCACGCTCAAAGAGAAGAAAGCCTGCCCGACAGCCGCCAGGAATGTGCCAAATCCGACTTTCGAGAAATCAGGCGTCAGCAGGAACGACGCCGCAGCGCCTGCATCACCTTCCACCAAGGCGAAACCGACAATACCAATCAGCAAGATGAAGAAAGCCGGCATGAGAATTGTCGCGGCACGCTCGATGCCGCCTTTGACGCCGCGCGCGACGATGAAAACGTTTATCGCGATGAAGACGATCAGATAGAATCCAACAAGGATGCGATCACTGATCGAGCTGACGAAATTCTGCGCCGAAATATCCGCAATCGCCACTTCGGGGGCATTCGGATCGAGCGCCCGGGCTTCAGCAGTTTTCGCCGCGGCCTGGTCGGCGAAATCCTGGAACGATCCGCTCAACGCCTGTGGAATAAATTCAATCACCCAGGCTGAAATCACCAGATAGAATGTCAGGATGAAGAACGCAGCCAATGAGCCAATCCAGCCGACAGCGCCCCAGTTGGAACTCTTCCCTTCAGCTCTGGCGAGAGAATGAATACCCTCAATCGCCGACATACCGGTTTTTCGACCGATACTGTATTCGGCCATCAACACTGCAAGTCCCAGGAACAGAACACAGGCAAGATAGATGACGATGAATGCACCGCCTCCATTCTCACCGGCCGTGAATGGGAACCGCCAGAAATTGCCGAGACCGACGGAGGATCCCACCGCGGCCATGATGAATCCAAACCGCGAACCCCACGTATCTGTCTTGCGACCGATCGTTGCCATTATACTCTCCTCCCAGGGAACAAATTTGGCGCGACACTAGCCGTAGCGTAGCAAAAATCAACGCGTTTGCTGGCTTTTGAGGGATGATCAGACCAGATTGAAAAGTGGCGCTCAGTTGCCGGAATTTAGCGGCTCATTCCGTCCAAGATGCGCAGCGCAGATCAGGCCGAAACACCCAGCTGTCGTGATCATCACCGTCCCTCCATACGACAAGAGCGGAAGCGGAACCCCGACAACAGGAACCAGCCCTAACACCATGGCAACATTGAATAAAATGTAGAAGGTCACCGTCGCCACTGCGCCCGCAGCAGCAAACCGGGCGAACAAGCTCGCCGCCCGCAATGCGATGGCCAGCCCAAGCCCGAGAATCACCATCCACAGAATCAGCACGCCGCTGGTCACCAGGAAGCCAAACTCCTCGGCGAGCACGGTCAGAATGAAATCGGTGTGTTGCTCCGGAATATAGTCGAGCTGAGACTGTGTGCCTTCCATATAGCCTTTGCCCGTCCATCCGCCGGATCCGACCGCGATCTTCGCCTGCTCGATCTGGTAGCCATCATCCATGACATTGACCGATTGTCCGGTCAGCTGGGCCAGATAGGTATCGACGCGCTCGCGTTGATAGTCTTGCAACACGAAGAAATAGATCGCCGGTACGCTGGCAATCGCGGCGACACCAAGCGCCATGATCACACGCCACCACAGTCCGGCAAGGAAGATCAGGATCCCACCCGACGCAAACAAAGCCAGCGTTGTCCCGAAATCCGGTTGCCGAAAAATCAATGCCGCGGGCAGTGCAATCAGGGCCAGTGCTGGCAGATGGATCATGAAACCACCGGAGAAATCGCTCCAGCGTTTGTGATAATAGGCCGCGAGCGCCAGCGTCAGCGTCACCTTCATGAACTCGGAGGGCTGCACCCCAACCGGGCCGATCTGGACCCAGCGCTGCGCGCCGCCGCCTGTGGTCCCGAAAAACTCGACCGCGACGAGCAAGACCAGCGTGGCGAGATAGCTCGGCCAGGCCGCCCAGAACCACCAGCGAATGGGCACCAGCCCTGCGACCAGGAGCACGCCAAGCGCAACGCCAAACCGGGTCGCGTGCCGCATCGGCAAGCCTGCCTCTTCAGGATTGGTGAAGGTCGCCGAATGAAGGATGGCAACGCCAATCATCCCCATCGCGCAGATCAGCAGGATCAGTCCCCAGGGCAATGAGCCCAGCTGGGACCATAGGGATTTCCGCGAAAAATCGAGCGAACTGGCGCGCATGGTGACCATGATCAGCGCGCTCCGCTGCCTGTTCCGGACGCGCTGCCAGTGGACGCGGTCCGAATATAGGTGGGCGTGCGCCGGGCATCGATCCGCAGCGCTTCAGCCAGAATATCACGGGCGACCGGGGCAGCGGCCTTCGAGCCGCCTTCGCCATGCTCCACCACGACCGAGATGGCATATTTCGGGTCGTCATGCGGCGCATAGGCTACGAAGAGCGCATGATCGCGAAGGCGCCGCGCAATGTCTTCGCCTTTGAGAACGCCGCTGGCACGTTCCGCCGCTGAAATACGGCGCACTTGCGATGTGCCGGTTTTTCCTGCCAGCCGCGGGCCGCCGAGCCCGAGATCGCCTGACCGGAGGGCAGTGCCCCCGGCTTCTGAGGTCACACCGTACATGCCCGCTTTCATGCGCTGCATAATTTCGGGATCGAGTGGTTCATCGAAAGGAATATCCGCATCCGGGCGCGGTCCCTCGCCGATGATACGCGGCGTGATGATCTTGCCTTCGGCGGCAATTCGCGCGCTCATCACCGCCAACTGCAATGGCGAAGTCGCGACTTGCCCCTGGCCAATCCCGATATTCAGCGTTTCGCCTTCATACCAGGGCTCTCCGCGCGCGGCGCGTTTCCAGGCATCGTCCGGCATCACGCCGCTGCGCCCACCGGTGAGGCCAAGCTCCCAGCGCTGTCCGAACCCGAAACGCCGTCCCATGTCGGCCAGCGTTTCGATCCCCATCCGCTTTGCAATCTCGTAGAAATAGACGTCGCAGGAGCCTTTGATGGCCCAATGCATATTGACCGATCCGTGGCCGCGTTTCTTCCAGCAATGCCAGGTATTATTGCCGAAGCGGTAGTGGCCTGGACAGTACACCCGCTCATTCGGGTGGATCACACCCGCTTCGAGGGCCGCCGCCGCAACCACCATCTTGAACGTCGATCCGGGCGGATAGGTGCCGTCATAGGCCTTGTGATAGAGCGGCGAATATTCCACATCGTCACGCAGGACCGCATAATCCTTGGACGAAATCCCGTTGACGAAATCGTTCGGATCAAAGGCCGGAGTCGAAACGAAGGCGAGGATATCACCGGTTTCGATATCGAGCACGACCGCCGCGCCGCTCTCCACGCCAAATCGATCAATGGCGAACTTCTGCAGCTCTGCATCAACGGTCAGGTAGAGGTCGCGTCCGGGTTTTGGCGCGAGGCTCGGATCATCAAACTCGCGAATGATGCGTCCGGCGGCATTGGTTTCAAGCTTGCGGAAACCCGCTTCGCCGCGCAGCCAGTCTTCGGCATAACGTTCAACACCCGAGCGCCCGGTGCGCATGTCCGGATGCTTGAACAGACGCCGGATCGCGGCCCGCTCCTGGGCATTGGCGTCTTCGCTCAGCCGCTCAAGATCGGTTTCGCTCGCCTTTGCGACATAGCCGAGCACGTGCGCAAAATCCCGACCTCTCGGATAAGAGCGAGTGGCCGCCATCTCGACCTGCAGCCCGGGCAGGCTGGGTGCCAAGACCGACAGGCGGGAAAAGTCCTCATAGGACAGCTCGCTTTTCACCGTGACCGGCTGGAAACTCGCCTGGCGACGCGCATCGCTGATCAGCCGCGCCTGCTGCTCGGGCGAAATGTCGAGATGCCGGGAGAGCTCGGACATCAGGCCGGTCAGATCCCGGGCTTGCTCGCGTACAATTGATACCCGCCCCGCCTGACGATGCGCGGCCAGGGGACGACCAAATCGATCAAGAATTCGCCCGCGCTGCGGCGGGGCCAGATCGAGACGCACGCCATTTTCGGCCGCGGCCACTTCAAATCGCTCATGTTCCATGATCTGCAATTGAAACAGCCGCGCGATGAGGCCGCTGAACACAGCTGCACCGCCGCCCGCCGCAATCAGGGCGCGGCGACTGAACAATCCATCTATGGGGCGTTTCATGCTCATGTGCCGCCTCCATTGGGCACAGATCTCTGTATGCCGAGATCAAACAGGGGCGCCATCAGCATGTGCACGACCAGGGTCGCAAAATACGCGGTCAGCAGGGGTGTCACACGCACAAAATGTCCCGATGAAATACTTGCAACAAACCATACGAGGGCGATCCCGGAGAACAAAGTTACAACCGGGAGAATAAAACTCAGAAACGGGGTACGCTCCGTGTCGAACATCTGGTGCACCATGGCCGACAGACCATAGGTCAACAGATTAGCGAGCCCATGGCTGCCCCATGGCGCCTGCGACGCGTCCTGTGCGAAGCCGAACATGACCAGCAGCACCATCGGGCCAAATCCGATCCCGGAGCGGCCCCAGCCGACCGCCGCGATCAAGCCGACATAGGGCCAGGCTAGCGTCACACCGAACAGCGATTTCGGGGTCAATCCGACCATACCGATCAGGGCAACGACAATAACACCGATCAGAAGGCGCGCGCGTGGCCGTGCCGCTTCCCAGCGCAAAGCCATCGAATCCGCGATCGAGCTGAGCCAGTTCACGAGCCATCCTCTTCGGTCAGCTCGGCAATCTCGGTTTCGACGGGAAACGCTTCCGGTACCGGGATCGACATGATCGGCTTGAGGCGAACATAGGATAGCTGTCCGTTCAGCATCTCCAGATCAACCCGGATTTCTTTTCCGTCTGCGTCGCGCACGTGTCCGACCACGACGCCGCGCGGAAACAAGCCGCCTTCGCCGGATGTCAGGATTCGCTCATTCGGCAGGAAGTCGCCTTGTTCTGGTAGGTCTGTGAGGCGGCCAAGCCCGTCCCGTCCGCCATACATGATCGCGCGCAGACCGCTGGCCTCGCCCATCACCGGGACGCGGCTGTTGAAATCGGTAATCTTGAGAATGCGCGAAGAGCGTTGCCCGACCTGAACGACGCGGCCGACCAGACCGCGATCATTTTCCGCGAAATAGCCCTCCTGTACGCCATTCGTGGCCCCCGCATTGGCGAGCAGAGCTTCTGCAAACGGGCCATTAGTCTCAGCCATAATCCGAGCGGTGACTTCCGCGCCGCCCGGTTCACCCTGCATGTTGAGAATGTCCTCATAGACCTCCAGCCGTTCCGCCATGGTCAGCGCCAGCGCCTTGTATTGCGCCAGCTCCCGCACGCGCGCTTCGAGCTCGAGGATCCGGCGCTCCTTCGCTGAAGCGCCGCTGATCCGGTCGATCAAGCTTGGTCGGGTGACATGAAACAGCTGGTCGGACGCGGCTGTGCGCACAGGCTCGACGCCCTGGCTCAGCCGCGGTGAGGTTTGCAACAGGAGGAGTGCGAGAAGTCCGGCAACAGCTACGAAGAACCCGTACCGCCGGAGCGGGCGCTGTCTGTATCCCTTGCCGCCGAGACGAGGCATGGGGCGGATCCTTCTTTCTAAATCGCGGTCGCTTTAACCCGCAATCGTGTCAAACTTCTGGCGACAGCACGTTCTTCATGCGCGAGAGGTTCTCGAGAACGAATCCACACCCGTTCGCAACACATTTCAATGGGTCTTCGGCAATCATCACCGGCAGACGCGCCTGCTCGCGCAGGACCACATCGAGATTGCGCAATAGTGCGCCGCCGCCTGTCAGGACAATCCCGCGATCGACAATGTCAGCCGATAGCTCAGGTGGCATGGCTTCGAGCGCGATGCGAACGGCTTCGACAATCTCGCCAACAGGATCAGCAAGCGCTTCGGCCATCATCTTTTCGTTGATTTCCACTTCGTTCGGGACGCCGTCGCCGGTCGCGCGGCCGCGAACTGTCACGGTCATACCGTCACCATTCTCCGGCGCCATTGCGGTCCCGATCTGTTTCTTGATGCGCTCGGCCGACATTTCGCCGACCAGAATACCCTGGTTCTTACGTAGATAGCTCATGATGGCTTCGTCCATCTTATCGCCGCCAACACGCACAGAGCGCGAATAGACCTGTCCACCCAGCGACAGAACCGCAACCTCGGTCGTGCCGCCACCAATATCCACCACCATTGAACCGGCTGGCTCTTCAATCGGAAGACCTGCCCCGATTGCCGCAGCAAGCGGCTCGTCGATCAGGTGCACTTCGCGCGCCCCTGCTGCGAGCGCAGACTGGTGAATGGCGCGGCGCTCGACATTTGTCGCGGAACTCGGAACGCAGATAATGATCAGCGGAGACACGAAGGCGCGGCGATTGTGCACTTTGCGAATGAAGTGCTTGATCATTTCCTCAGCGACTTCGAAGTCAGCGATGACCCCGTCGCGCATCGGGCGAATCGCTTCCATGTTTAGCGGGGTCTTGCCCAGCATTTTCTTGGCGTCGTCACCCACGGCATAGACCATCTTGCGGCCGCCCTGGTTCATGTAAGCGACAACTGATGGCTCATCCAGCTTGATGCCCTGACCCTTCACATAGACGAGCGTATTCGCCGTCCCCAGGTCGATTGCCATATCTGTGGAAAGAACTCCGAGAAGGGATCCAATCATTTTTCCGCGCCGATTCTTATTCTTGCCCAACCGTCCCCGGCAGGAGCATCCATGTTTCTTGTATCAGCCCGTATACCCTCATGCCGTTTAGATTTAATTAAAGCAAGTCTGCATTCTGATTCTATCCGTACGATGCGTACACCAGCCCACTTCTCCGACAGACATTACGAAAATGAAAGCCTGCCCCAAAATGGGACAGGCTCTCGGCAAACGCTTCGTTTGTGAAGGTTTTACGCCGCCAGTCTTTTCAGGCGGCGGGCTTCCAGCTTGTTGAGCGCGTGGATATAGGCCTTGGCCGCGGCCACGAGCGTATCGGGATCTGAAGACCGACCGGTCGCCATGATGCCCTCGCCTTTCAGACGCACATGCACATCGGCTTGCGCATCCGTTCCGCCTGTCACCGCGCTGACCTGAAACAGGTCCAGCTTACCCTCGTGCGGGACAATCTTGCGGATCGCGTTGAAGACGGCGTCGACCGGCCCGTTGCCTTCTGAGGTGACGGCATGGCTCTCGCCATCCACCAGGACCGTGAGATCGGCCGTCTGAGGTCCTTCAGAGCCTGCGACCACCCGCAGTTTCTGGAACGAAATCCGTTCGCCTACGGCTGACAATTGATCATCGACCAGGGCCATCAGGTCATCGTCGAAGACATGCTTTTTCTTGTCCGCAAGGTCCTTGAAGCGTTTGAACGCCTCATTCAGGCTGTCCTTGTCGAGCTCATATCCAAGGCTTTCGAGCTTGTCGCGGAAGGCGTGACGGCCGGAATGCTTACCCATGACCAGGCTGGTCTTGGACACACCGACATCTTCCGGCTTCATGATCTCATAGGTTTCGGCATTTTTCAGCATGCCATCCTGATGGATCCCGCTTTCATGGGCGAAGGCATTCTTGCCGACAATGGCTTTGTTATATTGAACCGGAAAGCCGGTGATACGGCTGACCATATGGCTTGCGGTGGCGAGCTTGGTCGTGTCGAGGCCTGTCGCGAAGGGCAGATCGTCGCGGCGCGTATTGAACGCCATGACAACTTCTTCAAGCGCCGCATTGCCTGCACGCTCCCCGAGGCCATTGATCGTACACTCGACCTGGCGCGCGCCGTTCTGCACGCCCGCAATCGAATTCGCCACGGCGAGGCCCAGATCATTGTGGCAATGGGTCGACCAGATCACCTTGTCGCTGTCCGGGATGCTCTCGCGCAGCCGGCGGATCAGCCGCCCATATTCCTCCGGGTGGGAGTAGCCGACCGTATCGGGAATATTGATTGTGGTTGCGCCGCTGGTGATCGCCGCATCAATACATTTGCAGAGGAAGTCGAATTCCGTCCGCGTGGCGTCTTCAGGGCTCCATTCCACATCCGGGACCAGGTTCCGCGCCTGTGCAACGGAGCGTCCCACCGCTTCCAGGACTGCATTCGCTCCCATTTTGAGCTTGTGCTTCATGTGTACCGGGCTGGTGGAGATAAACGTGTGGATGCGCGGCTTGGCGGCATGGCGCACCGCCTCTGCGCAGCGGTCAATATCGCCGGGCGTTGAACGCGCGAGCCCACAAATCGTGGCAGACTTGGAGCGCTGGGCGATCTCGCGCACGGCTTCAAAGTCGCCAATCGAAGCGGCCGGAAAGCCTGCCTCGATCACGTGAACGCCCATCGTCTCAAGCAGCTCACCCAAAGCCAGCTTTTCATTATGAGTCATGGAGGCGCCGGGCGATTGTTCGCCATCGCGCATGGTGGTGTCGAAAATTACAATATCAGTTGTGTCGGTCATCGGTTCGGCCAGTTGATGTCGTGAAACGTTTTGTTGCGATCCCCTGGCCGTGGGCAGATGCGCTAATGCACCGCCGCTACCGGCCAGGGGCCGATAAGTAGAAGTAGGCTCGAAAGGGGCAAATTCTTGCGCATGCGCACTGCAATGCGGTTTGCCGGGAGCAGTGTCAACACACTAATCTGCACTCAGCGCAATATTTTCCCCTTTGCGGCGTCTGTGCCGCACATAAAAGAAGCCACCCAGGAAGACAGTCAGCGCCGCCAGCGCCGCAAACAGCGCCGTCCAGAAATTACCCTCCAACGCGGCCTGGATCGCCTGCAGACCAAATGCGACCAGCGCGATTTTCGGAATAACCCCCAGCGCCAAACCTCCGAAATAGTGGGTGAATTTCGCGCCGATCGCACCAAACACCATGTTCACCAGCAGGAACGGCCCGGTCGGCGCATTGCGCACGATGGCGCTCGCCGCAAAGGCGTTGCGGGCGACAAACTCAGCGAAGCGCTTGATCCGCCCCTCCCCGAGCCGGTTCAATGTGGCGCTGCTGAACACCCGTCCGAGCCAGAATGTAATCACGCCGGACGCAAGCGTCGCCACCCAGGCCCAGACCGCGCCCCAGACTGGACCAAAAGCGTAGACGGCAATCCCGATCAGCAGGAATTGCGGCACGCCAATAAAGGCGCACACGCAAAAGGTCAGGATAATGGCTGGAACACCCCACGGCCCGTCCGCGAACTCCCCAATTGCGCGTTGGAGGGCGTCTATGTCCAAAAATTCTGTGTAGCGCCCGAACAGGAAGAGCAACAGTAACAAGGCGATCAGACCAATCCCGACCCAAAGGCCGACCCTGGAGCCGCGCGGTGTTGAAACAGTGTCGGACGTGTCGCTCTGCATAAATCGTCCCTGCGCCGACTGCTATTCGAGGTCAAGCAAGTCTATCAGGGATAGCTGCGCATGTCTCAGCTTTTGCGCTTGAGAAACTTCAGTCCCGACCAATCGGCATCGACGGCGCAGACTTTTACATCCACCCATCCAAGCGGCAGGACGTGATCGCGAAAGTCCTGCTCCGTCAGGTCCACATAGAGCGCAGAACTCTTTTTCGGCCACGAGACCCAGATCATGCCGCCCTCTGTGACCGCGGCCAGCGCCCGCGCAAACAAAGGCGCGACGTCATGCTGGCGGCGGCAGAAGATATGGACAAGATCTGCGGGCGCCGCGCGTTTCAGGAAACGCACCCCTTCAGCGCCCTCAACAAGATCCGAATAGTGATCAGGCGGCTTGATCGCCAGGCAAGTCATACCCGGCTTCAGCCCCAACTTCTGATAGAGCGGTTTACCGGAATAGCCATGAGTCTGAGCAGGCATCAGCTTTCGCTTAGCATCGCTTTGTATTTTTGCTCAAGCGGCAGGAAATGATCCCAGAAATCCCGGCCCGGCTGATCGTTCAGAATATCGCCGAGAATATCGAGATGGACATGCCAACCCGCAGACGCCCCGGACTTGTAGTCTTTAGTCAGCACTTTTTCGTGGCGCAGGTGCAGCCGGACGCCGGTTTCGGTTTCAATTAGCCGGATTACAACTTCTGTCGGCGCCTCGGCTTCGGCCGATGGCCAGGAGAATGCCAGGTGATGCGGCGGATCAAAAACCCGGACCTCACCCACCATGTAATGGTCCCCGCCGCCCTCATGACTGTCCGGGGTCGGATGGACGGAGAGACGTGTATGATCAAAGTCAAACACGATCGCGCCGCCGACCTCGGAAGAGACATCGCCCGCGCAAAGCCATTTCTGGCGATGCTCCGATTTGGTGAGATAGTCCCAGACCCGCTCAATCGGTCCGGGCAGGTCGCGGT
The DNA here is from genome assembly GCA_041984335.1 of Henriciella sp. Taxonomy (GTDB): domain Bacteria; phylum Pseudomonadota; class Alphaproteobacteria; order Caulobacterales; family Hyphomonadaceae; genus Henriciella. The sequence continues at coordinate 680,268 of JBHIYI010000001.1, read as the reverse complement.
AGATCTCTAGCGCAGTCGCGCTTGGATAGGTCACGGGGTCACTCATCACGTTCATCCTCTTCTTTTATGGCTAATTCCAGAGCGTCCAGGGCGCTCGACCAGAAGGCAGCATGGCGATCGAGCCAGGCCTGGGCTTCGTCCAGCTGGCCACGCTGCAAATGGCAGATCCGTTCCCGACCGCGCTTTTCACGTCGAATGAGCGCGGCATCTTCAAGAATGCCGAGATGTTTGGAGGTGGCTGCGAAACTGATTTCGAACGGCTCGGCCAGCGCGCCAACGGTTTTTGGCCCCGCACGCAAGCTTTCGAGCATGGCGCGCCGCGTTGGGTCGCACAGCGCCCTGAAAGTTTGATTCAATCGATCTGTATATTCATCCATAAGGTTGAATATACAGATCTCAAAGATTTATTCAACTAAAAAGTTGAATATCAGGCGTTGGCCAACATCTCCTCGCTCATCGACCAGAGGCGATCGGCTTTTTCGTCGTCGCAGATCCATTCGCGCGCATGTTCCCAGCGTTGGCTGTCCGGGCCTGCCAGCTGCGCAATATCGCAATTTTCGCAATATTCACCGCCTCGTCCTTCAAGTTGCGGCGAAGTCGCGGCCCATGTCGCTGTCGAGGCACCCTGCTCTGGCGTCTTGAACATGGCCTGGATGGCGTCTGGAATAGTGCCATCCGGGTTCATCCATCCCATCGCCGCCATTTCCTCAACCGAGAGATGCCGCTGCAAGGGTGTGAAGATACCGCCCGGGTGAACGCCAAACGCCGTAACGCCATATTGATCCCACTTGCGATCTGCGCCGAGCGCGAACAAGGCGTTTGCTGATTTGGCCTGCGCATAGGCGTTCCACTTCTCGTACTCGGTGCGCTCATAGTGCGGATCGTCCCAATTCACATCGCCGCGAATGTGAGCCGTCGACGAGAGGGCGACCACGCGCGCGCCCTCGGCCTTCTGAAGCGCCGGCAGCAGCGATACGGCAAGCGCCATGTGGCCGAGGTGATTAATCCCGAACTGGCTCTCCCAACCTGGCCCGACGCGCGCGAGTGGGCAAGCCATGATGCCGGCATTGTTGATCAGAATATCAAGCGGGCGGCCGGTGGCGACATAGTCATCCGCAAACTTTCGGACACTTGCGAGGTCGCCGAGATCCATTGCCGCAATTTCAATGTCGCCATCAACGGCCCCGAGCGCGTCCTGCGCTGCGTCGGGGCGACGGGCCGGCACGGTCACTTTGGCACCGACGCCCGCGAGCGCGCGTACTTCTTCAATCCCGATCCCGCTATAGCCACCCGTGACAATCACATTCTTGCCGCTCAGATCCATGCCTTTGACGACATCCGCCGCGGGTGTTTTTGCGCCAAAGCCCGATCCGATCGGCTTCTGATTTTCTGCTGCCATGAGAACCTCCTGTTTCAATAACGGTGGCAGCGGAAACACTGTCTGGCAAGACTCGACAGAAAAGCGCCGCATTCCTAGTTACAAGGTTACACAATGATCAATGTTCGGAGCTTTTCATGCTAATTCGTTTGCTGGCTGTATTGTGTTGCGCTTTCGCCCTGACAGCGACGGCATCGGCGCAGTTTGGGAAACCGCAACCGACCCCGAAAAATGCGGATGAATATTTTGCCGAACGCGCCATGCGCGATGCTGCACGCCTGACCACCGGGATCGAAGGTCGCGAAGTGATCAAGGACAGTGACGGCATCAACCTTGCGCGCGCAGAGCGACGCATGGAACAGGCGCTGGAAATATTCGACCGTCTTTGCGCCGACCGCACCCTGCCCCAGGACCAGTGGGCGCGGAACTGCTTTGAAGCGGGCGAAATGCACCGGCGCGGATCGGGGACCGTCCAGGACTATGCCAAGGCCAAAGCGCGCTATGACGCCGCCTGCCTGGAAGGCCGCCATCCCGGGGCCTGTATGCAGCAGGCCTACACTTCTCAAAAGGGGAATGCGGGCGAGGTGGACCTCGAACATGCGCGGGTCCTCTATGAGCAAGGCTGCAGCCTTCGCGATCCAGGCTCATGCGCCGGCCTTGGCAATATGATGTATATGGGCCTCGGCGGATCGCGCGATCGGCCACAAGCGGTAGAGCTGCTGCAGGACGCGTGCGCAGATGAATATGCCTGGGCGTGTACCCGCCTGGTGGAATATGGCTTGCCGACCCGGCTCGACCGATATTAGCACTTTCCCCAACGCCATCTTGTTGAACGCAAAAATATGCGTCACTTCTCGTCTCAATCGGACGGGAGGAAAGAATGCGGATCATTGTCGCGGGACTGGGTTTGGCCTTACTGGCAGCATGCGGACAGGAAGAAGCCCCGCCGCCTGAACCGTCGGCGAGCGCCATTGAAGCGGGTCTGCCCGCGCCCGGCACCGCAACCTCGTTCACGCGGCAAGCCAACGCTGACCTCGCCGCGCGTCTCGATCTTTCAGACGGCTCAGACGGCGAAGATGCCCGCCGCGATCGCCTGGCCTATATTGAGGACGACGCCATCCTGAACGCCAATGGCGATGTCGTCTGGGCGATCCCGCAATTTGAGTTTCTGGATGCCGAAGCGCCCGAAACCGTTAATCCATCCCTGTGGCGCCAGTCTCAGCTGGCGGCGCATCATGGCTTGTTCAAGGTCATGGACGGGATCTACCAGGTCCGCGGCTATGACCTGTCGGTAATGAGCGTAATAGAAGGCGATACAGGCTGGATCCTGGTCGATCCACTCACGGCGACCGAAACCGCTGCCGCCGCCTTGAAGCTCGTCAACGACACTTTGGGCGAACGTCCGGTGACGGGTGTGCTGTATACCCACTCCCACGCAGACCATTTTGGCGGTGCCCGCGGCGTCATCACGGATGAACAGGTCGCTGCCGGGGTTCCGGTGCTGGCGCCGATTGGGTTTTCCGAAAGCGCCGTCTCTGAAAATCTCATCGCCGGAAACCAGATGAGCCGACGCGCGACGCTCATGTTCGGGAACACCCTGCCCCGCTCGACCACAGCGCATGTCGGCTCCGGGCTTGGCCCGGGATTGCCGAACGGAACGGTCAGCCTGCTGCTGCCCACCGAAGAGATTGAGGGGCGCGGTACAGTGCGCGTCATTGATGGCGTGACATTCGAATTCATCGACGCCGCCGGAACTGAAGCGCCTGCGGAATTCATGTTCTACCTGCCCGAGAAGCGCGCGCTGTGCACCGCGGAAGTTGCGACGGCAACATTTCACAATGTTCTGACGCCGCGCGGCGCCAAGGTTCGTGATGCGCTGAAATGGAGCCGCGTCATCGACTATGTGCTCGCCGAATATGGCGACGAGAGTGATGTCGTGTTCGCCTCGCACCATTGGCCCACCTGGGGACAGGAAGAGGTTGCCGGATTCCTGGCGAGCCAACGTGACATCTATCGCTATGTACACGACCAGACCCTGCGCAATGCGAATGCTGGCGCGACCATGGTGGAAGCTGCCGAAGCCGTTGAGGAACCCGGCTTCCAGGCCGAAGACTTTGCCACGCGCGGCTATTACGGGACGCTCAACCACAATGCCAAAGCCGTGTATCAGCACTATTTTGGCTGGTGGGGCGGGGTTCCCGCGGACTATAACCGACTGCCGCACGAGGTGACGGCGTCGCGATATGTCGAGGCCATGGGCGGGGCGGACCGGGTCCTGGAGATTGGTCAGACTGCTTTCGAATCCGGCGACTATCGCTGGGCGGCGGAAGTCTTCAATCACCTTGTGTTTGCTGACCCGGACAATCAGGAAGGTCGCGACTGGCTGTCGGCCACCTATGAGCAACTCGGATTCCAGGCCGAAAGCGGGGCCTGGCGTAGCTATTACCTGACCGGCGCGGCAGAGCTCCGGCGCGGGGTGCCCGATCTCGGCAATCCGAACCTTGGCAATCCTGATTTCCTCAAAGCCGTCCCCTCGCTCGATCTGTTTGACGCTCTGGCGGTGCGATATAATCCGGGTGAAATGGACCGGGATCCGTTTGTTGTTGTGTTCAATTTCCCTGACCGCGATGAAACGATCAGCCTGCTGGTTGAAAAGTCCGTCCTGGTTCCGCGCCCCGGGGTGACGCCAGATGCGACCGCCACCGTCACCATCAATCGCAGCGATCTCGATCGCCTCATTCTGGGCGAAGCCGCTCCGCTGGGCCTGATCACGGGCGGAAAGATGAAGATCAGCGGCCAGCGCAGCGCCGTATCGGCCATGTTCGATGCGCTCGACCAGCCGGATTTCTGGTTCAATACGGTTACGCCCTAGAAACGGTTTGGGACCAGCCTTTTTAGACTGCGGCTTTGCGGCCACATGTCGTTGCAAAAGCGCAACAAGTTTCGCTTAGCCTATTCTCCTATGGCGCGCGTTTTGCTTACCTGACTGGGGGTAATCCCCAGGGGACGCAAAATGAAACGCTTGAAGACAGTCCGATTTTTTCGGCGCGAACTGAACACCGACACCGTGGATAGCCGGGAGCCGACGATTCTCGATCACGGAGACCCGATCACGGTCCAGTTGACCAAAGAGCTGGAAGACCGTCGGCGACGCCTCAGCCTCAGCGAAACCCATCCGCTCGGCCTCTAGTCGCTTTCCCAGCCGAACACGTCTTCGAGCCCGACACCGAAAACGCGCGCAATCCGGAACGCGCTCTCAAGGCTTGGCGAGTATTTGCCCTGTTCAATGGCGATCACGGTCTGCCGCGTGACGCCGATTTCCTTTGCCAGCGCGGACTGGCTCATCTGGCCATGCGCCTCGCGAAGGTCTCGCACGCGATTGGTAATAGGCGGGCGTTTGGCCATGATCAGACCCCTACGCGATGCAAGACAATCTGAAGCACATATTCTGCGATTTGACTGATCATGAGTGCGGCGATGACAGTGTGGAAGAACAAGTCGCCATGCTGTCCCACGAAGTAGTGCGCCGCCCCGATCAGAATGCCGCCGCCTAAAATAATGCCCGACCAGTTGCCTGCGCGATCCGAGATCAGTCGCTCTCGTTCATCCATTGGCGCATTCGCCTCGTCCGCATTGTTCGCTGCCACGGCCGAGAAGCTGACAATCGCGCCAATCACGACGATGGCGACATAGACGATTGCGAGTTTGATCGACGGCGGAGGCGGCACCCCTTCTGCGCCCCAACGTCCAATGACTTCAAATGCATAAAACCCGCCCGCGAGGGTCAGAAGCACACTCATAACCCAGGCTGTTTTCTCGTGAAAAGACATAGATAATCTCCTTGAATGTCAAAAATCTTGTACAAACGACATATGGTAAAACATTTTTGACATGTCAAATATTTTTTACTCGTTTTCCGCAGATGCAGAGAATCCGCCTTTGACAGTGGGCGCGAGAGTGATACCTCCCGGCGCTTAAACAAGGAGCCCGAAATCGATGAGTGATCTCCAAACGCTCGCAGAAACAGCAAAAGCCTGGCCGTTCGAACAAGCGCGCGCCTTGCTCAAACGCCTGCGCAATATGGAGAAACAGGGCAAACCGAAACACGGCCCGGTCGTGTTCGAAACCGGCTATGGTCCGTCTGGCCTGCCGCATATCGGGACGTTTGGCGAAGTCGTACGCACGACTATGGTCAAACAGGCCTTCGAAGCGCTGACGAGCGGCGAGTTTGAAACCAAGCTGATCTGTATCTCGGACGATATGGACGGGATGCGCAAAGTGCCGCCAACCGTTCCAAACCCGGAAGGCCTGGAAGACTATCTGCAAAAGCCGCTGACTGATGTGCCGGATCCGTTTGGGACGCATGACAGCTATGGCGCACATATGGGGGCACGGCTTTGCGCCTTCCTGGACAGTTTTGGCTTTGAATACGAGTTTCTGTCGGCCACCGATTGCTACAAGAATGGCACATTCGACCCGATGCTGCTGCGGGCGCTGGAAAAGTTCGATGAGATCATGGCCGTGATGTTGCCAACCCTCGGCGCTGAGCGGCAAGCGACGTATTCACCTTTCCTCCCCATCTCGCCGACGACTGGCCGCGTGCTGTATGTGCCGATGAAGGCGACCGATGCGAAAGCCGGAACCATCACGTTTGAGGATGAAGACGGCACAGACGTCACCCTGCCCGTGACAGGCGGTCATACCAAGCTGCAATGGAAGCCGGATTTCGGCATGCGCTGGGCTGCGCTTGGCGTCGATTTCGAAATGTTCGGCAAGGACCATCAGGACAATGCGCCGATCTATTCGAAGATCTGCCGCATCCTCGGCGTGCAGCCGCCGCAGCAATATGTCTATGAACTCTTCCTGGATGAGCAAGGCACCAAGATTTCTAAGACCAAGGGCAATGGCATCGCGGTGGAGGAATGGCTGAAATACGCCCCGCAGGAGAGCCTGTCATTGTACCAGTTCCAGAAGCCTCGGGTCGCCAAGAAGCTCTATTTCGATGTCATCCCGAAAGCCGTGGATGAGTATCTGACCTTCCTGGAAAAGTTCCCGGACGAAGAACCGAAACGGCAGGTCGAGAACCCGGTCTGGCACATTCATGGTGGCCATCCGCCCGCCGAGACCTCACCGGTCAGTTTCGCGCTATTGCTCAATCTGGTGAGCGTGGCAAACGCGGAAAACCGGGATCAGCTCTGGGGTTATATCTCCCGCTACGCGCCCGGCGCATCGGCTGAAACCCATCCCCTGCTCGACCGGCTCGCCGGATACGCGATGGCCTATTATCGCGACTTTGTGGAGCCGACCAAGTCCTACCGCGCCCCGAATGATCAGGAACGCGCCGCGATGGACGACCTCGCAAAACGCCTGCGCGCCTGGGATGAACCGGTTGACCAGGGCGAGCTACAAACGCTCACGTTTACCGTTGGCAAAGAGCACGGGTTTGAGAACCTGCGCGAATGGTTCCAGGCCCTCTACGAAGTCCTCCTCGGCCAAAGCCAGGGCCCGCGCTTTGGCGGCTTCATCGCGCTCTACGGCGTGGAGGAAACGGCGACGCTGATCGAGGATGCGCTGGCGCGCTGAGCGGCGAAGATGGAGCGCCGACCGTTAATGGCTGTTTTGGCGTCTGAGCGAAACCCTATACAGGCTTCCTTACTCTTTCCTCCCCCATTCTTGGGGGAGGTGCCCGAAGGGCGGAGGGGGCGGCTCCTTCCAAGCGAGCTTTCGAAAAGAGGAAACACCCCCTCCGAGCGCTGCGCGCCCACCTCCCCCGGCTGAGCGGGGGAGGAAAAATACCGTCTCTGTCTCTTCCTGCCAGGCTTCGAGCCAGAATCCGTGATCTAACCCCCCAAACCCACGACCCGTATTCCTGACGCAAGTCAGGACCCATGGCGGCTGGGGATGTGGTCAGCCAGCCGCCATGGATGCCAAATTGCGTTGGCAGGGCGGGAATAGAATTGAGCTTTCAGACCAAACCTTCCAGTCCCTGGGTCCCTGCCTGCGCAGGGACGGGCGGACCCCGGGAAGCGCGGCCCCGATCCTTCGACTTCGCTCAGGATGAGGGCATGGGGAAGCGAGTCTTCAACGATCCTAAAATCAACCTCGCCGGACAGCGATATCATCCACGCAAAAACGCCCTACTCCACACTCTCCGCGAGCTCCCCGCACGTGGCCACCAGGCGCGCGATGTCCTCGTCTCGTGACAGGCGGTGGTCTCCGTCCTTGATCAGGGAGAAGACCAGGTCTTCGCTGGTGATCGCGTCGACCAGGCGGAACGCGTGTTGCCAGGGCACATCAGGGTCCTGCATGCCCTGGAGGATGCGGATCGGACAGGTGAGCTCAATCGGGGCGTCGAGGAGCGCCCATTGTTTGCCGTCTTCGATCAGGTCACGCGTGATCGGGTATGGATCGCCATAGTCCGACGGGCGGAGCGTGCGGCCTTTCTGCATGATCTCGGCCTGCTGCGCCGCGCTGAATTCCGGCCACATCAGCTTTTGCGTAAAGTCCGGCGCGGGCGCGATCAGGACCATGGCGGCGACCCGGCGCTTCAAGGCTAGCGCCGCGAGGAGCGCCATCCAGCCGCCCATGCTGGAGCCAACCAGCACGAGTACGCCGCTGGTCAGCCCCTCAATTGCAGCGAGCGCATCCTCGCGCCAGGCTGAAATCGTACCCTCCTCAAACTCGCCACCGGAGATGCCGTGCCCGGAATAGTCAAACGCCAGGAAGCCGTGCCCCTGCTGCTTCGCCCACGCTTCGAGCACCGTCACCTTGGTCCCCGTCATGTCGGACTTGAAGCCGGACAACCACACATAAGTCAGCCCGGTTGCGGGTGGGGCGTAGCGATAAGCGAGCCTGCGCCCTTGCGGTGAAACAAAGTCCTGATGCTGCATGCGCGCGCTCCTTCTCGCCCGGTTCAGCCCCTCTACTGCAACTGCTTGGGCAGAGTGGCAACTTCTTCGTTTCAATGCGCGGCCAAATCAGTCACACTCCCCTGATGAGCGAATCTGCGTGGCCAAATCTGAGCGGGCAAACCATCCTGCAAGTCATCCCCGACCTGAGCGCCGGCGGCGCCGAGCGCACGACGGTCGAGATGGCAGAGGCGATCACGGGCGCAGGCGGCCGCGCCCTCGTGGTCAGTGCGGGGGGTCGGCTCGAAGGCGCTTTGGCCGGTGTCGGCGGTGAGCTGATCCACATGAATGCGGCTAGCAAGAATCCGCTGACCATTCGCAAGAATACGCGCCTGATCGAGGCGATCATCGCGGACGAGCATGTCAGTCTCATCCATGCCCGCTCGCGCGCACCGGCCTGGAGCGCCTATGTCGCGGCGAAGCGAACCGAAACGCCGTTCGTCACCACCTATCACGGCGCCTATAGCGGTCGTACAGGACTGAAGCGGCGATACAATTCGGTGATGGCGCGCGGCGATCTGGTCATCGCGAATTCCGAATGGACCGCCGCCCATGTCATGGATGTGCATCAGATTTCCCGCGAGCGGATCATCACGATCCCGCGCGGCGTCGACTTTGCTGCCTTTGATCCGGATCAGGTCAGCGCGGAACGGGTCCAGACGATCAAGCTCGACTGGCAAATCCAGGCCGGCGATGACCGCCTGATCTTCGTCCTGCCCGGGCGACTGACCAGCTGGAAGGGCCAGTCACTGGCCGTTGATGCGCTCGGCGCGCTCGACACGGCGGAGCGGGCGCGCATGCATCTTGTGCTGGCCGGTGACGATCAGGGCCGAAAAAACTATGTCACCGAATTGGAAGACAAGATCATCCAGCACAAGCTCGGCGGCACCGTGTCGATTGTCGGCCACACCGAGGACATGCCAGCGGCCTATATGGCGGCGGATGTGGTGCTAGCGCCCTCAACCCGGCCAGAGGCGTTCGGCCGGGTCGCCGCAGAAGCGTCCGCCATGGGTAAACCGGTCATTGTTGCCGATCATGGCGGACAGCGCGAAACGGTCATCGAGGGCGAAACCGGCACGCGCGCCGAGCCCGGATCTGTCCCCGCGCTGACTGCCTGCATTCGTACCCTCGCCAACCTTCCCCCGGAAGCACGCAGCGCCATGGGACAGGCCGGACAAACCTATGTTCGAACCCATTTCAGCAAAAAGCAGCTTCAATCCGCCACGCTAAACGTGTATGCGCAGCTGCTTCTGAAGCAGGCGTCAGTTGAAAATTAAGCCAAACGCAGGCATATTAGCGACGCAAACACTGGCAACCAAAGGAGATTAGCCATAGCACGCAGACCATACGGCCGCCCCGAGCGCGCCAAACCTACCGGCCCTCGCACCAATCGCGATATTCGTGCCGAGCGCGTCCTTCTCATCGACGAGAATGGCGAGAAACAAGGTGAAATGCCGATAGACGCTGCCTTGGACGCTGCCCGCGAAGCCGGTATGGACCTCGTTGAAGTCTCTCCGAACCAAGAGGTTCCGGTCTGTAAGATCGTCGACTATGGCAAGATGCGCTACGAAGCGCAGAAGAAGAAAGCCGCTGCCAAGAAAAAGCAGAAGACGCAGGAACTGAAAGAGATCAAGTTCCGCCCGAATATCGACAATCACGATTATGAAGTGAAAGCCCGCAAGATCGCCGAGTTCTTTGAGAAAGGCGACAAGGTCAAAATTACCCTGCGTTTCCGCGGTCGCGAAATGGCGCACCAGCATCTCGGCATGGAAGTCCTCAACCGGGTCAAGGAAGAGTTTGACGAACAGATGAAAGTCGAACTCGAGCCAAAGCTGGAAGGCCGCCAGATGACCATGGTGATGTCACCGCGGTGATCAGTGACTGGGGCTGAAGACTCAGCTTGATTTCCTATCTTATTTGCGCTTAAACCCGCGCTTCCGCAGCGGCCGGGCCGAAAACGGCATGCCTTGTCGCTCTAATGACTAACTTAAGAGCTTCCACGCTCGATAGGAGATCGAAATGCCGAAGATGAAGACCAAGAAGGCCGCTGCAAAGCGGTTCAAGATCACGGCTTCCGGAAAACTGAAGCATGGTGTGGCCGGCAAGCGCCACCGCCTGATCAGCCATAACGGGAAGTATATTCGCCAGAACCGGGGCACCGAAGTCGTCGCCAAGGCTGATACCCAGCGTATCATCAAGAAGTTTCTGCCGAACGGCCTGAAATAACGCTGAGCCCGGCAACGACCGGGTCGATCTGAACCGAATTTGAAGTAAGGAGCCTCCGATGGCCCGTTCACGTAACAAAGTGCCAGCAAAGGCACGTCACAAGAAAATCCTCAAGGCCGCAAAAGGCTATCGCGGCGCGCGTTCGAAACAATTCCGCACCGCCTCCGCTGCAGTCTGGAAAGCTGGCCAGTACGCTTATGTCGGCCGCAAAGTTAAGAAGCGCAGCTTCCGCAGCCTGTGGATCCAGCGCATCAACGCAGCTGTTCGCGAACATGATGCGGACATGACCTACAGCCGTTTCATTGGCGGTCTCGGCAAAGCCGGAATCGAGATGGATCGCAAAGTGATGTCTGATCTTGCGATCAAAGAACCTGCCGCTTTTGGCGCCCTGGTGGAGAAAGCCAAGGCCGCCCTGGCGTAAAGCCGGTTCACACCTTAGCCTTTCTCCGCTAATCCGACCGCTTCAAGCGGGGTCGGAATGGCCCCGTTTGTCTCTAAACTGACCAACGGGGCTTTTCATGTCCGACACATCACTCATCGAATCTGAAGCGCTGGCCGCAATCAATAGCGCAGGCGATCTTGCTGCGCTGGACGCCGTCCGCGTGGCTGAGCTTGGCAAGAAAGGCCGCGTCTCTGGCTTGATGAAGACTTTGGGCGGCATGTCGCCCGAAGAACGCCAGGAGATGGGGCCCAAGCTGAACGCGCTGAAAAACCGCGTCGCCGATGCGGTGGAAGCGCGCAAGGCCGTGCTCGAGGATGAAGCGCTGGAAGCGCAGCTGGCGACTGAAACGCTCGACATGACGCTGCCGCCGAAGCCGGAGCCGGTCGGCGCGCTGCACCCTGTCATGCAGGTTTTCGAGGAAGTCGCCGCAATTTTCGGCGATATGGGCTTTGCTGTCGCGGAAGGCCCCGACATTGAAGATGACTGGCACAATTTCACCGCGCTGAATTTCCCGGAAGGTCACCCGGCCCGGGAAACGCATGATACATTTTTCATGGAAGCGCCTGAAGGCGGCGCTCCGAAAGTACTGCGCACGCATACCTCGCCGGTGCAGATCCGGACCATGACCAATAGCAAGCCGCCGATCCGGATCATCGCGCCTGGCCGGGTCTATCGCAATGACTGGGACGCGACCCACACGCCAATGTTCCATCAGGTCGAAGGCCTGGTGATCGAAAAGGGTATCCATATGGGCCATCTCAAAGGCTGCCTGATCGATTTCGTCAAAGCTTTCTTCGAAGTCGATGAAGTCGAAGCCCGCTTTCGCCCACACTTCTTCCCGTTCACCGAGCCAAGCGCCGAGATGGATGTGAAGTATACTAAGAAAGGCGAGACGATTGAGATCGGCGCCGGTGATCGCTGGATGGAAATCCTCGGCTCCGGCATGGTGCATCCGAACGTGCTCAAGAATTGCGGTATCGATCCGGATGAATATCAGGGCTTTGCCTTTGGGATGGGGATCGACCGTCTCGCCATGCTGAAATATGGCATGCCGGACCTGCGTCCTTACTTCGAAGCGGATGCGGCCTGGACTCGCCATTACGGCTTCAAACCCTGGCTGACCCCGAGCGTGAGTGGCGGGCTGAGCTGATGGGTGACGGAAACAAAGTCGAATTCCTGGTGGCGATCTGCGCTTTGCTCACCTCGGCCATGGCCGTGTTCATGGCCTGGGACCAGGGCAGCGTCATGCGTGCACAACAACATGGCGCGGTCTACCCGGTGCTCCAAGTTGATGGCTACGTGGATGAAACCCAGTCGCACACATCCATCGGAATCAATGTCGAAAATAGCGGCGTCGGTCCGGCGCTGATCGAGTCGGTCGAGTTTTTCGTGAACAATGAGCGGACCGAGCGGTTCGACGCGTATCTCGATTCATTGCCACGCGGGTTTGATCTGTCTTACGCGTCAATTTCCGGTCGCGCCCTCGCACCTGGTAAGTCAGTCAACGCGATCGAGATCCGTTGGCCGAAAAATGCGTTTGATCGCAGCACGATTTCGCGCATTCAGTCCGATTCTGACACCTGGTCGCTGGAGATTTGTTACTGCTCCGTGTTCGACCGATGCTGGAAAACCAAGCGGATTGGACAATCGCGCGCTGAACCGACCAAGTCCTGCGAACGCCGCGACGGCGATATTTTTGAAGCCCTGGGAGAGCCGCGTTTTGCGCCGCGACACAGCCCTGAGCCTACACAAGAGCCCACCCCATGAAATTTCCTCTCTCCTGGTTGAAAGACTACCTCGCCACGACGGCCTCACTGGACGAGCTGCTCGGCTATATGCTGAAGGCCGGCCTTGAAGTTGAGTCGGTCGAAAACCCCGCCGAGGACCTGAAAGACTTCACGGTCTGCAAGGTGATTGATGCACAGCCGCATCCGGATGCCGACAAGCTGCGCGTATGCACGGTCGACACGGTCGACGGGCAGAAGCAGATTGTCTGCGGTGCCCCAAACGCCCGCGCTGGCATGACCGCGATTTACGCCCCGCTCGGCACCTACATTCCGGGATTGGACTTCAGTCTCGACAAGAAGCCGCGCAAAATCCGGGGCGTCGAGAGTCACGGCATGATGTGCTCGACCAAGGAAATCAATGCAGGCGAGGACCATGACGGGATTGCCGACCTGGATGCGTCGATTGCACTCGGGACCCCGGCGGCCGAGGCGCTTGGTCTCAACGATCCGGTGATCGATTTCGAAGTCACACCGAACCGCCCCGATTGGCTGGGTGTCAAAGGCATTGCGCGCGATCTGGCGGCTGCAGGCGCTGGCGGCTTCATTGATGATCCGGCGCGCAAGGTGAGTGGATCCTATGAGTGTCCGATCGATATCGAACTCGACCATCCCGAGGCCTGCCCCGTCTTTGCCGGCGCCCTGGTGCGCGGCGTCAAGAACGGCCCGTCGCCGGACTGGATGCAGGCGCGCCTGAAAGCGGTCGGTATCACGCCCAAATCTCTTCTGGTCGACGTCACCAACTATATTTCGATTGATCGGGCCCGACCCCTGCACGCGTATGATGCCAGCAAGCTGACCGGTGCCATCCGCGCCCGTCTCGGCCGCAAGGGTGAAGAATGCGCGGCGCTGGACGGCAAGACCTATCCAGTCACGCCTGAAATGTGCGTCATTGCGGATGAAAGCGGTGTGATCGGCCTCGGCGGCGTCATGGGCGGCGAAAGCACAGCCGTTTCCGACGAAACCGTGGATGTGTTCATCGAAAGCGCCTGGTTCGACCCGCTTCGCACGGCCAGAACTGGACGGACAACCGGCATCATCTCGGATGCCCGGTATCGGTTTGAGCGCGGCGTTGATCCGCAATCCTGCGTCGAAGGCGTGCATCTGGCGCTGCGCCTGATCACTGAATATGGCGGCGGCACGGCCTCGAAAATCAAGGTGGCGGGTGAAGCCCCGCGGCGCGACGCCCCGATTGAATTCTTCAAGCGCGACGTCGCCCGTCTGACGGGCCTCGACGTCAAACCCGCCAGCATGAAGAAGACGATCAAGGCGCTTGGCTTCGCGATCGAGGATACGGGTGAAACCTGGCTCCTCAACGTGCCCAGCTGGCGCTTCGACATGGAGCAAAGCGCTGATATCGTAGAAGAAATTGCGCGCCTCGAAGGCTATGACGCCTTGCCAACGCTGTCCCTGCCAGCCCCGGAAGGCGGCAAGCGGGTGGTGACGACGCCGATCCAGGACCGGATCCGGACCGCACGGCGGACACTGGCCGCGCGCGGATTCCTCGAAACCGTCACCTGGAGCTTCATGCCGAAAGCCCACGCTGCGATGTTTGGCGGCGGCGAGGATGTCCTCACAGTCGCGAATCCGGTTGCCAGCGAGCTCAACCAGATGCGCCCGAGTATTCTTGGTAATCTGGCATCGGCCGTCCAGCGCGCCGCGGACCATGGTGAGCGCGGCCTGCGCCTGTTCGAAGCCGGTCCAATCTATCTCGGTGATGGGCCAAAGGACCAGCGTTCTGTGATCGCCGCCCTGGTGCGCCCGCACAAAGCGCGTCACTGGAACGGCGCGGACGCCTATGATGTCTATGCAGCCAAGGCTGACCTGTTCGCAGTGCTCGAAGCGCTGGGACAGCCCCCTGCCCGGTTCCAGGTCGGCGACCCTCGCCAGCCCCATTGGCATCCCGGTCAGGCCGCCAGCCTGAAGCTCGGCCCCAAGGTTACCGTGGCGCATTTCGGCGCCCTGCATCCGAGGTGCCTCAAGGCGCTGGATGTTGAGGGACCCGTTTTCGCGTTTGAGCTCAATCTGAATGCATTGCCGCAAATGAAGGCCAAAACGACGAAAACCAAACCCGTTCTGGAAAAAGCGGATCTGACGCCGATTCGGCGAGACTTCGCGTTTGTCGTGACCGAGAACACCGCGGCGGGCGAGATCGTCAAAGCGGCGATGGGCGCTGACAAGACACTGATCACAGCGGTTGATGTATTCGACGTGTATCAGGGTCAGGGCATCGACCCCGGCCACAAATCCATCGCGGTCGAAGTGACCCTGCAACCCCGCGGCGAGCCCCTGAAAGATCAGGACATTGAGGCGATTTCTCAGAAAATTATCGCTGCCGTCGCCAAATCCACGGGCGGTGTGCTACGGGGATAAGCAGCCCAAGGGGGAAAGGTTGGTATGGTAACGCAACACGTCGTCACTCGGATCGGCCTGCGCCATCGGCTCTATGGCCAGCTGGAACCCGAAGCCACAGGCAAGTCGGGGCTTTCGGCGCTGAACATGCTGATTATTGGCCTCGTGCTGCTGAGCTTCCTGGCCCTGGCGCTTGAGACAGAAGAAACCATCGGCCCGATGTGGCGGATCGGGATCGACTATGTGAACCTCGCGATCGTGTCGATTTTTGCGATTGAGTATCTCGCGCGCCTCTGGGTGGCTGGCGAAGATCCAAACTATCGCGGTATAGTTGGTCGACTGAAATATATGGCCACGCCGTATGCAATCGCCGACCTGATTGCCTTCCTGCCCGAGCTGCTCTGGATCCTGCTGACACCCGCCGGTGTTGGCGATGAGGTTTTGATCATTCTGCGCGCCTTGAGGCTGGCCCGACTGGTCAAGCTGGCAAGGTTCGTTCCCGCCTTCGATGTGCTCGGTGCGACCGTCGAGCGGGCGGGCACACAGCTCCTCACCACGCTCGCCATGGCGCTGGCGCTGGTCTACGTTTCTGCGGTCGCGCTCTATTTTCTCGAAGGCGTCGGCCCGAATGCGAGGGAGGAATTCGCCTCGATCCCGAGAGCGCTCTGGTGGGCCATGGCGACGCTGACAACGGTTGGATATGGCGATGTCTATCCGGTGACGGCGCTTGGCAAGGTGTTCGCATCGATTATCGCCCTCGCAGGTATTGGTGTGGTCGCCCTGCCCGCTGGTGTGTTCGCGAGCGCGTTCTCAGACGAGCTGCGCGAACGCGAGATCCGAAAATTGAAGGAACGGGTGGACGCCGTTGAATCAGAGAATGATTTTCTGGAAGCGGAGCTGGAACTCGAAATGGAAGCCGAAAAGCAACCGGGCAAACCGCCGAACGAATCGTTCGACTAAGACACCATTTTCAGATTGACGGGCTCGTCCTGCACCAGGCGCGGTTTGCCAAGCCAGTAGCCCTGGATCGTGTCAGCCCCCAGCAATGCGATGCGACGCGCCGCTTGCTCGGTTTCGATCCCCTCCACACACGATTCAAATCCAAGCTGTTTCGCGAGCCGGATCGCGGCAAGAAGAATGCTCTTACTTTGCGTGCTCTTGTCGGATTTCTGGACAAAACTCTGGTCAATTTTCAGTTTGTCGAGTGGCAGCGTGTCCAGCATGGAAAGCGACGAATAGCCAGTGCCGAAATCGTCCAGCGCAATGGCAAAGCCGAGCTCTCGGGCCTGGCGCAGGATTGCCACGTTGCGATCGACATTTCGGAATGCCACTTCTTCGGTAATCTCTATCGTGATCGCATGCGGGCGTACCTCATGACGCTCCAAAATGCGGAGCAGCGATTCCAGGAAGTCCGAAGCCACAAGCTGCGCAGGTGACACATTGATGGCGAGCTTTTGCTCGGTGAGATCCAGACGGCTAAGGGCTTCATCGAGTGTGACCCAGAGGATCTCATTCAACAGACCCAGCTTTTCGGCGATCGGAATAAAGTCTTTCGGGCTTGGATCGCGCTCAAACCCGCTATTCGTCCAGCGGGTCAACAATTCATAGGCGACCACGTCCAGCGAATGCGCATTGGCGATCGGTTGGACGGCCGCGCGGATCTGGCCATTCTTGATCGCCGACTTGAGCTCCATTTCCAGCGTCGAGCTGGCGATGGCATCATTGTCGACCAGCGGGTTGAATTTGGCCCAATGCGTGTTGCTACTCTTGGCGCGGCGCATCGCCGTGTCTGCGGCTCTTAGAAGACCAGACAAGGATTGCTCGATCGTTTGGCCATGCGCGTAGCCCACCGATGCGCTGATCGGAATGACACCTGACTCCCAGCGCATATCCTGCGTGATTTGCGCATGTAGCGTTCCGACATGTGTCGCCATCGTTTCTTGTCCAGCGTCCGCGTCGAACAAGACGGCGAACTCATCTCCCCCAAGTCTCGCGCTCAATTCGACATGCGGGACATCGCCGATCCGCTGCGCAACCTTGCAGAGCACTTCATCGCCAACGGCATGCCCATATTGGTCGTTCAGCGGTTTGAAGTGATTGAGATCAATGAACGCGATGCAGATCTCTGAACGTGTCGGCCATAGCGCGCGTAGCTTGTCCATGAAGGCCCGGCGGTTCATGAGTCCCGTCAGCGCATCCGTCGCTGCGAGTTTCTCAGATTCATTGACCAGATCGAACAGGTTTTGATCCGCCCGCTCTCGCGAGTATGCGACGGCCGCAAAGACGCAAAATGAGAATCCTGAAAGCGCCGCAACCACCAGACTGAAGACAAATTGCTCGCTCGGCGTCCAAGCGACGTTGAGGTTCTGGCCAGCGAAAAGACGCGCATAATAAAACACGCACAAGAACTGGAACGGTGCCAGTATCAGCAGCCGCTTAATGTCCAGCGCCATGATGAAGAAGAGCGGCACGAGAAGGATGACGGGAATATCGAACGGTCGGGAATTGCCCAGGAAGCCATCGCCGAAATTCTTGACCCAGAACAGCGCGAACATGGCGATGCAGCCATTGAAGAAGATCGATCGGACATGAAAATTGCGGTGCGCGCTTAAGGTCAAACCGCCCAATATCAGCGCGTAGGCGGGGATTACGACCCGAACCAGCCACGTTTCCCGTCCGCTCGCATGATAGAGAATGTAAAGAAACGCCGCAAAGCAAAGGCCCAGAATGCCCACCCAGTAAGCAAGCATCCGCGTGCGCTCGGACATGTCGAGTTTGCTCGTTTGGAGGCGTAATCTTCCCGCAGTCATAAGCGTACGATAGCAGGCTTGGATAAAAATCTACTTCGAATAGAATATACAAATATTCTAGATCAAGTAGCAATTCATTATAATTTCGCGCGTGGCATCTCAGGCGATCGGCTAGTCGTTTGCGGGTGTATCCAATTGCAGCCAGTCCTTGGATTCCAGACCATAAATCATGTCCATGACTTCAAACTGCACGCCGACAGGCTTGCGCGAATTGGAATTCCAGAGCGCCACGACGCCGGCATCCCGCTCAGGATCAAACAGGATCAGCGAGCGATATCCATCGACAGCACCGCGATGGCCGACGACACGGTATCCGGGCTTGCCATATTTATAGACGCGCCAGCCGAGTGCATAGCGTGCATCTCGAAGATGGCCGCCATAGCGCCGACTCATGCTGGACTGTTCGCGTCTGGTATAAACGCGCGGCGTGTGGAGCTCGGTCAGCGTATCCGGCGATAGCACTTCGGGCTCCAGGCCCATCTGCGCGCGGGCAAACTGCGCCAGGTCGCGAATAGACCCATTCACGCCGCCTGCGGCTGGCACCCGGTAATAGGATCGGTTTACGGTGCGCCGGACTGGTCGTGGGTCAACGCGCCGTTTCCGGTGCGGTTCAGCCCAGGAATAAGAGCCCAGCAAGGCCTCAAGACCATAACTCGCATCCTGCATGTTCAGCGGCTGGAACAGCTCGAGCCTGACGACTTCCTCGAAATCGATCCCGCGCACAGACGCGACAATTTCCGAAATCGCGTCGAACGCGACATTCTGATAGGTATGACACTGGCCAACCACGCAGGTTCGCTTGAGCTTGCCGAGCGCTTCGCGGATTTGCGCCGGATCGCCGCCATCTTCGAGGCGCGTATCATAGGCGTTCGGCACGATCCCGATTTGATGCGAAAGCAAGTCGTCCAGCGTGCCGACTTTCTCCCCTCCGAGCGGAAGACGCAGGGACGTTTTGAACTTGGAGATCGTATCAGAGAAGGTCAGCTGCCCCTCCGCAACCATTTTCCCGACGGCGGTCGAGGCAACGCCCTTCGACAGGGACGCCCAGCGAAACACTGTGTGATCATTGACCGGCTCGCCTCCGAACCTGGTGACGCCATAGCCTTGCGCAAAGGTGATTTCGCCATCCTCAATGACAGCGACTGCCAGGCCAACGATTTCGGGATCTGCCGCGAGTCGGGTGAGCCGTTCGTCAAGCGTATTGTAGTCGACCGGCTCCGACACAGCCGTGCTGACCAGCGACAGGGCTATTAGCACGAGGCCGATGAGGCGAAATGCGAACACTATCGCCTCCTATTCCTGCTTCGAGCCTTCATCCCCTTCAGCGACGACCGCATTCGCACCGAAAATGCGTCCGTTCAGTACTGGCATCGCAGCGGCGTCAGGATCGATCGGTGGCTGGATGTCGCTGAACGTCATGCGCATCCGCAATTCGGGTGCCTCATCGCTCTCTTCAAAACTTTTATAGGCCGCTTCGATGAGATCCGAAACGTGCTGGTCTCGCGACCGGGCGGTTGACCCACCAAACATGATTGCGACGACACGGCGCCCGCGGCGCTTGGCGCTGGCCATAAGATTGAAGCCGGATGCCCGCGTGTATCCCGTCTTGATCCCGTCCACGCCGGTAACCTTGCCGATCAGCTTGTTATGGTTGCGATAGTTCGCCCGGCCCCAGCTGAATTTGGTGTTGGCGAAATAGCCGTAATAATCAGCGTGATCCTCCAGCAGCCGCTCTGCCAGGATGGACATATCTCGCGCCGTGGAAAGCTGTTGTGAGTTTGGCAGACCCGACGCATTCTTGAAGGTCGTGCTGGTCATGCCCATCGCTTCAGCCTTGGCCGTCATCAGAGTCGCAAAGCGTTGCTCCGTGCCGCCAAGGCGCTCAGCCACGACCACAGCCACATCATTTGCAGATTTGGTGATCAGCGCGTTGATCGCGTCCTTGGTTGTAATGGTAGAACCTGCACGCAGGCGCAGCGAAGATGGCGGCTGACTCGCCGCGGCGCGCGAAACGGGCAACCGCTCATAGAGTTTCACCTCGCCGCTCTTCATCGCGTCGAACAGCATGTACAGCGTCATCGCCTTGGTCAGCGAGGCTGGATATCGCGGTGCATCGGCATGACGCGCGTGAAGGACCTGGTCGGTTTCGAGATCGATAACAATGGATGCATATTTCTCTGCAGAAGCTGTCGTGTGCGCGCCGAGCGCCAGCAACATGCCGGCCGCCAAAGCGGATTTGATCGAAATCGCAGAAAAACCAACGGCCATGCACGGGTCTCCAATAGAGCATTCCCCGGCATCCCGGGAAAACAGTAGGATCGATTCATAAGGTTAGCTAGAGGTAAATGCACATGGCATTTCTGTTAGGATTTGTACCTGCTTCGTTACCGTGAGCTTAATTTTGTGCACTGCACAATTTTTTGTTGCAATCGCGAGATGTTGGCGTATATTCCGTGGCGTAAACAAGGAAATTGGATCATGACTGCCACCCCTTCTTCCCCATTCACGTTTCCATTTGGCGCGTTCGACGCCGACGCGATGGCGAACTTCTTCCCCAACCAGGACTCAATGGGCACGCTCGCGCGCGGCGCGATGGAAGCCTCGACGGCCAGCACACGCGCCTCTGTCAAAGGCATGCAGGAAGTCGGACAGACAATGATGGATCACCTGAAGCAACAAATGGCGCTGTCGGTTGAAACCGGAAAAAAGCTGTCTGAAGCTGGCACCCTCTCCGAAGCGATGACCGTTCAGACGGGCTTCGTGAAAACGGCTTTCGAAAACAATCTCAAAGGCTTCAACGAGCTGTCGGAAGTGTATGTGGACACGTTGCGCGAGGCATTCGCGCCCCTGGCCAAGCAAGCCAAGAAAACGGCAAAGAGTGCAGCGAGCGCTTAGATCGCGCATCACCTCCCGTCCCCGATTGGGACCAGAATTCAAGAGCCGGGCGTGAATTGCCCGGCTCTTTCATTTTAATGACCTGACAAAGCCGCCGACTTCCGGCAATCTTGGTCCACCATGACTGATTTCATTTCGTTCAAGGCGCTGAAACGCCCACCAAAACCAAATACCTGCCTGGTAGCTCCTGATAATCACTGCCTGGCTGCCGAGCCGGATTTTGCCCCTCCCGTCATGGCGATGACCGCACGCGGGCTCTACTCGCGCCTCAGCGAAATCATCGCGTCTGAAGGGCGTTGGGGGAAGATCCAGGCCGACCCTGAAGCATTGCGTATCAAGTTCGTGGCGACGACCGGACTGATGCGGTTCAAGGACGATGTCGATATCGAAGTGATCGAGGTCGACGACGGCAAGGCGAGCTTTGCAATCTATTCCCGCTCGCGGGTCGGCTATTCCGACCTAGGGGCCAATCGCAAACGTGTGAGCGATTTAATTCATCGGGTGACCACATATTGATCAAATTCTTGCTTGATCCTACGGCAACACAGCGTCAGTCTACACTTTCAGAAAGGAACGCTTATCTTCTAGGCCATGTCTATCAGAATTGACCGCATAAAGCTCTCAGACCCAGAGGGGCCCAACGATCCAATGAACCCGGATGGCGGCGATGATGCAGGTCTTGGAATTGCCACCAAGACCCGTGTTCGCACCAAGAAGCCGAGCATGTATCGCGTGCTGATCCTGAATGATGACTATACGCCAATGGAGTTTGTGGTCCTGATCCTGGAGCGCTTTTTCGGCAAGAGCCGGGAACAGGCGACTCGGATTATGCTGCACGTTCACCAGAAAGGCGTCGGCGTCTGCGGCGTCTATACGTACGAAGTTGCGGAGACCAAGGTTGCCCAGGTCATGGATATGGCCCGGCGCAATGAACACCCTCTGCAATGCACAATGGAAAAAGAGGACTAGGAGAAACACATGCCAAGCTTAACCCCTAGCCTCGAAAATGCCCTTGAACGCGCCCTCACCGCAGCGGGTGAACGCCAGCATGAATATGCAACGCTGGAACACTTGCTGCTGGCGCTGACCGAGGATGAAGACGCCATCGAAGTGATGAGCGCCTGCAAGGTCGATATCGCATCCCTGAAAGAGGCGCTCGAGCAATATATCGATGAAGACCTGTCCAGCCTGATCACCGACAATCCGTCGGGCCGTGTCCAGCCGACCGCTGCATTCCAGCGCGTCGTGCAACGCGCCGTGCTGCACGTTGAAAGCTCCGGCCGCGACGAGGTCTCAGGCGCGAACATTCTGATTTCAATCTTCTCCGAACGCGAAAGCCACGCGACCTACTTCCTGCAGGAGCAGGACATGACCCGCTATGATGCGGTCAATTATGTGAGCCATGGCGTCTCGAAAGTTCCAGGGCAGAATCGCCCGACAACACCGCGCGGCGCGGAACAGGAAGAAGCGCCGCCAAACGCCCCACAAAGCGAGGCGCTGGATGCCTATTGCGTCAACCTCAACGAGAAAGCCAAGCAGGGTAAAATCGATCCGCTGATCGGGCGTCAGCTTGAAATCGAGCGTTGCATCGAGGTGCTCTGCCGCCGGGCCAAGAATAATCCAATCCTGGTTGGTGATCCCGGCGTCGGGAAGACCGCGATCGCAGAGGGCCTTGCCCGCATGATCGTTAATGGTGAGGTCCCGGAAATTCTGTCTGATGCCACGATCTGGGCGCTCGATATGGGCGCGCTTCTGGCGGGCACGCGCTATCGCGGTGATTTCGAAGAACGCCTGAAAGCGGTGATGAAGGAGATTGGCGAGCAGGAGAAAGGCATTCTCTTCATCGACGAGATCCACACCATCATCGGCGCAGGGGCAACCTCGGGCGGTGCGATGGATGCGTCCAACCTGCTCAAGCCTGCCCTCCAGAACGGCGAAGTCCGCTGCATGGGATCGACGACGTTCAAGGAATACAAGCAGCACTTTGAAAAAGACCGCGCGCTGTCTCGTCGCTTCCGCAAGATTGATGTGGTTGAGCCGAATGTCGAAGACGCGGTGAAAATCCTCACTGGCCTGAAATCCACTTTCGAGGACTTTCACGGCCTGCGCTATACCAATGACGCGATCCGCGCTGCGGTGGAGCTGTCGGCGCGCTACATGACCGACCGCAAACTGCCGGATAAAGCCATCGACGTGATCGATGAGGCGGGCGCGACCCAATGGCTGGTGCCTGAAAACAAGCGCCGCAAGACAATCGGCGTGAAGGAAATCGAAGCGATCGTCGCCAAGATTGCCCGCATCCCCCCGAAACAAGTGTCGAAAGACGATGCCCAGGCGATCAAATCGCTTGAGGCCGATCTCAAGCGCGTCGTGTATGGCCAGGACGCTGCCATCGATGCCTTGTCGAGCGCGATCAAGCTGTCGCGCGCCGGCCTGCGCGAGCCGAACAAGCCGATCGGGTCCTATCTGTTCACCGGTCCGACCGGGGTCGGGAAGACCGAAGTCACCCGCCAGCTCGCCTCAATTCTGGGCGTCGAGCTGCACCGGTTCGACATGTCGGAATATATGGAACGCCATTCGATCTCGCGCCTGATCGGTGCGCCTCCCGGCTATGTCGGCTATGATGAAGGCGGCCTGCTCACCGATGCGGTGATGCAGCACCCGCACTCTGTGGTCTTGCTCGACGAGATCGAGAAAGCGCACCCGGATCTGTTCAATGTCCTGCTTCAGGTCATGGACCATGGCACATTGACCGATGCCAATGGCCGCAAGGTCGATTTCCGCAATGTCATTCTGGTAATGACCACCAATGCCGGCGCGTCGGATGCGGCGAAGAACTCCATCGGGTTTGGCCGCGGACGCAAGGAAGATGAGCAGGACGAGGCTCTAAAGCGCCTGTTCACACCGGAATTCCGCAATCGCCTCGACGCGGTCATCACATTTGGCGGCCTGACCCCGGAAATCATCGAGCGTGTGGTCGAGAAATTTGTGCTGCAGCTTGAAGTTCAGCTGGCCGACAGAAATGTCACGATCGAACTGGCCGCTGGCGCTCGCGACTGGCTGGCCAAGCGCGGTTTCGACGCCGAATTCGGCGCACGACCTCTGGCCCGCGTGATCTCCGAATATGTGAAGAAGCCGATGGCCGAGGAACTCCTGTTCGGAAAACTCGCCAAAGGCGGCACAGTGAAAATCGGGCACGACAAGAAGAAGGACGAACTGACCTTCAAATATGTCGAAGACAAACCAGCCAAGCGCAAACCAAAAACCCCAGGCAAGGGCAAGCCTGAAAAGGTTTAAGGCGCCGGGTGGATGTTCTCCAGCCCGCCCTCGTCCTTCGACAAGCTCAGGATGAGGGCTTCGGATGAGTGCGATTGTCCCTGCTCAATGAACCGTATTCCTGACGAAAGTCAGGACCTCTGGCGGTTGAAAACAACATAGATACGGAATTCAAAGTCCGCAGATACATGCGCAGGCAAGCCTCGCAAATGGCTCACCTTAAACCGAAAACGCGCTCTCTCGCGCAACGGTGAGGTGCGGGATGCCGTCGCTGGTTTTCTTCCAGGACACGCCCTCAGGTGAAACCATCGCCGTCACTCTCTGACGAAACGCCGAGAAGCTCTCCCAATCAACGACATCCACCGGCTCATCGAAGTGGAGCGTCAACTCGTAGCCTGCCCCGTCATGCAGTTCGCGCACCGCATGAACGCGTCCGCGGAACGCGCGTTTCAGGTAACAACCGCTCACCCGCTCTCCAACTTGCCAGCAAGCCTCGGGCTCGTTCGACAGGCGGGCTGCCGCAGTGTTCCAGTCGCGAAACCCCATCTCGTGGGCGACCTGTTCGAGCGCCGAGGCGTAGCTGAGCCTGGTCTCGCTCTGGGCTTTCAATTCACGTGCACGCGCCTTGGCCTGCACGCGGGTATGAATGTGCTGTATCATCACAGCGTCCTTTCACAATTCCTGTTTGGTCTAGCGAAGGGCGGGGCTCGCATTGCCGCCAGACCGGAAGTGAAAAGGTCTGCGAAAAGCCGGATGAACCGGGAGGTCTTCACCAAGGACAAATGTCCAGCGAGCGGCAGGCGCCTCAACCGAGGCGCTGCTTTAGGCGGAATTGCTGCACGCCGTCAACTGGCGACGATGAAATTCTGAGGATCAGGTCTTTTCCAGGTCACCGTCCATGATGTCCATCATCCGATCATGCAGCTCAGCTTCCCAGGTTTCGGCGCGCTCGCGGACGCGGCTGACATAGGCCTCATTTTCGTGCGCCGGAATGCTGATATCGTAGACATCCGCTACTTCGATCATGGATTGCTGATCCATCTCGTGAAAAGCGACCTTCATCTTATCTGCAGCTTCGCGCGGAATGCCCATCGCCTCAAAGGCAGAACGGCCAATCCGCAGCGAACTGTCATAGGTCTCGCGAATAATATCGCGGCAGCCATGCGCCCAGAGTTCGTAAGTATGATGGCGATCGACAGCCCGGGCGATGACGTGCAGATTGGGGAAATTGCGAACCGCGTACGAGACCAGCTCAGTGATCTGCTCTCTGTCATCAATCGTCACGATTAGCATCTTGGCCTTGTCGATCCCGGCTGCATGCAACAGGTCGGGACGGGTCGCGTCACCGAAATAGGCGTGGCTGACACCATAAACACGCAGAATATCGAGCTGTTTGGAACTATAGTCGATCACCGTCGACGTGTAGCCGGCGGTCCGCAACATGCGGTCGACAATCCCGCCAATCCGTCCGCGGCCAGCGATGATGATGCCATTATCCTCGGTAATCTCATCGGCCTCGACCTCCTGCCCGCGTGAATAAATCCCGGCCACGATCTGATCGTAGAGAATGAACAGGAGCGGTGTGATCAGCATGGACAATGCAACGACCAGCAGGAGCAGGCTCGCGACCTCATCGGGAATGATTCCATTGGTTGTCGTGAAGGCGAGCAGGACGAAGCCGAATTCCCCGGCCTGCGCCAGACTAAGCGTAAACAGCCAACGTTGTGCACCGCGAATCCTGAACGCAGTGCCCAGCAGGAAAAGCACGGTTGCTTTCAGCAGAATGAGGCCGGCCGTCATGCTGATCACCAGGCCGAAATTTTCGGACAGGAGCTGGAAATTGATACCTGCGCCAACCGTTATGAAGAACAGGCCGAGCAGCAGGCCGCGGAACGGGTCAATGTCGGATTCCAGCTCGTGCTTATACTCGGAATTTGCCAGCACCACGCCAGCCAGGAACGTGCCGAGCGCTGGCGACAGCCCGACCAGAGTCATCAATAGCGCGATCCCGATCACCATCAGCAAGGCTGTCGCTGTGAACAATTCGCGCAATTTGGCACCGGCGACAAAGCGGAAGATCGGTCTGGTGAGGTAGTTGCCGCCCAGAACCACAACGGCGATCGCGCCGACAGTGACCAGCATGGTCTGCCATCCGTTCAGATTCTCCACCAGACTGAGGCCGTGATCATCACCGCCACCTGCGGTCAGGTTGGCGACTTCCGGAAAGGCGAGCAGCGGGATGATGGCCAGCATTGGAATGAACGCAATGTCCTGGAACAGCAGCACGGAAAATCCCGCCTGTCCGCCATCGCTCTTCATCAACCCTTTCTCGTTCAGGGTCTGGAGGACAATCGCCGTCGACGACAGGGACAGGATCATGCCGATGATCAGGGCGGTGTTCCACGACTGGCCGAACGCCATTGCGACTGACATGACCAGGATCATGGTCATCAGGACCTGGCCACCGCCAAGCCCCATCAGGCGATTGCGCATTTGCCAGAGCAGCTTCGGCTCGAGCTCCATGCCGACCAGGAAAAGCATCATGACGACACCAAACTCGGCAAAATGCTGCAGCGAGACAACATCGACATCAAGCCACCCCAGCAAGGGGCTGATGCAGATCCCGGCAATCAGATAGCCGAGCACCGAGCCGAGTTTCAGCCGCGTGGCGATTGGTACGGCGATAATCCCGGCGCAGAGGAGGATGAAGGCGAGGAGGAGAAAATCGGACATATCGTGCGCTCGACGAAGTTGGGTTCGAAGCGATATAGGCGTATTTCACGTGATTGCGAATGCGTCGGGGCCCGCAGCAGGGCATCCGCTTGTTCTGCGCCCCAAATCTGATGTACAAAGCCAATGTTGAGTATTGGGAGGTGACGCGTGTTCAAGTGGATTCTTGGCATTCTGGTGATTGTCGGCGTTGGCAGCGCCGCGGCGTGGTGGTGGCTGAATCGCCCTTTGGTTATTCGCCATCCGGACTTCGGAACTGATTGCGCCGATCTGATTTCCAGGGATGGTCTCGACCGGAAAGTCGACTGTATTCGCGTCTGGTACGGCACCAACCGCAAGCTCGAGACGGGCGATGCGACGCTTGCTGCTGATACAACAGATGTATTCGAGGGTACCGGCGAGAATAGCGGCGCCCTCCGACTGGGCCGGGCAGATGTCTGGCTTCCCAAACTGATAGAGGATGGCGGCGCGCGCGAGCGGGGGGAGACCCCGCACGTCCAGGGGCAGGCCCCGAATGATGCGGACAAGTTGTCAGAATATGTCTTCCTGACGCGCATCACGACCAGCGGGCGCGAAACCTTCACCGCGACGCTGCAGGATGCCATCTATTATGAAGGCTCAGACTCCATCCTATTGTTTGTGCACGGCTTTAACGTCAAATTCGATGAAGCCCTCGTGCGTGCAGCGCAGCTGTCCAACGATCTCTCTCGAAATGACGCCTATGATGTCGGAATTCCGGTGCTGTATAGCTGGCCGTCCGCGGGCGAAGTCTCGATTGAGGAGTACAGGGCGGACCGTGACCGCTCGATCAATTCGGCGCCCTATCTAGAGGAATTCCTGGATCTGATCACCGAAGATCTGGATGTCAGCCGGATCAATATTGTCGCGCACTCCATGGGCAATCGCGTCCTGACCAAAGCACTTGAGGACTATGCGCGCGATTATCTCGTGCGGCATGAGCGCGACGATCTCGAATTCCGGATCCTGCTCGTCGCTGCGGATGTCGAGCGCGACGTCTTTGCCGCTGCCAATGGCGTGTTCGACAATCTCGATGCCAATGTCACCATTTATACGTCTGACACAGACCGGGCGCTGTATGCGTCGAATATCCTCAACAAAGCGAAACGGCTCGGCGAGACCGATACGGACAAGCCTTATATTCGCAATGCCCAGAATTATCAGACGATTGATGCAACCGCGGTCACCACGCAATTGTTCGGCACGGGGCACAATTATTATTCCGACAATCCGACAATTCTCTGGGACATGATGTGCACCATCGGAGAGACCGGGCCACAGGATCGCGCGCTGGAAATTGCGCGCTATGGCGGCTTGCCTGATGGCGACCAGTATTATCGTGTGAACGCGTTGATCGAGCCGCAAACCAAAGCCTGCACTTTGCACCGGTCTGCCTTCCCCGCCGGAGGTGTCGCTGTTCTGGTGCCAGACGAAGCTCCGGCACCGGCCGCAGTTCCACCGCGAGATCGTAGCCTTGCTCCACCACCACCACCTCCTCCGCCAGCGCCAGTCGAGGAAATGGAGCCGATGGCCGCACCGCAATCGCTCCCGGTGCAAACAACATTCTATGTCTCAGACTACGACTCGCTCGATCTGACACCATATGAGACGGTTCTGCGCCAGGTCATCGAAAGCGAAGAGAGAATCGATTCCCTGACGATCAGCGCGTTCAATGATACTGCCGGAGAGGACGCGGAAAGCCGGGTCCAGACAATCCGATTCGCCAATCTCATTCGCGACTGGTTCATCCAGAATGGGGTTGAGCCGAGCGTCATAATGACGGTCGGGTACGGTGAAGAAGAGCTCGCTGTAGAGACGGCCGACGGCGTGGCGGAACAGCTTAATCGCCGCGTCGTGATCGAGGTCGTATCGAACTAGTTACCGGCAGGCTCAGCGACGACGCGAAACCCGACTGCGCGGTCGCGAACGGAGCGTTCGAACCGGGCGCGATTGGCGGCGCGGTGCTCGGCGGCTCCGAGACGCCAGGATCCACCGCGGACAACAAAACGCTGACAGCCTGAACGGCTGACCACACGGCCATCGCTGGGCGCATCGCTATAATTGTTCACATAGCAATCAGCGACCCATTCGCGGACATTGCCGAGCATGCCGGAGACACCAAATGGATTGGCCGGAAGTCCTGTCACATCTTTCGCTGCGCCGGTCACAACCCCCTGCCCCGGAAAGTTCGTTCCCCACCAATATGGCGTATCGGTTCCGCCGCGTGCGGCATATTCCCATTGCGCTTCGCTGGGCAAGCGGTAGCGACGATCGCCTTGCTGAGAAAGCCAGTTTGCATAGGCAACAGCGTCGTCATAGCTGACACGCGTGGCAGGTTCGTTTCCGTCGCCGCCCGGCCCCGCAAGACAGGCTCCTGCGTCGGCACAATATTTCCATTGCTTGCGTGTGATCTCGGTGGCGCTGATCGCGAACGGGGGTAGCGTCACTTCGTGTTGCGGTCCCTCATTGCCGGACCGATTGCGCTCGCCATCAGGCGACCCCATGGTGAAACTGCCGCCAGGGAGCTCAACCATTTGCGGGCAGGCGTCGCAGGTTTCCGTCTGTGGTGGCGGCGGCGGCGGCGACACAATTTCTCTGTCCGATCCTGCCCCTCCAGCGATGAAGGTCTGATACCCAAACCATCCGCCGCCGCCCAGCACAGCGGCCGCGACGATCAGCATGGGAAGCGGGCTTGATGACTTCTTCTTGTCTTTCTGCTGCGGCGTTTCAGAGACCGGAGCAGATGCGGTGGGTGCCGGTTTCGCGGGTGGCTTCGGCGGTGCTGGCGCAGGCGCCGCTGGTGCAGGCACGGTTGGTTCAGGCGCCGTTGCGCCTGCCGCCGATTGCAGCGCTGCCAGCCGATTGCGCGCCAACGATTCATAGTGCCCGTCCGGATAGCGTTTGAGATAGGCCTCGAAATCAGCCCGGTCGTCGCCATCCTTGATCGAGGTCCAGAATACGGTCTCTATGGTCGCGTCGCCCTGCGCCGTGGAAGCAGCCGGCGCAGCCGCCGTCGTCGCAGCGGCTGCTGCCTCGGCATGCTTGTCCAGAGAGCGTTTGATATCGGCGACAAATTCTTGCCATCGCGCCTCATTGCGGTCGCCATTCCAACCAATCAGGTCTGCCGTCTGAGTCAGTTCGAACATGATCGGCCGGTCGGCCTCTTCGATCATAGCCGGGACCATTTCACAGCTGCGCTGTCCGAGCGTCGCTTCGGCACGCACCCATTTCGATTTGACCGATGTCTGCGACCAGAGCACGACCACGACGGCCGAATCACGGAGCATATTCTCTGTCACTTCATCATAGGTCTGGCCAGCGCGCAGCACCTTATCCCACCAGACGGAAAAGCCCTCCGCCTCGAGCGCTTCGGCGATCACTTGCGCGGTCGGTCGGTCCGCTCTGCTATAGGATAAGAAAATGTGCGACATCGTCCCCGTGCCCTGAGAATTGCTATAGTTGAAGCGACCTTGCTTCCAGCCATGACACAAAACCCCGCCAATCCAAAGCAGAAGTTCAGTCGGAACGCACACGGAAGGGTTTCGAAAAATCTTTTTAATACAGCCTGCAAGCGCGAAACCTTCTTGCCAGCTGCGAAGTGAACGTGTTTCCTGCCTGCGTTGGACGAGCCAGGGACGGGCAGATGACATTTCGCTTCAATGACGAACTTCTTTTGTCAGAAGACGACCGGGCCCTGGCCGAGCGGACCTATCCAGACGTGTTCTTCGCGCTGGACCACCCTGATTTGCGGGAAGAGTTCCTGCGCGTGGATCGACTGGCGGTGGAGGCCAAACAACGCTCCCGCTGGATCGGCTGCGCGGCGCTTGTTTTCGCGACCTTGTCTCTGCTTGCCTTTCCGGTTGATGTCATTGCCAAAGGAATCTGGACAGATGAACTGGCGCAGGGCCCTATCCTGAACTCACTCGCGATTGCGGGGGCCTGTTTTGGTATTCTCGCGCTCATCTTTGGCAATATCGGCCTCGGCTTCGGCCAGGTGAAGCGGAACTGGCTGATGAAGCGCCTGATCACGGAGCGGCTTCGCCAATGGCATGCGCAATATATAGCGGCACACTCTGTCGAGATCGCCATCGCCGCTCAGCAGCCGGACGCAAAGGCGACCTGGCTGGATCAACGCGATCTCAGTTTCAAACGCTTCAAGCGGAACTTTATTGATCAGATATCCAGTGAGTACACGAAATACACGCGCACCTCGGCCGCCGCCCATTCCGGGCAAAGCGTGACGGATTCGAAAAGCGAGACGGCCTTCTGGATCGACGATAGCTGGCCCAAAAAAGCTGCGATGAAACCTGACAAGGCAGATCAGAATGCACTCGAACAAATCTGCCGCGCCCTGCAAGAAACGCGTATGCGTGGGCAAATCCAGTACACCAATTATGTGCTGTCCTCGGAAGGCAGGTTCTGGTCCTCGCCGGCCAAGCAGCTGCATATTCTCGGCAATCTCAGCTACTTGCTCGTCGTCTTTGCGTTTGCGGCGAACTTCATCGCGCTTGGCGCAGCGGTCTGGGGACCGTTTGAGGAAAGCACCTCCATTCTGAGTGCCCTCGCAATCGCTTTCGCCATCCTGGCTGTCGGCGTTCGTGCGATGCTGGAAGGCCTCAGGCCGCAGCGCGAGACCCGGCGCATGCAGTTCTATGCGAGCGCGATCAACCGGGCCGATCGCGATTTCGACGCCGCTCGTACCCATGCCAAACGCATCGCGGCCTTCGCGACGCTTGAGCGCGCTTCCTATGATGAGATGGTCGAATTTATCAGCTCGAATGAACGCGCAAGATTTGTGCTCTAGCGGCCTGCGCACGCATCCAGTGCCTTATCATCGACAGCAAGGGCCGATGCCACGCGATACGGTGCATCCGTCGCCAACATGGTGAGACCGCCGTCTGCGAGATCCTGAAACTCGCTTGGATCGCCATCTGCCCAATAGACATCATCCAGACGTTCCCCCGGCCGACCCAGCGTGCCGAACGCCGTCTCGACGCCGCGATTGCCGATCGCCTCAAATGCCCGCGGATTCGGGTTACTGGTCCCCATCCAGGCAACCACATTGTCAAAATCAACGCCTTGCGCCGCCAAGTCTTCCTGGTGATTCCGGCTATTCACGCTCGCCGTCATCATCAGATCCGGAGCCAGCCGGGCGACCTCAACGGCTTGATTGTCATTATAGGTGATCAGCACGACATTGTTTTCCGCCTCCGCCGCGCGGACGAGCGAGATGATATTGCGAAAACTCGTCGTCGGCTTCTTGTCGAGCTCCACAATCGCGCCCGTCGACTTCGCCCAGATCAGGACATCCGTCAGTTTCGGCGCCTGGAATGATGTGATCGCTCCATCATTATCCTTCAGGTTCAGCGTCTGGATCGTGTCCCAGTCCGTATCTGCCACAAACCCGCTACCTGTCGTGGTGCGGCCGAGACTGCGATCATGCATCAGAAACAGGACCCCGTCGCGGCTTTCAGCGACATCAATCTCATGGACCAGAATCCCCTGATCGAGCCCGTATTGCATCGTCTCGATGGCATTCTCCGGATAGCCGGGGGCCGGTCCGCCGCGGTGCGAGGCGATCAGCATACCCCCGCTTTCGCGGACGCAATCGAAGAAGTCGGGCAGCGGGCCCAAAGCGACACGCTGTAAGCTTCGAAGTCTGGCTGCTTCCAGCTCTGGACGAATTGGTTGCCGAGTACTCTGTTCCGCTTGCGCCTTTCGGAACGCCTCCGCTCGCTCTTCCTGTGTCATAGTTCGAGCATCGCCGGGCGGATCAGACTCCCCGGCTTCGGGCTGACACGCCGCAAGACCGAGACCGGCCACTGCGAGGGCGATGGGGAGAAGACGTCGCATGCTATTTCACTTTCGATTCTTGCCGAGCCTGCATCGTCAACCTACAACAATCTGCAGGCCCTGAAAGGGGCGAGAATATTACAGGTTTATGGAGGACCCCGATGCAAGGCATCATGCAGGACTGGCAGCTGACCACGAACAAGATTCTGGAGCATGCCAAGCGGATAAACCCAACCCGCGAGATCATCACGCGCCGTGTAGGCGGCGAAATCGTGCGGACCAGCTATTCAGAGCTTCATGACCTGTCCAAACAGGTCTCCGGCGCGCTGATTGAAGGCGGTATCGGTCTCGGCGACCGGGTCGCGACGCTCGGCTGGAACTCGGCCCGGCACATGGCGGCCTGGTATGGCACGATGGGGATCGGCGCCGTGTTGCACACGATCAATCCGCGCCTCCACCCCGACCAGATCGCCTGGATCGCCAATCACGCCGAAGACAAGGTACTGATCTTCGACACCACATTCCTGCCCATCGTCGAAGCGGTGAAGGACAAGTTCGAGACGATCAAGACCTTCGTGATTTTTGCAGGCGCGGACGATATGCCCGACAACTCGCTCGGCGCGGTCGCGTTTGATGACTGGGTGGCCGGCAAGTCTCTGAACGCCAGCTGGGGTGACTTCCCCGAAGAAACAGCCTGCGGGCTCTGCTACACGTCCGGCACGACCGGAAATCCAAAAGGCGTGCTCTATTCACACCGGTCCAACGTGCTGCACACCATGATCACGATGGCGAAAGACGCCATGGGTATGGGCTCAGACGATGTGGTCCTGCCAGTCGTCCCGATGTTCCACGCCAATGCCTGGGGCCTCGCCTTTGGCTGTCCCGCGACAGGTGCTAACATGGTGATGCCGGGCGCGCAGATGGACGGCGCCAGCATCTATGAGCTGCTCGACACGGAAAAAGTGACGATTACCGCGGCGGTGCCCACTGTCTGGCTCGGTCTGCTGAGTTACTTGCGGGAGAATAATCTCAAATTGCCGCATCTGCGCAAAGTCGTGATCGGCGGTTCAGCGGTACCCGAAGCGATCCTGCGGGCTTTCGAAACCGAGTTTGAAGTCGACGTTATTCACGCCTGGGGTATGACCGAAACCAGCCCCCTCGGTACCCTGGGAACATTGCCGCCACACTTGCTGGATGCCGATATCGACACCCGCATGACGCAAAAACTCAAGCAGGGTCGCCCGCCCTTTGGCGTCGAGCTCAAGATTGTCGATGATGAGGGCAAAGACCTGGCCTGGGATGGTGAGACCTCCGGTCGCCTGGTCGTGCGCGGTCCGGCCATTGCTGCCGGATACTTCAAGGGCGATGGCGGCAATGTGCTGGATGAGAACGGCTTTTTCGACACTGGTGACGTCGCCAATATGGATCAGTACGGCACCATGCAGATCACTGACCGCGCCAAGGATGTGATCAAGTCGGGTGGCGAGTGGATCAGCTCGATCGACATCGAAAACATTGCCGTTGGCCACCCAAAAGTCGCGAATGCGGCGGCGATTGGCATCTATCACCCGAAATGGGATGAACGCCCGCTTTTGATCATTCAGGCAGCCCCAGGCGCAGAGCCCACCAAGGAAGAGATGCTGGCTCAGCTAGAAGGCAAGATCGCCAAATGGTGGACGCCGGACGATGTCGCCTTCATCGACGAGATCCCGCTCGGCGCGACGGGCAAGATCAACAAGCTGCAACTGCGGGAAATCTTCAAGGACTACAAGCTGCCAACAGCCTAGTTCGGCGATCGGCACGCAATTAGAAAACCCGGGCGCGCGTGGTGCCTCCGGGTTTTTTTGATCGGCCGCGGCCCCTGCCCGTTCACGTCGCATAAACCTTAATTCGGCAAGCTTCAGAGTTAATCTTGTCTGCCTTAAACCAGACGTAATTCAACCCGAGACAGCTTGCATGAGTTTCGTCCTGAGCATCGCGTTTCCGCTGATCGTCGGCACCGGCCCGATGGATCAGGCGCTGCGCGCGACAGAAGCTCCCGACAGTTTGCGCGCCGCCTTCACCGTCGAAATGAGCAGCGCCAAGGCGAGACGCACCTTTGCCTTTGACCCACGCGAGCCGGAGGGGCGACGTTGGCGTCTCGTCATCGCCCGTGGGGAGGATGCCGATCTAGACCAGGCAGCGGCGGCCTGGGGCGCCGAAACCGCGCCCGACGGGCGCCTGTTTCCCGACGACCTTCGCGCCAGCTTTGGCGAAACCGTCTATGTCGATGATCTGGGCCCGGCCTGGCGGCTCAAGTTCCAGCATGCCCCGTCGGCCAATGATAGCGCGCTTGATATCTGGGCGACGCAACGCCTGCAGGCGGAAGCCTGGATGGAGCCCGGCGACGGACGTTTCATGCGGATCGACTACGCCCTGCCCCGCCCCGTGCGCGGGCCGAAAGGCGGGCGTCTGACCCGGTTCGAGCAAAGCTATCTCCTCGAAACGGAACCCGAATGGGGGCTCACTTATGTCTCCCAGTTCCAGCTCAATTTTGAAGCCAAAGCAGCGTTCCGCACGATCCGTCAGAATTACACAGCGGTGATCACCGAAGCGACTTTCTTTTTTGCCAGTCCAGAGCTCGAACAGCATTTCGTCTCGGCCCAGTTGGACACCGCCTGGCCGCGCTGATTTTGCCGCATTTCAATGGTTGCGGAGCATCCAAGCGCAGTGTATGCAGCGCGCTTCTAATGGTTCGGTAGCTCAGCTGGTTAGAGCGCACGACTCATAATCGTGAGGTCGGGAGTTCAAGTCTCCCCCGAACCACCATTTACCCCACTGATTTTCAATGCTTTTAATCTTCGCCAGCGGCGGAAACCAACGCACCCTTCCAAATCCAGTGCGGGGACACTACACAGATACTGGCAGCGCTATAGGGGGCGGGTCAGGATAAAGATGCCGGTCCATCCGACTTCAAAGCGAATACTCCTCCTCGGGGGCACCGGGACCATCGGTCAAGCATCGGCTAAGACGCTTGTTCAGCGCGGCCATGACGTGGTTTGCGTGGTGCGTTCTCGGCCTGACAAGGCGGGCGTGCGCGCAATATCTGATGTGAAATCATCATTACCTGGTTGCGATGTGCGGATCGCGGATGTGACCGACTTCAACTCGCTCCTGGCGGATGGATGCCCGGATGACAGCTTTGATACATTGATATCGTGCCTAGCGTCTCGCACAGGGACGCGAGACGATGCGTTCAGAGTCGACTATCAAGCCAATCAAAATGCGCTAAAAGTTGCGCAGCGCCGAAACATTCCACAAATGATCTTACTCTCGGCGATTTGTGTGCAGAGACCGAAATTGGCGTTCCAGGAGGCGAAGCTTGCCTTTGAAAAGGAGCTGATTGCGTCTGGCATCAATTATTCCATTGTTCGCCCGACAGCCTTCTTCAAATCGCTCTCCGGCCAATTGAAGCGCGTGCAGTCGGGCAAGCCCTATTTACTGTTCGGGGATGGCAAGCTGACCGCCTGCAAACCAATTAGTGACAATGACCTGGCGGCGTTTCTCAGCGATTGCGTGGAGAATGAAGATTTGCAGAACAAGATTCTGCCAATCGGAGGGCCGGGCCCGGCGATTACGCCACGGGAACAGGGTGAGTTCCTGTTTTCGCTTTTGGACGAACCGCCCCGTTTCAGATCTGTCTCGCCGCGTTTTCTGCAACTGATTGGCCAAGTCTTGTCAGTTGCTGCGCGCCTGTATCCGCCGCTCGCTGCGCGCGCAGAGTATGCCCGGATTGGACACTATTATGCGACCGAATCCATGCTCGTATGGGATCCGGAAGCTGGCGCGTATAGTGAGGCGCTGACGCCTTCATTCGGTGATGAAACGCTTTTTGATCACTATAGAGAGCTTTGGCACCAGTCTAAGACCGGACCCTGAAGCCCCGCTTTGCGCGCCTTCCTCCGAAAACAAAATGCGGCGCAAAAACGTGTTGCCTTGCCGCCGATCTCAGAGGACATTCAAATTTAGTCATGGCCCACCCAACCGCTATAAGCAGTCGACTATGCCCGGCCCCGGTCCAACCGCTCGGCGCGGAAATGAAACGCCTGTTTTCTGTGTTCGCATGGCTTTGCGCCTTGATGTCGATCTCCGGCTGCTCGGTCTTTCTGACATCAGACATACCGCGCCAGGATCTTGAGGCGAAATATCTGGAGCATCCCGATGACATCCGGGACGTGGCGGGAACAATGATGCATGTCCGCGTGTCGGGTCCATCCGACGCACCAACAGTGATCCTCATTCACGGCGTCGCCTCTCACCTGCAAACCTGGGATGACTGGGTAAGTGCGCTTGAGCGCAAACATCGCATCGTGAGATTTGATCTGCCAGGTGCAGGCCTTTCACCGCCCGACCGCACAGATGACTATACCGATGCCCGCGCGATCGCTCTTATCGGTGCGCTGATGGACGATTTGAATATTGAGGATGCGGCATTTATCGGCAACTCTCTCGGAGGTCGGATCGCCTGGTCTTTTGCAGCTGCGCGCCCCGACCGGGTCAATCAACTCATTCTTGTTTCACCAGATGGCTTTGCAAGCGATGATTTTGAATATGGCACGGCGCCAGATGTGCCGGTCGCAGGATCTTTGATCCGATATTCACTGCCTAAATGGGTTTTAGGACGCGGATTGAGATCAGCCTATGCCGACCCCGCAAAACTGGATCGGCAAACGCTTCAACGCTATTATGATTTACTGCACGGCGAGGGTACGCGCCGGGCCCTGCTGCAAAGAATGAGACAGACAGTATTGGAACCACCAGAGCAGCGGCTAGAGACCATCCAAGTTCCAGTCCTATTGATCTGGGGCGAAGACGACCAAATCATCCCGATAGAAAACGCTGCCAAATTTCAGGCCGCCATGAACGACGTGTCACTGCTCAGACTTCCGGGCGTCGGCCATCTCCCGCAGGAAGAAGCGCCTGACGCAGCGATCGATCAAATCCTGGACTTTCTGGCATCGCCTTGAAGCCGCGCGAAAATTTATCGCGCGGCCTCGGCGTCCCCATTAGGAATGGGCGCGCCGCGATAGGTGTCAGCCAGCGCTCCGCAATTCCGCCCGCGCCAGCTCACATCGTGACCACACGGCCGAAATGGCTTCGACAAGACGATCAATATCCGCGTCGGAATGGATCGGCGATGGCGTAATGCGCAGTCGCTCAGTTCCTTTGGGAACGGTGGGATAATTGATCGGCTGCACATAGATGCCGTGGTCTCGCATCAAGGTATCGCTGATCATTTTGCATTTGACCGGATCGCGGACCATGACGGGGACAATATGGCTGGGATTTTCGAGCACCGGGATCCCGACCTCACGGAACAGTTCGCGCACGCGCCGAACTTGCCGTCTCTGGCGCATGCGTTCCATGTCGCTATTCTTGAGGTGCTGGATACTCGCCAGGGCGCCAGCCGCGACGGCGGGTGGCAGCGCCGTGGTGAAGATAAAGCCTGAGGCGAAGCTGCGAACGAAATCGCACAAGACGGTTGAAGCAGCGATGTATCCGCCGAGCACGCCAAACGCTTTTCCGAGCGTGCCTTCAATGACCGTAATGCGATCCATCAATCCCTCACGTTCGGCGACGCCGCCTCCGCGCGGGCCGTACAGGCCGACTGCGTGGACTTCATCAAGGTAAGTCATCGCATTATAGCGGTCCGCCACGTCGCAAAACTCCTTGATCGGTGCGATGTCCCCGTCCATCGAGTAGACCGATTCAAACGCGACGAGCTTGGGCACTTCAGGCGGCAACTCAGACAGCACGCGCTCCAGGTCACGCACATCATTGTGCTTAAAAATGCGCTTGTTTGCGCGGCTGTGGCGAATGCCTTCAATCATCGAGGCGTGGTTGAGCTCATCGGAAACGACCACGCAGTTCGGAATGCGCGCCGCGAGTGTACTGAGCGTTGTCCAGTTTGAGACATACCCGGATGTGAACAAGAGCGCGCTTTCCTTATTGTGCAGGTCTGCGAGTTCGCGCTCGAGCAGCACGTGATAATGATTTGTGCCCGAAATATTGCGCGTTCCTCCAGCGCCGGCACCGCATCGGTCAAGCGCGGTATGCATCGCATCAAGCACTTTAGGATGTTGGCCCATTCCCAGATAATCGTTCGAACACCACACGGTCACGGTGTCTGGGCCGACATCGCCATGGACGATTTCGTTTTCGATCATTTGGCCACCGAGTTCAGCCTGGTAGCGCGCGATGAAACCGAATTTGAGCGGGGCCTGCATGCCCAGCTCTTCTCCCAACCGTCGTTCGGCGGCTTTCAGCATGATCTCGTTCGGGCGCGGATGCCCACAGCACGTATTGGCCCATTTGCCGCCTGAATGATACTTATGGGCCGCGCGTTTCTGCACAAGCGTTCGCCCAGCGGCGTCGAATAGAAAAATTGAGAACGCGCGGTGCAACACACCCGAATGATGCGTTTCGAGCTTGCGGCCGATGCCGATCTGGCAATCTTGCTCATCAACAAGCACGACCCGTTCAGCAGCTTCTGGAGTAGCAGACATCGAGGAGTGTCTATCAAACTTTACTTCCATTGTCATCCACAGGTCTGGGGTTCGATCGAATGAAGCAGAAGACTCGGTTTGCGCGATAACAGGCTTGCAGAATGAAGGCACAAACGCGGTGGAAGGCGTCCATGGCGATGTCCATCGCAGTTAGCTGGTTATAGGCGAAACTGTGCGCACCGCACTCCGCGAGCTTTTGGCGAAGCAGGGTGAGTTTGCTTCGTTCGTTTGGCGGGATTTCCGTAGTCGCGTTTGAATTGTCCAATATTGACTCGTGGATGTGCTGTCGGCGGGCATCCGTTTCCCCCAAACAATCATTTTCCCAAATATAACCAAGCCAATGGCCACATCGCAGCGACGCTTCCGCAAAATGGTGATCGGCAAACCCCCTAGGGCTCGCTCCGCACGGTTCGGAAGCCAACATGGGACGCGGCCAGAAACCGGTCTTGTGGCTGGCGCGCTTCGGGTCGGTATCTGGCGCAGTAATTCTCCGCGCAGAGATATGAGCCACCCTTCATGACCTGCACTGGCAAACCGGGCTGCGCCGGGTCATAGCCTTCAACCGGCACATCATCGCGCCCGGCCAGACCATGCCTTGGATAATAGACGCTGGCCGTCAGTTCCCAGACATTTCCGACCATATCGTAGAGGCCAAGCGGATTTGGATCGAAGCAGCCGACGGGCGCGGCGCGCTCAAACCCGTCATCCAACGTGTTGGCAACCGGAAACACACCTTGCCAGAAATTGGCGCTCTGTGGTTGCCCGCTCGTCGTCTCGTCCACCTCGCGATTAACCCCGCCCAGCGCCGCAAACTCCCATTCGGCTTCGGTTGGCAAACGCCGTTCGGCCCAGTCCGCATAGGCCTGCGCATCCTTGATCGTGACCTGGACCACCGGGTGCTGCGACTTGCCGGTGAGGTCGCTGCCGGGTCCATATGGATGGCGCCAATTCGCACCCGGCACGAATTTCCACCATGTGAAGGGGGACGCGCCGCGCAACACTTCCGGGGGAACAAATACCATGGAGCCGGGCCGCCGGAACTCCGGTGCGACTTCCGGGAAATCCTCTTCGGTGAATCCAATTTCCGCTTGCGTGACATAGCCGGTCGCCTCGACGAACCGCTCAAACTGGGCATTTGTCACCTCAGTCCGGTCCATCCAGAAGCTCTCGACGTGTTGCTGCGTGGCGGGACCTTCTTCAGGATAAATTCCGTGACGCCCCAGATCGAACTGTCCGCCGCGGACAAAGACTTCGCTTTCGAGTTCAGCCGACGCCAGGCAACTCGTGGATGTCTGCTTGGCTGAGACCTCGATTTGATCGCTGCACGCGCCAAGCGCCAGCAGCGTTGCGATAGAGATGGATCTCAGCATTAGCAGTCTGCCTCCCTGGAACACGTCTCGCTTGTGGCTGGCTGTGTCTTGACGTCCAGTCGATTATACACACCGGCAAACTCAGCGGAAGAAACCCCGTACTGCATCTTGAGACGCGTCAGCTCCGCTTTCAGGACAGCGCTGCGTAAAAAAAGCCACTCCCGTCGGAGTGGCTTTTTTCTGAGCATTTCACGCGGGCTAGTATTTGACCGAGCACCCGTACGGCTTGGCGGTCGCGACTTCCGGGGCTGCGCCTGAAGCGACGGCCGTCAGCGCTGCAGTGACGTAATTTGTCGCGACTGCAATATCATCCACTTTCGCGGAGCGGATAGAGTCAATCGCGCCCGCATAGGCAAGATTGCCGTCGCTTTCGATCACATACATGTGCGGCGTGGTCTTGGCGTCATAGGCGCGTCCGATATCGCCGCTCGGGTCGAGGATCGTGTAAGTCGGGGCAGCGCCGCGCTCAGTATTCTTGGCCAGCGCCCCTTCAGCCTCCAGATACCCCTGCTTACCGGGCGCAGACGAAATCACCTGGATCCAGACCGTGCCGGTCGAAGTCGCATCAGATTGCAGGGTCTGCATATTCTTGACCGGCTCGGCATAGTGTTTCTTCACAAACGGACAGTCATGATTGGTCCATTCCATCACCACGGTCTGGCCGGCAAAATCAGACAGAGAAATGGTCTCACCTGTTGCTGTGACCGCATTTGTGAATCCGGGGGCTGCCTCGCCGGTGATCGGCGCCGCATTGGCGGAGAAAGCAATCATGGCCCCCGCGGTGAGCGCGACTGCGGTGGCCATGCCAGCGGCGAGGCCAAGGTTGCGGCGAGTGAAAGTTGTCATGTCTGAGGCTCCAAATCTGATCCAGCTACAGCTGTAAACTAGCCTAGCCTGCGGCGGCGACAAGTCCTGTTACGAGGTCGATAGATAACAATTCCGGGAGCAGCTCTGGCTGCGTCTCTCCCGGTGCGTACCAGAGATACATCGGGACCCCGGCGCGATTATGCTTTTGCAGCTCGCGCGCGATCGTCTTGTCGCCATTTGTGAAGTCGGCCACCAGGAAAGCGACGTTCCCCGCTTCAAATGCGTCCGTCACCGGCCGGGTTTGAAGGGTTTGCAGCTTGTTCGCCTGGCAGGTCACGCACCATTCAGCCGTGAAGTCGACAAAGATCGCGCGGCCTTCTGCGGTAAGTTCCGCAACGCGCTCGGGCGACCAGGCTTCGGTTTCATATTTCGCCGCATAGGCCTCACTTGGCCCGTCAAGGGACAGCGCGGTGCGCGCTTGTGCGAGCGGCCAGATGAGGCCTGCAATGATGGCCAGTCCGGCGATGCCGCGCGCCAGCTGCGCTGTCAGGTCCTGGCCCAGTCGCGCAATGATGACGAAGGCTGCGATCAATACGGCGAGCCAGAGCACGCCAAACACGACCTCGATCGAACTCGTCGCGGAGATCAGACCAAAGACGGGGATGATGATTGCAAGGCCCAGAACCGAGAGCAGAATTGCCTTCGCCCCCTGCCCGGCCGATTTCAGCGCCCAGATCCCGAACGCGATCAGCGCGGCGCCTGCAACAACCATGGCGGCCATACGATATCCGGCGAGCGCACCAAGGACAGAGAGCAGCCAGGCGGCGGTGAGAAACATCGGGAAGGCAAACACTTGTTTCAGCGTCTCCATCCAGGCGCCCGGCTTCGGGATCAGTTTCTGCAATCCAGGCAGGAAGCTCAGCGCCAGGAAGGGCAAGGCCATGCCTAGCCCCATGGTGAGGAGCACAATCACCACGTTGAAGGCGGGCTGGATCATCACCGCTCCCAGCGCTGCGCCGAGGAAAGGCCCCGTGCACGGCGCGCCGACAATTGCTGCCAGAACGCCGGTAAAAAACGCGCCCGCGCTGCCTTGTCTGGCGGCGAGACCGGACCCGACACCCTGAACCGAGCTGCCGAGCTCAAACATGCCAAGCAGCCACAAACCGATCAGGAAGATGATGAGGATGAGCGCTGTCACCAGGATCGGGTTCTGCAGCCAGAATCCCCAGATCGCGATACCGGTCGCGGCCCGCACGCTGAGCACGGCCGCTGCCAATGCTCCAAAACTCAACAGCACGCCCGCCGCGTACCACAGCCCGTGTCGTCGCGCTTCGCGCTGATGGCCGTTGGCCGCAGCTGAGACCACGCCCATCGCCTTGATCGACAAGACAGGCAAAACACAGGGCATCAGGTTGAGGATCAAGCCGCCAATCAGGGCTAAGCCCATGAGCAGCGGCAAGCTCGCCCCGCCACCTGCAGACTGGGCGGGTGTTCCGCCTGAACCGCTCGTTCCGGGCAGGACATTCCCCGTCTCAGCCGATACGGCGACTGCGGTCTCGCCCACTTTGATGACGCCAGCAATCGTAGCGGGCAGTGGATCGCCGTCGCGATCGGGCGTCAGCTGCAGCTGCAAGCCTTCGGGTCCGAAACCGGCGGGCTGATCCGCAGCGTGCTTAATCTCATGCGCATAGGGAAAGAAACGCGCATCGCCCTGCAGGCCCGCCAGCTGCGCACCTGCCGCAGACAGAACCCAGTGCGTGCCAGCATCCGACAATCTCGCCTCACCTGAAAACGCGGGTGGCACTTTGGCCAGGGCGGCCTGGATCAAATTTGAACCATACTGATCGGGAATCTGCGCGCCGCCGACCGAAAGGAGCAGCCGAATATCGACACTTTCCGGAATGCAGACATCTTCACAAATCAGGTAATCTGCGACGCCCTCGAACAAGAGCGGTCCTTCAATGTCGTCCGGTAGCGTAACCTTGAACGGCAGAACGATCTGGTCCGAGTAGCCATAATCCATGATCTGGCCCGGCACGACAGGGAGTAGCTCCGGCAGCGGCCAGGAGAACGAACTGATGCTTTCGGGCGCAACACCGCCAGCTTCGCGCCAGGTAATCTCGGGCGGGATTCCCGCATCCCCTGCATTGCGCCAGTAAATGTGCCAATTGGGATCAATCTCGAAGGACAGGCCGAACCAGACGGTTTCACCAGGAACAGCAAGCGCGCGTTCGCTGATCAGCTCGACACGGGCATGCCCGCCATCGACCGGCTGGCTGACCGCTGGGAACCAGCCAGTGAGCACGATGATGAGACTCAGAAACGCGACGCGAATATAGGTCATGCGATGATCCAGTTACCTGTAATGCTGGCTGCATATCGAACCCTGCTTAACAGGAAAACCACCTCGCGAATATGTGACCGGCAGCGCCAGTGTGTGCGGCAACAAAAAAGGCGACGCCGCTGCGCCGCCTTTCGGAATGTTGGGTGGTGTAGCGCGCTTACGCGATCGGCGCCTCAGCGACAGGTTGCGCAGCAGCTGGTTGCGGCTTCGCCAGAGC
The DNA here is from genome assembly GCA_041984335.1 of Henriciella sp. Taxonomy (GTDB): domain Bacteria; phylum Pseudomonadota; class Alphaproteobacteria; order Caulobacterales; family Hyphomonadaceae; genus Henriciella. Next base: position 636,373 of record JBHIYI010000001.1, on the reverse strand, counting down.
GCGCTGGATAATACGCTGCCAGTTGAGCAGCGAGATCAGGTGCGCATAAATCGCCCCGAGCGCGCCATTTGTGCGCAGCTCATTGAACTGTTCTGGAGAAAGCTCGCCGAGCTTGTTCTCGTCAATCGCCCAATAGTCTGCAATTTTCTGCTGTTCGCCAACAGGGTTGCCTTGCTGGTCGCGCGGCTGGAACGCCACCGTTTTTTGTTCGAACAGGTTCAAGTCGCGGACGATCTTTACGAAGTCATCAGTTGCCCGGCGCTGGCGCTCAAACTCCTGACAGAACTCAATTGCGTTTTTCGTGAAAGCGCTTGGTTCGCCATTTTCGAACAGCGGTACTTCCGGCTGATTGGTCACCATCGGTGCGTCGCGATCAACGCAAAGCAACAACCGATCAGACCCGCTATCATTTGCGAAGACGAAGGGATAGCGGCGGACAAATGCCGGAACGTAGAAATCTGGTTCCGTCTGGCCATCATCTCGGACGAACAGGTTTTCCGCCTGGCGAACACCCATGGCCGCTACAGGCGTGAACGTATCACCCACAAAAATGATCGGATAGGCCGTCGCGGCCATTCCAAATTCGGTCACTGTGACCGGAATCGCATGTGCAGCGCGCAGGAAGCCAAATGGCTCTTCGATCTGCTTCACACCCAGACCGGCATGTTGTTCCGGGTTCAGAGGCTGAGGGTTTTTGTAGAACAGAACGTTTCCGGTCAGTTCAGGTTGTTGTGTGTTCGGGGTATTTTCCACGGGTCACTCCGCTTGGTAAGACTGGCGGGGTGTAACGGAAATGACCAAGGCCGACAACAGGAAGAGTGGGAAGGATTGCAGCAATTGCAGATGTTTCATACTTCTTTTCACAAATCACGCTTATTTGGGGCGATGCTAAGGGCGCGATCCATATCAGTCTCCATCTTTGCGACGGCTTTGTTGCTGACCCCTGCGGCCTGCAGCCAAAGCGACAATGGTGACCGCTCGACCCGCCGCGCCATCACGCAGTCGCAGGCCATAGCGGCAGATTTCCTGCGTACTGAGCTGGCCCTGTCGCCGGAAACCGCAAGCCGGCTGGACATGGAAGCCTATCTTGGCCCGTCAGCCATATTTGCGCTCGACAACCATTCCCAGGCTGGATTTGAACGCGGACGGCTGGTGCGGATCGAGTTGCTGCAGAGACTGCGTCAGCGCCCGCTCCTGGCGGAGACGCACGCTTTGACGCGTGATCTCGCGATTGCAGAAGTCGCCATTGTCGACCTGATCGCGCTCGAACAGCTCGGATATGGTCGTTTCGACTATCGCGGACACCGCCCATATGCCGTAGATCCTTTTTCCGGGATCTGGATCGAAGGTCCGAACCTGCTCGCCTATCAACAGACCATCAACACAATCGATGATGCTGCGGCTTACATTTCGCGCCTGCAAAGCCTGAGCGGGGCGATTGAGGACACACGGCGGCGCCTGATCGCGGATCACGCCGCAGGCCTCGATTTGCCGCGCGGCCTGGCGGATGAAACCCGGCGGCGACTGGATCGCCTCACCGCAGATGATGCCTCAGCGCTTGATCTGCTGACGACGACGTTTGCAGCACTAACGCTCGATCTGTCGGATCTCGAGCCGGAGCAACGCGAACAACTGGTCGCAGTCGTACGCAAGGAAGTGACCGAACGCCTTCGACCCGCCCTGCAGGATCTAGCCGGAACAATCGCGGAAATGGCGGAGGACGCGTCTGACCATGCCGGTATCTGGGCCCAACCGAAAGGACAGGAACTGTTTGTCGGCATCCTGAAGGCGTCCACGGGCGAGATGTTGAACATCGAACGCCTGCACGGCCGTCACATTGATGATGTGACCGCGCAAAGCGCCGCGTTGCGCAGTCTGCTGGTACTGCCGGTTGATGAGGAAACGAGTTCGCCAGCTGCCGCGCCGGAGCGTCCAGAGCGCCTCGAGGAGCTTTTCACCTGGCTCGAAGCGCAGACAGCTGAGCCGGTCGAGCCTGCAATCGAGGCCGCCCCGCTGCCCGTCGGAATTCTGCGTGATTTTGCGCCGAAGCCTTTCTGGGCCGTGATTGAGAACAATGCGAGTTTTCAGGCCCAGGGGCGCGCAGTGTCCGCCTATCAAAGGCTGTGGAACACTCAGCCATATCTGACCTGGCGCACGGAAGGGGATGGTGAGATGCCGGACTATCGCGCCCTGACCGCCTATCCAGCGATCGACGAGGCGTGGCGGCTCTACGTTTGGCAGAACAGTTTTCAACCCGCAGCGGCTTCGCCTTTGGACGACGCTGCACACGCCTCTATCCTGCTGATCCAGTCGACGCTGGCTGCGGCGGATACAGGCATCCATCTCAACCGCTGGTCATTGCCGGAAGCGACAGCCTACGTGGCGGAGAATTCCGGTTTGAGCGAGCGGCTATCGAGAGAGTTGGTGCTGCGAATTATGGCCCGCCCTGGATATTTCACATCGGTTGCCGCCGCCCATCATCGAATTGAAGCCCTGGCCGAACGGGCCCGGGCAGTGCTCGGGCCGCGTTATTCCGAAAGTGATTTCCAGCGCACGCTCATCCAACCCGGGCCACGCCCCCTCACATTCATCGAAACCGATGTTGAGGCGTGGTATGGTGCCCGCCTGGAGAATTAGGCCGCGAGGGCGAGATCTGCGCGTGGCTGTTCAAGCACCGGATTGAGGCCCGCCTCCAGATCTTTCAGCGCGGCAGCGCGATCCGCGGGATCCGTCTCACGCATAACAAATACTGTCCGGGCGCCGTAGCGTTCGGCATCGGCCCAGGCCCAGATCGGCTGAACATCATGCAGACGCCCCCGCAGCGTTGTCAGGCGGACCACACGCCAGCCAAACGGCCCCTGCGCGGCGAAGAGCGCAATACCTGCTTCGCGGGCCCACGGTGCGGCAGGTGCCATCCGAACGAATGAATAGGCCTTTCCCGAACGGCCCCGAAACTTGATCTCACGCATATCTGTTCTCCTTGTGTTCCAAAATCTATATTCATCTTTTGTTCTCGCGCAACAAATTTATCGTTAACAGAGGGTTAACGGGGAGCGTCCGCTGCAGAAGGTGTTACAGATTGCCAATTTCAAGATTGTCTTGCCTTGCCCGATTTTTTCCTCTATTGGCCTTTTGCTCACCCTAAGCATAAGGGTGAGGCGTGATGGGTTTCTCTGATTTTTGAGGCCGATTCTTGAATTCGGATATCCGCACGCCCATATAATGCTCAGATTGAGCATAACAGGAGGCTGATATGGCGAGACTGATTGATTCCGGACCAGGATGTCCGACCCCGACACCGCTGCGCGCGGCAAATGCCGCTGAAGCGAGAGGGCTTGTCTATGATGACGCGGTCAAAGCCAAGACCGACCACCTCTACCCTCTGGTGAATGACTTTATCACGCCGATGGAGTGGCCCGCCGTTGCGCCCCTGGTTGCGGCGATCAATGATCTGAAAGCCGAAAAGAACGCGGTTATCCTCGCACATAATTATATGACGCCGGATATTTTCCGTCTGGTGGGTGACTTCAGAGGCGACAGCCTGCAACTCGCCCGCGAGGCCGCCGAGGTGGACGCCGATATTATCGTCCAGGCCGGCGTTCACTTCATGGCAGAGACCTCCAAGATCCTGGCGCCGAGCAAGACCGTGCTGATTTCCAGCCTCGAAGCCGGATGCTCTCTGGCCAGCTCGATCACCGGCGAAGATGTCCGCCTGATCAAGGAACATTATCCTGACTATCCCGTCGTGACCTATGTCAACACGACCGCGGATGTGAAAGCCGAGTGCCACATTACCTGCACAAGCTCCAATGCGGCGCAGGTCGTCGAGGCCGTCGCCAAGGAGTGGAACACCGACACAGTCATTCTGGTGCCGGATCAGTACCTTGCCAAGAATGTTGCGGCGCAGACCGATATCCGCATCATCACCTGGCCTGGTGCATGCGAAGTGCACGAACTGTTCAGCGCCGATGATGTAGAAGCCCTGCGCGAGGCCCATCCAGGCGTCGTGATTCTGGCGCACCCGGAATGTCCGCCGGATGTGCTAGAGGCTGCCGATTTTGCTGGCTCCACAGCCGCGCTGGCAAACTATGTGAAGGATGAAAGCCCCGCCAAGGTCGTGCTGCTGACGGAGTGTTCCATGTCAGACAATGTCGCGACCGAGAATCCAGGTGTCGACTTCGTTCGCCCGTGTAATCTCTGCCCGCACATGAAACAGATCACGCTCGAGAACATTCTCGACTGCCTGATCGAGATGAAGCATGAGGTGACCATTGAAGAACCCGTGCGCCTTCGTGCCAAACAGGCCATCGATGCGATGCTGGCGCTCCCTAAAATGGAGAATCCATTGGCCTTTGAGACCGGCCTCAAGCCGATGGAGATTGAAGTATTTTCACCCAGTTGATGCCTTGTCGTCGCCATATCGCGAAGTAAGGTAATGACGGGATGATCCGGAGGAGACGACAATGGCGAAGCTAATCACCGCGGCCGTAGCGGCGCTGTTCAGTCTCGCCCTCCTTCCCGCGCAGGCAGATACGAAAGACCCGACGGATGTGCTCGGCTCCTGGAGCTTCCAGACCAAACCCTATCGCGATGGCCAATGCATCATGACCGGGACCATGCGGCTGAGCTCGCACCCGGAGGATGGCCTGTATGAGTGTGAACTTACCGCGGTCGAAGTCTGCTCCATGTGGGGCCGGTCCGTGGTCGAGCAATCCTGCAAGGCGCGCCGGTTCGGCAATCAGGTTTCGGTTCGCTCGCAAATCACGCAGATGCTGGAACAGAAATTCGAAGGTCTGATCTATGTGCCGGACAATTTCAGTCTGACCATTCAGGACCATACCAGAATGTGGGGCGCGCTGGTCTCTGCCGCGACCGCGCCGGTCGAATTCCGGCGATCAGAAGACGGCATATCATGATCCCAAAGCTGGCAATGGGTCTGGGGCTCAGCCTGCTTGCCCTGCCGGCCCAGGCGGACACAAACATTGCCGGGCAATGGACCTTTACTGCCAATATCTCAAATGATTGCAGTTTCGGCGGCACTGCGCATCTCGAAAAGACCGGCGATGCGACGTTCAAAGGCGAGCTGACGGCGCGCCAAAGCTGCCCTGAGCTGCCAGAAGACTATCTCGTACGACAGGACTGTAACGCCTCTGTTCTCGGCAATCAGCTTTCCGTCCGATGCCAGATCGTCGAGTTCATCAATGGGTTTGAGAGCCCGTTCTACGCACCCGACAATTTCACTCTGACCATACAGTCGGCATCGCGCATGCATGGCGCCCTAGTCAGTGCAGGCAGCGTTATGCCGGCCGAATGGAAGAGAGCCGAAGGGGGCATTTCTTGACAATTGCCAGCGGGCCCCGGCCCGAGACGTTCTCCGCCCCTGCTGCGGCAGGCGATGCGCGCATCCTGATTGTTGGCGCCGGTCTGGCTGGCCTGTTCCTGGCGCTGCGACTGGCCCCGCGCCCCTGTACGATCATATCCCCGGCCCCACTTGGACAGGCGGCCTCGTCGGCCTGGGCGCAAGGCGGGCTCGCTGCGGCGCTGCATCCACTCGACAGTCCGGATCAACATGCCGCCGATACCGTTATCGCCGGCGCTGGGCTGGTTGACCCTGCCATTGCCAAACTGATTGCCGAGGATGGTCCGAAACGCGTTCGCGACCTGATCGAGCTTGGCGTACCGTTTGATCGCACGCCGGATGGACAATTGGCGCTCAGCCTTGAAGCAGCGCACTCGCATCCGCGGGTCGCGCGCGTGGCCGGAGATCTAGCTGGCAAAGCCATAATGGGCGCCCTCACCGCTGCGGTGAAAGCGGCCGGGCATATCCGGATCGTCGAGCACGCCCGCGCCGTCGGACTTCTGCAAGATGCGAATGGCCGGGTCGCGGGCGCAGTCCTGAAGGATGGGCGCGGCCGCACGTCGACATTTACCAGCCCTGAGACGGTCCTGTGCACGGGAGGGTCTGGCGGGCTCTTCCGGGTGACCACAAACCCGCCACAGGCACGCGGTGACGCGCTCGCCATGGCCTGGTCAATCGGGGCGGTGATCGCCGACCCTGAATTTGTTCAATTCCATCCGACCGCCATGGATGTCGGCCTCGACCCGTCCCCGCTGGCGACCGAAGCCCTGCGCGGGGAAGGCGCGATCCTGGTTGATGCAGACGGCCAGCCCTTCATGTCCCGCTATCACAAGCAGGCTGAGCTTGCCCCGCGTGATGAAGTCGCCCGCGCCATCCACACAGAGCTGTCAGAGGGGAGAAAGGTTTTCCTCGATACGCGCGAGGCGATCGGAGACCACATACAGGAGCATTTCCCGACCGTGTTTGCCGCTTGCATGGCCGCAGGGATTGACCCACGGCAAGCCGCCATTCCAGTCGCCCCAGCCATGCACTATCACATGGGCGGGATCCTCTCGGACACCTGGGGGCGGTCGAGCCTGAACGGTTTGAGCGTTTGCGGGGAATGTTCCAGCACCGGCGCGCATGGTGCAAACCGGCTTGCCTCGAACTCCTTATTGGAGGCCGTCGTCATGGCTGCGCGCATCGCGGACCGTCTACGCGACTCTGATCTCAAATCCGCGGGCGAGAGCCGGGGCGACTTGCCGGCCGATATCCCGGACCATGCTCTGCAACAGCTCCGCCAGCACATGGCGCAGCATTGCGGCGTAGTACGCGATGCCCGTCAATTGCGTTCGGTCCTCAGCGAGATTGACGCGCTCGAGCACACGCATGGACCTGCACGGACCTTGATTGCCGCGCGCCTGATCGCTTCGGCTGCGCTCGCCCGCGAAGAGAGCCGCGGCGGGCACTTCCGCAGCGATTTTCCAGCCACGAACGCCGATCCGCAGCGCACCTTCGTTTCTATGGAATCCAAAACTACTCAGCCCCTGGAATCTGCCTCATGAGCTTTATCGCCCCACCGCCGCTACCGGATATTGTCCTCGATCCGCTGGTCCGTCTTGCGTTGGCAGAAGATCTCGGCCGCGCCGGTGATCTGACCACGGATGCCACGATCAAGCCGGGTACCCAGCTCACGGCACATATTCGCGCCAGACAATCCGGCCGCCTCGCCGGGATGGACGCCGCCCGCTACGCACTAAAGCTGATTGATAGCGGCGTGGCGCTGGATGAGCAGAAGGCTGACAGTGATCGGATTGAACCGGGCGACACAATCGCGACCATGCAAGGCGATGCGAGATCAATCCTGATCGCGGAGCGGACCATGCTGAATTTCCTCGGACGCTTGTCGGGTATTGCGACGCTGACCAGCGCCTTCGCGGACAAGATCGCGCACACTAAGGCGAAGATTGTATGCACCCGCAAGACGACGCCCGGTCACCGCGCAGTCGAAAAACGGGCGGTGCGCTGCGGCGGCGGTACCTCCCACCGGTATGGCCTGGATGACGCAATCCTGATCAAGGACAATCATATCGCCGCCTCTGGCTCGATTGCCGAGGCCCTGCAGCGGGCGCATGCCTATGCCGGGCACTTGCGCATGATCGAGATTGAGGTCGATACGCTGGATCAGCTGGCTGAAGCGCTTCCACACAAACCCCACGCGGCGCTGCTGGACAATATGGAGCCGGACTTGCTGCGCGAGGCCGTCGCCATGATTGATGGACAGTGCCTGGCCGAGGCAAGCGGCGGGATCACGCTGGAGACTGTTGCGGCTAAAGCTGAAACCGGCGTCGACTATATCTCTTCCGGCGCGCTCACTCACTCTGCGTCAAATCTTGACCTCGGCCTCGATATCCTCTGACCTGTCTCCCACAAGAGATAAATCAGGAGGATCCCATGAGCGCGGCAAACGGGCGAAAGTCCATATTCATCACAGGCGCCGCCTCCGGAATTGGCGCAGAAACAGCGCGCCTGTTTCAGTCGCGCGGATGGTTTTGTGGTCTCTACGATATTGACGAGACGGGGCTTGCCGATGTCGCCCGTGAGCTCGGCGAGGAGAATTGCCATACGGCCCGCCTCGACGTCACCAACCGGCAGGACTGGAGCGCCGCAGTGGACGGCTTTGGCGCGGCCACTGGCGGCAAGATGGACGTGCTGTTCAACAATGCCGGGATTGGCCGTCATGGCTGGTTCGAGGACATTCCGCCGGAAGAGGCGGATCTGGTCATCGACGTGAATGTGAAAGGCGTGGTCAACGGCGTCTACACCGCTCTGCCACTACTCAAGCAGACCGAGAATGCCCGTATCGTGAACACAGCCTCGACCGCAGGCGTCGTGGGATCACCGCGTCTCGCCGTCTATTCAGCGACTAAGTTCGCGGTCCGCGGCCTGACGGAGGCGCTGGATGTTGAGCTGTCGGGGCTTGGCATCCGCTGCACCAGCCTCATGCCCTGGTTTATCGATACGCCTATTCTCGACATGGGGACGACCGAAGGCGCCAATGTCAAAATGGCGGACGAGATTCGTGCGCAGGGACAGGACGTGTACCCCGTCTCGCTGGCCGCCGAAACGGCCTGGGAAGCCGCGCACGGCAAGGATGTGCATTACATGGCGGGCAAACGCGCCAAGCAGGCACGCTTTGCAGCGCGCTTTATGCCTGGCCGCATGAAGAAGCAGATTTTGCAGGGTTTGCCAGAACGCGACTAAGGCCTAGCCGCCAATCGCATCCATCATCTGACGCGATTCAACCGCCTCAAGCGCCTGCGCATTGAGGTCGGCGACGGTCAACTCGGTCTCGGCCGGTGCTTCCGACGGTGTCAGCACGCCGGGTGTCTGCTCGATCGCGGCGTCCGCCGGGACCAGCGTGGTCACGCCTGCCCGACGCTGCGCCAGACGCGCCGCCTGACGGGCAGAAGCCACCGACCATTCGCTGCCGCGCGGGAAGCGATAGAAAATGTGCGTTCCGATCTTGTTGGTCTTGACCAGGCCGGAATTCCAGACCGGGTTCACATAGGTCGCATGATAATGCGTTGCCCCGCCCGTCTGGCCTTCATTCAGATTCATCATCACGTGTGCCGCGATCGTCTGAGCTTTCTGCCATTTCTCACCGCGTGGCTTTTTGCTCATCGCACCGTCACAGGTAAAGGTGAATTGGCAACCGGTTGTGCGCGTCGCGCCTTGATAGACTACATCGCAGACCGTGTTTGGATAGCGATGATCTTTCACCCGGTTCATGATGACTTCAGCAACGCCGAGCTGGCCTGCATAGACCTCACTGCGCGCTTCATAATAGATCGCCGTCGCCAGGCATTCCGCCTGCGCCAGCATTTCTTCTGCCTCGGTGCGCTTCGGCACTTCAAGGGTCACGACGCTGCCAATCGCGGCCTGGTCGCGGTCATAAGCGGCGTAACGGCTGAGCGCCGAGCTCGGGTCTCTTTGCAGCGAGAATTCAACCGTGCGCAGCCAATCATGGCTCAGCAGCTCAGATTGATCTGTCAATGCAGAGGTGACCTCAATTTGCTCTTCGCGAATTTCGGCAAGCTGAGCGCTGCGATCGCGGAACTGTTCGGCGGTCTGCTGGTCTGCGTTCACCGTCGAAATCATCGGCATGGCAAGCACGAATGCGCCAAAACATGATGCGCCAAGCGCGCCATGCGTGAACTTCTTTCGCTGATGGGCTGACGTCTGCGCTTTCCACCAGCGCTGGATACGCGCGGTCACTGAAGCGCCCGTCATCGGGTTTTTGGATACGTCCGTCATCGTCGTCTTCTGTTCCCACCACTCTTGCAGGGCCTAAACTCTACAAGCGCCAAACTCTTCCTATTTAATGCGGCTTTTTTGCCGACATGGATTGCGTTCTTACGTGCTGCATATTTCCTGCCAGCCTAGAAAATCAATTCTATTTTCTGTCAGAATTGACCGATTTCTTATGCCCCAAACCAGCTGAATGCGCCCTGAACCAGGGCCTTTTCTGCGAAACAGCGCTCTAAACGGCGGGATTCATTGCAAAATCAAGACTTGGTTAACGCATTTAACCAAACTGGGCGCTGCAAACATTGTTGCTCTCAAGACACAGTTGGCGAGATCACAATTTGTTGCGATTCGGGAACAAAACCGCGTTTTAGTGTATTGCTTCAGTCCTGATTCAGGACGGCATGTGCCGCTGCGAGGCGCGCTATCGGCACCCGGTAGGGCGAGCAGGACACATAATCCAGCCCGATATTATGGCAGAAAACGACCGAGGCGGGATCCCCGCCATGCTCGCCGCAAATGCCAAGCTTTATGCCCGGGCGCGTCCCGCGACCGCGTTCGGCAGCTGTGCGCACCAGCTCGCCGACGCCATCCTGGTCAATCGTGACGAACGGGTCTTTTTCATAGATCCCCTGCTCCTCGTAAGAGGTCAGGAACCGGCCAGCATCATCGCGTGAAATGCCGAGTGTAGTCTGTGTCAGATCATTTGTTCCGAAGGAGAAAAACTCCGCGGATTCAGCGATTTGTCCGGCCCGGAGCGCGGCGCGCGGCAGCTCGATCATTGTACCCACCAGATATTCGAGTTCGGTGCCGGTTTCAGCGAATACGGCTTTTGCCGCGTCGTCGACCACCGCCTTGAGAATATCCAGCTCCTTGCGGGTTCCAACCAGCGGGATCATCACCTCAGGCACAGGTTGGACGCCGGACTCCTTCGCGACCTGAACTGCCGCCTCGAATATTGCGCGCGCCTGCATGGCGTAGATTTCAGGATAGGTAATGCCCAGACGGCAGCCGCGATGACCAAGCATCGGATTGCTCTCATGCAGGGCATCGGCCTGTGCCTTCAGGGCTTTCAGATCCATCCCGGATGAGGTGGCCACTTCCTGCATCTCGGCTTCGGTATGCGGCATGAATTCGTGCAGCGGCGGATCAAGCAGGCGGATCGTGCAAGGCAGCTCGCCCATGATGCGGAATATCTCTTCAAAATCCGAGCGTTGCATCGGCAGCAGCTTTTCAAGCGCAGCCTCGCGCCCGTCCTTTGTGCCGGCCAGGATCATGCTGCGCACGACCGGAATGCGTTCTGCATCGAAGAACATGTGCTCAGTCCGGCAGAGGCCGATCCCTTCAGCGCCAAACTCCTTCGCGACGGTGACATCCGCCGGGGTTTCAGCATTTGTGCGAACCTTGAGCTTGCGAACCTTGTCGGCCCAGCCCATCAGCAAGCCGAAATCACCGGAGAGGTCTGGCTGCTGCATGTCGACTTCGCCAAACAGGACCTCGCCCTGGGCGCCGTCCACAGTAATCATTTCACCCTTTTTGACTTCCCGGCCACCGACGCGGAAGACTCCAGCTTCAGCATCGATTTGCAGCTCGCCAGCGCCGCAGACGCAAGGTCGCCCCATACCGCGCGCAACCACGGCCGCGTGCGAGGTCATGCCGCCGCGCGCCGTCACGATCGCCCGGGCCGCGTGCATGCCGTGAATATCTTCAGGGCTGGTTTCCACCCGCACGAGGATCACCGCGCGGCCTGCTTCGGCGAGATGCGCCGCTTCGTTGGAATCAAACACAACCTGGCCGACAGCGGCGCCGGGACTGGCCGGAAGGCCTTTGACGATCACGTCGCGTTTCGCATCGGGCGAAATCGTCGGATGCAATAGCTGATCCAGCTGCGCCGGTTCGAGGCGCAGAATGGCCTCCTCCTCGCTGATCAGGCCTTCCTTCGCCATGTCGACGGCGATCTTCAGCGCCGCGGCAGCAGTGCGTTTACCATTTCGGGTCTGCAGCATGTAGAGCGTGCCATCCTCGACGGTGAACTCGATATCCTGCATGTCGCGATAGTGTGCTTCCAGCGTATCGGCCACGTCGGTGAGCTGTTTGTAGACCACCGGCATCACTTCCTCGAGCGGCGCTTCATCCGACTTCAACTCATCGGCGCGGGCGCGGCTGATCGGGGCCGGTGTGCGAATGCCCGCCACCACGTCTTCGCCCTGCGCATTGGTCAGGAACTCGCCATAAAAGGTGTTGTCACCCGTCGACGGGTCGCGGGTAAAGGCGACACCCGTCGCCGATGTCTCGCCCATATTGCCGAACACCATGGACTGGACGTTCACCGCCGTGCCCCATTCGGCCGGAATATCGTTCAGCTTGCGGTACAGGATCGCCCGGTCATTCATCCAGGAGCCGAAGACCGCGCCAATTGCGCCCCAGAGCTGTTCGCGCGCATCATCCGGGAACGGCTTGCCGAGCTTGTCGCGCACCGCATCCTTGTACTGGCCAACAATTATCTTCCAGTCGTCGGCGTCCATCTCCGTGTCGAGTTCGAAGCCCTGGCTGTCTTTGTAATCGTCGAGAATATACTCGAACGTGTCATGCCGCAGGCCAAGCACGACATTCGAATACATCTGGATAAAGCGGCGATAGCTGTCATAGGCAAACCGTTCACCCGCCTTCGCCGCGAGGCCTTGCACGGTGACGTCCGACAAGCCAAGATTGAGCACCGTATCCATCATGCCCGGCATCGAGGCGCGGGCGCCGGAACGGACCGACACGAGCAGTGGGTTGCCGGCATCGCCAAACACTTTCCCGGTCTTTTCCTCCAGCGCTTTCAGCGCCTCGTCGACCTGGGTCGCAAGACCGTCAGGATAGGCCTCATCGAGATCGTAATAGGCCGTGCAGACGTCTGTGGTCAGGGTAAATCCGGGCGGCACGGGCAGGCCCAGGCTCGCCATCTCTGCGAGGTTTGCGCCCTTGCCGCCTAGCAGGTTCTTCAACGCCGCGCTGCCATCTGAGGTGCCGCCGCCAAAAGAATAGACCCATTTGGTATCTGCGTTTGCGCCATCAGGCATGGTATCAACTCCTCGATTCCCACTCGGAATGCGCCGACATGTCTGCCGGGACTCTACTGGAATGCCAAGCGCCATGGTTGGCGCTGAGAATCAAGACGTCATTTCGTCTGACTGCGCTGTCACCAAACATACATGCGCCAAAAGAGCAAAATCATCTCGCTTTTGGCAAATTCTTGTTGCTGCGCCGCAACATGAATCATATCCAGCGGTCTGGCTCATGCCCTGTTCACGCCGCGTCTCGCAAGATCGTGAAACGTTTCTGAGATGCAACGATAATGACGCGTCCCAGAATCAAAGCACAATACAGGCTTGGAAAGGCTGGGCTGATGTTAAAACTAAGATTTCGGGATCTGGTGTCCCTCACCACGCTGGCTGGGCTGAGCGCGATTGCACTCTGCCTCGTCCTGGTGACCGATCCTTCGCTTCTGGGCTAAAGAGCGCCAGGAAAGAATGTCCGAAGATACCTGCACAGGCTGGTATCTACGGGCCTTCGCGCAAAGCCAGCGCTCACAGGTTGAGAACCGTCCCTGGGGTCCTGCCTGCGCAGGACCCGGCGGAAAACGAATTAGCCCTCGATCTTGCTGAAATCGGCGACGGTGCCGATCGCTTCGCGCATCATGTTGAGCAGGTTCAGCCGGTTCTCGCGAATGGCGGCGTCATCATCATTGACCATCACGCTGTCCGGGCCGTCAAAGAAGGCATCGACCGGCGCGCGCAAGCTGGCGAGCGCCGACATGGCGGCGACGAAATCTTCCCTCTCGAGCGCAGCCTTGGCGGCCGCAGTGGCCGAGACGACGGCCTTGTGCAGCGCGGTTTCGGCCTTGGCGGAGAGCTTTGCGGCATCGACCGCGCCATCAAAGGCGCGCTTGTCTTTCTTCTCCTCAGCGCGGAGAATGTTCGCGGCGCGTTTATAACCCGCGAGCAGGTTCGCCCCGTCTTCGGAGTCGAGGAACGCCGCGAGCGCTTCGACGCGTTTGACGATCAGCACGAGGTCATCCTCACCCAGCGCAAAAACAGCATCAATCAGGTCATGGCGCTGCCCCTGATCACGGAGATATTGTTTCAGGCGATCAGCGAAGAAGCTGAGCAAATCGGAAATCAGATCCAGCTCCCAATTCACAGGTGGAACCTTCGTCCACGATTTTTCTAAAATTATCTGGCCCGCGTCACCAATGGTCGCCATTGACTTGATGCGGCTATCGTCTTTGAGCTGGTGAAAGAACGACAACTCCTTCACGCTGGAAAGTTGGCGATGAAGATGGATCATCGTCAGCCTAATCCCCATAAGGAGGAATTCTGACAATGGAGAGCGCACTCCATTTTCCAAGCTAGTTCGAACAATGCCCAGAGCCGCGCGCCGCAGCGCGAACGGATCTTTCGAGCCCGTTGGTTTTTGATCGATAACCCAGAAGCCCACCAGCGTGTCGAGCTTGTCGGCGAGCGCGACGGCGATGCTGACAGGCTCGGATGGCACAGCATCAGATGGGCCTTGCGGTTTGTAATGGTCGCGCACCGCATCCGCGATGCGTGCATCTTCGCCAGCCTCCAAAGCATAATAGCGTCCCATGACGCCCTGCAGCTCGGGGAATTCATAGACCATTTCCGAGACCAGGTCGGCTTTCGCCAGCTCCGCTGCACGCCGGGCGAGTTTCGGTTCAGCCCCAACTTTTTCAGCCAATTCCTCAGCCAGCGCTGCAACCCGCTCGACCTTGTCGGCCACGGTGCCGAGTTCTTTCTTGAAATCGATCCGGGCAAGCTTCGACGCCATCGCCTCGAGCCCGGTCTTCTTGTCATTCTCCCAAAAGAAGCGCCCATCTTCGAGCCGGGCGGAGAGGACTTTCCGGTTGCCCGCGGCGATCGCCTTGCCGCCATCGACGGCGTCAATATTCGCCACCACGACAAAATTTGGCGCAAGGTCGCCCGTCTTCGGATCACGCACGGCGAAATATTTCTGGTGCGTGCGCATAGAGAGCTGGATGACTTCCGGCGGCAGCTCAAGGAATGCCGGATCCATTTCGCCGAGGATCACCACCGGCCATTCGGCGAGGCCGACGACTTCCTCGAGCAGGCCGGGATCCTCGACCAGTTCAAGGCCTGCCTGTTTGCAAATGGCTTTGGCATCGGCGTCGATTTTTTCGCGCCGCGCCTCGCGTGTCAGCAGGACGTGACCATCTCCTGCCAGCTGAAGGACATAATCGTCGACACCGGTAATCTTGAACGGTCCGCGGCCATGTACGCGGTGGCCCTCAGCCTCATCGCCGCTGGCAATCCCGTCGACTTCGAAGGGCACGATCTTGCCATCATAGAGGCAGACAATGCGCTGCAGCGGGCGCACCCAGCGCAGCTCACCCCGGCCCGTGCGCATGGATTTCGGCCAGTGGAAATTCTGCATGATGTCCGGGATCAGCTCAGCAACAATGTCCGGCGTCGCACGGCCTGGAATGGTCCGCGTGGCGACGTAGAAATCACCTTTCTTGGGATCAGACCGCACTTCGGCCTCGTCAATTGAGCTGAGGCCCGCACCGCGCAGGAAGCCCTCGACCGCCTTGTCCGGCGCGCCGACCTTCGGGCCCTTTCGCTCTTCGGTAACATCCTCAGACCCCGCCGGCACACCTTCGCAGGCCAGCGCAAGACGCCGCGGCCCGGACATGGAGGCGATCTTCTCGACGCCAAGCCCAGCCTCATTCAGGCCTTTGAGCACGGCCTCTTTCAGGTCACGCTCCGCCTTGGCCTGCATGCGCGCAGGAATTTCTTCGCAGAAAATTTCGAGGAAAAGTTCAGCCATATCAGCCCAGTAAATTTCGTGTCTTAAAGATTATTATGCGCGCCATCGCAGAGCGGCGCTTTGCCGGATCGCTTGCAGGCGCAGAAGAAGACCTTGCCTGTCTTCGGCGCTTCCCAGCCTTGCGGAATGAAGTCCGTGTCCTTGTGCGAGCCATCGCAGAAGGGCTGTTTGGCCGAGCGCCCGCAGGCACACCACCAGTACATCTTTCCTTCTTCGACCTCGACCGCAATCGGTTCAGTCCCGCCAATTTCTGGATCAGCCATCAGATATCCTCCATCTCTGAAACGGTTCGATCAGTCGCATCGCCATCCCCGGTATTGATCACGGTTGAGGGCTCGATCAGCATGATCTCGCATTCTTCGTCGGCGCCTGGGCGATGCTCGGTCCCGCGCGGGACGATGATGAATTCACCCGCCCGCACAATCTCTGTCCGGTCGCGAAAAGCCATACGCATTTCGCCTTTGATGACGACGAACATTTCGTCTTCATTGGCGTGCGAATGCCAGTCAAAATCGCCGCTGATCTTGACCAGGCGAATATCGGTCTCATTCACGCGCCCCGCCAGTTTCGGGACCCAATGGTCTGAGAATTTAGAGAATTTTTCGGCAAGGTTCACTTTCGTCATGGCAGCGGATCCTCGTGAAACTGGTCGCGCAGGTTCGGGATCTCGGCTTCGGTCATGTCGAACATGGCCCGGCGCGTGAAGCCGCCGCGATAGCGTGTCCCGTCCTTGAACCGCCAGTCGGCGATATCCGCGGTCAGGAACGGAATCTCCTCGCCGCCGGTCGTTTCGCCAATAAAGCCAGCAAACTCCTGACGGATATTGGAGAGCTCCTCATAATCGCGGCCATAGGCGCTGGAGGGCATGATCACCGTGACGCGAAAATCGGAATAGGCGTCGTTTCCGCTCTGCCAAGCCTCGAAAAAGACCGGCAAGGATTGGCGCGCCTCGCTGACAGCGTTCTGGACGCTGCGCTCCTTGTACAAAGCCGGCGAGCCCGGGGTCGGGCTGCAGGCGGCAAGGGCCAGGACAAAAACAGCAAGGGCGCCGCGCCGGATCATGCTTCTGCTCGCTCCGCTTCCTGCTGCGCCCATTGCTCCGCCGCACCGCGCGCCAGATCGCGCACCCGGCCGATAAAGGCCTGGCGTTCCGTCGGCGAGATCGCGCCGCGCGCGTCGATCAGGTTGAAAACGTGGCTGGCCTTCAGCGCAAAATCATAAGCGGGCAAAGGCTTGCCCGCCGCGCGCAACGTGTTCGACTGGTTCTCGCAATCGGTAAACCAGCGTTGCAGCATCTCGACATCAGAGTGCTCGAAATTGAAGGCAGATTGCTGGCGTTCATTCTCGATGAAGACATCGCCATAGGAAAGCGGCGTCTCGCTGTCTGGTGCATTGAAGGGCAGGTCATAGACATTGTCGACGCCAAACACATACATGGCGAGACGTTCCAGGCCGTAGGTCAGCTCGCCAGATACCGGGAAGACGTCCAGCCCGCCGACTTGCTGAAAGTAAGTGTACTGGCTGACTTCCATGCCGTCGCACCAGACTTCCCAGCCAAGCCCCCAGGCCCCAACGGTCGGGTTCTCCCAATCATCTTCGACAAAGCGGATATCGTGAATGCTTGGATCAATCCCGATCTCGTAGAGCGAGTTGAGATAGAGGTCCTGCAGGTTCTTCGGGTTCGGCTTGAGGATCACCTGATATTGGTAATAGTGGCCCAGCCGCATCGGGTTTTCACCATAGCGCGCATCGGCTGGACGCCGCGACGGCTGCACATAGGCCGCGCGCCAGTCCTTCGGCCCGAGCGCCCGCAGCACCGTGGCCGGATGCAGCGTCCCTGCCCCGACTTCCATGTCATAAGGCTGCAAGATCGCGCAGCCCTGCTCGGCCCAGTAATTCTGGAGCCTCAGGATCAGAGCCTGAAACGAGTTTGGTTTGTCGCGTGCAACAGGTGCAGTCATGGCAGGCTGGCCTATAAAACTTGTGCGCTCCGCCTACTCCTGTCTGGCCGCTGGGGCAACCATGCGGTGCGCTTAATTCCAGTCAATCCCGGCGCCATCGCGCTGCATGGCGAGCGTCCAGCCCCGGCGTTCGCCGCCTTTCTCATGATAGAGATAGCGCGGCTCCAGCAGGCGCATCGGTCCCGAACGCAGCCCCTTTCGCGCCCGGACCAGGACCCGCTTGGCCTCGGCTCCCGGATAGGAATGGACCGGCAGGACGGTGATTTCGCCAGTCTGGCGCTCGATGATGGACAGAACCCGCGCGAGATCAGCCGCCCGGTGGACCATCACGAACGTGCCCTTGGGCCGTAGCGCGAACAACATGGCGTTGATCCAGTCTTTCAGGGTGACGCTCTCGAGATAGGCGGCTTCCTTGCCCGTCCCCGGCGCCTGGATCGTGCCAAGCTCAAAGAAAGGCGGGTTTGAGAAAACGAGATCGAACCGGTTTTGCCAGGCCTCCGGAAGACTGTTCGCATTGGCCTCAATGATGTCGACGCGATCTTCAAATCCGTTGGCCTGGACGCCCCGCTGCGCAAGAGCTGCCATGGCCGGATCGATCTCCAGCCCCACCAGCCGGGCGCGCGTCAATCGATGCGCCGCGGTGAGGAGCGCCCCGCCTGCCCCGCAGCCCATTTCCAGCGCTTCGCCTGTGGTGCGGCAATCAAGCGCCGAGGCGAGGAGAAGACTATCCGTCCCGGCGCGAAATCCCTGTTTCGGCTGATAGACCTTAATACGGCCGGAATAAAAGGCATCGACCGTGTAGTCGTTCACGCATCCTTCTCCACATCGCGCAGCAGGAATCGCGCCCGCTCGGCGAGATCTTCGCGCACCGTGATCCGGATCGGCACCATCGGACCGCGTCCATCGATCATGGCCGTATGTTCGTCCAGAACAAACGGCTCAATCCCCTCTTCGCGCAGCACGTGCTGAATATATGAGAGTTTCACCAGATCATTGGTGCGAAACACTTCTTCCAAGGCCGTTTCTCCAAATTTGCCACATGCGGTGGCTTACCGCAGCTGCGAGACTTCAATTCTGCGCTACCTGTATGGAAAGCGAAGCAAAAGTGAAATAGGACTTCCGGCGTGACAGCGCAAACAAACCCTTCCCGCACGTCCGACATCGACACGATTGTTGACCGTCTGCAAACGATGCTGACCGACGACCTCGCGGCGACGGAAGCCCTGCTCGTCGAGCGCGCGAAGAGCCCGGTGGACGTCATTCCGGATCTGTCTGGCTATATCGTCTCAGCGGGTGGCAAGCGCCTGCGGCCGATGATTACACTCGCCGCCGCACATGCCTGCGGCGGCGCCAATCCCGGCACGCATGCGCTCGCGACGGCAGTGGAGTTTATCCATACCGCCACGTTGCTGCATGACGATGTTGTCGATGATAGCGACCTGCGCCGCGGCAAGAAGGCCGCCAAGAATGTCTGGGGGAACAATGCCTCCATTCTGGTTGGAGATTTCCTGTTTGCGCGGGCATTCACGCTGATGGTCGAGACCGGCAGCCTGGACATCCTGCGCATCCTGTCCGATGCCTCCTCGGTGATTGCCGAGGGCGAGGTTCATCAACTGGCCGCCGCGAGCCGGACCGATCTTCCGACCGAAGAATATCTCGCCATCATTGAAGCCAAGACGGCGGCGCTGTTTGAAGCAGCCGCAGAGGCAGGTGCACTGTCGGCGGGACCACAGGGCGAACCCTATGCCTCAGCGCTCGCAGCCTATGGCAAGAATCTAGGCCTGGCGTTTCAGATTATCGATGACGCTCTGGACTATGGCGGCACCACATCCGTCATCGGCAAGGCAGTGGGGGATGATTTCCGGGAAGGTAAATCGACTTTACCAGCAATCATTGCGCGCCGACGCGGCAGTTCCGAGGATCAGGACTTCTGGGACCGCGCCCTTAATCCGGAGCAACAGAAAGAAGGCGATCTTGCGCACGCGATTTACCTGATCCGGTCGACCGGCGCCGCCGAGGCCACGCTCGTCGAAGCGAGGGCCTATGTCGAGCTTGCAAAGGCGGCCCTGCGCGCCTTGCCGGACAGCGAATGGACCAAAGCCCTGTCAGACCTCGCAGACTTTTGCGCCAGCCGCGCGCACTAAGCGCCGCGCTGAATCATGACCTGCAGTTAAATTTCAGACTTTTACTTGCCTGAAACCGTAGTCGTTGAGAGAAGATGAGCATGTTTCGCGCGCTGTTTCTCTCTGCCTCCTGCTTTGCGCTTTCCTCTTGCGTATCAAGCGGCTCTGGCACGCCATCGGAAATTCTGGCGCGCGCTGAGGCGGACACGCAGCTGCGCCAGGAAATTGATACGCTGAGCACGTATGCTGTCGCCAAATATGCCGGCCTGACGGACGATGCGCAGACCTCCGCCCGCAACTATGCCCGCTTGCTGCGCAGCGTTCAGGACGATCCATGGGTTGCAGAACAGGCGATCTTCTCGGTTCTGAGGGTGGGTGAAGTGTCGCGCGCTGTGACACTGGCGAAGCGCCTGCCGCCGGCCACGCTGGATGAAACAGAGCTGCCGCGCCTGCTCATGGCCGTTGATGCGACGCGCCGGGGCGCTGCTGACGAGGCGTTCTCCTATCTCGATCAACCGTGGCGGAATGACTATCACGCGATGCTGGCGCGAAGCCTCGCCGCGTGGAATCTGCTCGACGAGGATCCGCAAGCGGCAATCCTGCTGCAACAGCAGGCTGGCGGCGACGATGGTCTTTACACGATCATGGGACAGACCCTGGCGGCGATTATGAAAGCCAATACGGGCGATGAAGTCTCGGCGCAGTCAGATCTTGGCTACTTGTTTGACCTCAGCGCGCGCCTCGCACTTGGTGTTGAAGCAGAAGCACGCCTTCTTGCGCTGGAGGGTGAGACTGAAAAAGCGCTCCAACGCCTCGCCGCCTTCCGCACTGAAGTGGGTCGGCATCCTGCATTGATGGCTCTGCAGCGGGAAATCGAAACCGGCAGCGTCGATCCGATCCCAACCTATTCAGCCGCGCAAGGCACAGCGCTCGCCTTCTATCTCGCGACCGCGCCGCAGGCGACGCAATACTATAACGACGTCCCGGCGGTCTATTTCGCAATGGCGAGCTATCTCGATCCGGAACTGGATGTCGCCAAGACCCTGTGGGCCGATGTCCTCGATCAGTCTGATCGACGCGGCGAAGCGATCGCCCTGCTCGAGTCTATCCCGGAGGAATCTGTCCATCATACCAGCGCGCAGGGGCAGCTCGCCTGGGCCTTGCGGCGCGAAGGGCGCGACGACGAGGCGCTGAGCATTGCCCGCGAGACGCTGGCGCGGACCGACAATCGCAACATTCGCGTGCAGCTGGCAGACCTGTTGCAATCGCTTGGACGTGACGGTGAAGCCGCAGACACGTTTACCGACATTATCGAAGCGGACGAAGCAGAAGGCCATTATGACTGGCGGATCTACTATGCCAGAGGCGGCGCGCGCGAGCGTCTCGGGCAATGGCCGCGCGCCGAAAATGACCTCCAGACAGCGATGAATCTGCGCCCCGATAATCCGACGATCATGAACTATCTCGGCTATAGCTGGATCGACCGCGGGATAAATCTCGATGAAGGCCTCGCCCTGATCGAAACCGCCTTGCGCTATGCGCCCGATAATGGCGCGATCACCGACAGTTTGGGGTGGGCCCATTACAAGCTCGGCAATTATGAACGTGCGATCTTCTATCTCGAACGCGCGGTTGAGTTGGAGCCAACCATTTCGGAAATTCTCGATCATCTGGGCGACGCCTATTGGCAGGTTGGACGTTTCAAGGAAGCAGGGTTCCAGTGGGAACGCGCTCTGAAATACGCCGCAGATGACGAAGAACGCGATCTGTTGGAGAGTAAACTCGCAGGCGGTATCGCGCTGCTGCAGGCGGCAAATGAGCCGCAACTTCCTGCCTATCCATGACCCGCCTTTCGGAATTTGCGCCCGCGAAAGTCAACCTCTCGCTGCATGTCGGGCCACCGAAAGAAAATGGGCGTCACAATCTGGTTTCCCTTGTCGCGTTCGCGGATGTCGACACCGCAGATGTGATCACAGCTGAGCCCGCAAGCCATTTCAGCCTCGCCGTCGATGGGCCTTATGCCGCGCAATCTGGCCCTGCGCGCCATAATCTGGTCCTCAAGGCGGCGCGCGCGATGAATGACGCGCTTGACGGAAATGCGCCGCAGCTGGCGTTTCGGCTGGTCAAGAATTTGCCTGCCGCGGCAGGGATTGGCGGCGGGTCGGCGGATGCCGGGGCAGCCCTTCGCCTGATCGTACGTGCCCATGGCGGCGACAATGTGCAGGCCCTGGCGGAGACGATTGCGCCCTTGCTGGGCGGTGACGTGCTGGCCTGTTTCCGGAACCTTCCCGGACTGATGACAGGCGAAGGTGAAACCTTCGATCCGGTGCTCAGCGTGCCGCGCATTCCTGCCGTGCTGGTCAATCCAGGCATTGCCTGCCCGACCGGACCCGTCTTTGCCGCCTATGACGATGTCGCGCCCAGCACGTTGCCTGAGCATCCGCCGCTACCGGACAACCGCACCGCGCTCCGCGCCTTCCTCTCATGGCTCCGCGACAATACGCAAAACAGTCTCGAAACGCCGGCCATGAGCAAGCATCCGGAAATCACGCGAACGCTGGCCACGCTGCAAGCCGTTCCGGGGGCGCGGCTGATCCGAATGAGCGGCTCTGGCGCAACCTGTTTCGCCCTTTTCGACACCATGGACGCGGCGGAGGCGGCTGCGGCCGCTCTCTCAACTCGATACGCTGACGGTTGGGTGCACGCGACAATGTTGGGGGCTGGATCATGACGGCACAGCTTGCCGTGGCTTCGGCGGGTTTTACGGCGCTCGGATTCGCACTCTGTCTGCTATTTTGCGCATGGGTGAAACGAACCGGCATTGTCGACGCACCAGACGGTGGTCGAAAGCAGCAGACCGTCGCGATCCCTCGCCTTGGCGGCGTCGCCATCGCCGCTGGCGCTGTCCTGGGCAGTCTGGTCAGTTTTCTCGTTTTGCTGTTCGCATGGGGGGCGGCGCCGCGTGACGGAGTCCCGCGCTTGTTCGCCGAGATTTCAAACTTGCTTCGTGGTTATGAGACAGTCCCGGTCTTTGTTGCGGGCGCATTCCTGCTGGGGCTATGGGACGATATCTGGACCGCGCATACCAAGCTCAAACTCATTGCGCTGGCCGGACTCTGTCTCGCGGTCACCGCATTCGGGCTAACCCCCGAGGCCCTTACGTCTCCATGGGGAGACATCACGGTTCCGGTCGTTCTGATTATCGGCAGCGCCGCCTGGCTGCTCGTCTTCACCAATGCCGTGAACTTTATCGATGGTGCGAATGGTATCGCTGCCGGATCACTCGCCACCATGCTCGCGGGCCTCGCCATTTGTGGCACGCTGGTTGGAGACTGGAACTATAGCGTGTTCTGGTTCGCACTGTTTGGCGCGCTGTTTGGATTCCTGATGCACAATCTGCGCGGGACATTGTTCATGGGAGACGCCGGCGCGCTCGGCTTGGGGGCCTTGTTTTCCGGGCTGGCATTGGTTTCAGGACTGGACATCTGGACCATCGCCACGCTCGCGTTACCGTTCCTGGTAGACGTGTTGATGACGCTGATCTGGCGCGCCAAGCATGGACGCAACTGGCTGGAGCCGCATCTCGATCACGCCTATCAGCGCCTGATCGCGAGCGGCTGGAGCCACCTTGACGTCGCCATCCTGTATTGGGGGCTGAGCGCGGCAAGCGCCGCGGCGGCCTATATCGCGGCGAAAGGCGGCGGCGCAGCGCCGTTTGCCGTGTTCTGGGGCCTATGTCTCGCCGGGATCGCGCTCTGGGTCCGGCACCGGCACGCCGCTAAGTAGGGCAATTTCGCGCGCCAGCTCGTGCGGCGGAGAGGTCTGCGCCTTGATGTTTGGGCGGCACGACCAGGCCACAGGAAATAGCAAAATCACCAGAGCAAGACCGCCAATGCCCGCTTCAACCGATCCGCGTCCGGTCATGTCTGTAATGCCAACGAAAATCAGAAACAGACCAAGCAATGTGCCGGCGACACCCAGAACAAAAAGCGCAATCCGCCAGGGCGCCGAGTAGCCTTGTGCAATCTCAAGATCGGGCCGCAACCGCTCCAGTTCCGACAGCACGGCTTGTACAAGCGCGAAAAACTCATCTCGCCCGCCGCCATGATCATTGCATTCAATCTTGGTCACGCCCTCATCGGCGTTCAGATGCAGCCAGGCGCTGCGGGTGCCGCGATAGGTCACTGTATTCCAGCTGGCTGAGACGACCGAAGCAAGGTCCAGTGCCTGCGCGCCGCCCCGCCGCATCAGGTGGCCGTCCTTGATGGCCCAGGTCTGTTCCTTGCGAACCGGCGCGGGTTTGAACGTGTATTCGCGCATTCCCGCCGCTCCGGACTACATGTTCGGATAAGCCGGACCGCCGCCGCCCTCAGGGGTGACCCAGTTAATGTTCTGGTTCGGGTCCTTGATATCGCAGGTCTTGCAATGGATGCAGTTCTGCGAATTGATCTGGAAGACAGGCTCCTTGCCATCTTCCTCGATCCACTCATACACCCCTGCCGGGCAATAGCGGGCTGACGGTCCGTTGAACACGTCATGCTCGGATGATTTCTGCAGCGCCAGGTCGGCCACTTTCAGGTGTTTCGGCTGATCCTCGGCATGATAGGTGTTGGTGAAGGACACATTGGTCAGCTTGTCAAAGCTCAGCACGCCGTCGGGTTTCGGATATTCAATCGGTTTGAACTTGGTGGCAGGCTTCA
The DNA here is from genome assembly GCA_041984335.1 of Henriciella sp. Classification (GTDB taxonomy): domain Bacteria; phylum Pseudomonadota; class Alphaproteobacteria; order Caulobacterales; family Hyphomonadaceae; genus Henriciella. The sequence continues at coordinate 612,093 of JBHIYI010000001.1, read as the reverse complement.
GATATTCATGGTCGGCCTTGCCATGCTTCAGCTGCGGGATGTAGCCGAAGCCGAGCAGGTAGCGCATCCACATGTCCGGCATGCCGAGCACAGCGCCTGGCATCGTGCCATAGCGCGACATGAGCGGCTTGACGTTGCGCACGCGCGCGAGATCGGTCCACACCCAGCTGTCACGAACGGCTTTCTGATACGAGCTGAGCTCATCCGACGCCCGGCCTGCCCGCAAGGCTGAAACAGCCTCTTCCGCTGCCAGCATGCCGGTCTTCATCGCATTGTGGGTACCTTTGATCCGCGGCAGGTTCACAAATCCGGCTGAGCAGCCGATCAGCGCGCCGCCCGGGAAGGCAAGTTTCGGAATCGACTGGATGCCGCCCGACGTGATCGCCCGCGCGCCATAGGCTTCGCGCTTGCCGCCTTTGAGGAATTTCGAGATTTCGTCATGATGCTTGTAGCGCTGGAACTCGTCATAGGGCGACAGGTGCGGATTCTTGTAATTCAAGTGCACCACATAGCCGACCGAGACATAATTCTCGCCGCCTTCGGAGAAGTGGTAGAGGAAGCCGCCGCCATTGCCGTCCTTGTCCTTCACGGGCCAGCCAAATGTGTGCTGCACATATCCGGCGCTGAACTCGGGGTGGTCAGCCGGAACTTTCCAGATCTCCTTCAGGCCGATGCCGTATTTTTGCGGATCGCAATCGGCTTCCAGGTCAAACTTGGCTTTGACTTCCTTAGTGAGAGAGCCACGCGCGCCTTCCGCGAACAGGACATATTTGCCGAGCAGTTCCATGCCAGGCTCATAATCCGGCTTATGGCTGCCATCTTCGGCAATGCCCATGACGCCAGCCACAACGCCGCGAACTTCGCCATTCTCGCCATACACGACTTCTGAAGCGGCAAATCCCGGGAAAACCTGGACTTCGAGCTCTTCCGCGCGTTCGCCGAGCCAGCGGCAGACATTTGCCAGAGAGCCAATATAGCAGCCATGATTGTGCATGAAGGGGGGGAAGGCAAAAGTCGGCATTGCCATCGAACCGTTTGGCCCAAGCAGCTTGTACTTGTCTGCATTCACTTCTGTGCGGATCGGGCGATCATCACGTGTGCGCCAGTCCGGGATCAGCTCGTCCAGCGCTTTGGGGTCGAGGACCAGTCCAGAGAGGATATGCGCGCCGATCTCGCCGCCCTTTTCGAGGACGACCACTTCCAGCTCTTCACCAGCTTCATTCGCCAACTGTTTCGCCCGGATTGCTGCCGCAAGCCCTGCAGGGCCGCCGCCGACAATTACCAGGTCAAATTCCATGGACTCGCGTTCGCTCATCATTTCTCTCCCAAAAGCTGGCAGCACGACTTGCGCGCCATCTAGGTATATTCCACTATTCGCCCACCTCTTTAGCCAAAGTTTACAAGGTCACAATGCCCCAAAATGCCTCTGCCGCAGCGTTAAAGGCGCTCACCGAGTGGTGGGAGGATATGGGCGTGGCGGTCGACCAGGCCGAAATCGAGGCCGTGATGAAGGCCGAGACCGCCGCAGCCTCGGGCTCGACCCGCAAACCGGAAGCATCGAGACCGGGCCGGCCGCAAGACTCTCCCAAGCAAGTCCAGGGCGCCCGGACATCGCGCAGAAATCAATCCAAAACCCTCGAGGACTGGGTCGCCGAAGCCGAATCGATCGCCGCCGGCGCCGACTCGCTCGAGGCACTGAAAGCGGCAATTGAAAGCTTTGACGGCTGCCCACTCAAACAGCTTTGCGACAAGACGGTTGTGTATGACGGCACGCTCGCTGCACCGGTCATGGTCCTGGGCGAGGGACCGGGCGGCCAGGAAGATCGCATCGGCCTGCCCTTTGTCGGCAAGGCGGGGCAGCTGCTCGACAAGATGCTTGCTGCCATCGGGCTCGACCGGAAAACCAATACATTCATCTCCAACGTCAATTACTGGCGTCCGCCCGGCAATCGCAATCCGGAAGCTGATGAACTCGCTGTCTGCCGCCCCTTCGTGAACCGGATGGTCGATCTGGCGCAGCCAAAGATCATCATAGCCACCGGCGGTGTGGCGGCGAAGTCCCTGCTCGACACCAAGACGGGGATCATGCGCCTGCGCGGATCGGAGCGGCCCTTCGAGACACCAGCGGGCACGCATGTGCCGCTCGTGCCCATGTTCCACCCGGCCTATTTGCTCCGCCGCCCGCAGGACAAAAGCCGCGCCTGGCGCGACTTGCTGCTGGTGCAGGCACGGCTGAAAGAGATGGAGGTTGAGGTTTGAGCAAGTTCGAATTGGTGTTCGACATCTTGGTGGCATTCGTCCTGTTTGGGATTCTGGGCACCCTTGGAACTTTTCTGGCGCTCCTGTTCTGGACCGAGATACGCGTGGAACTGTGGCCGTACATTCTTGCTGGCGGTGGGGTGAGCGCCGGGGTTCTTGGTGCCGCGGTTCCATTCCTGCGAAAAACAGCCGTCTTTGTCCTTTCCCTATTTGCACCATCCAGCTGGTAAAATGCCCGCTCCGCTCTCAATCATCATTCCGGCCTACAATGCGGAGGACGTCCTGCCGCTCTGCCTGTCTTCACTGATGCCGGGTCTGGAGGCAGGGCTCATCCGCGAAGTCATCCTCGTCGATGGCGGCAGCGCGGACCAGACCCGCCGCCTCGCCGAGGGAACAGGTGCGACAGTCTTCACAGCGCCCGAAAGAGGCCGCGCGGCGCAGCTCATTCATGGCGCGAAACAAGCGCGCGGAGACTGGCTGCTTTTCCTCCATGCCGACACCGCGCTCTCGCGTGACTGGGCCGAGCGCGCAAAGAGCCATATCGCTGAGCGCAAGGACAAGGCGGCCGCTTTCACACTTGCTTATCGCTCCGATCATCGCATGGCGAAAACCGTAGCGCGCCGGGCCAACTGGCGCGCCCGCACGCTGGGCCTTCCTTATGGCGACCAGGGCCTGCTGATCTCTCGCAAGCTTTATGAACAAGTCGGCGGCTATCCAAGCGCGCCCTTCCTGGAAGATCTCAGCATTGTCCGCGCGATTGGCAAGCAGCGCCTGACGATACTATCCGCCGAAGCGCGAACCGATGCCGCAAAATATGAGCGGGATGGCTGGCGCAAACGATCCTGGCGCAATGCCATCCTGGTCACGCGATATTTTCTTGGCGCGAGCCCGGAAAAATTGGCAAAGTCCTATTCTTAGGGGCTCGATTCGAAGGTGCGCCATGTCGCTAGATGCAAGCTGGGACGAGGAGTTGGAGGCCGGGTACATCTACCTGCCGGATCATCCGGGCGCAGGAACGCCGGGCTGTGTCGCGCGCTCGATCGATGTGTTTGAGCTGGATGAGAGCCTGCGCGGCATGCAGATCATCCTCGACATTGATGAGCGCAACAGGGTGATCGGGATCGAGATCGTTCGCTGATGCGCCGGGCCCATGTCTTGATCTATGCCAAGCCCCCGCGCATGGGGCTCGCCAAGACAAGGCTGGCCCGCAGTCTCGCATCGGCCACACAGGCGCGGCGGATCGCAATGATGACGCTGTCCAAGACCATGCGCGCGGCGTTGGCTGGTCCCTGGACGGCTGTTCTTTACACGGCACCCGACAGCGCGCTCGGCGAAAGCCTGGGCGGGATCTGGCCCGCGCAGTTGAAGCGGAAATCTCAAGGTCAGGGTGACCTGACCCGGCGCCTCGACAAGGGGCTTCGCGAAACCCCGCCGGGGCCAGTCCTGTTCATCGGGGCAGACGCGCCCGATATCACGCCTGCCCTGATCCGGCGCGCGATAAGGGCGCTGCAGACGCATGACGCCGTGTTCGGACCGGCCAGCGATGGCGGCTTCTGGCTGTTCGGCCTCAGCCAGCGCGCGCGTTCGGTCACGCCATTTGGCAATGTCAGATGGTCCGGTCCCCACGCCATGGCCGACGTGAAAGCCCATCTGCCAGAAGGTACGCGCGTGGCTGAGCTGCCAACGCTGATTGATATTGACGACGCGGAGGATTGGAAGGCATGGCGCGGGCGGAGCGGGTAGTGACGACAGCTCCACTGCGCAGCCCCACCCAGACGTGCGCACCAGGAAGAGACGCCATCTCTCAGGCCCTCATCCTGAGCGAAGTCGAAGGAACGAGGGCCGCGCTTTCGGAGGTTCGCTAGTCCCTGCGCCGGCAGGGACCCAGGGACCAGGATTGCGCCAATCGTCCATGGACACCTGCCTGCGCAGGTGTCGGCGAGAGGGTGGTGCATGTGGTGAGTTCGGGAAATCCGCCTCGTCCTTCGACTTCGCTCAGGATGAGGCTCAATTAGCTCGGGATGAGGCGGTTTCGTTTGAGCTGAGGCGCAAAAGTTTCCGTAGTCCCGGACTTGATCCGGAACCTCGTGCCATCAGGACCGCAAGCCCGCGAGGGAGGTCCCAGGTCGAGACCGGGACTACGGGTGAGGTTGGCGTGCAACACTTGATTGTCATCCCGGCCGGAGCGCAGCGGAGAGCCGGGACCCACCCCCCCCATCTGGGTCCCGGATAAGGGCTCACGTCCTTTCCGGGATGACAGCTCAGGTTCCGCCCTGCCAACGCACGTTGGCATCCATGGCGGCTGGCTGATTCATCTCTCAACCGCCATGGACCCTGACTTGCGTCAGGAAAACGGACGGTGCGTTCAGTTCGCTCCAGCACAAATGCCGGACATTGTTCAGAAAAGCCCGCGCCCGCTTAAGGAAACAGCGCCTGCAATCCAGCAAGACCGAGGGTCTCGTCCCAATCCATCATCAGGTTCAGGTTCTGGATGGCCTGGCCGCTGGAGCCTTTGACGAGATTATCGATCACCGCGATCACCACGACCCGGCCTTTGACCCGGTCCGGATAGACCGCGATCCGGCAATTATTGGTGCCGCGCACATGCCGCGTATCCGGCGCGGGCGCCGCTAGTGGCAGCACCGAGACAAAAGGCGCGTCAGCATATTTGGCAGCAAGCGCCGCCTGGACCTGATCGACATCGCCGCGGACATGACAGGTCACTAGTTCGCCGCGCGTCATCGGGATGAGATGCGGCGTGAAAGTGACGCCAATATCACTGCGGCCCGCCTGCAGGTTGAGTTCCTGCTCGATCTCTGGCGCGTGGCGGTGCGTGCCGACACCATAGGCATGCACGCCTTCCGCGGCTTCGGAGAAGAGATTGCCTTCCTTGAGGCCGCGCCCGGCGCCTGACACGCCGGATTTGGCATCAATGAGGACGCTATCCGGATCGATGATCTGGATGATTGGCAAGAGCGCCAGAAGGCTCGCAGTCGGGTAGCATCCGGGACATGCCACCAGCGTCTCGCCCGACAGCTCCGTGCCGCGCCATTCCGGCAGCCCGTATTTCACTTGCGCGGTGCGGTCTGGGTTGAGGTGCGTCCGGCCATAAGTCTGGGCATAAAGGCCTGCATCGCGCAGGCGGTAATCAGCCGACAGATCTACCACGCGAACATGTTCTGGCAGCGTCTCGATCAGGTCCTGGCTGGTGCCGTGCGGCAGACAGCCAAACGCGACATCTATTTCAGACCAGTCAACATCTTCCGCCTTCACCACTGGCAGGTCTTCAGCGCCAGCGAGGTGAGGGAAGATATCCGAAAGCTGCTTGCCAGCAAGGCTATGGCCGGTTGCGGCGACCGCTTCGACACGTGGATGGCCGGCCAGTAGTCGGACCGTCTCTGCGCCGGTATAGCCTGACGCCCCTAGCACGGCGGCTTTCAGCTTTGTCTCATCACTCATGGTCAAACCCTTGTTCCAGATACGAAAAAGGCGCCCCGCTGGAGCGCCTTTATCACGTGTTCGAATAAACCGTAACGCTTAGCGCTTGGAGAATTGGAAGCTACGGCGGGCTTTCGCGCGGCCATACTTCTTACGCTCAACAACGCGCGGGTCACGTGTCAGGAAGCCGAATGGCTTCAGCGTGCGGCGAAGCTCTGGCTCAAAATTGACCAGCGCGCGTGCGATGCCGTGACGTACAGCGCCAGCCTGACCAGACAGGCCAGAGCCTTTGACAGTCGCGATGACGTCATATTGCGTGCGGCGATCAGCTTCGACCAGCGGCTGCTCAAGCACCATGCGCAGGACCGGGCGAGCGAAATACTCGTCCTGGTCTTTGCCATTGATGGTGATCTTGCCAGATCCAGGCTTCAGCCAGACGCGCGCCGTCGCAGACTTGCGGCGACCTGTGCCGTAAGAGCGACCATGCTCGTCAATCTTTGGCTCGGCCGTGATCGGCGCGACCTCGGCAGCGCCTTCGCCGTCGGTGACGTTTTTCAGGTCTTCGAGGGATTGTGCAGTTTCAGCCATCTTTAAGCGACCTTCGTGTTCTTGGTGTTCATCGCAGCAAAGTCGACCGCTTCCGGGGCTTGCGCCTCGTGCGGGTGCTCTGCGCCAGCATAGACACGCAGTTTCGAGAACTGCTTGCGGGCCAGCGTGCTTTCTTTTGGCATCATGCGCTTAACAGCCATTTCAATGGCGCGCTCTGGGAACCGACCGGACATGATCTTGCCCGCAGTCGTCTCTTTAATACCACCCGGGTGACCGGTGTGACGGTAATAGACTTTGTCGGCCAGTTTGTTGCCGGTGAATTTCGCTTTCTCGGCATTGACCACGACAACGAAGTCGCCTGTGTCAATGTGAGGCGTGAAGTCAGCGCGGTGCTTGCCACGCAGACGTTTAGCGACGTAGGAAGCAAGACGACCCACCACGACATCGGTCGCGTCGATGACGATCCATTTGTTCTCAACGTCGGCAGGTGCGTTATAAGTTTTCATTGCTCCGCCGGAGCCTCTCATTCGGAGTTATTGGATAATGTTCAAGCGCCCGCATCTACGCGCCGCGAAACGCCTTGTCAACGCGCCTTCCGCGCTCGCCCTGCTTTTCCTTGTTACCGCTTGTAACCCGGGGGGAGACACGGCTCCGACCGAGTCCGCGGACTCGCCCGCAGCATCGGCAGACTCCGCAGAACCGGACGGCCTGGTTCTGCCCGCCGTGTGGCAGACAAAAGACCTTGAATCTCCGATCAACAGCATTGCCCTGGCAGGGGCGGTCGGCTCGACGGTCGCGGTCGCCTATGAGGATGGCGGCCTGCAATTCCTCGATTTTGAAGGCGAACGAGTCACCGACAAGGCGGATATCGGCGTGTCGCTGGTCGCTGATGGCCGGTACATGCTGCTGCAGGACACGCCTGTCACCGTCTTTCCCGGGATCACAAGCGATGGCGATCTATCGCTCTATATCCATGGTGGAGAGCTCACAGCCCCGCTGCCCTATCCGCTTGATGCCGGGACCGATGACCTGATCGAAGGGATTTGCAGCGCTGGCCCTGTTACCGATAGCGACGGTGTAATGCGCGTTGGCTTCTGGACGCAAGGTGAGCGCCGGCAGCTGCACACAGGACGGATTGTCGAGGCGGGGGCGGATCTCATTCTGCTCCTGAACGAGCCTATCCCGGCCGCGCGCGATATTACGGCGTGTGTCCTCTCGGAAGCAGACGCGCTCGTCTATACCGATCCGGTTCTGGCGGCAGCGGAAGTCAAGCACAGAAACAAGACCTATCGGTTCATTCTCGATGATCTTGGCGGATATTCCCTGAGCAATGATTCAGGCGACGTCTACAATTTCACCGTCAGCGACGGCATCAGCGTGCGCCCACCGGCTCAGCCTGTCACCATGGCCGCAACAGGCGACGCGCGCGGCGGCGGATATCCGGGCGGATTGATCGTCATTGGCGGCGAGAATGAGAGCGGCGCGCACACGGTGACATATATCGATCCGAGCAAGGTTACGCAGGAGCCTTTCGGCTACGCTCCGTCCGAGTGATCCACACGAGCCAGACCGCGCTCAGCATGACAATCACTCCGAGCCCCTGATGGACCAGGGCCACGGGAAGCGGGGCGGCGTTCATCAGGGTAATAATCCCCCAAATGGCCTGCGCCGATACCAGCGCAGCAACCAGATAGTACCCTTTGGCCAGTATCGACCGGCGCGCGAGGAACGCCCCAAGCAGCGCCATGGCCCACAATGTATAAGCAAAAAAGCGATGATTGAACTGAGTGGTCGCGCGGCCCTCGAACAGGCTGCGGAGACCGAGCCGCTCATCAATATAGTGCGACGGGATCAACTCACCTGCCATTAGCGGCCAGTCTGTATAGGTCCGTCCGGCATCGAGGCCCGCAACAAGCGCGCCGCTCAGCATCTGAATGCTGGTCAGGATCAGTAGCGCAAGCGCCACGACCCGCAACCGCTGAGGCGTCTCTTCACGCTGTTGCTCACCAAGATCGAGCCAGTACCAGGCCGTTACCGCGATGATCAGCAGCGCCAGTCCGAAATGCGTCATCAGGCGATACGGCGCGACATCGAGGCGATCCGTCTCGCCAATCCCGCTGGCGACCATCCACCAGCCGATAAAGCCCTGCAATCCGCCCAGCGCGATCAGGATGAGCAGCCGAACGACCCATTTGCGCGATAACCAGCGCTTTGCGGCAAACCAGATGAAGCCTGCAATGGCGACGAGACCGATCAGCCGTCCGAACAGTCTGTGACCCCATTCCCACCAATAGATGTATTGGAATTCAGCGAGGGTCATATTGTAGTTCTGTTGCTGGAATTCGGCCGTTTGCTTGTACTTCTCGAACTCGGTCAGCCAGCCCGCCTCACCAAAAGGTGGCAGCGCGCCCTTGATCGGATCCCACTCGGTGATCGAAAGGCCCGAGTCCGTGAGACGCGTCGCGCCGCCGATCAGGATCATCGCATAGACCATCAATCCAATCAGGATCAGCCAGCGGCGAATCCAGCGTGCGGCAACAGGAGAGATTGCGTCAGGCATAATGCGCTCTATTTGAAGTTCTGATCGCGAACAGCAACCGGCCACACGGTCGCAGGAACAGGAAAAAGCAGTTCATGCCAAGGTCTCGAAGACGTCTGATCGCCAGCATTGTTGTGATGCTTTTCCTGGGGCTCTGGATCTGGGGTGCCGGAACCATCGGCACGCAGCTCGCGACTGCACCAAAATGGGCGAGCCTGTTGTTTTTTGTCGTCGCTGGAATCGGCTGGGCGGTGCCGTTGAAGCCTGTTTTCACCTGGATGAATTCCGGACCTGAGGAAGATTAGTTTTGCGTCGCAAACCCCTGCGCAGGCATCTGCGGTAATTAATGCCCGCCCGACGCGCCGTATTCCTGACGAAAGTCAGGACCCATGGCGGCCGGGGACAGACTCAGCCAGCCGCCATGGATGCCTACATTCGTTGGCAATGCGCTTCGCGGCGGTCCGATTCGAGGACGGCTAAGCCGAGACCTTTTCACGATCCCGGCGGCGCTGGTTCTTGCCCGGGCGCTTTCGCGATCGCTGTTTCGACTTGGAGACGCCTTCCGGGCGATTACGCCGCGAACCGCTATGAGAAGGTTTGCCAGAGCGCCGCGAGGGCCCCTTGGGTTTGCGCACGCGCACAGAGGGATCTGGCGTCGGCAAGATGAAATCCTCGCAGCCGTCCGGTGTCGGCAGCACTTCGACTTCAATTCGCGTGATCTTTTCGACTTCGCGCAGATAATAGAGCTCATCTTCAGCCACCAGCGAAATCGATACGCCCTCGCGCCCGGCCCGCGCCGTGCGACCAATGCGGTGGACATATTGCTCAGCGACATTCGGCATCTCGAAATTGATGACGTGGCTGATGCCATCAATGTCTATCCCGCGCGCTGCGATATCTGTCGCGATGAGAATCCGGCAGTCCCCGTCCTTGAACGCGTTCAATGCCTTGAGCCGCTGCGACTGGGATTTGTTGCCATGAATGGCCAGTGCCTTGTGGCCTTTCGCCATCAGTTTACGAACGACCTTGTCAGCGCCGTGCTTGGTCCGGGTGAAGACCAGCGCGCGATCAATGCTCGGATCGTCCAGCAATTTATCGAGCAGCGGCAGCTTGTGATTGTTCGGCACGTGGAGAACACCCTGGGTCACGCGTTCGGCGGTGGTGCTCTCCGGAGCGACGGACACGCGGACAGGGTCATCAAGATATTTGCCCGCAAGATCCTCAATCAGCTTCGGCATGGTCGCTGAAAACAGGAGCGTCTGCCGGTCGTCCGGTACCTCCGCGATGATTTTCTTCAAATCGTGGATGAAGCCCATATCGAGCATCTGGTCCGCCTCATCGAGGATCAGGACCTCGACATCACGCAGTCGAACGGCGTCCTGGCTCATCAGATCGAGCAAGCGCCCCGGCGTTGCCACCAGAACGTGGCAGCCTTTCTGGAGATCACGGATCTGCCGATTGATCTTCACACCGCCAAAGACGGTTTGCGTCACACAGTCCATATATTTGGAATAGGTGCGGAAACTGTCCGCGATCTGGCTTGCCAGTTCGCGTGTCGGTGCGAGGACCAGAACACGCGTATGCTTGGGTTTGCGATGTTCCGGCTCGTCGAGCAGAAAATCCAGAGTTGGCAGCGCGAACGCGGCCGTCTTGCCGGTTCCGGTTTGTGCAATTCCGAGCATATCTCGGCCTTCGAGAAGGTGGGGTATCGCCTGGGCTTGTATAGGGGTGGGCGTATCATACCCTTCAGCTGTGACAGCTTTGAGGACCTGCTTGTGCAGATCCATTTCAGTAAATGTGGTCACGAAAAATCTTTCATTATGCGCGCGGGCCGCATGAGCGACTCCGGACGCGCGCTCCCCAAAACGGGGTGTGGTCGGGAACGGCCTGCGCGAATGAGGGCGTTTGAGAAACTGTGTGTCTGAAGAAACCGGCTCAAGCTTGCATCAGGGCAAACGGCGATTCACGCTGCTGGCTTCATGCGCGGATAATCGCGCTTCGACCTGCGCCACATGCAGGGGAATGGATTAAAGGTCAATGAACGCGGCGCAGTCACGTGCCGCTATTCATCATCTTGGATTTTCTTGGCTTCCTTGCGCAGGCGGGCGAACATTTCGGAGACGTCCTCATCTTCCGCCTCGCTCTCCTGCGGCTCGTCGCCGGCAAGTTCTTCCAGCGTCAGCTCATCGTCTTCATCGATAACCAGTTCGGCCTCGACCGGTTCATCCTGCGGGGGCTCTTCCGTTTCAGGGTCCTCCTCGCTCGGCGCAGGGGTCTCGGTTTCGACATCGCGCTCGAACAGGTCGGGTTCCGCATCGCCGAACCGGCCGATAATCGTCTCCGCGCAGATCAGGGTCTGACCGACCCGCGGCAGAACGCTGACACTGCCGGGCACGTAGAGATCGCACCAGCCGCCAAGACGCAGCGTGCCAATATTGCGTCCAAGGCGCACCGCGTCACCCGACTCATTGGCAATCTCCAGACGCGGCCCCAGTCCGCCGGTGGCGAAACGCATACCGACCGCGCGCGCGCCACTTTCCAGAGAGACATAAGCGACCGCCAGGCCCGGACGGTCCGGCTTCATCGCTGCAAACGCCGCCGGGTCGCCGGTTTCGAGAATGACATGATCGATCGCGCCATCCATCGGCGCGTGAATGCCATTGGTCTTGGTTGGGCCGACTGCAACCCGGATGCGGGTCCAGTCACCGCCGCTAAGGCGCAACTCATCCGGCGGGGTGGCACCGCCGACCGAGACCACCAGGCCGTCTGTCGGCGCAGTGATCAGTCCCTCGCCCTCCGGAGAGGTTCGCTCCGCCGTGCGGGTGGCAAACAGAATAATGATGGCGGCGAAAAAGCCGAGCCAGAAGAGCGGTCCCCAGACGATCCCCATCAGGATCCCGACCAGCCATGCGGCGAGCGCCCCCACATAGCCTTCCAGATCAAACCCGGCTCGCAACCAGGGGAAGCTTTTTCGGCTGAAATCTTCGTCTGACATGGCGAACGGTCTCCTATTCGGCTGCAGCGACAGTCAGCGCGTCACGCTTGGCCTGGCGCGCCCACATATCGGCATATTCGCCGTCAGCTGCCAAGAGCGCATCATGCGTTCCGCGCTCGATCACCTGCCCCGCTTTCAAAACGACAATCTCGTCCGCGTTCTGCACAGTCGACAGGCGGTGCGCGACCATCAGCGTTGTACGGCCTTTTGAGGCCTCGTCGAGCGCGTCCTGAACCGCCGCCTCGGTGGCACTGTCGAGCGCTGAGGTGGCCTCGTCCAGAACGAGGATGGCAGGATCGGCGAGGATGACCCGCGCGATGCCGACGCGCTGCTTCTCGCCGCCGGAGAGTTTCAGGCCGCGTTCGCCGACGCGTGTGTCCCAGCCTTCCGGCAAGGCCTCGATAAAGTCGAGCAACTGGGCCCGTCGCGCGGCATTGCGCAGCTCGTCAAGGCTGGCATCAGGCTTGGCATAGGCGATGTTGGATTTGATCGTCTCATTAAACAGGACAACGTCCTGCGGCACGAGACCGAGCGACTGGCGCAGACTTTCCTGCGTCACGTCGCGCACGTCCTGACCATCAATCAGCACCCGCCCGCCAAGCACATCATAGAAGCGGAAGAGCAGCTTGAGCAGCGTGGACTTGCCTGCACCCGAGGTGCCGACAAAGGCGATCTTCTTTCCCGCAGCCAGTTCGAAACTGACATCCTTCACGCCCACCGTGCGGGCATCGTGGGTGAAACTGACCTTGTCGAAGACAACGTCGCCTTTGACATTTGTGAGCGCCTTCGCGCCTTTCTTGTCCGCCACTTCTGGCTTCATGCCGAGCAAGCCGTAGAGTTTCTCCAGATCGACCGCGCCCTGTTTGATCTCGCGCCAGGCCCAGCCAAGAATGTTGAGCGGTGCATAGAGTGACGCAAACAGCATTTGAACCGCCATCACGTCGCCGACCTCCATGCGCGATTGGGTCACATTCCATGCGGAAAGAATCAGCGCAACCGCCATTCCAAACATCATCACGAAGGCCTGCGTCGCGTTGAGGACGTACATGCTTCGAGCCGTCTCAACATAATGATGATTGTAATTGCGCATCGCGTCATTAAAGCGACTGGTCTCCCGCCGCTCGGCGGCGAACGATTTCACCGTTTCGAAATTTGTAAGAATATCGACGGCGATCCCTCGAAACTTAGTATCTGCCACGTTCATTCGGCGTCTCTGCCGAACGCGCCATTCCGTAATCATTATAGTGGAAATGGCGTAAATCACGACTGTTGCGACGGCGATGAGTCCAAGCCACGGGTCATAGGCGACCGCAAGCGCAATCGCCGCTAAGATGAGACGAACGAATGTGGGGCCAATGTTGAAAGCAAGAAAACGGATCAGGTAGTCGATCGCACCAGCCCCGCGTTCGATTACGCGATTGAGCGCGCCAGTCCGGCGCGTCTGATGAAATCCAAGTGACAGGCTTTGCGCATGCCCGAACGCATCCACACAAGCGATGCGCTGCGCATCCTGACTCACTGGTGAAAATAGCCAATCGCGTAGTTGCGGCATCGCACGTGCGGCGAACATGACCGCCAACGCACCCGCAACCCACGTCGCTGCCGGCCCAAAGCCTGCAACTAGTCCTTGCTCATTGCTGACAAGCTTGTTCACGCCGACCCCGATCATGATCGGGGCAGCGACTTCCAGGACCGCTGCCGCAAGTGTCAGCAGGATAGCCAATACCATGACCGGGCGCCATTTGCTGAGTTCGGGCCGCGCCAGAAGCTTCAGGATGCGCCCGATGGAGACGCCGATGCCGCCATCGGCGCTTTCAATCTTGTCCGGATCGGTGGTGGTGTGAACGTGCGCAGTCATAGGGCGCCATATGGGGCACGCATGGCGAGATGAACAGCCCTGAGCAGAAAAAGAAAAGCCGCCCGAAGGCGGCTTTTACAAGTCTCGCAGCCTGTGTTCAGGCTTGCGATTGGGAGGAAATCGGTAAGGGTCTAAAAGCGTCCGCTAATCGTCACCCTTGCATTCAGCGGCGCGCCGACCGTCGCCTGATGGGTGCTGTGCGCGTTCGGGAAGTACAGCTCGTCGGTCAGGTTCTCGACATTGAGCTGAATGCGCAGATCCTCGGAAATATCGTAAAACGCCGCGGCATCCACGCGCGTATAGCTCGGCAGAACCGCGCTATTGCTATTATTGATGAAACTCTCGTCCTGATAGGTCAGGCCAAGGCCGAGGCCAAACCGGTCCGTGACCTGGAAGCTGTTCCAGAGCGAGACCATCGTCTCAGGCAGTTCGCGCGGGCGCAGCCCGGTTGGGCCCGACCGGTCAACCTGTTCGCCGTCAAGGTAGCTGTAACCGCCTGAAATGTACCAGCGCTCCGTAAGCTGGCCCTGCAACTGAAGCTCGAATCCGGTAATCTCGGTATCGATCACGTCGAGGGTTCCTGGATCATTGTCGGCAACCTGGGGCGAGCTTTGCTCGATCTCGAAAATTGCAGCGGTAAAGCTCACGCCGGGCTGGAAATCCCATTTCACACCCGCTTCGAGATTTGAGAACGTATTCGGATCGAGCGCATTATTGTCGCCGTTTATATTGGCAAATTGCTCGCCCGAGCGCGGCAGGAAGGATTCCGAGTAGCTACCATAGATGGAAACGTTCTCCATCGGCTTGTAGACGAGACCGAAGCGCGGAGAGATTTCCTCATCCGTACGACTGCGCGTGCGATCGGCGGGCGCGGCCGACGGGTCGAGATTGTCGACCGAAATGTCGAAGCTATCAAACCGGGCACCGATGATAATATCCAGATGTTCGGAGATTTCGATCTCGTCCTGAACATAGGCTGAGAACACTTCCACGCTCGCTTCGGTGTCATCGTTCAGGTCTGAATAAGCGAGCGTGGTGGCATTGCCGCTCGCATTGATGCCGCTGCCCCCGCTAAAGCTCAGCGGGCGCATGACGTTGAAGAACTCGACATCGTCGTTCGACCCGCTCCAGACCGGGTTGAAGCGATCATTGTCATTGCTGGTGTCGATATATTCCACGCCTGTCACGACGGTATGGCCGAAGCGACCTGTCTTGAACTCACCAATCAGATCACCGGAGAGGATAAGGTTCTGGCGCTGGGTTGTATCGACATAGCCATCAATGCCGACAATGCTTGTCACCGGATCAAAGCTCGCCGCGTAGAAATTATTATAGAGCTTGTCATAGTCGCCATAGAAAGCGCTGAAGCGGCCTTTCAGCGTGTCAGAGAATTTATGCTGCACCAGCGCGCGCAGAATATGCGCTTCAAGCTCGGTCGTATTCAGATCCGCGTCGCCAAAGACGATATCCTCAAACGCCTCAACCGGTTCTCCATTGGCGCCAGTTGGGATGCCCCGATCGATAAAGCGTTCATGATCTGCATATTCATAGGACAGATCGAGCGTCGTGGCCGGGCTCAGCTCGAACCGCGCGGTTGGATTGATGCCGATCCGCTCACCATCATAGAAGTCCCGGTGGTTTTCGAGGCTCTCATACATCGCATTGATGCGGAACGCGGACGTGTTGGTCATCTCGAAATTGCTGTCGATCTGGGCGCCAAATCCGCCGAAGGAATCAAGGCTCGCCTGATAGCCGCTAAAACGCTCGCCCAGGACGCCCTTCTTGGTCACACGGTTGAGGATGCCGCCCGTGCCGCCGCGCCCAAACAGAAGCGCATTCGGACCACGCAGGATTTCGACCTGCTCCAGATTGTAGAGCGGACGGTAATATTGAACATCGTCGCGCACGCCATCGATAAAGAAATCCGCGGTGGACCGCACGCCCCGGAACACAACGGCATCGCGGTGACCTTCACCCTGTGAGGTGCTCACGCCCGGCGTGTAGTTTATGATGTCGCCAATGCTGTCAAAGCCCTGCTGCAGAATCTGGTCCGCAGTGACGATGCTCAAGCTTTGCGGAACATCGATGATCGGCGTCGGCGATTTCAGAGCATTGACCTGATCGGCATAGAGATAGCTCCCCACAACCACGATCTGGTCCTGCACATAAACCTCATCATCTGGAGATTCTGCAGCGGCCAAAGGCGCTGCAAGCAAGAGGGCGAGCGCGGCAGAGCTGAACAACTGGGAGGAGAAATGGGTCATTATGGGTACTACCTGAATTAAGCTGATGAGCCCGCTTAGAGGAGTCGTAAATGAAAATCAATCGCAACTAGACCGATAATGCAAATCAGTCGCAGAAATATCACAGGTATTTTGAGCGCTGCGATCCAGCGGCGAAAATCGCGATCCCGGGACAGCTTTCATCTGGTTTTCGCCGAGAAAACCCTTTAAGGCTCGTCCGGTTTGAATCAGAGGCAAGGTGAATGACAAGGTTGAAGTCTGTTTGTGTGTATTGTGGCTCGTCGAATGACGTGAAGCCGGACTATCTGCGTCTGGCGCAGGATCTTGGGCGAACGCTGGCACAGAAGAATATTCGCCTGGTCTATGGCGGCGGCGGCGTCGGCCTGATGGGAGCCTGCGCGCGCGCGGTGCATTCAGACGGCGGCGAAGTCCTCGGCATCATGCCGCGTTTCCTGCTGCAGAAGGAGCGCATCTTCGAAGACGTCCCGCATGAGATTGTCGACGACATGCACACGCGCAAACAGCGCATGTTTGACGAGAGCGACGCCTTTATCGTCCTGCCGGGCGGCATCGGTACGCTTGAAGAGGCGGTTGAAATGCTTAGCTGGGCCCGGCTTGGCCTGCATGCCAAGCCGATGGCCTTTCTCGACGAAGACGGGTTCTGGGCCCCCTTCTTCGAGCTGATGGACCATATCATCGACGGCAAGTTCACGCCGGAGGAGTTTCGCGCGGCTCTGGTTCACGAGCAGACGCCCGAAGCCTCGATCCAGGCGCTTTGCGACCGCGTCGTCAAACTTGGTGACGAAAGCGTCTGACTAGCTCAGCCGGGCGATGGCCCGCTCGCGTCCCATCAGGACGAGCATGTCGCCGACGCTTGGGCCGCGCTCCATGCCGGTCAGCGCTTTGCGAAGCGGCATGAACAGGCCTTTGCCTTTGCGCCCCGTCTGCTCTTTGAGGGCTGACGTCCACGCCCCCCAGGTCTCTGCCGTGATCTCGCCATCCGGGAACAGGTTCGCAGCTTCGGCAATGAATGCGCGGTCTTCATCGTCAATGATGGGGTCAATGTCGCCGAACGCGACCGGTACAAAGCGTGCGGCGTCTTCCACGGTTTCGCAATTCTCTTTGACGAGTTCCCAGAAAGCTTCATTCGCGGCTTTGGGGTCAATCGCGGCGAGGCGCGCCTTCGCGTCCTCAAACGTCATATTGTGCGTGATCGCGGCGTTCAGGCTGCGCAGCTCCGCCTCGTCAAAACGGGCCGGTGCGCGGCCGATCTTGTCGAAGGCGAATTCTTCGGCGAGTTGCGCCAGCGACTCGCGGATCTCGACATTGTCACTGGTGCCCAACTTGGCAAGCAGAGAGCAGATTGCCAGAGGCTCGATCCCCTGGTTACGCAACTCACCCATGCCGAGCGAGCCGAGCCGCTTGGAAAGACTGGCCCCATCTGCCCCAACCAGCAGCGGCGTGTGCGCCATGCCGGGCGCAGTGCCGCCAAGCGCCTTGAAAATCTCGATCTGAGCCCCGGAATTGGTGACATGATCCTCACCGCGCACCACGTGCGTGATGCCCGCTTCGATATCATCGACGCAGCTCGGCAACGTGTAGAGATACGAGCCATCGGCACGGATCAGGACCGGGTCGGAGAGTGAACTTGTATCAATCGCCTGTTCGCCGCGCACCAGATCGTTCCAGACGATCCGCTCGCCGCTCAGCTTGAAGCGCCAGTGCGGCTTGCGGCCTTCGGCTTCATAGGCCGCCTTTTCCTCATCGGTGAGTGAGAGCCCGGCGCGATTATAGATTGGCGGCTTGCCGCGGGCGCGCTGCAATTTGCGCTGGCGGTCCAGCTCATCCGCAGTTTCGTAGCAGGCATAGAGCAGGCCCATGTCGCGCAGCTTGTCGGCAGCCGCGTCATACTGATCAAACCGCTCAGATTGCTTGAAAGTCTTGTCCCAGCTGAGGCCCAGCCAGGTCAGATCGTCGCGAATACCCTGCTCATACGCCGCGGTGGAGCGCTCAGTGTCTGTGTCGTCAATCCTTAGAATGAACGTGCCGCCCTGGCCTTTCGCGAACAGCCAGTTGATCAGTGCGGTGCGGACATTTCCGACATGCAGGTTCCCGGTCGGAGACGGGGCGAAACGGACAACAGGATGGGTCATGGCAGAGCCTTAGTGAATTCGAAGCGCTCCTTCCACACGAAAACGCTAAAAAAGCCAAGCCATCAGCGCCACATTTGACAGAAACAATCGAGTCCCGGCACAGCGATAGATGGCAAGAGGGAGAGAGCGATGATCCGATGGTCCGCAACGGCACTGGCCGCAAGTCTGGCTTTGACCGCCTGCAACCCGTCTGACCCTGCCCCGGCAGAAACCGATGACATCGCACCGCAAACCGATGCAGACGCCGCCGCCGAGCTGGGCACGGATGCAGAGACCGACCTCACCAATATCCTCTCCGAGCCGGAGGATATTCAGACCGTCGGCTATCCCGAAGGCTGGGAAATGCAGCTCTACTGGTCAGGCGAGTATCCGAACGGCTTCGCTGTCACCCAGGAAGGCACGACCGTGATGGGGCATGAAACAATCACGTTTGGCGAGTATCCGCCCATCTATTGCGGCTTGCCGCACAAGGCGACCTACAGTCCCTGGAACGTTGATCGGATGATTAGCGATGAGCTGATCTTCGTCGCCATGACGTACCCGACCACGTTCACGATCAATGAGGATGTCAGTCTCGAAGTATTTGTCGGCGACGGTGTGGAGCAGCTGGCACTCAAGGCCGGGGATGTACTGACATATAAATCCTATGTCGCTGAAGGGTTTTTCATCGCTGAAAAAGATGGCGTGTCCTACGAAATGAATGAAGGCTCGCTGCCCGCCAGCACGGAATTCGAACAGGGCCCCGATGATCAGGAATGGGTGCAGGTCACCTGCGATGATGCGGAAAAGACTCGCGCCTGGGTCCTTTATGATCAGGCCCTGCAGGCACCTGGCGTCGAACCCTACGAATATACCGGCTTTGGCGAGGCCGCTGATCTGCCCTGATCAGGGTCTGTCTGCGCAAAATATTTCCATCACCGCCAGAATGGTCTATCTCGCCAGAAACGGGAGAGAGGAGCCCCACCATGAGCGACGCCATCGAGACCCCAAGCGCAGGCTGGCGCATGAAAGTCGCGATCTTCGCGCTCTGCGCCGCGATATTCACGGTACTCTGGTTCGCGGTCGCCGCGCTCGGAACCAAGTGGGGCTGGTGGCCGTGGCAGGTGGGTCTCGGCCAGATGACGATTGGCACCGGACCAAAGATCGCGCTCGCGGCCCTTGCGATCTCGATCGTTGCGCAA
This sequence comes from Henriciella sp., assembly GCA_041984335.1. Taxonomy (GTDB): domain Bacteria; phylum Pseudomonadota; class Alphaproteobacteria; order Caulobacterales; family Hyphomonadaceae; genus Henriciella. Next base: position 592,878 of record JBHIYI010000001.1, on the reverse strand, counting down.
GTCATCGCGCTGATCAAGGCGCCGCGCAAACAGGCCTTCATTATCGCGCTCGGAGCGACGCTGATCGCGGCCTTCACGATGTTCAGATTAGCAGGTATGGGCGCGCAGGCCGCCGCCTTGCCGCCGCTGCATGACATCCAGACCGACTGGGCCGATCCGATCCAGTTTAGCGACACACTTATGGCGGCCCGAACCGCCGATGGCGAAACCAATCCGGTGCTCGAAGCGCCGACGGTCCCTGACTATGCAGAAACCAGATGGCCCGGAACCGCGGGGCGACTGGTTTCTGAACTTCAGGAAGAAGCGGAAAACAAGGAAGCCGGTAAAGGCACTGTCTATCCAAAAATGGAGACCATCTATTTCGATGCTACGCCATCCGAAGTCGCCGGCGTTGCCGAACAGATCATGCGGAAGAAAGGCTGGGACCTTGTCTCACCGCTCTCCGAAAACGTGGCTGCAGACAGCGACATTCAACTCGAAGCCACGGCCACGTCGGGCTGGTTCGGGTTCAAGGATGATATCGCCGTGCGCATCCGGTCTGTCGACAATACGACAGAGGTCGACATCCGCTCGACCAGCCGCGTCGGGCTATCCGATCTCGGCGCGAATTCTTCTCGCGTCTACGGCCTGATGATCGAACTCGAAGACCGCGCAGACGGACGCCGCGCGCCTTAACTGGGCTGAGCATCACCGCAGATACGTGCGCAAGTGTTGCCGCGGGTGTGTTGACGCGTTTGCGTTTCCGCTCTGCCAACGCAAGTTGGCACCCATGGCGGCTGGCTGATGGTGGTCCCAGCAGCCATGGATCCTGACTTGCGTCAGGGCTGCGGTCGTCAAATATGTGGATGGATCTAAGCGTCGACCTTGGTCAGGCGGAAGGCGCTCTGGACCACGGGATGATCATCGCTCGCGGCGACGCGGCCCTCTTCGATCAGCTTGAACATATGGCCGAGCAGGCTCATGCAGGCGGCTGGGAATAAACGCTCCTCAAGCCCGACATACATGGCCTTGACCATTTCAGGGATCGAGCTCTCACCCGCCTTCATCATGGCGATCACGCCGTCCTCGCGATCCTGGCGGTGCTGGCGATAAGCCTGGATGAATTCCTTGACGAACGCCTTGCCCTCAATCGGTGACCCGTGCGTCGGCCAAAGAATGTCGAAATCGCGCGCTTCGATCTTGTCGAGGCTGTCGAAATAGTCCGCCATATTTCCATCCGGCGGCGCCACGATGGTCGTTGACCAGCCCATAATATGATCGCCGGTCAGGCATGCATTTTCTTCTTTCAATGCAAAGCAAAGATGATTGGTCGTGTGCCCGGGCGTTTCTATCGTCTCAAGCGTCCAACCCGGCCCTTCAAACAGGTCGCCATCGCAAGTGCATTCATCCGGGGAAAAGCCCGCATCATCCTCGCTGCCAAGCTCGCCTTTGGCGGTCGGCTCACCGCACCCCTTGGCATAGACCTTACAGCCCGCCCAGTCCGCCAGCGGCTTGGCCAGAGGCGAGTGATCCGAATGGCCGTGAGAGACGAGCACGTATTTTACCGTCTCCCCCTCGAGCGCCGCTTTGAGCGCCTCGAAATGGGTTTCATCATGCGGGCCGGGATCAATCACGGCAACTTCGCCATGTCCGATAATGTAGACACCTGTTCCAACATAAGTGAACGGTCCGGGATTGTTGGCGATCACACGCCGGATCAGCGGGGAGACCTGCTCCACTTTTCCATATTCGAATTCAATTTCACGCACAAAGGGAATGGCCATGGGAGATTGCTGTCTTGTTTCTTCTGATCTTCTTCTGGGACGTCCTGCCCTGATTTCGCAAGTCCGGCAAACTACTTACGTTTCGGCGCAAACGCGGCGACAAAGGCCTTGGCCATGCGGCGGGTGGATTTCAGCTTGTCGCCAAGCTTGAGCGCCACGGGCGGTCCCATATCCGTTTTGTTCGCGTCGACAATGTAAATCTTGCCCGACGCATTGTCGCGTAGCACGTCCACCCCGCCCCATTCCAGACCGATCTCTTCAGCAAATCGTGAGATCACGCGAATTTCATCTTCAGAGTAGCAGTTTTGCGGCGTATCGAGCAAAACTTCAGCATTCTCGTTCAGGAACCGGCGGCCAATCGGGCGCCGCTTGCGGAAAACGACTGCAGGTGCACCACCGCAAATGCAGCAGCGCAAATCCTCGATCAGACCGCCCTCAATCTCATTGTCGACAAGCACCTGGTAGGTCTTGTCAGCCTGCGGCTCGATCGGCCCTTCGAGGATGCGACCATCATGGCAGGCATTCTTTTCGGATTTCTCGACCATCGTGCCGGTGAAGGTGCGCGGATCGACGGCGAGGCTGTAACCGGCTGCCCGTTCGAATGCCGCTGCGACATTGGATTTGGAAATATCAGTGCAGTCAAAATTGACCAGTTTCGCGCCCGGTTTGGTCTTGGGTGGTGTGTGATCGGCTTCGGTCGAATCATCGAACTGAAACACGATATCGGCAATGCTGGTATCGGAAATCAGCTTCGCGCCAGACGCATGCATGACAGGCCAGATGAAGTACCAGGGCCGCGGCTTTTCCGGATAGAACGCAATCGTCGGCCGCTTGTGACCGCTAATCCGCCGCCAGCTACGCCAGGACTGTGCCAGCGTGTAAAATGTCAGCCAGGTGAAAATATCATTCGCCAGCTCGCGCGTCGCAGGCACGCGGTGTCCGGTCTTTTTGACGAGCCAGGCGCCGTCTTCGTACTTAAAGTCTGTCAGCCAGTTTCGTGACATACTTTACTCCTCAGCCTTCGCAGCGGCCTTTAATGGTGAACTCGCATTTTGTGAACAGGCTAGCAAGGTCTTTTGGTCACTTGAAGTGAATAAGTGCTCACAATTGATTGAGCCATGCGTTACAGGAGTGGCCTGAGCGCGGAAAGATCATAGCCCGCGCCTGCTGCTGCATCGACCACTTCATCGCCCATGCCTTGCCCGCCATGCGTCAGCGCCCAGGCGGTGATCGAACGCGTCCCCGTCCGGCAATAGGCGAGCACCGGTGCCGGTGCCTCAGCCAGCGCGCTACCGAATCGTTCAAGAATATCCGGGGTCGGTGCGCCCGCGAACGGAATGGCGACAAAAGTCAGCCCCAAAGCCTCCGCCTTGGCCCGAATGGCGCCCATGCGCGGCTGATCAATCCCGCCTTCTCCATCCGGACGGTTGGCAATCAATGTCTTGTAGCCGGCATCTGCAATGGCCTGCACATCATCCTCATCAATTTGTGGGGCAACGGAGAATCCATCGGTGACTTTGCGGATATCGGCCATGGGAGGAGCTCCAGTGTAGATGGGCGTTGACTTTGCCTCTGAGGACGTGAACGTAGGAAGTGTTGACGGGGCTGCCAAGCCCTTCGTGTTGAATCTAATGCACATAATGGTGGGGTCCCGGAACCGTGTCAGCCGTACAGCGTATCGCCTCGCGCATTCCCTGGGCCTATACGGGCCGTCGCCTTCTGATCGCCATTCCGACTCTGCTTGTGATCATAACAGTCGCATTTTTCATGATGCGCATGGCGCCAGGTGGCCCCTTTGACGGTGAACGCAAACTCAATGCCGCAACAGAAGCCGCACTGAACGCCAAGTTCGGGCTCGATAAGCCGCTCTGGCAGCAATATACAGATTATCTCTGGGGCGTCGTGCAGCTCGATTTCGGGCCGAGCATGAAAACCCTGGGCAAGAGCGTGAATGACCTGATCGCAGACGGCCTGCCGATCAGCCTGGCCATCGGATTTCTCTCGATTACGCTCGCCATCATTGTCGGCACGGCGATGGGTATTTTTGCAGGCCTGCGCCAGAATACAGCGGGCGACTATTCGGTCATGGGCTTTGCCATGGCCGGGATCTCGATCCCGACATTTGTGACCGGCCCGGTCCTGATCCTGATCTTCGCGCTGACCTTCGGAGTATTCGCCGTTGGCGGTCTCGGCACCTATCCAAATATCGGGATGAGCTTCCATAATATGACACTGCCGGTGGTGACGCTGGCGTTGCCTCAGATTGCGATCATCTCACGCCTGATGCGGGCCAGCGTGATCGAAACAATGCGTTCCGGACACATTCGAACCGCTCGCGCCAAGGGCTTGTCTGAGCGAGATGTGGTGCTGAAGCACGCACTGCCTTCGGCGATTTTGCCGTTGGTCTCCTATGTCGGTCCGGCTATGGCGCGCGTGATGACCGGATCACTCGTGATCGAGCGGATTTTCGGCCTTCCCGGCATGGGATCCTATTTCGTCGATGGCGCGATCAACCGCGACTACACACTCGTTATGGGCGCGCTGATCATCTACGCGACGCTTATCGTTCTGTTCAATCTGGTCGCCGATATTCTATACGCCCTGCTCGATCCAAAGGTGAAGTATGACTGATACGATGGACCTGACCGGCCGCAAGCAGGCCGTTGAAACTGCTATCCAAGGCGGGCGTTCGCTATGGGATGATGCCCGCGCCCGGCTGTTCCGGAACAAGGCAGCCGTTGTGTCCATGTGGGTGCTCGGGCTGATGGTCTTCATTGCGGCGCTCGGCCCGTTCTTCTGGGTCCACGATTACCGGACGATTTCCAACAATGTCGAACTCGCCCCGACATTGGAAAACCTGCACCTGCTTGGCACCGACACCCAAGGCCGCGACAGCCTCGCCCGGTTGATGATTGGCCTGCGCATTTCGCTGGCCGTCGGACTGGTGGCGACAATCGTGTCGCTTATCATCGGTGTGACCTGGGGCGCGGTGGCTGGCTTTGTCGGCGGACGGGTCGACAATATCATGATGCGTTTCGTCGACGTGCTCTATGCGATGCCGTTCATCTTCTTCGTGATTCTGCTGCTCACCGTGTTCGGACGCAACATCATCCTCATCTTTGCCGCCATCGGCGCGGTGGAGTGGCTGACCATGAGCCGGATTGTCCGCGGCCAGACCCTGGCCTTGAAGAATATGGAATTCATCGAAGCGGCCCGGGCCACAGGCGTCCCGTTCTTTACGACGATCCGCCGCCATATCATCCCGAACGTGGTCGGCCCGGTCGCGGTCTATGTCACACTGACTATTCCCGTCGTGATCCTGGCAGAGAGCTTCCTGTCCTTCCTCGGCCTCGGCGTCAACGAGCCGCTGACCTCGCTCGGCGTGCTGATTTCCGATGGTGCCAAGGAGATGCAGGACAAGCCATGGATGCTGCTTGCCCCGGCCCTGACCATGATGATCACGCTGCTCTGCCTGAACTTTATCGGCGACGGCCTGCGCGACGCCCTCGATCCAAAAGAACGCTGATGCAGCTGACACAGATTGTCATTGATGACTTTCTACCCGATCCCATGGAGGTCCGTCGGCATGCACTGTCGCTGACCTATCCGCCCCGGCCGGAAGGCGTAAATTATCCCGGCCGGAATGCTGATAAAGCACTCGTGTTTCCAGAGATCGAAAAGCTGATCGGCAGCATCGTTCATGAAACTCTGGTTCCCGTGCCGAGCCCGCGATCCTCGCACGGAATACCGCGCCTCGCCTCGGCTGGCGACGAGAGCAATTCCCGGGTTCATATCGACAATTTTCACTGGTCCGGCATTCTCTATCTGACACTGGATGAGCATTGTCAGGGCGGAACGCATTTCTTCAGACACAAGAAAACCGGCTGGGACATGGCACCAGTCTGGCCCGGCATGGCGGAAAAGGCCGGTTATAGCGATGCCGAGACCGCAATGACTGAAATCCTGTCCAAGGACATATACGATCCGCAAGCCTGGACAGAGACCCAGATGGTGCCCATGAAGTTTAATCGTCTGGCTCTGTTCAGAGGCTATCTCTGGCACGATGCCGGACGTGCGTTTGGGACCACGCCGGAAACGTCGCGGTTGATCATCCCACTATTCTTCGCCAATCCCAATCCAACTCGGTAGGACGCGCGCCGAATCACGCTGTATCGATGGATGACCTAGCTGGCGATTTCCCAGCTGCCGAGCGCGGCGTCCATCACGCTGACGGCTTCGCGGACATCTGAATCTTCGATGATCAGCGGCGGTGCCAGGCGCAGCACATTGTTCCCCGCCACACCGACGAGCAGCCCTTTTTCGCGGCAGGCATTCTGAACCGGTTTCGGCAACGCCTTGAGCTGCAAGCCAACCAGCAATCCCTTGCCCGTAACGCCGGCCACTTTGTCGGGATGACTGTCGGCCAGTGATTTCAGTCCTTGCGCCACAGTCCCCGCTACGCGCCGGACCTGAGCCAGAAAATCCTCATCCGAGATAATGTCCCAGACGACATTGCCGACCGCCATGGCGAGCGGATTACCGCCATAGGTCGACCCATGGCTGCCCGGCTGCATGACGCTGCCAGTTGCTTCCGTCGTCAGACAGGCGCCGAATGGAAAGCCACCGCCGACGCCTTTGGCGACGCACATAATGTCCGGTTCGGCATTCTCTGCCCATTCATGCGCAAATAACTGCCCGGTCCGTCCCATGCCGCACTGTACTTCATCATAGATCAAGAGCGCGCCGCGCTCATTGCACAGCTTGCGCAGCTCCGTCAGACACGTCTCTGGAATCGCGCGCACGCCGCCTTCGCCCTGGACCGGCTCAACCAGTACGGCCGCGGTCTTGTCGGTAACAGCTTTATCGAGCGCGTCGTGGTCGCCGAATTCAATTTGCGTGAAGCCAGGAAGCGGCGGGCCGAAGCCTTCGAGATATTTTGGATTGCCCCCGGCATTGATCGCGCCGAGGGAGCGACCGTGAAACGCGCCAGAGAACGTCACAATCTCATAGCGATCAGCATCATCATTCGCCCAATGGTACTTCCGCGCCGTTTTCAGTGCGCATTCAATCGCCTCGGTCCCGGAATTGGTGAAGAAGACCCGCTCCGCAAATGGTAGGCGTTCACACATCTTGCGCGCCAGCTCTTCGCCAGCTGGAACGCGGAACATATTCGATGTGTGCCACAGCTTGGCCGCCTGATCCTGCAGCGCCCCGACCATGGCGGGATGCGAATGACCCAGCGCGCTCACGGCGATTCCAGCGACGAAATCGAGATAGGATTTACCATCCTCGGTGATCAGACGCACGCCCTCACCGCGCTCAAACGCCTCTTCAGGCGGACGATAGACCGGCATGATATGCTGACGCGGATCGGACATAAGATTCTCCTGTCTGAGTCTGATTTTTATTGGCATTGCCCTTTTGCGCACGCTTGGCGAGCCTCTGACCGAAAGTCAACACATGGCCTGATTGGGGCACGCCCTTACGCATCGCGCTACAAATGAGACACGATTATTCCAAGCGCGGAACAATCCACATAAAAATCTTCCTTACAAAAGTTTCAGGTGACAATTTCATATTTCGCCATTGACGAAAAACGATAAACTGTTATTGTTTTTCAATAATAAATGACTTGGCGGTTTCTCTCAATCCCTCTCTCCCCCTGAGCGTCGCTAGGTTGATAATTCTCACTCCAATCATCTTGGCGACTCCCAATCGGGGGTCGTTTCTTTTTGGCGGGGATGAATTTTGAATGTCCCGGAACGGAACAAAAGAAAAAGGCGCGACCATTCGGTCACGCCTTGAAAAGTGATTGCAGCGTTTCCTCCCAGAAACTTGCAGACCCTGTATCGCCAGAATGTCGCAGGTCGTCAAGGGATTTATGACACTTGCTTAACAAATTTTTCGAACACCGCGTTTGCAGGGTCAAAGACCTGGCTCACTGTTGTAATTGCAACAGATCCTGCCCCGGCGGCCGCCAGGCGCTGGGCGGCGTCTCGGGCTTTGGAAGACGGGCACAAAGCGGTGCGATCACCGAGCGAATTTAGTCCGAGCGCGGTCATTTCTGCTTCGCTGACCGGGTTCGACAGCTCCAGTCGCGCCAGAGTCTTGGCGCGCGCGGTCGCCGCGACGCCATCGAGTAAGCACCGCAGCGGATCCAATGTCGCCTCGGACCAATCTGCTTTCAACGACGCCGTGAGCGCCGCCTGACTTTTTAGAATCACGCCGTCTTGCAAAATCTTCAGCCCGTTGGCTTTCAATGTCGCGCCGGTCGATGTGATGTCCACGATCACTTCTGCAGATCCGGCCGCTGGCGCGGCTTCCGTCGCCCCGGCGCTTTCGACCAGTCGGTATTCCCCCACCGCGCGCTCCGAGAAGAATCGCCGGGTCAGGTTCAGGTACTTTGTCGCCACCCGCATCCGGCGTCCGTGGCGTTCGCGAAACAAGGCCCCCGCCGCTTCCAGATCTGCCATGGTGTCAACATCGAGCCAGGCCGCCGGAACCGCGACAATCACGTCGGCGCCGCCAAAGCCCAGTCTGTGCAGCACGTCGAAATCGGACGCTGCTGCGCCTGACAGATCATGCAGCAGGTCTTCTCCCGTGATACCGACATGGATCTGTCCTTCGATCAGTCCGGTGGCAATCTCGCGCGCTGAGAGCAGCATCACATCAACATCAGAAAGCCCCTCAAGCTCGGCGCTATAGCCCCGCCCGCCGCCCTTCTGGCGCAGCGTGAATCCACTCGCCGCGAGCCACTCTTCAGACTTTTCCTTCAGCCGCCCTTTGGACGGAATGGCAATTGATAGGCGGCTCATGAGCTGGCTCCCGCAACAGTCTCGAGGCGATGGGGAATCACAATCCCGCCGATCGCAGTGGCAGTGACGACGCCGCCCGAGAGATCCGACAACAGCGAATCATAACGCCCCCCTGCCGCGATCGGTCGCTGTTGGTCTGCGGACGAGGATCCATTCGCAATCTCGAAGACAAAACCATCATAATAGGTGAAGCGCCGTCCGAATCGTGTGGCGAATTTTGCGTCTCCAAACAGATCGGAAAAGTCCGATCCTGCGAGGCGTTCGGTTCGCAAGGCGAAGGTATCGAGCGCGCCGTCCATGCCCTTCAGACCGGCATTTGCGGCGAGCGCCGTAAGCGCAGCCGGGGCGTCCTGAAATGGCAGATCAAGCGACAGAAGCTCTGAAAGGAAGCCATCGACTTCAGATGAGAGATGTGTTCCGACAGCGGCACTCGCCCGCTGGAACAGGCGTTCAACCACCTCATCCGAGGTGCGCTCGCCCACTGGCTGCAGACCCGTCATGGCGTAAATATCGTCCACGAATGATGCAATTTCTGCGCGGTCCATCCCTTTCAGGCGATGCGAGAGTCCGGTCTGACTTTCAGCGTGACCGGAAAGATATGCGCGGACACCCCCTTCCTGGCGAAAGGCGCGCTTCAGGCCGGCGCTGACATCGTCCGGCAGACCGAGCGCATCGACAAATACCGGGAAAATGGACAGGTCTCCAAACGCGGTTTCCCCCGTTTGGAGACCAGCCGCGAGACAAGCCTCCGCCAAAGTCTCGAACAACCAGACATCTTCGTCGACACCCCGCGGTGCGCCAAATCGCTCCAGTCCTATCTGTTCATACTCAACCGGCTCATCTGCGAGGGCGGGCAGGCGGAAAACCGGGCCGCGATATCGCCGGATCGATTCGCCGCTATCAGCCCCGCCGCGCGCTTCGATTTCAGCCTGCGCCACGGGCAGGGTCAGGTCCGGGCGCAGCGCCCATTCGCGTCCGTCGGCATCGGCAAACGTACAGATTCGGCTGCGCACGACTTCGCCCGAAAGTTCGAGCGGAACGGCAGCATCAATGATCACCGGAACATCAACCGGATCACCGCCGCGCTGGGCGATGGTCGAATAAATCAGATCTGAGACGCTCACTGGTCGGCCTCCAGAATGGCCTGGATTCGGGCAATCATTTCGCCGCGCGGCGCCTCGAACTGACCAGGACGCGATTCGCGATATTCCTGATTGCTGGCAATCGCGGCGGCCTGACGCGCGCCCTCTTTCAGATCCTTGATGGTCACGACGCCTTTTTCGAGCTCATCGGTGCCAACCATGATAACCGCAGGTGCGCCGCGGCGATCGGCATATTTCATCTGCGGCCGCATTCCGGAGCTGCCCATATAGGCTTCGGCGCGGATACCTGCTGCACGAAGTTCGGTCGCAAGTTTCAACGCCTCGGAAGGATCGTCGCGGTCCATGTTCAGGACGACCACCGGTCCGTTGAGCGCATCGATAGCCCCACTGATCGAGAAAGCCGCGGCCAGGCGACTGACGCCGACCGAGAATCCTGTGGCGGGAATTTTCTCGCCTGTGAAGCGAGCGACGAGATCATCATATCGCCCGCCGCCACCCACCGAGCCGATCCGCACCGTATTGCCATCCTCGTCGACGGTGTCTTTCAGAAGCTCAGCCTCGAACACCGGACCGGTATAATATTCCAGGCCCCGCACGACCGATGGATCAATCATGACATCAGCCTCCGATGCGCCGAGCGCCTGCAGGCCGCGCGCGATCGCCTCAAGCTCTGCAAGCCCGGCGCGCGCTTCCTCGCCGGTTCCAACCGCCTGGCCGAGCGCTTCCAGCGTTTCGCTGCGGGTGTCGCGTCCGGCTTCCGCGAAGGCGAGGACCTGTTTGACAGCGGATGCATCCAGTCCGGCGCCTTTGGTGAAGTCGCCGCTCTCATCCATTCGGCCAGCGCCTAGCAAGTCAGCGACACCGCTGCTGCCGAATTTGTCCAGCTTGTCCAGCGCGCGCAGGATCGTCAGACGTGCGGCCTCGTTCCTGGCCCCGACATTTTCGAGCACGGCGTTGAGCAGACGGCGTGTATTGACGCGGATCGTGAACTCGCCCTCAGAAGCCCCCGCTGCACGCATCGCCTCGGCCGCCATGGCGATCATTTCAGCGTCCGCATGCGCGCCCGCTGCGCCGACTGTATCCGCATCGCATTGCAGGAATTCCCGGAAGCGCCCGGGTCCCGGTTTCTCATTGCGCCAGACCGGCCCTGCGGCATAGCGGCGAAATGGTTTTGGCAAAGTCTGCCAGTTCTCCGCGGCAAAACGGGCGAGCGGCGCGGTCAGGTCGTAGCGCAAGCTCATCCACTGCTCATCATCATCCTGCAGCGCAAAGACTCCGGCATTTGGGCGATCATCATCCGGCAGGAACTTGCCCAGAGCATCGGCAAACTCGAATGCGCCAGTTTCCAGCCCTTCAAAGCCCCAGCGCCGATACACGCCCGTGATCTTTTCGATCATGGCCTGCTCGGCATGGATCAGATTCTCGCGTTTGTCCGGGAAGCCACGCGGTTTGCGCGCGAGATCAATCGGTTTTGGCTGTTTGGTCTTGCCCATGGCGTTGCCTTTTTATCGGTCGCGGTCCGTCTAGACGAAGCCGCTGCAGGTGTGAAGCTTTGGATGCCGGGGCTGGGATCGAACCAGCATTGACCGAGTCAAAGTCGGTTGTCCTACCATTAGACGACCCGGCAAAGGTCGGATCGGTGGACACTCTGAATTCACGTCAATGAAGGGGTATTGCTATGAAAACGTGAGGCGCACCGAGATCGTTCGCGCCTCGTCGGGCGCGTCAGGTCTGTTGATGATGGTGATGCAATTTCGTTTTCATGCGGCGGCCATTAGCGATGACGCCTCAAATCGTCAAGTCTCGTCACAGCGCCATGATTTCTGATCAGCAAGCAAGAATCGATAAAATTTCACGGATAAATCAACCGTAAGTTATCGCCTCAACCCTATGGTCGCGGGAGAACCAGGGCCTGCGATTTGAAACGTTTCTTTACCCTACTCAGCGCTATGTCCCCCAGCACCAAGCTGGTCAAAGATGATGGCAGCTTCATCCTATCGACGGAGGACATCCAACGTCGACGCGTGGTGTTTGTTGCCGGTTTTGGCCTGGTCATGACGGTGATGTACACCGTGCTGCAGGTGGTTCTGCTCGGCTTTGACACGACAGGTCTGTTCAATATCGCCACGGGTGTGGTCGGTGCCGCGATATGCGCCCTGGGGCTGAAATTCGCGCTGTTTGCGGAGCGTCCGCAACCTATGGTCCGGATTCTTCTGCTCGCCTTTGCGGCTCTGATCTGGGGCGAAATTGCCTTCTCAGGAGGCATCACTGGCTACCATGTCGGGATCCTGCCTGTCCTGCCGGTCATTGCGGCGATCTTGCTGAGCGCTCGCGACACAATCTTGTTTACAGCCCTCAACCTCCTGATCGTGCTTGGTATTTCGGGCCTCGGCTATGCCGGATCTTACCTGCCAGCCTTTTCAATCTCTGCAGAAACCGATCTGATGATGTCGTCTTTCATGATCGTGCTGGCGATCCTCGGATGCGGCGGCGCCGCTGTGACGCTGGTCCTGCAAAGCGAGAAAGTGAACCGCCAGCTGATGGATCTGGTCGAATACCAGTCTCACCTCGCTGCGCACGACGCCCTTTCCGGGCTCGGTAACCGTATTCGCCTGCAGCAGCGGTTCGACGAGTTGAAGTCCGGTGAGACGTTTGACATCCTTTTGATTGACCTCGACGGCTTCAAAGCTGTGAATGACACGTTCGGTCACAATGCCGGTGACTACCTGATCAAGGCGCTCTCGGAGCGACTTCGCGAGGTGACCGATGACGAAGATCTTCTCGTCCGCCTTGGCGGAGACGAGTTTGTCATCCTGCTCGAAAATGTCGACGGGACCCTGGCCAGCATTCGCAAATATGCCGAATACCTGATCGAGATCCTGAGCCGGCCCTACCTGTGGGACAAGACGGTCTTGCGGATCTCTGCCTCGATCGGTCATGCCCGGTATCCAAACCATGGTTCCACGCCGAGCAAGGTGCTCAGCCTCGCGGACAAGGCACTTTATCAGGCCAAGGATGCGGGTAAGCGCCAATGCATCACCTATGGCTCAACCCCGACGCCAAAACCGGCCCGCAAAGAGCAGCCGCTGCGCGCATAGCGCTGAAATCGAACGCAAAATTGCCGCATTCGGTGCAAATCTGCGCCTAAAATTCTCGTAACAGTGCAGAAACGACCAAGCCGGGGCTTCCGGTGGCCATCGAACCATGGTTCAACAGCCGCCGACAATTTGGCCCGGTGCCTATCGATCGGGTTTGAAAGCAAAGGGCTGGACCATGACCACACTTGCACTCGTAGATGACGATGAGAACATTGTCGCCTCGCTGAAGATCTTCTTCGAAGCTGAAGGCTATAATGTCCGCACCTATCATGATGGTCTGACGGCGCTCGGCGCGCTGACCGACAGTCCGCCGGATCTCGCCATCCTCGATGTGAAGATGCCCAAGATGGACGGCATGGAACTGCTCAAGCGTCTGCGCCAGACATCGGAGCTGCCGGTGATCTTCCTGACCTCGAAGGACGAAGAGATTGATGAAGTGATCGGCTTCAATATTGGCGCCGACGATTTTGTCCGTAAACCTTGCTCGAACCGGCTCCTGTCGGAGCGGGTGAAAGCGGTCCTGCGCCGGTCTCGCTCATCGGACAGCGGGCCGGAAGATGGCGACGTCAAGCCGATTGTGCGCGGGCGTCTGACGCTCGACCCGAACCGTCATTCCTGCTCCTGGGATGGGCATCCGGTGCGCCTGACTGTCACCGAATTCCTGATCCTGCAAGCGCTGGCGCAGCGCCCGGGCTATGTGAAGTCGCGCGATAATCTGATGGACGCGGCCTATGATGACCAGATCTATGTGGATGACCGTACGATTGACAGTCACATCAAGCGACTGCGCAAGAAATTCCGCGAGAGCGACAAGGAGTTCGATGCGATCGAAACGCTGTACGGCGTCGGCTATCGCTACAACGAAAGCTAAATCCTGGAATTGGTGGGGACGACAAAATGAAGAAGCAAATTGGAGCCGGCGCGCTGGCGACGGCGCTTGTGGCCGCATGCGGTGTGAGCGAACCGGAAGTCGTAGATCCATATGCGGATCTTGACGAAGGCACGCTTCTTGTGCGTTTCGAAGCGAACCCGGACGTCGAGGAGGGGAAGTGCAATCCGAACGTTCACTACGCCATGCGCACAAGCGAAGCGTACATATTTGCCAACGCAAACTTTCAAGTCGGCAATAATCTTTCCGGCTCGGGCATCAATCTCGCCAATCCGGAAAATAGCGGTGTCGCCCGAACGGACGCCGAGATGAACATGTTCAGGCCGTATGATCAGCCGTGTTCAGAGCTGCACGTCAATGTCTCGGAACTGAGCTGCCGCACGGAAGCCGAAAGCGACGGCTCCCCATGCCCTTCCCCGCAATTCGAAGGGACGGATATGTTTGCAAGCTTTACAGGCTTGCCCGACTATTAGTTGGCGAGTTGCAGCCAGGCGCGAGCCGCTGCCAGCGCAGACTTGATATCTTCCTTGACCAGCATGTCGGCCATTTCCTGACGGCAAATCTTTGCTTCGTCATAGCCTTTGAGCACAGCCAGGTTGAACCATTTGTGCGCAGCGATCAGGTCCTGCTCACAATCCACGCCCTCTGAATAGGCAAGTCCCACACGGTATAGCTCTTCGCCTGTCGCCGTGGCTGCTTCCAGCCCGGTTTCCGGCGCAATATCGGTTGCCATATCTGAATAAGGCATCTTCTTTTTCCTCTCTCGTTTCGAGAGGTGCTCGACCCTGGTTTTCCAGGTCTCGAGACACCCACCATCACTGTCTCCAATTCCTCGGCGACAGGGGTGAGATTGCCGGACAGAGTCTTCTGTATGGTTAACGCTGAACCGCCCAAAGCGGCAGTTCGTTAACGTGCGCTGGGCAACCGGTTAAGGAATGGCGGGTTTTTGAGATGTTTTGACAGGACAGGCGCAAAATTCGCGTCCATCGCATTAGGTATAATGCGACGCCCTATCCCGGCACGACCGCCGCGATGAGGCGCGGACCTGGCGCGGCAATCGCTTCGGCGAGGGCCGCATCAAATGCTTCGGCCGTCGTCGCTTCCACGGCGGGAACGCCCATACTCTCCGACAATTGCACCCAATTGATGTCCGGGCCTCCAATCGACAACATATCCTTGGCCGTTGGTCCGGGATTGCCCGCGCCGGTGCGATACAGTTCGATATTGAGGATGCGGTAGGAATGGTTGACGAACACAATCGTCGTCACGTCGGCGTTCTCGCGGGCCATGCTCCACAGCGCCTGATTGGTGTACATGCCAGCGCCGTCGCCCGAAAGGCAGATCGTCTTGCGCTCAGGTGCCGCCAGTGATGCCCCCAGTGCCAGAGGCATACCCATACCGATCGCGCCGCCGGTCAACATCATCCAGTCATGCGGCCGCGCGTTCTGGGTCGGCACATAGGACATAAGGCCATTGGAAACACCATCATCGGAAACAATGGTATTTTCAGGCATATGCCGCGCGAGGCTCTGGCCGACCGCCTGGGCCGTCAGATCACCGGTCGGCGCATCAGGCACAATCAATGCCTCAACCGGCGCACTGTCGCTGGCCCCGAGCGCGTCCGCAAGCGCGGCGAGCGTCGCAGCGCTATTGGTTCCGGCATCGCCCAGATTCAGGACCTGGCACCCCTCCGGCACCAGCAGACTCGGTTTTCCGGGATAGGAAAAGAAAGCAACCGGTGGCTGCGTTCCGGCGATCAGCATCAGGTCGCTGCCTTCAAGGTCGGCCATGGCGCCTTCAGCAAAATACTGCATCCGCTCCGGCGCGAAGACGCCCGCACCGCGGCGCATCTTCCAGTAGAATGTATCGGTGAGCACGCGAATGCCCGCGGCCTTCAATCGCGCAGCCGCTTGCAGTCCGTGCTCCGACAAAGCTGTGCCATTGATGATCAGGACCGGGTTTTCGGCCTTGCCAATCGCTGCTGCGGCGCTGTCGATTTGCGCTTGGCTGACCGATCGAAGCGCGGGCGGTGTGACCACGTCCCCCTCGACGCCGCCTTCGAGCCAGGCGCTGTCCGCCGGGAGGATGAGCGAAATCGGGCCCGGCTTCGGCCCAAAGCTCGCGGCGAAGGCTTCTGACGCAAGCGCGCCCGTATCGCCAACCTTGTTCGCCGATTTGATCCAGCGCGAGTTCGGCCCAGCCAACCCGACAATATCGGAGGTGAGCGGAGCGTCATATCTAAGGTGCGGCACGGCGTGGTCTCCAATGACATTGATCATCGGCGTGTTGGCCCGGCCAGCATTATGTATGTTCGCCCCGGCATTCATGTATCCCGCGCCGAGGTGCAGCAAGGTCATCGCGGGCGTTCCTGAAATGCGCGCATATCCATCCGCAGCGCCGGTCGCTACGCCTTCAAACAGGCAGAGGACCGACCGAATTCTCGGCTCACCGTCCAGCGCGGTGACCAGATGCATCTCTGATGTGCCGGGGTTGGCGAAACAGGCTGAGACACCATTATTGGCCAGCGTCGAAACCAGCGCCTGTGCGCCGGTGAGAGTCTTTGTGCTTGAGTCAGCCATGGTGATTTCCAATCCTGTCGAGTCAGTCGTGTTGTTACTCGCGGTGCTACAGAAAAGACAGGGCCTGAATCAAGACAGGACGATCAATCGCATGCGCGATTCATCGTCCTGTCAGGGTCCGCAGACAAGCCACAAAGGGGATATGGCTGCAAGATGCACGCTTTCATGATCTTGCTGCGCCAATATCTGAACTGAACGCCGCGAATTCAAGTCGTGCATATTGGTGACACCGGAATACAGGTATTCAAACATCAAAGGACGATCAGGCGCGGCGATACTTCTTCGCTGTACAAGTGATCAACCTCTGCGCGCCGCAAAGCCTGGGCTTTGTTCTGGTTAATATAGCCCTTTTCGGTAATCTCGCCGGCGTCTGCCTGCGGCTGTGTCGGTTGCAGCAGGACCCGCGAGATCCGGCTCGCGGCATTCGGGTGAAGCGTATTGTGCCGCTGCAGCCCTGCCCGTACCGCATCCACCACTTTCGGGTGCTCGATCATTTGGCCGAGTGACAGTTTTTCGCCGATCAGGCGCTCGCAATAACTCTCATTGACGAAACCGAGCAGGCAGACCGCGTCGCGATTGAGACCACAGACCACAGCATCGGCCAGCGCGCCGTCCACTGCCTCGACGGCTTGCACGCGCAGCTTGCCGGCAGAAACCCAGGTCCCGTTGGCGAGCTTGAATTCTTCTGCGGTGCGTCCATCAAAGGCGAGCCCCTTATCTGGATCCTCCGGGTCGACGAACCGGACCGCATCGCCGAGGCGGTAGAACCCTTCCTCATCGAATGCGGCGCGGGTCTTCTCTTCATTACGGTAATAGCCGGGGGTCACGTTCACGCCTTTGACGCGTAGTTCCAGTTTCTCGCCAGCCGGCACGAGCTTGAACGTGTTGCCTGGCAGAGGCAGCCCGATCAGGCCCATCGTATCGTTCGGCCAGTGGACATTGCTCGCGGTCGGCGATGTCTCCGTCGCGCCATAGCCAGCAGAGAGTGAAATACGCTCGCCCGTGATCCGCACGGCAACTTTCTGGATGCGCTCATAAATGTCCTGGCCCATCGAGGCACCGCCATAAGCCATCTGGCAGATCCGCTTGAAGAAAGTCTTGGCGAGGGCTTCGTCTCGCTCAAACTCCGTGGCGAGCGCCGCCCAGGCTGCAGGCACGGTTGTATGCTGAGTGGTCGAGACCTCTTTCAGGTTGCGGATCATCTCGGGCAGACGTGCTGGCGTCGGCGCGCCCCAGTCGAGATAGAGCGTTCCACCCCAATCCGTCATGTTGTGCAGAATCGCATTGGCACCATAGGTGTGGCTCCAGGGCAGGAAGTTACACATCACCTGCACCTCGCCGGTGACCTGCGCCAGGCGTTCCTCATCCCAGACGGAGCGGATCATCTTGGCATTGGCGGCGATCATCCCATGCGTGTTGATCACGGCTTTCGGTTCCCCGGTGGATCCGGAGGTCAGCATATATTTTGCGACTGTCTCTGATGTCAGCTGATCATAGGCGTCATTGACCGAATTCCCACCATCGACGGCAAAATCATCCAGCGACTGGCTCGCATATCCTGTCGGACCGTTGCGCGAATACAGAACGAGCCGGTTTCCGACATTCATGCCGTCGAGCCCGCGTTGATACTCCGAACCATCTTCAACATAGATATAAGCCGGTTCCACAAGCTCATCGACATAGTTGAGGCGGGCAAAATCCTGGCTCAGCAAAGCATAGGCAGGCGTCACCGGAACGACAGGGCATCCAGCCAGCATCGCACCGTACATCACCAGCGCATGGTCGATCGTGTTGCGCGACAGGATCATGATCGGTGCCGCGGGCCCGGTATTCAGGAATCCTTGCGCGAGGGCGCGGATGCGGTCCCACGCTTCAGAATAAGTGATTTCCTGCCAGCCGTCCCGGGTCGGGTCGACGGGATCGCGCTGCGCCAGCCAGGTCCGGTCAGGGGCATGCTCCGCCCAATGGCGGAGTGGCCACAACATGTGCGGTGGATAGTCCTTTAGCGGTTGTCCGTTATTGATCAGGATCGTCCCGTCTTCGCGGTGGTCGACAACCGTCTTTTGCGGCAAGTAGGGCACTTCCCGAAACGGGATCTGACTGGAATCGCTCATCACCTATCCTTGACCGGGTGTTTCAATCTTCAATAGCTCACCGCAATGTTTGCAGTGAACCGCATCGGGATCATGCCGCGTCAGACCACACGCCTCGCAAATATAGTCAACCTTGTCGCTGGGGAGGGTGATCGCGCGCAACAGTCGCAGGAACAGTGTCAGGCCCAGCACCATGATAACCACCGCGAGCAGCCGTCCCCAGACGCCCTCCATCAAGATGTCCCCATAGCCCGTCGTGGTCAGGCTGGTGACGGTGAAATAGAGCGCGTCGACATAGTTCTCGATGCCGGGATTGCTGTCTTTCTGCAGCACGAAGACCAGGCCCGCCATCAGGAAAACGAACACGATCAGATTGGTCACGCGGTCGAAAATTCTCTCATGCTGCTTGAGATAGGATGATACACCCTTCAGCCGCTTCAGCAGCGTAAAGGCCCGAATGATCCGCACCGCGCGCAGCAGGCGCAAGAAGGCGAGGTTTTGCGTAAACAGCGGTGCCAGCATGGAGATGGCAACGATCAGGTCCGCCCAGTTATAAAAACGCTTCCAGAATTTGATCTTCGGCCGAGCGATATAATAACGCGCCGCCAGATCGAGCGCGATGATCGCGCCAATCGCATAATCCGCGGCAGGATGAGAAACCCCATCGCCTCGAAACGGCGCCCAAAGGAAATAGGCAATCGTCAGAATATCAAAGGTCAGCAGCGCCAGCCGAAAATTATATGGCGCGCGCCCATGCCCCTCATACAGCCAGAACAGCCTGCGGTTCAGCCCTTTTCGTTCGCTCAACGCCTTGCGCTCCCATTCGCGACTCCCAGAGCGCATATATGGCCGAAGCCTCTCGCGCTGTCACCAAAACCGCGCACGCGGCAAAGCGGGAAGACGAGCTGGTTGAACACAGAGCCCTTTTTTCGCGGCGCAGGATGACAAGCCAGTGCACCCTGCTTACATCCGCCAGCATGAATTCTGATTACACCTACTTGCCGCAGCGCGCCGTAATCTCCTTGCCGGGACCCGACACAATCGCGCTCCTTGAACGGCTCGTCACCAATGCGACCACGGACTGGTCGAGCGGCGAGACCCGCTATGGCGCCCTGCTGACACCGCAAGGCAAGATTATCGCAGACTATCTTGCCCTTCGGACGCAGGACGGGGTGCTTCTTGACGTCGCCCGGGCGCATGCGGCAGACCTTGCCAAGCGTCTGAAAATGTTCCGCTTGCGCAGCCAGGTCGAGATTGAGCTTCGCCAGGACCTTCACGTCGTTGCGGGCACGGGGCCGGCTGCATCGTCTGTCGACAATGCCGCCTTCACCTATCAGGATCCACGCTATCGCGATGGCCGTCCCCGCGCCCTGATCGAGGGGCCAGCGCCTGACGTGCAACCGGACGCGTTCGCCGACTACCATGCCGATCGCATCGCGAGTGTGATCCCGGAGCAGGACGCAGATTTCGGGAGCGCGGCTGTGTTCCCAGCCGAAATCAATATGGATGTGCTGGGCGGAGTGGCGCTGAATAAAGGCTGCTTTGTTGGTCAGGAAGTCGTGAGCCGGATGCACCGCCGCGGAAAAATCCGCAAGCGCACGCTGTCGATCGAGTTTCCAGATGGACTGACGGTTCAGCCTGGGGACGAAATCATGGCCCCGCTGCCGATCGGCGTGGTCACGAGCGTTTCGGGCACGCGCGCGCTCGCGCTCGTCCGCACAGATCGCCTCCTCGCCGCAGAGCGGGCGGGCGAAACACCGACACTTCATGAAACTCCGGTCAGGTTGGAGAAACGGGCTTGGCTTGAAGCGGAGCTCGCGCGTATGGAAGAGCGATGAGTGATCACCTCGCCTGCGCCTGGGCGCCATCCGACGACGCGCTCTACCGCGCCTATCATGACCAGGAATGGGGCGTGCCCGAATATGATTCGCGCGCGTTGTGGGAGAAACTCCAGCTCGACGGGATGCAAGCCGGCCTGTCCTGGATCACGATCCTGCGCAAGCGCGAGACGATGCGCGAGGAATTTGACGGTTTTGATCCGGAAAAGATCGCACGCTGGACCCAGCCGCGTATCGACAAGGCGCTGACCAATCCCGGCATCATTCGGAGCCCGAAAAAGATTGCAGCCTGTATCGGCAATGCCCGCGCTTTTCTGGACGGGATGGACCAGGGCGAGGACTTTGCGGACTTCTGCTGGAGCTTCGTCGACGGCGAACCGATTGTCAGCCATTTCGAGAATTATCGCGATGGTCCTACCAAGACAGAAATTTCAGAGGCGTGTTCAAAGGCCTTGAAAAAACGTGGCCACAAATTTGTCGGCCCGACCATCGTCTATGCCTGGATGCAGGCGTGCGGACTTTACAATGATCATGAGGTCGGCTGTGTTCGACACAAGCAGGTGCAGGAACTCGCCCGATGAAATATGCTCTTCTCGTCCCATTCGCGGCCTTCGCATTGTCGGCCTGTGTCACCAATACAGAGTTTGATCGCGATCGCGCCTATAGTAAGTGCGAATCCATCTCCCAGAAAACCAGTCGCGACCGCTGTATCGCTGACGCCATCGCGCAATATGAGCGCGAACGCTCACGGGTGGACGCCAAAGATCAGCAACGCGAGGACGATGCTGAACAGCGAGAGCTCGGCCGCGAAATTGCTGGCGCAAGGGATGGCGCATGAAGACGCTCGCGCTTTGCCTGTCTTTGTGTGCCCTGCTCGGCGGCTGCGCCCTCGGACAGGACCTGTATGACGAGCGGCGGATAGATGAGTGCCGAGAGCTTCCCACGCCAGACGAGCGTCTGGACTGCGAACGCAGCGCGCGCGATGACGCGTCAGGCTTTCCGAACGATTGAAATGACTCTTCGTCTCGACCTTCGCGGCGCGTGACACTATCAATGCCTGCTACAGCAACGAAGCGCCGCGCCCGGCGGATGAGAGAATTATGATTACACCCGTCATTTCCGCCACTGGCCTGTGGACCCCGGCTCAATCGGTTTCGAACGCCGAACTGGTTGAAAGCTTCAATGCCTGGGCAGACAAATGGAACGCCGAACACGCCGCCGAGATCGAGGCTGGCACGCTGGCGCCCAAAACCCATTCCAGCGTGGAATTCATCGAGAAAGCGTCCGGCATCAAATCCCGGTTCGTGGTCGACAAGTCTGGAATCGTCGACCCGGACATCATGCGCCCGAACATTCCCGAACGCCCGAATGACCAGATTTCCGTGCTCGCAGAAATCGCCGTCAACGCGGCGCGCGAAGCGCTCGATCGGGCCGGGCGTGACCCAAAAGATGTCGATGCCGTCCTCTGCGCCGCGTCCAATATGCAGCGCGGATATCCGGCGATGGCGGTCGAGATCCAGGATGCACTGGGCATTCAGGGCTTTGGCTTTGATATGAATGTCGCCTGCTCGTCAGCGACATTCGGAATCCAGACCGGCGCAGATTTTGTCCGCTCAGGCAGCGCCAGATCGGTCTTGATGGTGAACCCGGAGATTTGTTCAGGACATTTGAATTTCACCGACCGGGATAGTCACTTCATCTTTGGCGACGTCGCTACCGCTGTCCTGATCGAAGCTGAAGACATCGCCCCGGCGCAGCATTGGAAAATCCTTGGCACGCATCTCAAGACGCAGTTCTCCAACAATATCCGCAACAATTTCGGCTTCCTCAATCGTTGCGCGCCGGACGGGATCGGCGCGGAAGACAAATTGTTCGTCCAGGAAGGGCGTAAAGTCTTCAAGGAAGTTGTGCCCATGGTCGCGAAAATGATTGTCGCAGAATTGGAGCGCCTCGAATTGGAAGCGCCAGATCTGCGCCGCATGTGGCTACACCAGGCCAATGCGAATATGAACCGGCTGATTGCGTCAAAAGTCCTTGGCCGCGAAGCCACGCCGGATGAAAGCCCGACGGTGCTGGATACCTATGCGAATACGAGTTCGGCTGGCTCGGTCATCGCCTTCCACAAGCACAGCGACGATATGGTCGCCGGCGACAAGGGCCTGATCTGCTCGTTTGGAGCAGGCTACTCTGCCGGAACCGTATTCGTCGAAAAAGCCGCTTAGGTCGCTAATCCGCAAACGCAAATTCTGCGTCCGGGTTTGCCAGACCCGAATGCGAGCGGGCGCCGAAGAGCAGGAGCAGCGAAACGAACGCAATGCTCGTTCCCTGGGAGGAAAAGAGTTCGAGCATCAGGGCAAAAAACCAGGCAGGGAGGTTCTGCGCAGGGAGAGTGAGCCCGCTTGCCTCCGCTGCCTGGCGCAGTTCGGCTCGCGCCCCTGCAATTCTGGTCTCCAGCATGGCCCGGCGTCGCGCGAGGCCGAGCTCATTCTGAGCATCCCGATACGGTTTCTGGTGCGTGCGACCGGCGGCTTCGACACCGGCGAGATAGGCTTCCAATCCTTCAATCGAGCGGGTTTCTGGCGGGATTCCGCGCAGCTGGCGCGCCCAGTCCGCAATCTCGGCTTCTCGCAAGGTCTGGATCTGTTCGACCTGCGCGCGCTGCGCATCCTGTGCCTGCGCATTATTCATCATAAAAAGAGACGTCCCTGCAATGCTGGTCCCCGCGCCTGCGAGCGCGAAGACCAGCGACCGCATCGCTTCCCCGAAGCGACGACCGGACAGGTGCCACCAGAAAAATGTAAACCCGCCAAAAGAACAGACCGACGCAATAACGCCGCTCCATCCCCAGACCCGCGCCTGAGTTGCATCGAGCACTCCTGCGCTGAAGGCCTGATAATTGGCGAACCCGGAGAGCGCCGCAGCCGCGAGACCCGCCCCCAGAAATATTATTGCGAGGAGTGAAATGATAATTCGCTCCCCCCATCTGCGCGCGCGGGATGGCGCAACGCCCTCGCGCCGCAAGCGGGGCTCTGTATCGACCTCGCATTCGTGCGGTGCTTCCTTAACAAGTTCAACGCGTGGCGGTTCGGAAACCGGCATCGGAAGGGCGTCGATCACTGGCGCGGCCACCTCATCATCATTGGCTGGCCGCGGCCGCGGGCTTATCGGAACGATCTCAGCCTCTGTATAAGGCGCGTGGCTCCAGTCGCCCGCTTCGGCTTTTTCGCGCAAATAGGCGAGCAATGGTCCTTCGCTTCCGCAGGCTGTGCAATGTACACGCCCGCGCGCCAGCGACAGCTTGAGCCCGCGCGTCGCTCCGCAACCGGGGCAGTCCTCGTGCGCAATGCCGCGATCATCAAAGGCCTCTTCAAGCCCAGCACCCCGCAAGGCCTGATCCAGGACGTCAGATGTCGTCAAAATAGCGCCCATGCCAGCCCTCTATATTGGCCCTCTACCCGTGAATTTGATCATACTTTGTTCTCTTTATGTTTCTATTTGTTCTGAGTCAATCCGCTTTTGATGGATTATCGCGGGCGAAGCACAGACAAATGGCATGGTTTTGCCTGATCGATTTAACTCGACGCATACATCTCATCGGCATATACGTCATACTATGACACGATATCGTACACGCACCCCTGCGACCGGGAAACGCCGGCTTCATCGTCGACGGTGGCGAGAGCCGGATTCAAAACGGCCGAGCCGCGAAGAGCTGATCCAGGCCGCGTCGGAAGAAGCGCAGCTATCAGGCAAGAGCCTGACCGCGATCCGCAAACATGTGCTGACCGTGTTGCTCGACGCCCAGCGCCCGATGACAGCATATGAAGTGCTCGCATCGCTGGAAGGAGTCGGGTCCGTATCGCCGCCGACGGCTTATCGCGCGCTCGACTTTCTCGTCTCGCTCGGATTCGTGTCGAGAGTGGAAAGCCTGAACGCCTATCTCGCGCTGAACCTCGGCCCGAGCGACGTCCCGCTGGCCTTTTTTGTCTGTGAGAAATGCGGCCAGGCCGAAGAGATCTCCGCTAATGACGCCGTGGTCAGCCTGATCAGCACCGCGGATCAGCAGGGCTTCGGCGTTCGCCACGCATCGCTGGAAGTCCGGGGCGATTGCCGCGGCAAACTTGGCTGCGAGACCTGGGATGCCAAGCTCGCCCCATCAGTCGCATCAGGATCGGTCGACAAGCACAGCCACAAATAAAGCCGGCTCATTGCCTTCGACGGCCCAGGCGTGATTGGTGGCGCGCTGAACCACGACATCGCCTGGCCCGATCACGGTTTCTTCCTTATCCAGGATCAGTCGCACCCGGCCTTTGACCAGGATGATCGCATCGAGCGTATGCGTGGTGTGCATGGCCGGATGCTTGCTCGTATCGGGCTGGTGGTCGCCGGCGCCCATTTCAATGAAAGCCTTGCGCGTGAGCTCGGCGAGCATTTCCGGCGGCGCGCCCTCCGGCGCCGGGTCGATTGCGAACCAGCGAATTTTTACTTTGCCTGAGGCCGGTGAGAGCTGCGGCTTTCCTTTTGCGGTGTCCTCGCAGGCGCGTCCGTCGAGATGCCCTGTTGCGGCATCGTGCCAGATCTCGAACAGCCCGCCGACATCGCCGGTGCGGAACTCTTCTGCCGGACCATCATCGATCAATATGCTTGATTTTCCGTCCGCATCATTGGCGGTGACGATGCGCCTCAGATTGGCGACGGTTTCTGCCATCGTGCTCAAGTCTTCCTCCTTGATTTCGTTTTCACCGACGCTACGCCGAACTTGACGAGACTGGCAAGTATCCCGTATCGGGGCCGGTAACGGAGACTTTATGTTCACTTTGTCCGAGACCCGGTAAGGGCCCCGACCGCAATATCAAAACGCGAGATGGGGCCAGAAACAGCCTGAGCTCTGATCCATGCATACGGATCAGCCTGTTTCACTGCGCGCACGGCGCGCATTCTCGGACTTTTGGAAAATGGATATCTCACGCGCTGAACAGCGCATTCTGCATTTGCTCGCGCAAGGCGGACGGATCGAAATCGAGCGCGGCGAAGGCCGCAAGATTGAACGCGTCATCTGTATTAATCGCGAAGGGTGGCGCGCCCCAGGCCTGGACTTGTTCCTGTTTCGCAAACTGAAACGACGCAGAGCCATCGCCTCGAAACAGGGCCAGCCTTATCGCATCATGCGGCGCGAGCTGGAACTCGTCCGATCCGAATTCGATAATCGCTGAAAAACCTGGCGGGAGAGGCAAAAAACGTGACTCTCCCGTCACACTTTCAAGAATTGCTGCGCTTTGGCAAAATCTGATCTTTTCGGGCGTGAGAACGAGTCTTAACTGCTTGGTAACACAACGCAGATGCATAGTGTTTGTTACAGCATAGTGTTTTTACACCGGCCCGGAGGCTTTCAGAATGATCCCTCGCTCGATTGCGATTCCCAAAACCTGGAAAACGTTCAACTTTGCGAGTTTCTTCTCGGCTTTTCTATATCCCGCTCTGGGCCTTGCCCTGCTGATCACGATAACGGTGCTTGGTCTGACACTCTCGGGCCTGACGCTGCGCTGGTATTATCTCCCGCTTGGCATCGCGATCGTGCTGTTTTCAATTTTCATCTGCAATGCCGGGATCGGACCGTTGCATCGGATCATGCAACACCGCGCCGGTGAGCTGAAAGCGCCAGGCCAGATCCTGACCATGCTGAACCTGATGATCGCCATGCAGGGCACGGTGCGGGACTGGGTCAACTATCACAGCCAGCATCATCGCTTCTCGGACAAGCCGGGCGACCCGCACAATCCGTTTGAGTCAAAGCGCTGGGCCTGGGTCGGCTGGATCCTGTGGCGCGATACCAAGGATATGACGCGCCCGATGGCCATGTGGCTGAAGCAGCATCCGATCATTGTCTGGATGGACGGGTTCTACAATTCGATCTCACTGGTCCTGCACCTGGTCGTACCGGCAGCCGTTTATCTGATTGTCTGGGCGGCGGGGGGCTCGCTTGTGCTGACCGCGATCTGCCATGCCTGTTTTGTCATTGGCCGCGCCATCCAGTTTCACGCGACGACCTATGGCATCAATGTCCTCGGTCATTTGAAGACACCGCTCTGGGCGGATCATTTGATTGGCCTGCTGACCGGCGGCGAAGCCTTTCATGACCACCATCATGATGAGCCCGTCAGCGCCCTGCACCGCCCGCGCAAAGGCCTGTGGAACCGGATCGTCGACTATAATGGCACCATGTTGCTGATCTATGAGAAGCTGGGCTGGGTGAAGAATCTCAAGATCGCCCCGCAATTCGCATAAGCCCGGTCGGCCTTCGCGCGACGGCATGCTCGCCTCAATGAGATCTATTTGCTTGGATGTCCGCGCCAAGAAAAGGAGCGCGCGCCATGGTCGATATTGCAAATGATCCCAGACTGGATCCTCGCCTCAAGGCGATGCTGACCATGATGCCCGCGCCGGATGAGAGCAATGTCGACTCCCGGGACGCTCAAATTGAACAGGCAAACTCGCCAGCCGCGCAGGCGATGACGAAACAGCTCGAGCTGATGTTCGATATGGCAGATAATGAGATGATCGCGCCGTCGGCCGGGCTCGCCATCTCCGAGCATGAATTCACCTCGCAGCCTGACGGAAACACGATCAAGGTCCGCTTTGTCCGACCGGATACAGATGAGCAGGTGCCTTGTATCTATTACATCCATGGCGGCGGGATGATGGTCTTCTCCTGCTTCTACGGAAACTATCGCGCCTGGTCGAAAATCATTGCCGCAAACGGTGTGGCGGTTGCCATGGTGGACTTTCGCAACTGCCTCAGTCCCTCATCGGCGCCGGAAGTGGCGCCATTTCCGGCTGGACTGAATGATTGCGTTTCCGGTGTGCATTGGCTCTCAGAGAATGCCGGCGCGCTGGGGATCGACAAGGACCGCATCGTCGTCGCGGGTGAAAGCGGCGGCGGCAATCTCACCATCGCGACAGGACTTAAACTGAAACAGGATGGCGATATCGGCCTGATCAGCGGGCTCTACCCTCTGTGTCCCTACATTGCCGGAAAATGGCCGCAGGACGCGTTTCCTTCGTCGAGCGAGAATAATGGTATCCTGATTGGCCTGCATTCCAATCGCGGCGCGATGGCCTATGGGATCGAGCAGCTGGAGAACAAAAACCCGCTCGCCTGGCCGCTCTTTTCAACCGAAGACGATGTACGCGGCCTGCCGCCCACCATGATCAGTGTGAATGAGTGCGATCCGCTGCGCGATGAAGGGATCGCGTTCTATCGCCTGTTATTGCGCGCCGGTGTCGACGCGCGCTGCCGGGAGGTGCGCGGCACCTGTCACGCCGCCGAATTGTTGATGACGGCCGTGCCCGATATTAGCGGCGATACCGCTGCAGACATGGCGCGCTTTGCCAGGCTGAGCGGGAAAAACCGTTAACAATTTTCCTGCTGAACCTGTAATAAATACAGGCTTGCACCAAATCGGGACAGGTTTGCAAACAGCGTCCTAAAGCGCGGCGCGATGTTGTGTGCAATTTTCAGGAAAATTCACAGATCGGTTTGAAACCGGATTTAATTCGGAGCGCGTATAACCACGCCATGGCTACAGAAGTGGCCTGTGAAACCAATAGAAGATGGTGGAAAAAATGGCGCAGAATGCACAATCTCTCAGTGTGCGTGGCCCGGATGGTCGCCCGCTGACTCTATCAGACCTGCCTAAGCCCGGCATTACCCGCTGGGTCACCCGTCGCAAAGCAGAAGTTGTTGCCGCTGTCAGCGGTGGCCTGCTTTCTGAGGAAGAAGCGCTTCGCCGCTACGACCTCAGCGAAGAAGAATTCTCCGGCTGGCGGGCGCTCTACTCCAAGCATGGCCGCAAAGGCCTGCGTACAACCCGGCTGCAACAATACCGCGCCTAGCGATCAATCCGGTCTGCCAGCGCGCATGATCGGATTGAGGGGACGCGTTACACGGTGGGGTCGATGTTAAAGCGCCGTTTACGACGCCGCCCGTAAAAGACACGGGTATGCCCGCATCTGCGCCGGGCAAAGGTAGTGTCATGAGCGCGAAAACCGGAACGCCTTATCCGCGTCTCATCGCCCTGGCTGCGCTTCTTCTCGCGGCGGGGCTTTTGTCGTTACGCGCCTATGACACGTTTGGCGGCGTCAAATCAGAACCCGTCGGCAGCGCCATCGAGCGCGAACTCACATATTTGCTGGAACCGATCACCGGCGCGGAAAAGGTCCGCGTTTCGGTAACCGGACGCACAGACCGCACCGTCCTCGTCATGATTGATGGCGAGATGGGCAGCGATCTGCGCACGGCACGCGCCCAGATCGAGAACATATTGATCGCTTCGCTGGGATTTGATCCGGCGACCGACACACTGACATTGACGCAATTTCCGTTCGCCCGCGGCGTTGGCGGATCACTGACTGCGCTGGAGATTGCGGAGCTGAGCGGTCTGGGTCTCCTCTGCGCCATCCTGTTCGCGGGTGTTCTGGGCGTGCCAGCGCTGCCCGCACGCACGGAAGCACCGGACCCTGCGCCGCGACGCGAGCCGCCAATGGTTCAACCGGCCAGGCTGCCAGCGCCCATGACGAGCATAGGGGCCGAGCTCAGCGAAGCGGCGAAACTCGCCGAAGCCAAACCCAACGAAACCGCCAGCATTGTTCGCAACTGGCTGTCCTACGCGGAGGACTAGATGACAAGTCCTGCCCTCTCCCCGGCCACGTCCCCAGCCCCGTCGGCACGTTCCGCTCCGATGAAATCAGGATTGCAAAGAAGCGCCCTGCTGATGCGCGCGCTTGGTGCCCGTGCCTCCGCGGTCTGGTCGCAACTCTCTCCCCAGGAAGCCGCGACCCTGAGCAGCGCGATGCAAGAGCTGCCAGAAGACGCCATGGCCGAGCAGGACGCCGTTCAGGCCTATGTTGCGTCTATGTCGAACCTGCCTGCCGCAAGGACGTCGCAAGCGGCCTCGTTCTGGGATCGGCTATCGGCGTTCAATGGTGCCTTGATCGCCGGCCTGATCCAGGACGAAAGCCCGCAAGTCATCGCCCTCACCCTTTCGCGCCTCGCGCCGGAATCTGCCGCCGAGACTGTAAAAACGCTCCCGCGGGCCCTTGCGACAGAAGCCCTGAAGCGCATGCTCAGCCTCGGCGATGTCCACCCGGCCGCGCTGAAGGGTCTGGAGCTCGCCCTGAGCGCGCGGCTCGAACTGGCCCAACCCGATCGCTCGCAAAGCGGACACGAGCATGTTGCCCGCATCTTCGATCGTCTGGACAGCCAGTCAGAAAAATCCCTGCTTTCGTCGCTCGACACGGCCGAACCGGGTGCGGGTGAAAAAATCCGCGCCTTCATGTTCACGTTCGAAGACCTTGCCGACCTCGACGCCGCAAGCCTGCAGACGATTCTCAGCCGTCTCGATCGCGCCGTGCTGACACTGGCGCTAAAAGGCGCGCCGGAACCAGTCGCGCGTGCCTGTTTCGCGAACATGACGAAGCGCGCGGGCGACCTTCTGCGCGAGGAAATTGAGGCGACGGGACCGATCCGCCGCAGCGAAATCGAAGCGGCGCGGAGCGAAATTATCGAGATTGCCCGCAGCCTTGTGAAACGCGGCGACATTCTCGCGCGCGACGCAGAAGATGAGCTGATCGAATGAAACGGCGCGTTGAGAAGATCCAGCCCTATCCATTCGCCAGCGACTTCAGCGCGCCCGAGCCGGTGGACCCGGATTCGGTTCGCATGAGCCCACAGGACCTCGCGCTCCTGCTCAGCGATGCGCAGGCGAGCGGCGCCTCGATCGCACGCAATGATGCGCTCGCCGCCGAAGCTAGCCGGCTGGCGCAAACCTCTGAAGACTTGAAGAAAGTCCTTGCTGGCATTGTTGACCTGGCCGCGCATCTGGAACAGGCCGCGATTGATGAAACCGATCGCAAAGACGCACTCGACCGCGTGCGCCGCCTCGCCGCAGTTGTGATTGAGGGTCAGGGCGATTTATTTGGCAGCTAAACCGCCGCTGTTCACCACTCGGCAACCATTCACCGCCAGTCTGACCGTTCACGCCTGCAATGATTGAGAGCTCATGACCGTAAACCGCGCCCTTGAAGACAGCCTGATGGACGCTCCGGTCAAGGTTGACGTGGTGCTCGGCGAAGCGCGCGTGCCCGTAGAAGAGCTGATGTCGTTGTCTGAAGGCGAAATTGTTGCCCTGGAAAACAGCACGACAGACCTCGTTGATATCTATGTTTCCGACCGCCTGATGGCACGCGGACGTCTCGTCGTCGCCGATGGCCAGCTCGGCGTGACGCTGAGCGAGATTGTCGACGGACGGTCGCAAGGTTTCGCCTAAGGCGCATCGCGCAACCCGTTTTCCTGACGCAAGTCAGGACCCATGGCGGTTGAGAGATCAATCACCCAGCCGCCTTGGATGCCAACTTCCGTTGGCAGCACGGACCGGAACGCAGGCGCAAGTAACCCACCCACACATGTAAACTTAACCACAAATCCAAGTCTTCTGTGAAAAACTAACAAATCAACAGATTCTGTTAACCATTTCGCTCCAACACTCGGCTGCACTAGAGTGGAGTGTGCCGTATGCGAATGAAGATGTTTGCCGCTGAGTCCCTCGAGGCTGCCAAGGCAATGATCTTCGCGGAGATGGGCGATGATGCGATCATCCTGTCCGAACGCGAAGTTCCTGGAGGTGTTGAAGTCCGCGCGGCGACTGACAAGATGGGCGGCGGCATGGTGCCGAGCGAGTCGCGCATTCTGACGCGCCTTGGCGCAACGCCCGCACCAAGACTGGTTGAAAGCCCGGTTCGAAATCGCGTGCGCGATGCCCTGCTCTGGCATGGCGCGCCGCAGCGATTTGCCGACCGTATTGCCGATGCAGGAATAACCAGCGGGTTTGAAGGCGCAGAGCCAAGCGCTGCAATTGCTGCTGGTCTCGAGAGCACGATATCCTGCGACCCGATCCCGCCAGTTCCGCATCGCAACATCGTTTTGGTTGGCGCCCCAGGACATGGCCGCACAGCCACCGCAGCGAAACTGACCCGCCGCGCCTCTGTGGCCAAAGCAGAAGTCCTGCCCGTCGCTGCAGACCTCGATCTGACGGCTGGCGGCGCACAGCTCGCAGCCTACCTTGAAAAGGAACAGGAGCAGATTCGCACGGTGACCAATCCGGACGACCTGTTCAAGCTGCTCTCGACCATTCAGAAAGAAGGTCAGCGCTGCATTATCGACATGCCGGCGATTATCCCGTTCGATCAGGAAGACATGGCGAGCCTGCAGGACCTGCTGGCTGTCATTGATGCCGAGCCGGTGCTGGTTATCAGCGCCGAAGGTCACCCCGAAGATCTCAGCGAAGCCGCCCGGGCCTTTGCCCGCTGCGGGGTTCGCCGGGCGATTGTCACCAAGCTGGATGTGACGAGACGGCGAGGCGGAATCGTCTCGGCTCTGATCTCCGCGAAAATCGCCTTTTCTCACCTTGCCATCACACCGTTTATCGGCGGTGGGCTGGTCCCCGCGACGCCAACACGACTGGCGCAGTTGCTGACAGAAGACGCACCTGCCCATGTCGCCCTTAAAGGAGCCGCGTAATGAGCTTCCTCCTCCCGAAATCTCAGGAACGCCCGAGCCAGCGCCCACCCAGGCGCGTGGAGCCTGCCTCCATCATCGCGGTGGGATCTGGCAAAGGCGGCGTCGGTAAAACATTCATGTCGATCACCCTGGCCAGCGCCATGGCGCAGGCCGGGAAACGGACATTGCTGGTCGACGGGGATCTTGGCCTTGCGAACGTCGATGTCCAGTTGGGCATCGCGCCTGAAACTGATCTCGCCGCGGTCATCGCAGGCTGGGTAGAGCTGGAAGACGCTGTCACGCCGGTAGATGGCGGATCAGCGCAAGGCGGATTTGATGTCCTTCCGGGGCGTTCAGGGTCTGGCGCGCTGGCGGAGCTGTCTTCAGAAGAAGTTGCGCGTCTCGCGGCCGGTCTCTCAGCCCTCGCATTGCAATATGATCAGGTTATTCTCGACCTCGGCGCCGGTATCGAAGCGAACTGCATGCGCCTCGCCCGCGCCGCCGACAAAGTATTGATGGTGATCACGGATGAGCCGACCTCGATGACAGACGCCTACGCCTTCATCAAAGTTCTCAAAGGCTATGCTCCAAGTGTAGAGCAAACCATCGCGATCAATCAGTGTGAAACGCGCGCCGCGGGCCAGAGCACTTATTCTGCTGTCGCCCAGGCCTGCCAGACCTTTCTTGGCTTCCGCCCGCATCTCGCTGGCACCGTGATGCGCGATGATGCCGTCAGAGAAGCGATCCGCAGTCAAAGAACGTTAATCTCAACTAATGCGTCCTCACAGCCAATTCAGGACGTTATCGCCATTGCTCACACGCTTCTTGGGCGCTCTGGGCAAGAAATGCATGCTTAAGAGGTGTGAATAAAATTATCGTTTCGAATCCGATTGTTAAATCTTCGGTTACTTTCATTACCTAGATTCACAATGGTTAACGATAGCGATACAACGCTAATAGACTGATTCGGGGAGCTGAATATGCGAGTCTTACTAATCGAGGATGATAATGCGGTCGCCCGCAGCATCGAGCTGATGCTGAAAGCGGCCGGCTTTAACATCTACACGACGGACCTTGGAGAAGAAGGTGTCGATCTTGGCAAAGTCTACGAGTATGACATCATCATTCTCGACCTGTCTCTGCCGGATATCTCTGGGTACGACGTGCTCAAACAGCTCCGTATGGCCCGGGTCAACACCCCGGTCCTGATCCTGTCTGGCAACCCGGACATTGAGGCAAAAGTGAAGACGCTCGGCTATGGCGCCGACGATTATCTGACCAAGCCATTCAACAAGGATGAGCTGATCGCCCGGATCACCGCGATCGTTCGCCGCTCCAAAGGTCATGCCGAGAGCGTCATCCGCACCGGCGAGATCCTGGTCAACCTGGATGCCAAGACTGTCGAAGTCGACGAAGAGCGCGTCCACCTGACCGGCAAGGAATACCAGATGTTCGAGCTGCTTTCCCTGCGCAAGGGCACGACGCTCACCAAGGAAATGTTCCTCAACCACTTATATGGCGGCATGGACGAGCCTGAGCTCAAGATCATTGACGTGTTCATCTGTAAGCTACGCAAGAAATTGCAGCAGGCCACAGGCGGTGAGCACTATATCGAAACAGTCTGGGGCCGCGGCTATGTGCTCCGCGACCCGAAACCCAAGAAAGAAGCTGTCGCCGCTTAAGGCCCTTCTTTTTACCCCGAATTGACTTGAAACCCGGTGCCTTGTGTGCCGGGTTTTTTCTTTTCTGGGCACAAGGTGATCCATGCATTGCGTTTTCTCGCGGGGAGCGGGCTATTTTCCGGTTTGGAATGCGACGCCGTTAAGAAATGTGGCCATGGCATGGCACTTGCGCCGCTTCATAACTGGGTGGGGCACTTGTCTATGAGAGGTTGCCCTCGATGGAACGAAAATTAAGATGCGGGTTCCGAGAAACCACTTGGACGCCCTGTATTGTCAGAGCCAATGGCACGCGCATTATCCGCGGGCTGATCACCAATATATCCGGCTCGGGCGCGGAACTGCGATGCAAATTCCCGTTTGAAGCCCAGCAACGGGTTGAGGTGTTCTCACCGAACCAAAGCTCACGCCAGATCGCACAAATCGTGCGGGACGATGGCAATCGGTTCGGGTTGAAATGGGTTTCTGACGCCGATTAGCGTGTGTCGCGAGGTTTGCGCGCGTCGCAATCCGCACCTTCAATCAGCACCCGTGGCCGGCCTTCAACCTTGCGTCGCCGATAGGAGGTCGATTAACTGCGCGGGTCGAATGGAGGCGAATCATGCGGTGGAGCGCACTCATCCTGTTTCTCTTTGTCGCCATGGGCGTTTTGGCTTCGCCGTCGGCGCACGCGCAAAAGCTGAAAAATGTAAGCCCGACAAAGTATGAGACGCGCGCGCCTGCCAAAGACTTTGCGTTTCATTCTGTGATGCCGCTTACCGAATGGCGCCGAAGCCTCACCCAACAGGACATAGACATTGTCAGCTATCGCTCAGAAGACAAGACGGACTGGCTGTACGGGATCCTGGATCGCCGGGGCAAGCGCCCAAAATGGCTGCTGCAACCGCATTATGAGGGCATCAGCGGGCTCGGCAGCACATCATTGGCGGTCAAACGCAAATTATATGACGAGAGTACCGTCTGCGTCCTGAGCCTGATTGAGGGGGGCTGTCAGGAAACCGACTTTCGTTGGAGCAGCAAGCTCAACTATGACAATTTACCTTCGCTGCCAGACTGGGTCCAGCCCTATGCCCTTTACACAGACACCGAGCGCGAAAATGTCTATGATTTGCAGCTTTTCTGGGCCGATGCGCGTCCGCTGACCATCATCCGGAATGTGCTCAGGAGCAAGGATAGTCAGCGTCCCATCAGCAAAATATTTGCGCTCGGGGATCGCCTGGTCATTCGAACTGTCGATGAGACGGATCAGGTCCGTGACGCGGTCCTGTCTCGCAATGAAGATGGGACAGTATCTATCGACTACCAGCCCGCATTCTCAATGGTTGAGATCGAGGGCATCCTGAATCCGGTCACAAATGGCAAGGTCGACTGGGCCGCGAATACGGTCTTTCGACACTTCATCCCTATGCAAACAGCGAATGCCGAGCTGGGGCTCGTCTGGCCGCTTTATGAGTCGGAGGGAAACCTCATCGAGATGCCGGAAGGCATGCTTGGACTGTTGCCGCTCACATTCGGGTATCAGCAGAACCGCACCCGATCGGGCAAGTTTGATGAGGACCAGGTCTCCGCCTGGTATTGCTGTGAGTTCCCGCTGGTCTGGGCGGTCCTTTGGGAAACCGATGAAGGGGCGACTTATGCCGTCATCCCGCAGATTGAGCTTCCCGACTTTGAGGCTGTTCTGGCGTCTCGCAGCGCGGCCGTCTATTCTGAAATTGAAGCGCTGTGGGAGCCCGGCCACGATACGGGGTATAATGCGCGCAACGCGCGATCCCGCGGCCAGCTGATCGGCAAATATGCGCTCCACCGGCGCGATGGCCGGGTCGATATCGTGACCGGCGACAAATACGCCACAAGGACCGGATCGACGATGATCGTGGAAACATCCGTCGCCGCGCCGAATTTCTCAACCTGGTTGTCAAATGCCATGCAAGCCGAAGCGAAGCGTCAGGCTGATGCGACGGCTTCCTTCAATGCCTGGCAGGAACAGAAGCGTGCAAACAAGGAGGCGCATCGCAGGGCCCTCGCAGAACAGCAGCAACGTCTCGCACGCGAGCGCCAGGCGGCACGCGCAGCGCGGCAGGCAGAGCTCGATGCAGCAGCAGCCGCGAGAGAAGCCGCTCAGGGGCCGAGGCGGTGGACAGAAAAAGTCTATGGCGGCTGGGCGATCGCCCGTATTGGATATTGCAACACGAATACCTGGCAGACCGATCTCTACGCCGAGGCGAATGCCAAGAAGGCGTGCAGGGATAAAGGCGGAAATCCAGGCGTCACCTATGTTGTCGGCAATGGCTATGATCCATTCGCCCCCAGCGCGGACCAGTGTTATTCTGCGCAAGCCGTGACGGAGTGCGAATTCACGGAATAGTCCCGGCACACGCCGCGTTGGCGTCGGTGCTGAGCGCCAGGATTTTCCTTTAGATCATGACGACCCGAGCAGGCGCCAGAGCCTCAGCGTTCCATCGATGGACGACACAGCCAGTCGATCTCCGGCCGGATTGAAGGCAGCGTCTTCTGTGTTAAATCGATTGGTCTCTAACGTGGTTAGCAGGGCTCCATTCTCGGCGGAGAACAGCCGCACGCGCGGGTCCTCATCCGTGACGGCAATCCTTTGATTGTCAGGGCTCCAGTCCACTCCATTGATCGCCGATGAAAAATCATCGGCGCTCCGTTCACCCTCAATCAGTGTGCGCGAGATGGTCGCCGTCGACAGGTCGAACACATAGACCCAGCCATTGAATGTCCCGATAACCGCCCTGCTGCGATCCGGAGAGATATCAACGGAGGACACATGCCGGCTCGCGAAACTCGTTTCAGGCGCAGGCGGAAAGACCAGATCGACAAACCCATCCGACCCGCCGATCTCGGCCAGCGTGGCGCGTGGTTCGCCTGCCGTTTCGCCGCCGATGAGAACCAGATCCTTCTCTATCGCGATGTCCCGAACATCCGCGATACCGTGATCCGAGCCGAAGATGAGCGTTGCTGTCACGTCATCGTCTTCAACATTGAGAAAGCTGACGCCTGCATCGTGAGCGACCAGGAGTTGCTGGCTCTTCCGGTCCCAATTCAACGGGCCTGCACCTTCCAATTCCACTCTGCCAAGCTCGTATGTACGTTTCGCGTCAAACACACGGACACTGTCATCCCAGATGCTGGAGACGGCGATGAGACTGGACTCCGGATCCCAGGCAATTGCCGTCGCCGCGATCTCATATCCACTCGACCAACTGGAGATTTGCTGGCCGGTAATATTGTCGAAGATCCGGATCGCGCCATCGGACGTGGCGGCCGCGATCATGGCGCCATTCGGGCTCCATTCCAGTTTGTTGATCTGGCACACGGTCCCGCGACGATCGTCATCCTGGTCGCAGCCTGGGACAACCAAACCTGCATATTGCTCCCAGAGTTCCCCCGTCTCAGGCGCTTTCGCTTCATTTGGGATCGCGCGCGCCGTAGTGCTGGCATTCTGAGGCAGCCCCGCCTCGTCTTCGCTCAGGAGAGTAATTTCGCGCTCGACCAGCCCGCGGCTTTTGCTGTTCGGGAACAGTGACATAAACGCTTTCAACTCGAGCAAGTTTCCAGAATTAAGCGCCCGCAGTGCCGCCATCGCTTCACCGGAATCATTCTGATTGCTCGCGCCGCACCCCGCAAAGCAGTAATCGGCATCGCCCGACAGACCGCTTTCGATCCACGGACGCTGGCGTTCCTCAGTTACAATTTCAACCCGGGTGCGAACGCGGCGAAACAGCGTCTCTACCGATTGGCCAGGCTGGGTAATAAGGTGAGCCAGAACAGTTGAGTACGGGCTATTCACGTCCCCATCTTCCGCCACTGTACCGGGCGCCGTGGCGTAGGCGATCAGGGTTCCATGCGCCTCCTGAACGGTCGCCAGACCGCCCGCAAGGTCGCGGGTCGATGAGAGCAGAGGATTATTTCTGCACGCATCCAGGACGACGAAATTCCGCTCATTCCCGGCCCGTCG
The DNA here is from genome assembly GCA_041984335.1 of Henriciella sp. Classification (GTDB taxonomy): domain Bacteria; phylum Pseudomonadota; class Alphaproteobacteria; order Caulobacterales; family Hyphomonadaceae; genus Henriciella. Next base: position 555,488 of record JBHIYI010000001.1, on the reverse strand, counting down.
CAAGTGCCGGAACAGGTTTTCCAGCCGCGGCGCCTGCGCCCAGATATCGGCCTCGCTATAGGCTTCTGCGTCCGAAGGAATAAGATAGTTGAGCCCTTCGGACTGCACCCCATGTCCGGCATAATAGAAGAAGCCCGTCGACTCTGTGCCAGCGGCTTTCAAGCGCTCGCCATGGGCCTGAAAGGCGCGCTCCATGTCATTGCGGCTCGCATCCAGAACTGTGTGGACCTCGAACCCTACTTCTTCGAGGGCACGCCTCATCAGGACCGCATCATTCTTCGGGTTCCGCAGGCTCCATCCCGTCGTTGAATAGTCGGAGTTCGCAACGATCAGCGCAATGCGCTTTTCAGCCTGACTGCTGAAAGCCAGGAATGCGCAGAGCACAAGAAGGGCCGCTACTCGATACACTCGTCTCCCCATAATCGTATGAGAAGAAGAAACACAGCCCTCTTGGAGAAGTCAAATATGCATTGAGGGGCCAGCAACACGCGGCCCAAAAAACAAAATCCCGGAGCGCCTGGCGTCCGGGATGGTTCGCTTGTTTATTCAGGAGAACCCTATTCGTCTTCCTCGATCATGTCGGCCCAGAGCACGTCCTTGCTGACGCGGATCGCTTCGACCAGAATCACTACGACTGCTATGGAGAGCACCCACCACGCGGTACTGGCTTGGCCAGCCCAATTCACCATTGCTTCAAACATCACCATGCCTCGGTCTTATGCCGTCAATGAAGCCAATATGCCGGTCACCTCTTAACGAGAGCTGAGTCAAATGTGGCTCTCAATCGGCAATTCGTAATCAAAAGCGCCCAATTTCTTTACCCCTGGCGACTTTTGCGTAAACAGAGGGCTGATGACGAACCGAACACCAAGACGAAAACCGCCAGCGAGAGTCTGGCAGCGCATGCTCTCCGGGCGGCGGCTGGATCTGCTTGATCCTTCGCCCGTCGATGTCGAGATTGAGGACATCGCGCACGGTCTTGCCCGCGTCGCCCGCTGGAATGGCCAGACCAAAGGCGCGCACGCTTTTTCCGTGGCGCAGCACAGCGTCGTGGTCGAAGCGCTGTGCGTGCATCTCGAGCCGCGGATTGATCCGCGATCGCGCTTGTTGGCTTTGCTGCATGATGCACCGGAATATGTGATTGGCGACATGATCTCGCCATTCAAGGCTGTGCTCGGCGATGGCTACAAGGATATCGAGACCCGTCTTGCGCATGCCATACATGCGCGCTTTGGCCTGCCGGCTGAGACGCCGGGCAGCCTGAAGCGCCTGATCAAGAAAGCCGATAATATCTGCGCCTGGTTCGAAGCGACGCAGCTTGCCGGGTTTTCAGAAGCTGAGTCTGATCGCTTTTTCGGGCATCCCCCGCGCGGCGTTCATCTGGATCTCAAGCCCCAGCCGACCGAAGCGGCGCAAGCAGAATTCATTGCCCGCACCGTCGCGTTGCTCGCTGACATAGAGGCCCCTGCATGAGCCTGATCATCGGACTTTCCGTAGTGATTGTCGCATTTGATGGAGAGAAGCCGCGTGTCCTGGCAACGCGCCGGGAAGAGGGACTTACCGCCCTGCCCTTCGGGGCATTCAACCCGGCAGAGCACAGAACATTCGAGCTGGCGCTCCGCGGCTGGGTGAAGGAACAGACCGGGTTTCAGCTCGGCTATGTCGAGCAGCTCTATACGTTCGGCGACCGCGACCGTGAAAGCCCTGAAGCCACGCTGCTTGATGCGCCGCAGGATGCCCGTGTGGTGAGCGTAGGGTACCTAGCCCTGACGCCGGAAGCCGAACGCCTGCCGGATGCTTTCGAGGCGCGCTGGCGCGACTGGTATCGGCATTTTCCCTGGGAGGACCATCGCGGCGGCCGACCCAAAATGATTGATGAGGTGATCGCGGCGAAGCTCTCGACCTGGGCAGCGGGAAATCCCGATCGGCAATCGCGTGCAGGCAGCGCCTTTGGTCTCGGCGGAGAAGACTGGCCGGACGAAGCCGTGCTGGAACGCTATGAGCTACTTTATGAAGCAGGGCTGGTGTCGGAATGCGCCCGCGATCGCGGTCTGCCTTTGCCGGACGCGCAACTCGGAGAACCCATGGCCTCCGACCATAGGCGCATTCTCGCCACCGCGATCAGCCGCCTGCGCGCCAAAGTGAGATACCGTCCGGTTGTCTTTGAACTGATGCCGGAGCGGTTCACCCTGACTTCTTTGCAAGGCACTGTCGAAGCCATTCTGGGCCAGAAGCTTCACAAGCAGAACTTCCGGCGCGCACTCGATCGAACGGGTTTTGTCGAGGGCACTGGCGAAATGGAAAGCGGCACCGGTGGCCGCCCGGCAGAGCTGCACCGGTTCAAACGCGAAGCCCTGCGCAGAACCGGCGCCCGCGGCCTCAGCGCCCCAGTCGTTCGCCGCTAGGTGACGGTCGACCGCACGCTATATTGTGGCTGCTTCCAGACCTCTGTCTGTAGAATATCCTGAAGCGCAAGCATTGCGTCCCAGACATCAACGAACCGGACCTGAAGCGGTGAGAACCCGAAACGCATCGCGTCCGGCGCGCGAAAGTCCGGAATAATGTTTCGGGCGATCAAGGCCTGGACAATCGCATAGCCATCTGCATGCAGGAGACTGACATGGCCCCCGCGCGTCTGGCCGATACCCGGAGAGATAGTCTTCAGATCCAGACGCTCAGCCCGCGACAGGCATAGATCCCCCAGCGCCCGCGCCTTTGCGCCGAGCATTTCCACTGAAACATTTTCGAACATGTCGAGCGCGCCATCCAGAGCCCGCAGCGACAGAATACAAGGTGTTCCTGTCGCAAACCTCGCCACGCCCTGAACGGGTCGATAGTCAGGATCAAACGCAAATGGATCGGCGTGTCCGAACCAACCCGGCAGAGGATTGCGCAAATCATTGGCCAGCGCCGGATCGACATAGACGTAAGCCGGCGCACCTGGTCCGCCGTTCAGGTACTTGTAAGTGCATCCAGTGGCCAGCTTCACGCCGTCGCGAGGTAAATCCATATCGACGCACCCGGTGGCATGACTGAGATCCCAGACGATCAGGCTACCCGCATCCGCGGCGATACGCTCAAACTCTGCAATGTTTTCAACCGCTGCTGTGCGATAATTCACGACGCTCTTGATCAGCACGCCGCCTTGCGCCAGCGCGTCCTTCAGGTCAGGCCCCTCCTCGCGCACAAACATCGCGCCGGTCTGGTCACGCAACCCCTGTGCAATGTACTGATCTGTTGGAAACTCATCGCCGTCTACCAGGATTCGCTTCGCGGACACTTTGTCGAGCGCCGCCGCCGCGAGCTTGTAGAGGTTCACCGAGACGCTGTCGCAAACGAGCACGCTTTCCGCCGGTGCCCCTATCAGGCGCGCGATTTTGGCAGCGACCGTGCGAGGTAAATTGATCCAGTCTGCCTCGTTCCATGACTTGATCAGGCCGTTGGACCATTCTTCTTTTGCCGCCCGCTCAACCGCCTCGAGCGCTGATCGCGAGCCTGGCCCAAGAGAATGACCATCGAGATAGATAACACCGTCAGGGAGTGCGAATGCATCCGCGGCGCGCGCGATCGGATCCCGCATGTCCTGCGCGATCGCTTCGTCCCGGGAGCTGGGGATTTTGTAGACCATGCAGGCCTTTTGCATGATGTTCCTTGCCTCCGCTAGCCCTGTATGGGCGCTTGCCAATCGGGACTGTTCAAGGAACAAGAGTCATTATGAAACTCGTATTTGCTGCCGCCTCGGCCCTGCTCTGTCTCGCCGCGTGCGCTGACCCGACCCTTCCGACGGACGACGATAGCGACCCGATTGTTGCGGGAGAGCCGATGACTGACACGCCCGCAGAACACGCACTTCTTTCCTGGGGGGATCTGCTGGCAAGAGAGCGCCCTGAGCCCACCACGAGCATTCGGATTGGTGACGCTGAAACGGATATTGTCGATCTCTGGCTACCGGAAACACCCGGCCCGCACCCGGTTATACTGATGGTACATGGCGGATGCTGGCAGAAGCAAATCGCCGATCGCACCCTGATGAACTATGCCGCCGAAGATCTGCGACAGCGTGGACTGGCCGTGTGGAACATTGAGTATCGCGGTGTCGATGAATCTGGAGGTGGCTATCCGGGAACCTTTCAGGATGTTGCGGAAGCTGCCGATGCGTTGCGGGAAAATGCCGATGCATTTGACCTGGACCTCAATCGCGTCGCCGGGTTCGGTCATTCCGCGGGTGGCCATTTGGTCACCTGGCTTGCCACCCGTACCGCCTTACCGGAGACGAGCCCGCTGAAACGCGACGACCCGCTCTCACTGGTTGGTCTCATCAATTCAGGCGGTCTCGCCGACCTCGAAATGTCAGCTAAGGTCACGCAGTATGATTGCCTTGGTGCCATTCTGGAGGACCTGACCGGGACGCCAACGGCTGCGCGCACAGATGTGTTTACAGATACATCTCCCGCCAGACTGCTGCCGGTACAAGGTGAGTTTGTCAGTGTCAGCGGCGCGATGGACCGTATCTCGCCCCCAGGACTCGCCGATGAGATCGCCGCGAGAGACCAGGCCGAAGGCGGCGGCGGGCGCGCGGTGATCGTCCCCGGCAACAATCATGTCGACCTGATTGCGCCTGGCACACAGGCCTGGGAGGTTCAGGCCGAGATCCTGCAGGACATGCTAGCGCCGCGCTAAGCCGAGAAAGAGCGGATAGCTGAAACCTGCCGCCAGGCCGCCCAGATGCGCCGCCCAGGCGACACGCATCATGCCAATATCGCCGCCGAGAATGGCGAGCACGATATTGATCCCGATCCACGGCACGCTGATCGACGCCGCGCCGCGCCAGCCATTCCTGAGAAAGCCGATGGCTGGCAACAGGCCGGATATGGCCGACGAAGCACCGACCGCAATCCCGTTCTGGGCGTCGATTGCATACCAGAGCATTTGCGCCGCCGCGCCGCCTATGGCGCTGACAAAGAAGAAGGCGAGGAAGAGGATCGCGCCGCGCCTGCCCAGTCCCAGGCCCTGCACAACGATCGGTCCGAGCGCGATCAGCATCGCCATGTTCATCATCAGATGAAACGAACCGCCATGCAGAAAGGTGTGCAGGACATAGGGCGCGAACGCCCCCCACGGACGAGCGATCCCGTCAAAGGCTGGTCCACCGGCGATCGCCGCGACAGAAAACATCCAGTCTTCCAGCTGATCCGAAACATTGAACTGTACCAGCGACACGGCAACGATCGCCCCTGTCAGCGCCAGGATGACGGTTGGAAATCCCTCGCGGAATATCGGTGGACGTTCCGGCATCTGGTTTGGATCGGTATAAACGCGCATACAGGTCATATGGCGATAACACGCCAGAACGCCAGCCCTGCTCTGCCGTTTACCTCTGCCCCTCAACTCTGACCCCACGTGACGGCTTGACGTTCGGCGGCCTGCGGCCACGATCGCTGGCATGACTTTGAAATTTGATGATCTCCGCCCGCCATGTCCGCATATGGACGATACCCACACCGAGTGGCGTCGCAGTGTTCGCGGTTTCGTAGAACGCGAAATGATGCCCTATATCGAGGAATGGGAAGCGGTCGGCCGGATCCCGCGGGAACTGTTCAAAAAGGCCAAGGCGGCGGGACTTCTCGGGATTGGATACCCGACTGAATATGGCGGCGAAGGCACGGAGTTTGATCGCTTTCATGGCATCGTGACGTCTGAGGAACTGGCGCGAATGGGCGCGGGCGGGGTATCCTCAGCGCTGATGATCCATGGCATTGGCCTGCCCCCGATCATGGCGCTGGGCACAGAAGAAATGAAAACCGAGATTGGCCGCAAGGTCTTGTCTGGCGAGAAACAGATCAGCCTGGGCATCACCGAGCCGTCTGCGGGATCGGACGTGGCGCAGCTCAAAACCAAGGCGGTCAAGGATGGCAATGGCTGGCGCGTCAACGGCTCCAAGACCTATATTACTGGCGGGATGACCTCGAAATGGCTGACCACGGCGGTGCGGACGGGCGGCGACGGCATGGGCGGCATTTCGCTGATGCTGATCGATCTCGAAAGCGAAGGCGTCAGCCGGACTGAGCTGCCCAAACAGGGCTGGTGGGCGTCAGATACCGCGACCATCCATTTCGACGATGTCTTCGTGCCCGCTGAAAATCTCATCGGCGAAGAGAATAAAGGCTTTTACGGCATCATGGCCAATTTCAATGGCGAGCGTCTCGGTATGGCGGCGGGCGCTGCCGCTTCGGCGCGGGTATGCGTGGAGGAAGCTGCCGCCTGGGCCCAGGAGCGCAAGACCTTTGGCAAGCGCCTCGCCGACCACCAGGTCATCCGTCACAAGATCGCGGCCATGGCGCAGCGTGTCTGGGCGACCACAACCATGCTCGACACCTATGCCTGGCATGTCCAGAACGGCAACACGCCGGTCGCCGAGCTGGCCATGTTGAAAGTGCAGGCGACCGAAACGCTGGAATTCTGCGCCCGCGAGGCGATGCAGATCCTGGGCGGTGCCGGATTCATTCGCGGTCACCGTGTGGAGCGGATCTACCGCGAAGTGCGGGTCATGGCGATTGGCGGCGGGTCTGAGGAAATCATGCGTGATCTGGCCGCGCGCCAGCTCTCGCTATAGGCTAAAGGCCGGAGGTCACTCATGGACAGTTTCAAAGACAAGACAGTCGTCATTACCGGCGGCGCGACGGGCATTGGCTTCGGCCTCGCCAAGCGCTTTGGCAGCGAAGGCGCGAACATCATTATCGGCGAGCCCCGGCAGAACAGGCTCGATGAAGCCGTTGCTTCGCTAAAAGGAATGGGAATTGAAGCCTCCGCCATGGTGATGGACGTGACCGACGAGGCAAGCGTCACGGCGTTCGCAGACTTTGCCGACAAAACCTATGGCGGGACGGACATACTTATCAACAATGCCGGGATCGCAAGCAATCGCGCCGCGATCATTGACACGCCCATGTCGGATGTCCGCAGGCTTTTCGATGTCAATTTCTTCGGCGTCTGGCACGGCGCGGCAATCTTCGGCAAGCGCATGGTCGAACGCGGTACGCCAGCCGCGATTTACAATCTTGCCTCTGAAAATGCGTTCTTCAACGCCATTGAGCATGGTGCCCCCTATATCGCGTCAAAGCATGCCGTACGCGGCCTGACGGAAGCCATGCGGGATGAGTTTCCTGACTTCATCCAGGTGGGGATGATCATACCGGGCTTTGTCGCCTCCGACATGACCAAAGAAGTCCAACAACTCGCCATGGACGCCGACACATTCGCCGAAAAAGTGGTTGAGCAGATCCGGGCGGGCGAGTTCTACGTCGTCACGCATGCCTACAATATGGTACACATCCAACCTATCCACGATCGCATCGCCGATGCCTATGCCCGCAATGCGCCGCGCTATGATGGCGATGACGAGTATGACGTGCCAACGCTGATCGCAAAAATGCGTAGTCGGAGGGACGGCGCATGATGTCACTGCTGACCGTTGCGATCACGATTTTCCTCGCCGAGCTTGGCGATAAGACGCAAATCGCGACTGTATTGTTCGCCTCCGATGAGAACCAGAATCCGTGGTTGGTCTTCATCGCCTCAAGCCTCGCCCTGACCGCCGCATCGGGTATTGCTGTCTTGCTTGGCCGCACCGCGGAACGTCTCTTGTCCGCACTACCCCTCAATTTGATTGCCGGGGCAGGCTTTGTCCTGATCGGCGCGGTGATGATTATCTCGTATTTCCGCCAGGCCGCCTAAAAAGATGCCCCGAACCGCAGCCGGTCCGGGGCAAGCGTGGTTGGTGTTGGAAGGAGGCAATCCGGCTAAAACTTATAGCCAAAGCCAAGGCCAACCACGGTTGGGTTGATGTCGACTCCCGCATCGACAGTCGCACCCAAGGCTGTTGTGAAATCCACAGTCACATCGGTATTGATCCAGATCTTCTTGACGTCGGCATTGAACGCCCATCCGCCCGGCTGGCCGTCGAGATCATAATCGAAGCCAACCTGCAGCGCGCCGCCAATGCTCGGATCATAGTCAATGCCGTCAGCCACAGGGCCCGCATCTTCATCAAAGAACAAGGTCGCGTTGATGCCGGCACCGACATAAGGCTTGAACTGCGTGCCCGTATCGAAATGGTATTGCAGGGTGAGCGTCGGCGGCAACAGCCAGACATCGCCCAGGTCAACCGTCGCATTGGTCAGTGCGCCCGGCACGGTAACATTCACCGCATCAACATCGTGCGGCGTGACCGCCAGGATCAGCTCAACCGCCACATTCTTGTTGAAGAAATAGCTGATATCTAGCTCGGGAACATATTGATCACCAATATCAACCCCGCCGGCCAGCGCTGCACCCGCAACCGACAGATCAGCGCTTTCATCCGGCAAGACGCCGAGCACACGCCCGCGGATCATCCAGGGATTGTCCTCAGCATAGGCCGCCGTTCCGATCAGAGCGGACGTCGCCATAAGGGCAGCACAGAAGAGCGATTTCATTGTTTTTCCTCTTGGTTTGAAAACTCGTGATCGCTAGCTAGGAGACTGTTTTCACGAATAAAATCACCCAATCTGCCGCGCGGATATGTGCCGCGCGGCGCATGCGCTCACCTGCGTATTCTTCCGGAGTGACGGGCTGGTATTGCTTTGCCAGACTGCAAAGATTCCGGCGCCGGGATGGCGGTCTCCCCTTCCCTTTTGCGCCCAATCACCCAAAATGGGCTCTATGGCTCATTCACATGCACATGCCCACGCCAACACGCCCTGCAGCCCGCAGGAAGCCGAAGCCTTTCTGAGCGAAGCCGAGACACTGGTGGAACGGAAGGGCCAGAAGCTGACGCGCATCCGCCGGAAGGTTCTGCACTTGCTGTTGGAAAGCAGCGAGCCGGCCAAGGCCTATGACCTTCTCGCCAATCTCGATGGTGAGGGCGCTGCCAAACCGCCGACCGTGTATCGCGCGCTGGATTTCCTTCAGGAAATGGGCCTCGCGCACAAGATCGAGAGCCTGAATGCCTATGTCGCCTGCGGACATACGAGCCACGCGCATTCTGCCGTCTTCATCATTTGCGACACATGCGGCAGCGCTGAGGAATTGCACGCCGTGGATACCGGAAAGTCGCTGACCAAAGAATCCAAAGCGGCAGGTTTCACAGTTCGCAGCGCCGTGATTGAAGCGCGCGGTATTTGCCGGAACTGCACCTCATGATCCCGCTATGGAGCGGCATCGCCAATACCTGGGACTGTGACGAGATGGGGCACATGAATGTGCGCGTCTATGTCGAAAAAGCGATGGAAGGCCTCGGCAATTTTGCCGGCGCGATTCACATGGCGCATGCGTTCCGGGCCCATGCGCCCTCGACGCTGATGGTGGCCGAACACCATATTCGCTATATCAGGGAAGCCCATGCCGGGCATCCCCTTCGCATGGCGGGGTGCGTGCTCGAATGGGATGAAACCAGCGCGCTCCTCTATCAGGAGAAGCGTCATGGCGATGGCCGCGCCGCGGCAGCCTTTCGAACGCGTGTGGTGCATGTTGATGCCAAGACCGGCAAACCTTTCCCCTGGAGCACCCGGTCCCGCGCGCAGCTGGAAGCACTGATTGACGCCGCGCCGGAGGATACAAAGCCCCGCGGGCTTGATCCGTCTGCCGCGCCGCTACCGTCCAGCACGACGACCATGGCCACAGTCGAGCAATGCGGCGCGCCGGAGATTGGCCGCGGCCTGTTTCAGCCGCGCGAAGCGGATATTTTCGGACGCATCGCAGCGCCCTGCTTTATCGGCCGGGTCTCAGATTCCGTCCCCACCCTGCTGCATGACTGGCGCAGCAAAGTCGCTGCCTCTAAAACCGGCGCGCGGATGGGCGGCGCGGTGCTGGAATACCGCCTCGCCTATCGCAAATGGCCGCGGGCGGGTGATCGCTATGTCATCCATACCAGCCTCGCCAATGTCGCCGAGAAAACCCACTCTCTGTCGCACTGGATGCTCGACCCAGATACTGGCGAGGCCTGGATGACCTCAGAAGCCGTCGCGGTGACCTTTGACCTCGACACGCGCAAAGTCATACCGACCCCGGAAGAGCAGATCGCCGAACTGGAGCGCCTCGCCCCGCGCGGATTACGGCTTTAGTCGGCGGGGCACCACCTTCGACCCAAGATGCTGGAAGACAGCATTGGGTCAGCAGGGACCGCTGCGAGCAATATTGGGAAGCGATCGCTTCTCAATCGAAGGTGCACTCCGTGACGGCCTTGGCCTGATAGCACTGCTCTGAATTTGACCGGTACCAGTCATAGCCGCTGTTGACGACACGCGTGAAACCGTCCGTTCCTCCGGCGTCGCGGCAGGCTTTTCGTGCATTCGCCATGGCGTAGTTATCGGTTTGAAATTCATTATTCCTACAATAGTGCCCTGACCCGCGCGCCCAGTCTCCATAAACCTGTTCCACACGGCCGGTCGGTTGGGGCGGCGGCGCTGCGTTACTGGCGCTCGAATATCCACTCCCCGCGCCAATGACCGTGCCCGCATATGAAGGCGATCCGCTCATTTCAGGGGAGATGTAGCAATTCAGGACTTCCTCAGCCCAGGCGATGCGCGCTTCGGTCGGAATTTTCTTCAAAACGGGTGCCCACGGCAATTTTGGAGATCCATCGACATAGGCATCCACTTCACTTCGCGCGACGGCCTTGAACTCACTTCTCTCTTCTTCTGTCAGGCCAATGCCTGCGGGACAATCGTCCGGATGGCACTTAAAAGCGGGCGACTTGAACGCATGAACTTTTTCGAACTCCCTGTCATGCGTGATGCTTTCATAGGTCAATTAAGCCAGCGCACGTGCGCGCTTGCTCGCTGAATCAGAGCGCTGTCCGGTTTTCACTTCGAGCGGCGTCGCAGCATAGGCTTCATCAGCAGCGATCGCCTGCTGTTTGAGGTCGTTCCCGGTCGGGCAAGGCGCTTGAGCATTGGCAGTCATCACCCAGCCCATACTCAGGACCACTCCCGCAAATGCAGATCGCATGACGAACTCCTAAACCTATCGCCTCGACGTAAGCCTGGTCATCAAACGCCGAGCCGCGTGCACGGTCAACCACACAAGGCGTGTTTGTATTTCATCATGGCGTCGCATCAGAATTGTCATCTTCTGGAGATTGCGAGCGTCAGCGGATAGCGAACTTCAGGGTCCTCATCCTGAGCGAAGTCGAAGGATTGGGGGCCGTGCTTCCCAGAGTCCGTCAGTCCCTGCGTAGGCAGGGACCCACGGACCTTAGGCTCTGGTCTGACAGGCGGTTGATTGTTCATGGACACCTGCCTGCGCAGGTGTCGGCGAGAACGTGATGCATGTGGAGTGTTCCAGAAAGCCCGCCTCGTCCTTCGACTTCGCTCAGGATGAGGCTCAATTGGCTCGGGATGAGGCTTTTATACCTAAGATGAGGCGCAAAAGTTTCCGTAGTCCCGGACTTGATCCGGGACCTCGTGCCACAAAGCGCTCAAGCCATCGAGGGGGGTCCCCGGGTCGAGCTCGGGACTCGGGGGGCTTGGAGTGCTTGAGCTGATTGTCATCCCGGCCGCAGCGCAGTGGAGAGCCGGGACCCAGTCTTATCGCCCCCAACCATCTGGGTCCCCGATAAGCGCTTCGCGCTTTCCGGGATGACAGCTCAGATCCCGCATTGCCAACGAAAGTTGGCATCCATGACGGCTGGCTGATTATGTTCCCGGCCGCCATGGATCCTGACTTATGTCAGGAATACGGGTCGTGGGTTTGGGGCGTTAAGGCACTGCGCCACGCTTCCTGAATCTGCGCTTAACTCAAGCCTTCCTGGAAATTTGCGATCGGTTGGCTGCGGACGCGGACGCCGGTAGCGGCAAACACAGCGTTCGCCAGCGCCGGGGCAATTGGAGGGGTGCCTGGTTCGCCCCCGCCGCCGACTTTGGCGCCGCTATTGATCAGCTTCACTGTGATCTCTGGCGCGTCGCGCATGCGCAGCATCGGATAGTCATGGAAGTTGGATTGCACCACCGCACCATTCTCGATGGTGATATTCCCATACAAAGCTGCGGTCAGGCCATAGATGATCCCGCTTTCGATCTGGGCCGTGAATCCGTCCGGGTTCATCACATAGCCGGGGTCGGCGGCGCACCAGACATGGACAACTTTCGGTTCCGGACCGGTGACATCGACCTCAACCACTTGTGCGACCACAGTGCCGAAGGAATCGACGAGCGCGATTCCAAGGCCGCGTCCCTGTGGGACGTCGCGCCCCCAGCCTGCTGCTTCAGCGGCGGCATCAAGCACCGCCAGATAACGCGGCGAATGCTCCAGCAATTTGCGGCGATAGCTGTATCCATCCATGCCTGCCTGGTCGGCCAGTTCATCGACAAAGCTCTCGATGAAGAAACCATGTTGGGTGTGATCGACTGAGCGCCATGGGCCGAAGCGCATATGGTGCTCCGCCTCGGTGAACTGAATCAGCTGGTTTTCGATCTTGTAGGGAATGTGAGACGCTTCAGGCGGGTCATGTTTCTGAACGAACATATTCTCCCAGGAGACCGGCATGCCGTCATCATCGAGCCCGGCTTTGAACCGGCTGATCGAGGCGGGGCGATACCAGTCCTGCTGGGTGTCCTGCTCGCGCGACCAGATCATCTTGACCGGGTGATCGAACTCTTTCGCGATCTCAACTGCCATGAGGGGATAGTCGGCTTCCGACCGACGCCCAAAGCCTCCGCCGAGCATCACATTGTGCACCGTGACGTCATGCTTTTTCAGATCCAGCGCCCCGGCAATTTCATCGCGCACGGCGAGCGGGTTTTGCAGGCCAGACCAGAAGTCAACTTTGCCGTCCCGCACCCAGGCGGTCGCATTGATCGGCTCCATCGCTGCATGCGCCAGGAACGGGACGCGGTATTCGGCTTCATAGACGCGGGTGGCACGCTCAGTGGCGCGGCGCGCATTGCCAATGGCGATGTCTTTCTTGCCTTTCCCGTCTGCATCATCGATGGCCTTGCCGAGCATGGCATAGATGTCTGATTGGCCAAGCGATTCAGCGCCCGTTTGGGTCCAAGTCACATCAAGCTGGCGCACGGCGTTTTCGGCCTGCCAGTAGCTGTCGGCGACGACGGCGACGAACGAGCCTTTGTTGAGGACCTTGATCACGCCGGGCATGTCCGACGCGTAAGTCTCATCGATTTGTTCTACCTCAGCGCCCAGGACCGGCGGCCCCATGACCGCGGCATATTTCATGTCGGGCAGATCTATATCAATGCCGAACACAGCCGTGCCGTCCGTCTTGGAAGGAATATCAAACCGTTTGAGCGGTTTACCCATCAGCTTGTACGCTTCCGGCGATTTCAGCCGCGGCTGCGTTGGCGGTGCGTATTTGCCAGCTTGCACTGCAAACGCCGCATAAGGCTCTGAGCGTCCGCTCGCATCATGATAGACATAGCTCTTTTCTGTGCGCAGCTCCTTCGCGGGCACATTCCAGGTCTTCGACGCCGCTTTGATAATCATCTCACGCGCCGCCGCGCCTGCGATACGCATGCCGCCCATGCCGGTGAAGCGCACAGCTGTACTGCCGCCAGTGATCTGCAAGCCCATGGACTGTGCGATGCGCAGGAAGCCGCCATTCAGCGAGTCCTGCACGAAGCCCGGAACTTTTGTATCGCCCATCAGGTAGTCGCGCCCTAGTGGATAATTCGCGTAAGCCTCATGCGCGGGGGCCTGTTCGTAGGTGACATTGTCCCAGTCCGCGTCCATTTCGTCGGCCAGCATCTGGGTCATGGAAGTGAATACACCCTGCCCCATCTCGCTGTGCGGAACGATGGCCGTGATCGTGTTGTCAGAATCGAGTTTGACCCAGACATTGACCAGCGTTTCGCCGTCTCCGGTCATCATCTTGGCGAGTTTCGGCGCGCGGTGACCCTCGCGAATGCCGACGCCCACCATCAATGCCCCGCCTGAAACGACGCCTGCCGCGATGAATCCTCTGCGTGTCCATTTTCCCATCGTCTTGATCTCCCTCAGGCCCGCGCGGCTGTCTTGATTGCAGCCCGGATCCGGCCATAGGCTCCGCAGCGGCAAATGTTTCCGCTCATGGCCGCATCAATGTCTTCGTCGCTGGGGTCTGGATTGTCGCGCAGCAGCGCCACCGCGGACATGATCTGACCCGACTGGCAGTACCCACATTGCGGCACCTGGTGCTCAATCCACGCGGCCTGAACCGCGTGGCGGGTTCCGTCCTCGGCGCTGACACCCTCGATAGTCGTGATTTCGGCTCCAGCAGCCGCGGCAACCGGCGTCGAGCACGACCGCACCGGCGTGCCGTCCACATGCACCGTGCAGGCGCCGCATTGCGCGATCCCGCATCCGAACTTTGTCCCATTGAGTTTGAGCTGCTCCCGCAGGACCCAAAGCAGGGGCGTGCTCGGGTCGACATCTACAGACCGTTCCACTCCGTTCACGATCAGCTTCGTCTCGGACATGGCAAACCCCCTTACTTCTGAATAATTCGTATATTGTTCACTAACACCTGATCGTGCGACTGGCAAAGTAAATTCTATGCGACTGAATTCGGTTGCCCCTCGACCGTCCCGCACCTCGCCAGTTGCCAGACAAATTTGCCCTTGTATGACAGGGACATGTCTACCACCGCCCTGTTCCAAACTCTGATTCAGCACCATCAGGTCGATGATACGGATCTGATCTCAGATCTCGAATCGGCCTGCTGGATGATTGAGGATGGCGACACAGCAGGTCATGACTGGTGCGAAAGCGAGGGCTATCCAGGCTACACGTCCTACGCCTCGCTTGACGACCTGCCCCAGCGCGCGCCCGCGTTTTCGGACCTGGTTGGCCTGCTCGATATATATGCGGCTCAATTCGCGGATACGCTACACTGGGATCTCGGTTCATCGCGCCTGAAATGCGACAGCCTGTGGGTCAATATTCTCGGAGAAGGTGGGCAGCACAGCGGACATATTCATCCGAATAGTGTGATTTCCGGCACCTGCTATGTCGCTATGCCGGAAGGAGCGGGTCGGATCAAATTCGAAGACCCGCGCTTGCCAATGATGATGGCAGCGCCGCCAGTCAAAACCGATGCGCCAGACCATGCCCGTCGTTTCCACTATATTTCGCCACGGGTTGGCGATGTCCTGATGTGGGAAAGCTGGCTTCGCCATGAGGTCATGCCGAGCCGGTCCGAAGACCCCCGCATCAGTGTCAGCTTCAACTATTCCCTCGTAGGCTGATCACTCCACCCGATTAACCGGATAACTGCGACCGTTGTCCTCGATCTCAAGGCGGATGGACCCACTCCACGTTTGTCGAATAGTCGCTCTGGCTGGTAAGGCATCAGGCGCGCGGATCTCGTCAATCTGAATCTGACGCCAAACCTGCCCGTCAGACGTGGTGAAAAAGTGCCGTCCAAGATTGTTACGCTGAATTCGCGTGACTTCTGTCTCGAAGAAGTCTGGTTCATCTACCGAATCGCCGCTTCCAATGCTCAAGCTCACAGTGGGAACCCAAGATGGCAGCAATCGCCGTCGAGGAGGTCCTTCAGGCTGTTCTGCATCAGCAGGTGCGGCCTCAGCTGACGCCATTTGCACTGGCGCAGCTGCTTCCGGAGTCGAACTTGTTTGCGCCCCGGGTGTTTGTACGGTGGCTTGCTGCACTGGCGCGGGAACTGGCGCGACTTCAGCCGTCTCCACTGGAGCCGCTAGTGCGACGGAGAGCGCCGTTGCAGCCGTCTCAAAACAGGCCAACTTCTCGAGATTGTCTTCAATTGTTTGGCAGGCAACAACGCCTTCAGAGGCCTCACGCAGGTCTTGCGCGAGTCCGGGCATCGCTAAACCGACAACAACAACCGACAATGCCGCTACTCTCTTAAATAATTTCATAGGACTACTCACGCCACTTCATTATGCTTCGACTAAAGCATCGCTCAGCGCATTGGCCAAGGCGAAATGTCTGCTTGACGGCTTGGCCGCGATCCTGCACGGGGCTCCGCAATTGACCAATAAACAAGGCTTCCTCTCATGGACGTTTCCAAGATTATCTCGGGCCAGAACCCGCCGGATGACATCAATGTGATTGTTGAAGTGCCCCTGGGCGGTGATCCGATCAAATATGAAATCGACAAGGCGTCAGGCGCGATGTTTGTCGACCGCTATCTTTACACGGAGATGCGCTATCCCTGCAATTACGGGTTCGTGCCGCATACGCTGAGCCTGGATGGCGACCCAATTGACGTCATGGTGGTCGGCAATCGACCGCTTGTCCCTGGCAGCGTTGTACGTGCGCGTCCCGTGGGCGTCCTGATGATGACCGATGACAAGGGGCCCGACGAAAAGATTCTCGCCGTGCCACACCCCAAACTGACCGCCTATTACGACAAGATCGCCACCTATCACGATCTGCCGGATATTCTGGTGCAGAAGATCACGCACTTCTTCACGCACTATAAGGATCTGGAAAAAGGCAAGTGGAGCCAGGTTGAAGGCTGGTCAGGTGTTGAGAAGGCCCGCGAGTTGATCGCTCAATCCGTCGAACGTGGCAAATCCGAGAGCTAAATCGGACTAAAACCGCCCGGGGCGCATCACCTCGACTTCAGTCAAGGTGACGATCCCGATATGCGCACCGAGCAGGTTGGCAATCTCGTCCATCGTTGCGCGCACTTTTTCCTCGTCACCAACAGATACGATTGCGACCATGTCGCCGCTGGCGGAAATGTCGGTGTCACGGCTCCAGCGGTTGCTGCCGCCATAGCCGGCCATGGCCGGGAATACGGTATAACCTGTCATGCCTGCAGCCTCGAGGACGCGGCAAGCGCGCTTGTGGGCCATGCGCTCAATGATCAGCTCGATACGAAGATATTTGGTCATGGCTTACCCCTGTCCGTTAATCAGCAAGGCGAGATAGATATAAATCGGGATTCCGATCGTCACATTGAACGGGAACGTCACGCCAAGCGACAATGTCAGATAGATTGACGGTTTCGCTTCCGGCAGGGCGAGGCGCATAGCCGCCGGAACAGCGATATAGGATGCCGAAGCGGTGAGCGTGATCAGCAGCGCTGCGTCTCCTGGCGGCATGCCGATCAAATAAGCCGCGCCCGCTGCAATTACGGCTGATATCAGGGGCATGTAGAGACCGAAACCGACAATCCCCGCCGTGAGCTGCCGCCAGCCCTGGCGAAGCCCGCGCCCCGCTGAAAGCCCCATATCCAGAAGAAAGAGACACAGAACGCCCTGGAACAATCCAACAAAGAAAGGCTGGATCGAGGCTGTCCCTTCCTCGCCGGCAATCCAGCCAATGGCCAAGGCGCCGACCAGAACAACAATCGAAGCGTTGAGAAACACCTCCCGGATGAGTTCGCCCTGCTCCGAACCGGCGACCGGCTCATCGCGCCTGCCGCCGCCTCTGGAGGCCAGGAAGAGAGCGGTGATAATGGCCGGCGTTTCCATCAATGCCGCGACCGCTACCAGGTGGCCGCCCGCATCGAGACCTGAAAGCCGCACCGCTTCTGTCGCGGCCACAAAGGTGACGATCGAAATCGACCCGTAATGCGCTGCAGTGGCCGCGGCATTGGTTTGATCAAGCCTGGTGGTCAAGCGCAGCAAGACGAAAGCGATAAGCGGGATCAGGAAAGACAGGACGATACCCGCCAGGAGCACCATCATCACATCCAGCGTCAGCGGGTTCTTCGACATCTCGACCCCGCCTTTGAGTCCGATGGCCATCATCAGATAGATGGCGAGACCTTTGGCAAACGCCTCCGGCACGCTCATCTGGGAGCGCAGCAGCGCTGCAAACATGCCCAATGCAAAGAAAAGAATGATCGGCGAAAGAAGGGTCGAAATTGCGACGTCCAAGTCAGCCCCCTGTGCAGGTTAGGGTGTAAAGTCCAGCCACTCGCGCCGCATATAGATCGACAATTCGCCGCGCCTAGACCGCAGTGAAGTCCCCGGTCTTTTTGTCACGCCAATGCAATTCACCCAGTGCGATCGCGAACCAGGCGCCGTGCAGTTGCAACTGACCTGCGTCTACGGCATCGCGGACGAATGGAAACGTCATCAAGTTTTCAATGGACGTGCCAACGCCCGCCCGTTCGAGATCGGTTTGCGGGTCTGCGCTTCCAGCGCCGAGCACGGCATCGCGGGCTGGATTGAGCAATTGAACCCAAGGCGCGATGAACTGACCGACAGGCTTGTCTGCGGCCGCAGACAAGCACGCCTGTACGCCGCCGCAACCGCCATGACCCATTACCACGATATGCTCTATTTTCAGTGCCGTGACAGCAAATTCCAGCGCAGCGCTGACCCCGTGAAGACCTTCGGTTTCTTCATAAGGCGGGACCAGATTCGCGACATTTCGAACAACAAAGAGCTGACCTGGCGCAGCGTTGAAAATGTCTGCGGGCTCTGCGCGGCTATCCGCACACCCGATAATCATGATTTTCGGCGACTGGCCTTCACCCAGCTCTGAATACAATTCCGCCTGGCGTTGATAGGCGCCAGCGCGAAAGGCCCGATAACCGTCCAGCATTTGCTCGATTGTTTGCATCCCGAATCCTCCTCGGCAAAGCGTCATGAAGCAGTCACAAATCAGATGCAAGCCCGCGAAGACAAACGGTTCGTTCCGTGTTAACGGAATCTGCAACAATTAGAGTGACAGCGAAGAGATGACCGAGAAGAAAATCAAGCGCAAAAAGAGCCAGCGCAGCAGCGAAGAATCGCGCGCCGCCATCCTTCAGGCCACCCGCGAGGAAATGGCCGAGAATGGATGGCGAAAATTCAGCGTCGACAAGGTCTCTCGGCGTGCAAAAGCGTCCAAGCAAACCATCTATCGCTGGTGGCCGGCAATCGGAAACATGTGCATGGAAGCAGCTTTTGAGTTGATCCCGGATCGTTCGAAGCTTGGCCGCGACCCAACCGAACGCATCGCCGCGCTGATCCAGCCGCTCGAGGATGCGACCCGCATGGGGTCTGGCCATGCCGTGCTGCGCGCTGCAATGATTGCTGCCAGCGACGACAAGGATGCAGGCGAGACCTGGCGCAGTTGGATGAAGGACAATATTCGCGCACCGCTTCGACTGGTCCTGGCAGAGATTGCGGCCAAGAATGTTGTGCGCCGCGATTTCGACCTGGATGAAGCGGTCGATTTTCTCACCGGACAGCTCTGGTCGCGCGTCATGATCATGCGAGCTCCGCTGCCGGAAGGCTTCAGCAACCGGCAGGCGAACGCGCTTCTTTCGGCCCTCGCGCCCTAAACGACACAGCCGCATAAATTCTCTCAAAGATCGACATCCGCCGCCTTGTGAGCGGAGGCGCAAACCGCTATCGCTTGCCCTCACTCTGGGAGCCGGTTGAGTATGTCTGAAATCCGCATTGCAGTGATCGGCGCCAACCAGCTCGACCTCGATCATCGCCACGCGTTGAACGCCATGTCCGACTATGGCCGCATCGCCGTTTATGCGCTGGAGAATGATTCCCTCGAAGGGGGCCGCGAAGCGCTGCAGCGCGCGGTCGATCTCAACGCGATTGATGCAGCCATTATTGCGGGTCGGCGTTCAAATCTCGCCGCCTGGATCACATTTGCGCTGGAGACCGGCTGGCCCGTCTATACGCCCTACCCGGTGCCGAACACGATTGAAGAGATGATCGAGATTCGCCGCGCCGAACAGCAAAATGCACCGTCCATCCTGCAATTCGGATTGTCGGCGCGGCTTCATGAATCTGTTGCCGCTGCACAGTCTAAAGTCGAGACTGGCGAATACGGACAATTGCTCAGCCTGCGCGGTGTATGCGGCGTGTCGGGGCTCGATGTGGAAGACAGTGTGCTCTTCGGACAATCCGCGCAACTAGTTGATATTATGCAGCTTTTTGCCGGTCCATTTCAGGACATTACCGGTTTTGCAGATCTGGATCGCGGCACAGATCCCGGCAGTGAAACCAACGTTCTGGCGACACTTCGCACACATTCGGGTGTGCTCGCAAACCTGCACGCCTCGGCGACGCAGTGGCGGCCGACCTTTCGCCTGGAACTCGGCTATGAGCGGGGCTATCTCTGGCTCGAAGGGCTGAACAGCGAAGAGTACGGATTTGGCCGCGAAGTGCTGATCTATGCCCGTACTGATGGCGTGGAAAAACAGCACGAAACCGTCGAGCGTTTCGAGCACAATACTGGCGTGCAACTTGCTTTGGATCAGTTTCTGGCGCGCGTTACCGATCGCGCCGCCCCCGCCCCAAGCACCAGCCAGGATGCCTTTGACACTTTGAATACGATCCAACGCATCCTCGCCGCTGATCCAGTTTACGCCCCGATCCAGGAAAGACAGGTTTCATGACACTCACAGGCGACACACTGGCCCGCATCGCCCTCGATGCTGGCGCGCTCATCATGGAAGTCTATGCGACCGATTTCGATGTCGACCGCAAGGATGACAGCTCTCCGGTGACGGAAGCGGATGAGAAAGCCGAAGCCCTGATCCTGGCCGCGCTTGCTGAGGCTGACCCCAGCCTGCCAGTGATTGCCGAGGAATCGGTCGCAGCGGGAAACATCCCGGAGCATGGCGCTCGGTTTGCGCTGGTGGATCCATTGGATGGTACCAAGGAATTTATCAGCAAACGCGGCGAATTTACCGTCAATATCGGGATCATCGAGAACGGCGTGCCGGTCATGGGCGTTGTATACGCACCCGCGCTCAGCCGCCTTTTCGTTGCCGATAGCCGCTTTTCGGCCTGGCAAGCGAGCGCAGAACCTGGTGGCGAACTACCGCCTCAGGCCGAACGCACACAGCTGCGCATTCGCCGCGCGCCGGACGGAGGCATTACGGCCATCGCCTCCAAATCGCACCGCTCAGACGAAACCAATGATTTCCTGGAAACGCAGAATGTGGGCAACATCATCTCCGCTGGATCATCGCTGAAATTCTGCCTCATCGCGGCGGGCGAGGCTGACTTGTACCCGCGCCATGGCCGCACCATGGAATGGGATACAGCCGCCGGTCAGGCCGTCGCCGAGGCCGCAGGCGCGCGGGTCACCGAAACCGATGGATCGCCCTTGCTCTACGGCAAGAAGGCCCGCGGCTATGACAATCCGCATTTCATCGTCTGGGGCGATATTACGCCGCCGACGCCGAGCTGAACTCCAAACCTGACAGAGAGTTCACGCGGCCAAGGCTCGACAAATGCTTGGATTTCCCGTGAATAGGCGCTGAAACGCTGCGGGGGCGCTGCGTTGAGACCTGTATCGTATGACCCCAACCAAACCCGTAATTCTCGCCGCCAGCCTGAGCGTGATGACGGCCTGTGCGAGTGCGCCGCTCACTCTGAATGACAATCAGATCGTCCCCGGCACGCGCGTCGGCGATGTCGAGATTGGCATGCCGCTCGATCAGCTCCTCGCCCTGAAGGGCGTGCCGCGCCAGACCATCCCGATGCGCGGCTCAGCGGCCACGACTTACGTGTTCGACGGCATGACGGTGGGCGCGCATGACGAAGTCTATTGGATCATTGTCCAGGATGCCCGCTTCCGCACCGCTGAGGGGATCAGCAAAGGGTCCGAGCAGATCACCACTCGGGCAACGTTCGGTGTGCCTGATTGCGTGGTCTCCAAGGCCGAGACCACCATTTACGACTACGGCGATATCTATTTCGACGTCGAGAACGCAACCGGCCGCGTCAAGCTGATTGGCGTCATGGGCGAAACGAAGAACTGCCAGGGATAGCCGTCCGTCACAAATCCATCAGGTCCGGCGTCTGACCATCGCCGCCCATCCACGCGTCCTGGAACAATTCCATCGCATAGGCGTGCGAGCGCTCATCTCCCTTGGCCCGGAACGTCTCCGCCAGGCCATATAAGGCATAGGCATTGTTCGGCGCCTTGATCAGCGTCTTGTAGAACTCGCGTTCCGCGCGATCATATTGCCCGTCGCGAAGCAACAACATGCCAAGCGTCTGACGGGTCGGATAATACCACCAGGTCGGCTCGAAATAAGGCAGCTGGGCCTCTGCGGCTGCAGCTGACTCGAGCAGGTCGATCGCCGTCGTCAGATCCCCATCCGCGGCGTGCAGACGTCCATCCAGCGTCAGTTGAGCAACTTGGTGAATACCGGAAAGAGGCGCGAAATAGAGGGAATCGTAGTCCGCAAAACCGGGCGCGGCGGTCAGGGCTTTGAGATCAGCGAGTTCCGCTCTCGCCGCATCGAGATTGCCCTCTCGCGCCAGTACGGTTCCGCGCGCATAATGCCATGCTGTTCGCATATAGAGGTGGCTCGCCGCCGGTTCAGGGACCGCCAGAACGGTCTCGGCTGGCGAGAACAGCAAGTCGGTAAATATGGTCGAGGCGGCGATGTGCTCCGAAAGCGGTGCCGGTGCCGAAGGGTCCATGACGGCGAGCGGCTTCAGCTTCCCCGCCATTTCCAGCGCCGTATCGGCATCTCCGGCAAACTGGGAACTGGCCACTACGAAATGGACATTGTGCGGATAATATACGCTGCCATATACGGCTGCGTTGTCGGTTGCGGCGATATAGGCCTCATCGGCTGCGATCGCGGCAATGTTCGCGGTGTGGGACTTTTTCCACTTTCCAAGGCGCAGATAAATGTGTGACGGCATATGCACGAGATGGCCGACACCGAGTTGCTGATCCTGCAGGCGATCGGCAAACGCCTCGGCCCGGAACGGATCGACGGACGATTCAGTCACGTGAATATATAGATGGATCGCTGGCGCGAAATCCGGATCCAGTTCCAGCGCGTTTTCGATCAGCTCAAGCGTCCGCGCTGTCCGTCCTTTTGGTTCGCGTGCACCAGGTTGCCAGTAATCCCAGGGCTGGGTGTCCATATTGGCTTCCGCGGCGAGCACAAGCATGAACTTGTCTTGCGGGAATGCGGACGCCACAGCCTCCATCGCGTCGGCATAATCACCAGCATTTTCAACAACTTCGGAATCGTCCTTCACGCTGTAGCGCGCATCGAGGGCCTCGATCAGCATGAGTTCCTGCGCCGTCAGACCCTCCAGCCGGGTGACCGCCTCACGCGTCGCCAGCAAGCCGGCTGCACCGCGCTCTGGCATGTAGGGAATATTGATATTGCTCCCGAATGACAGACCCTCGCCCCAATAACACATGGCGCAGTCGGGATCCGCATTTTGCGCTGCTCGGAACGCGGCGATGGCCTCATCGTGATTGAAGTTCGCCATATGCGCGAGACCGGTGTCGAACCAGAGCTGCGCCTCTGCGCTCTCGGTCGTGATAGGATAGTGAAAGTGGGCAGTCACGTCCTCTGGCAAGGCAAAGGGGGCACCATAGTCAAAACCCGGATTGAGGCCCGCGGCTGCTTTCAGTGTGCTCTCCGTGGCTTGCGAGGCCCGGCTGCTGCACATGTTCTTTGCAAGGATGATGGGATCCACGAATGGCGCGGTCTCCGTTTCCGTATTGGCGGTTTCAACGGAGTCCGCTGAAACACAGGAAACCACACCCATTGCGGCGAGCGCAGCGCTCGCCATCCAGACTGTCTTGATTGTCATTGTTCTGTCCTCCCTGCCGGGAGTATGCCACAAATTCCGGATTTCATTAAATTCTGCATGTCTGACCCCAATCGCGACGACCAGCGCACCAAGCTATCTATGTAATATGTTTACAATTCAATATGCATGTCATATTATGACACTTCGTTAGGCAGGGAGGGAGCAAAAAATGCGCAGCAGAACATTGAAATCGGCGGGCGCTGCGAATGTCGATCTCACACCGATGCTGGATGTCGTATTCGTCCTACTGATTTTCTTCATCGTCACCTCGACCTTCCTTCAGGAAGAAGCGATCGGGATGGAACCGCCTCCTCCAAGCTGTGACGGCTGTCCGAAACCTGTGACGCCCGCCATCGTGATCTTCGTTGATGCTGGCAATCTCATTCGTATCGGCTCCACCTTCACGGACATCTCGTCAGTGAGGTCTGGAATCGAACGCCGCCGGGCAGAATCACCCGACGCAGCCGTCATCATCCAGGCGGACCCGGCTGCACTGACAGGAACCCTCATCCGCTTGCGCGATATAGTTTACGACGCGAAGGTCGAGCGGGTGAACATCGTCCGCTCGTCCTCCACCTAATCTAGACTAGGTACCATCCCGACCAGCCCTTAAATTGACAGCGTGATCTTGCCGAAATGCTGCTGGCTGGCCTGGTGGGCGAAGGCGTTGGCGATGTCTGATAAAGGAAAATCCTTGTCGAGCACCGGCTTGATGCCATTCGCATCGATCGCGGCGATCATCGCTTCCTGGTGTTCGCGGGAACCAACCGTGATGCCGGACACCGTGATATTCTTCGAGAACAGCGCCGCGGTTGGCACTTCGCCCGACACGCCGGTCAGCACGCCGATCAGGGAGATGTGGCCGCCCACCCGGCAAGCCGCAATCGACTGCGCCATTGTGCCCGGACCGCCAATCTCGACGACTTCATCGACACCGCGCCCACCGGTCAGCTCGAACGTTTTCTTGCCCCACTCAGGCGTGTCCTTGTAATTGATCAGGTGATCGGCGCCGAGCGCTTTCAGTTTCTCCAGCTTGGCGTCTGAAGACGAAGTCGCGATCACGCGTGCGCCCGCCGCTTTGGCAAATTGCAGCGCGAAGATCGACACCCCGCCTGTCCCCTGGGTCAGGACCCAGTCGCCGGGCTGGACTTGGTTTTCTACAAACATCCCGCGCCAGGCGGTCAGCGCGGCGCAGGGCAGCGTCGCCGCTTCGGTGTAGGAGTATCCCTCAGGTATGCGCGTGAAGGCCTCTGCTGGCATGGCAACGAGTTCGGCTGCAAAGCCGTCTATGCCATCGCCGGGGACAGAGAAGAATCCTGCGGCTTGCGGACCGCCATAGAACCAGTCGGGAAAGAAGGTTGAGAGCACTTTGTCGCCGACTTTAAACCGCGTCACGCCCTCGCCAATCGCAACAACATCTCCCGCGCCATCCGACATCGGAATGCGGCCATCATCAGTTGGAATCCCGCCCATGACGACAACGAAATCATGATAATTGAGCGAGCTCGCCCGCACCCGAACCAATATGTCGCCAGGACCTGCGACCGGGTCCGGGCGATCTTCGATGATCAGATTCCCCGGGCCACCCGGTTTCTTTACGGCTGCAACTTTCATTCTCTTCTCCCTGAACGTGTTTGCCAGAAGAAGGGAGGTCGCCCCTCGCGGAAGTCAAGGGAATGGCGCGCATGGATCCGCCCCTGCCGGAATTCGACCAGATGCGAGCTTGTGCGAAGAGCTAAACGCGATTCAGTTGGGTTTGGGCGAGGGTTCGCATCGTCTCATATAACGAGACCACATCCTCAGGCAGGTCCATCGGCGTTTCATGATTCCGATCGACGGTTTTGAGTTCGCTGAACTCATGGCCCTCAAGTGAAAGGCGCCGCATCAGCGCGCTTTGATAGCGCTTATCATTGCAGAGATCCTCGTAGCACACGAACAGGATGTTTGCGCGTTCTTCCGCAATCTTGGCGATTTCGCCATAAACGTCCCGCCAGATATTGAGCCAGTAGCTTAACTGGTCCGGCGTGCCTTCAGGCATCGCAGAAAACGCGAAAGGTCGGTGCGTGTCGCCGAACTCGAAATGCCCAAGCCAGCTTACATAGTCGCGTTGAAACTTTGAGCTTCCTGAAAAGCGCTCGTGCTGGCGTTGCAAGCTCTTCGCCTGATCTGCAGGATCGCGAAACGGCACCACAAAGAGCGTGTCATCCATCTGCTCCGCCAACCGGTCGAGACGAAGCGACGTATTGTTGGCTTTTGAAAGATATCGCGATTTTCCGGTCTTGTTCAGAATAAGCCTGCGATAGTCCCGGAACAGGCTGATATGCTCATCGCTCGGCCGGTGCGGCACCAGGCGATCACTGCGAATATAGTCGGGGCCTGCATGCACACGCCAGAAAACTTCATCGATCGCCTCCGGACTGTCGAGGTTGACGAGGACGCCGTCCCCGTGACTACGTTCCTTGGTTTCGAGGCTGGCCGAGGCCGTTGTGCTGCGAAATGAATTCGGTGCAATCGCGAACGGCATGTCGCGATACGTCAATGATCCGAACTTATCAGTCGCGTGAATGTCTCGCATGATGACCGTTGTCCCCGCCCGAGCCAGGCCACAAACGACGATATGCGGCCCTGCGGGCTCCGGAGATGACTCGAGAAATCGCGAGCGTTCGAGATCAAACAGAACCTTTGGCACGGCACTGCCGCTCAGCGCGACGCGATGTAATAAGCGGTCCATGGCGCTATAGCCATCCCCATCCGGACGGCTCAGCATGCGCCCCACCCACCACAGCGCCAGCATCATCACTGTCGTTCCAACCAGAACGTCAATTCTGGACAGAAATGCGAACGAGTCTGCAAGCGGTATCCATCCGCTCAGATCGGCTATCCAGAGTGGCAGTACGGCGCCTGCAATCGCCGCCGCGAACCGAAAAGCTAATCCGAAAAACGATCCAAACAGCTGGATCGAGGCCTTCTGGACGGCTTTTTCACGCGCCTCATCATCTAGGGCGTGATCCCGCATGGCGGCCATCGCCTGGTTTGAGATCTCAAAGACCTGCTTTGATTTTCCAACCAGATCGCTAGCCAGAAAGACCAGGACGAATCCGGCGATCGACAGAGCGGTCAGCAGCAACATTTAGTGGGTCCAGGTAACCTAAGCACCAGGCGCGGCGGGAGGCTCTTCAGAATTCGCGCTCTCCTCAGACCGCGCGGAACGCTTTTTGAGCATGCGCTTCACCGGATACCAGACGAAACCAACGATCGCTAAAAGCAGTGTTCCAATCAGTGCGAGTAGCGCGCCGATCGCCCCGAGTCCGGCGCCCGGTCCGACATAAGCAGACGCAGTTACCGGTGCCAGCACAACGCCCACCAAAAGAATGAGGGTTTTTCTCAAGCTCATATTTTTATCCTCGTTTCTGGCCTTTTCTCAGATTTTTTTGCCAATTCCAATTTATCTGGTTGTTTCATGAGGCTTACCCACATGTCGCCGCTTGCAGCTGGCTGAGCAGCCGGTCGCCCGAGTCGCGATCAAGATATCGGCTCCAGCCGAGATGATAGATCAGCCCGTTTTCTGCTCGATTTACGTGCTCAACCGCGAGGTCGCCAGCTGGCGTGAAGATCAAGGTGCGCCCGGACTCAGCCTCATCGACGTAAAGATGCCCATCGGGGATGATGGTGAATAGGCCGGCGGCTTCTGTTTTGAAATCGGCACCGACCAACCAGTCTTTGTAGGGGGAACTTACTTCGTCAGTTTCAAAATTGTAAAAGGTAATATCGCTATGTCCGTCAACGAAAACACCCTCGCCCAGATTGTACATATTATTGTCAAACAGGGCGATTGTTGTGTCATTTACGATGTCGACGTCGTGCTGTGCTGACCATGGCCCGCTTTTGAACCAGACTATTCGCTCCTCCGACGGTCGATACTGCATGATCGTTGAAATGTGGCGCAGGCTGACAAACACGTCGCCCGCCTTCCAGTAAGGTCCATCGCCCGGAACGGGTTGAATGTCGTTGAGGTGGAGCGGGTCATCATAAAACCGTTCATCGCCAAAAATCAGATAACCCAGATCCTGTTGTAACATCACGCGTGTCAGGGATACATCGTGCAGAATCTCACCATCGGCAGAGAATTGCACAAGGCCAGGATCCTGAAATCGGCCACTTAATCCCTCAACCCGCGGGTCCTCTACCCAGCTCGAAGACCAGAACGTCCCATCCGGCGCGCGCTCCGTCGTGTGGTGAAAAACGAAATCATCCAATGTCCAAACTGGCTCTCCACACGGATTCATTCGCACCATTGGGGTACGATGGCCCTTCACCAGGATATCGCCATTCTCCAGCGGCAGCGGATGAACGGCCTGAAAACGATTTGGGCGCCAATCGTCAACATCTGCCCGTTTGGTGGTCCGTTGGGCATCTTTGAAGATCAGGTCACTATCCAGATCGATACGATGCACAACGCTGCCGGCTTTCAGATCGACGAGCTCAAAAACGTGATGCCCGGCATCACCATCATGGCGGCTGAACAATAAATAGCCATCGAGACCCGACGCGATGCGGGCGTCGTGAAATGTCCATCCTGCCTGTCCGTCGAAGCGATAGGAATGATCGGTCGACATGCCAGCCAAATCGCCCTCGGAAAGCATAGAAAGCTCGCGGCTCGCCGTGCTCGGCAAAGAGGCGATTCCATAAGCCATATCACCAATGATTCCAAACCGATCGCCGCCGCGCGCTTCAGACCGGACGATGACGCCGAACAAAAGCATGGCAATCAGCATTGCAAGAACGATGAGTGCCGTTACCCAGAGCTCGATCTTTCTGAAAATATACTTTTCCAACGTCCCCGCCTTTCTGAAATCACGCCGCTCGCAGTGACTCTGAAATCCGTGTTCCCACATTCCTGTACCAGATGATGGCGAGGTGCAAGAATTGCGCCATAAATGGCCGTATCTTGCTTCAAACTGACAACCAGACGCACAATTGACCCTTCGGCATTGGCTGACTTTTGCGCAGGATCGTTGTTAACCAAGGGCGGGCAGCTCAGTGTGATCGGGCGCGGGAAGCTGATCTAATCAAGAGAGGGGTGGCGAGGCGATCGCGCCAGGAGTACCAAAATGACATCACAGGCGATCACCGCGCAGGCGCAGTTGCATCATCAATACTTTCTGGGTCTGCAGCTGATGGTGGCCGTCGAGGAGAGCAGGCAGACGGTCTATGACTGGATGTTCCGCTTGTTCCGGCGCCAGCATGAGGAAAAATTCCTCTCCAGCTTCGAAAAGCTGGGCCTAAGCCACCTGCCGGACGCCGTCGCCTGCGCGCAGTATCATGTTCTGTCGAACAGTATGGGCGGTGTCGGCGTAGAGTTCATGCCGGAAACTGACACCAAAGCCTGGGTGCGATTTCGCTATCCGCGCTGGATGTATGCCGGTCCCGCCATTTGCGGCATTCCGGTTGAGGCGAGTCGCGGGTTCCTGAATGGCTGGTATGCTCAGAACGGCGTCAGCCTGGGCAATCCGCGTCTCGGATATGTCTGCGTCTCCGAAGATGTGACTGGCCAGTTTGGGCTGTGCGGATATTTCAAGGAATATGAACACGATCTGAGCCCCGAAGAGCGACTGGTCTTTGCGCCGGACGAGCGCCCGCCGACATTTGATCCCGCTGCGCAACCCGCGCCGCCTGCCTCGGAATGGAGCGAGGCGCGTCTCGCCAAGGCCAATCGAAACTATGCGATGGAATATGTGCGAAACGGCATTCAGGCGCTGATTGAAGTCATCGGGCTAGATCGAACAATCGAACTAGGCCAGCGTTCCGCGCGCCTGACCGGGCTGCAGAATTACCCTGTCCTCGCAGAAGCCATTGGCCTGAACGAGGAAGGGGTGGACGGCGCGGCGCAGTTCCTGAGCCAGATCATGTCCGGGATGGGTGATGCGTGTGTCGTCACGACGGATGATGACAGGACCCGCGTGACCCAGACAGGGCTAAGGATCGCCCGCGGACTTGAAGGAGATGCCCGCGAGGCGCTACTCTCCTGCTGGATCGAACTCTGGCGCGGGGCGATTGATTCCCGGCGGACGTTCGTCGAGACGTCCTGCGCCATTGAGCCCGACCGGCTTGTCTGGCGCATTGCCGAACAAGCCTGAACCAGCGCGAGGTAAAAAATCCAGACGGCCTGTAAGCCGGGTTCTGTTCCCCCTTGCGGGTTCAGCAGCCATTCCTCTGCGACGCCTGTTGCCAGACGCCTGATGCGACACACCCGGGGCGCGGGCTGAAGACGGCCCATGCACGCCCCCTATTCGGTCTTGCTCCAGGCGGGGTTTACCATGCGGGCCGCGTCACCGAAGCCCCGGTGGGCTCTTACCCCACCCTTTCACCCTTACCGCAGGCCTACGCCCATGGCGGTTTGCTTTCTGTGGCACTTTCCCTCGACTTGCGCCGGGTGGACGTTATCCACCGCCTTGTCTCCATGGAGCCCGGACTTTCCTCCAGCAAGCAAGCTTGCCAGCGACTGCCCAGCCGTCTGGAGCAGCGGATATAAGTCATTCGGGCGGGAATCGCCAGTTCCGAATACGTTACTGGTAATAGGCGGCTGCTTCAGGCGGCAGGTCTTCCATCGAGACCGTTATCCCATGCTCAGCGGCGAGAGCGCCAATGACAGCGCCGAACTCTGCCGGACTCTCCGGCTTTTCCTCTGCGAGACGCGGCGCGGCGCCTGCCAGGAAAGCTTCAAATGAGTGGCCCGTCGTGGTCATGAGCAATCTTACCGGCGCGTCCGACCCATTCCAGAACATGTGCGAATGGCCGCGAGTCAGCGCCGCGAAGTCACCTTCGTTCAGCTGTGTGACCTCACCATTGACCATCACGTCGAGCGAGCCGCTCAGGATATAGAAATACTCATCCTCCAGCGTGTGCGTGTGCGGCGGGGATCCCGGGCTGTGCGGCGGGACTTCGAATTCATAAAGGGTCACCGCGCCCTCCGACTCCTGGCTCGACAGGATCAACCTGACGGGATGGAATGGATTATCGACGTCCGGTGCTGTCCCGGCTGGTACGATCTTATTCGGTAGCGTGCCTGTATCGCCATGTTCGTGCGCGCAAGCAGACTGCGTCGCAACCACCATGATCGCAAGCGCGGATGCGCCAATGAATTTCTGCATGATTTTGTCTCCCTCTCCTGTGTGAAATCCTATGCGCAACAACCGGGTCGGACAAGTTGAGAGCTCAGATCTGCAGCACGTCCGGACGAGTTCCCGCGACGACCCATGTTGTTGTGCGCCAGCTTCTATGCTCGGATAAATCCAAACTGAGGTCATGGAGGACGTAATATGGATCTGGAACTTAGCGGGAAGAAATGCGTCGTTCTTGGCGGCACGCGTGGCATCGGTCGCGCGATTGCTGACACATTGGCGGATGAAGGCGCAGACGTTGCCATCTGTGCGCGCAATGCGGATCAGATTGCAGCTGCGGTGGCCGATCTTAAAGCGAAGGGCGTCAACGCCACCGGCGGACCAGTCGATGTCACCGATGGCGAGGCGCTGAAGGTGTGGATCAAATCAGCGGGCGAGGAACTTGGCGGGATCGACATCCTGGTCTCGAACGCGGGCGCCATGGCGCAAGGCAATGATGAGGCCTCGTGGAAGCAGAATTTCAATCTTGATGTCCTCGGCGCCGTGAATGCTTTCGAAGCGGCAGAGCCATTTCTCGGCAAGGCGGCTGATGACCATGGCGACGCCGCGTTCGTCATCATCGCCTCGATATCTGCCGCCGTGGCCGATCAGGCGGGGTCCTACGGCCCGATCAAGGCGGCGCTGATTCATATGGCGAAGGGCCTCGCCCGGCAGCACGCCAAGCGCGGCATTCGCACCAATGTGGTCTCGCCGGGCATGGTCTATTTCGAAGGCGGCATCTGGCACCAGGTTGAGCAAAATATGCCGGACTTTTTCAAACAGGCCCTGTCGCGCAATCCAACCGGTCGCTGCGCATCGCCGCAGGAAATCGCCGATGCGGCGGTTTTCCTGGCCAGCCCGCGCTCATCCTATACCACCGGCTCGAACCTGATTGTCGACGGGACAATTTCGAACCGGGTCAATTTCTGATCGAGGAGACATTCGCATGAAACTCTACAATTCTGTCGGCCCTAATCCGCAGGTGGTCCGCACCTTCATGGCCGAACGCGGCATTTCTGTCCCGAAGGAGGAGGTCGATATTATGGGCGGCGCCAATCGGCAGGCTGACTATTTGAAAGTGAACCCCGCCGGTCAGCTCCCGGCTCTGGAGCTGGACGATGGCAGCATCCTGACTGAGATCACGGTGATCTGCGAATATCTCGATGAGACCCAGCCTGGCGAACCGCTTATGGGCAAGACCCCCGAGGAGCGGGCCCATATTCGCAGCTGGACACGCTGGGCCGATCTCAATGTCTGTGAACCGCTGGCAAACGGGTTCCGCTTTTCCGAAGGCTTGCCCATGTTCCAGGATCGGATGCGCTGCGTGCCCGAAGCCGCGCCCGGCCTGAAAGCCTGCGCGCAGGACAAGCTGGAATGGCTGGACGGTCAGCTTGGCGCTCGCGCGTTCCTGGCGGGCCAGAATTTTTCGCTGGCGGACATTCTGCTATCCTCTTTCCTGGCATTCGGCGAACAGGTCGGCCAACCGCTGAATCGCGATCTCAAGACGTTGAGCGCCTGGTATGACCGGTGTCAGGCCCGCGACAGTGCAAAGGCTTAAGCTCAGAGGCAGCGACGCCGAAAGTGTGAGGCACGCCGCGCGGGATTAGTCTTCCCTGATCAAGGGCGGGACTTTGTCCTCGAGCAACGTAATCAGATCCGCGTCCATGTACCGGTAGAGGTCCGGTATATCGAGCGTGTGAAGTGTCTTGTAGCGCACTTCGTCGCGAAACTGCGCCCGCAGGCGCGCCCTGTGCTTGTCTTCCATGACCAGGATCAGGTCCGCCCAGCGAATGTCGGCGACCGTGATCGGGCGACGGGCCGTGCGCGACGTCCCGGCCGAGCGCACGTCCAGGTCCGGATCCTTTCGGAAGACCTGTTCAGCTGTCGGACTGCGCCATTTATTCTTGGAGCAGACAAACAGAATTTTTATCGGTTCAGCGTCCGCCAGGGTCGCCTCCCATTCGCGATATGGCCAGAACCGGCCAAGCTGTTTTGCACGTTTCAGCTTCGCGGAACGAAAGTAAAGCAGCCGCCATTGTTTCTCGTCCCAACACGCGCGCGGTTCTGCCGCTGGCGTACGGGTACCATGCTTGCGGCGCTGCAGACGGCGCCAGGCTCTGCCACGGTGGGTCATTGTCTTGTCCTCGTAAATGTTAGCGGGTCAGCAGCCGCGGCAATACGAGGGAGATTTGCGCTATAGTGCGCGATTGAGGCGAATTGACGACCTAGCCTCCGGCCCGCTCTTCAGCAGCGACCTGATAGGTCAGATTGAGCAGCCCGATGCGCTGCAGGGTCGTCGTATCGGCGTGTCCTGTGACGCGATTCTGAACCCAGCGGCGCTGGAATGCGCGCACAACCGCTTCTGTGTGTTCGTCAAAGACGCCGCTTGGCGACAGGTCATAGCCCATATTCGCCAGCATTTCCTGCATGCGTCCAACGGCTTTCTTTTTGTCGCCTCGGCCCAGCCCCGGCCCCGTGACAAGCGGTTCCTGCAAGAGTCGTCCCGTCGTAATCACGTCCGGCGGCACGGCAGGGTTTTCAGAAATGGTCAGCGGCCATAGCCCGATCCCGCGACGCGCCAGACGGTCCCATGGGAAATGCTCACCCGGGTCCGCCTTGCGCGTCGGCGCGATGTCGGAATGACCGACAATCCGGCTCGGCGGAATATCCCAACGTTCAAGAATGCCATCGCACAATTCGATCAAGGCTTCGATCTGTGCGACCGGGTAAGGCGGCAGCACGCCCCCCGCCAGCGGCCAGTCATGCCCGCCATTGACGATCTCGATCCCGATCGAGCGCGAATTCAGATCCTCATCGCCCTGCCATTTCGAGACGCCGGCATGCCAGGCGCGCTTGTCCTCGCCGACCAGCTGCACGACCCGGCCATCTTCCCAGAGCATGTAGTGCGCAGAAACGCCTGCGTCCTCGTCCGTCATACGATCCAGCGCCGCCTGCCCGGTTTCCATTCCCGTATAATGCAACACGAGCATGTCGACGGGATGCTTGCGGTCATTGAAATTCGAACTGGGATGGGCCTCGATTTTCATTCCTTTATGCCACTCACTTTGTCGCCGAGTGCGGCCTCGGGCATCACTCTATTCGGTCTGATCAGGATCACAAACACACCGCCGAGCGAAATGGCAGCGCCGACCACTAATTGCAGCGTGAGTACTTCACCGAGCAACACAACGCTGAGCACGACGCCCCAGATCGGTGTCATCAGCGTGAGCGGTGACAGCAGCGAAATATCGTATTTCTTTATCAGCGTGTAAAAACCGCCATGCCCGAACACGCTGACGCCGAGTACGGCGAATGCAGTCGCCGCCCAGACCAGCCAGCCCCCTTCGACAAAACTTGCCCAGCCATTCTGGTCACCCTCGATCAGGCCGGAGACCGCGAACAAGGGCGCGAAGCTGAACAGGCCGATCCATGCCTGCATTTGCAGCGCGCTGATTGAAGGCATACGCTTCATCAGGATTCCGGCACCAGACGCGATCAACGCTGCCACGACGACGTAAAGGAGCCCAAAAGTCAGCTGGAAGGTCTGTGGATCAACTGCGATCAATATCGCGCCCGCAAAGGCGAGCATGATCCCGAGGCCGCGGCGCCACCCCACTGTTTCGCCCAGGAACGCCATGCTCATCAATGTCGAGAACGGCACACCAAGTTGACCGACCACCGAGACCGAGCTCGCTTCCGCATTGGCGAGCCCGAGGAAAAGCAGCGCGAAATGCACCGCACCCATGCCCATGGCGATGAGGAATAGCGTACTCAGATTCTTTGGAAACGGTCGCAGAAACCAGAACAGGACGAGGGCGACACCGGCAAATCTCACGCCTGCGAAAAAGATGGGTGGCACGCCCGCTTCCGACACCACCCAGCGCGTCACAACCAGGTTGAGCCCCCAAACGAAGCAGACCGCCGCCAACAGGATGAAATCACGAAAGCTCATGCCACCGCCCTATCAGGGTTTGAGGGCGTGTCCATCACGCATTATCGGGCAGCAGGGCTTCGAGATTTTCAAGCCGGTCTGCTTCTCTGGCGGGTTTGTCCCAGCGTATCCGGTTGATCCGCGGAAACCGCATGGCAAGTCCGGATTTGTGACGCGGACTGCGCTGTAAGCCCTCAAAAGCCACTTCCAGGACGAGGCCATGATCCCGGGTTGCTGTGACTGAACGTACGGGCCCGAAACGCTCGATTGTGTTATCGCGCACGAACTTGTCGAGCTGTTTCAATTCTTCATCGGTAAACCCGAAATAGGCTTTTCCGACTGGCGTTAGCTGGTCCACACCGTCCACATCGCGCCAGACGCCGAAAGTGAAATCCGAATAGAAACTGGACCGCTTGCCATGGCCGCGCTGCGCATACAGCAAGACCGCATCAACCAGGAACGGATCGCGCTTCCACTTGAACCAGGGGCCTTTCGGACGGCCAGCTTTGTAGACGCTGTCCCAGCGTTTCAGCATCAAGCCTTCGATTTCCGGCGATGGCGGATCATTGCGGGCCTCTTCAAGCGCCGAAACAGTCGTCACGTCGACCAACGGTGATAAATCGAAGCGATCAGTTTCGAGGCCTGCGACAAAGGTTTCAAGCCGCGCGCGGCGCTGCCGGAACGTCTGCGCCCGCAGGTCCTCGCTCCCATCCACCAGAATATCATAGACGCGAATGAAGGCGGGGCGTGCCTCCATCTGTTTCTTGCTGACGGTCTTTCGATTGAGCCGTTGCTGCAATTCGTTGAATGGCGCCGCGCCGCCGTCCTGCGCCCGGACCAGCAGTTCTCCATCAAGCGCCGCCTCGAAATTCATCGCCGCGAGGACATCGGGAAATGTATGGCTGATATCATCGCCCGTGCGCGTATAAATCCGGCGGGTTTCTCCCTCGGCCACGGCTTGAACGCGGATACCATCATACTTCCACTCGGCCGCAAAATGCTCAGCCGTGATCAGATCCGGATCGACTGCATCCGGATTATCGCGGTCTTTCTTCGCCACCAAGGGATGCGCCAGCATAACCGGCCGAAACGGCGCAGCGACATCCGGCGCAGGCTTTTCTGCACGCCCATCAAGCCATGCGAACAGGCTGAGATAGGGCGGTTCCAGCCCGTGCCAGATTTCTTCAACTTCGCTCGCCTCAACGCCGCCAAACTGCGCAGCGGCGACTTTCGCGAGCCGCGCCGACACGCCAATTCGCAATCCGCCGGTGACCAGCTTGAGCAAGGCCCAACGGCCGCGCGAATCGAGCGCATTCAGCCAGCCCTCAATCAGCCGCTCGCCTTGCGCCCTGGTCGCATCCGAGAGCTGCTCAACGATCTCGCTCAGGCTGGGCACGCGATTAGCGCCGTGCTCGGCGGGCCAGATCAGACTCACCGTGTCGGCAAGATCTCCGACATAGTCATAGGACAGCCGAAACAGTTCATGGTCGACTTTGCTTTCTGCCAGGCGCCGCACGAGGCCCGCTTTCACGCCCGGCAATTCAATCTCGTTGGTGAGCGCCGCCAGCGCCCATCCTCGTTCGGGATCGGGCTGCGTCGCGAAATAGTCGCCAATCAGCGCCAGTTTGCTATTGCGCGACGGCGTCAGCAGCAGGCGTTCGAGTAAATTGGCGAAAGCTTCCATGCGGGCAGATATGGCGCGGCGTGTGGAGTGGGTCCAGCCCGGCTTACGCATCCTGGATCTGACGAAGAATTAAGCCCCTGAAATTGCCGCTAGGTCAACTTTATGCTACGGTCCTCGCCGTAGGAAGCGGCATTGCCAGTCCGCGCAGGCTTTCAAAGCCACGTATAGTACCTTAGACGAGACCAAAGACTGTTCGCGGACTGGCCGCTTTCTTTTCTCCGCGAAACTGACGCAAACAGCCTTATCCTGAGCTCGTCGAGGAACGAGGAACCGTGCTCTCCGTAGTCCGCCAGTCCCTGCGCACGCAGGGACCCAGGGACCGGACGCTACAATCTGGCAGGCATTCAGTCGTCCATGGACACCTGCCTGCGCAGGTGTCGGCGAGCGGTTGGTGCATGTGGCGCACCTCGAAAGCCCGCCTCGATCGTTCGACAAGCTCAGGATGAGGGCCTTTCGCTGAAGATGAGGCTAATGGATTTCCGTAGTCCCGGACTTGATCCGGGACCTCGTGCCATCAAGACCTCAAGCCGCAGAGGGAGGTCCCGGGTCGCGCCCGGGACTACGGGTGGGGTTGGCGTGCAAAATTCGATTGTCATCCCGGCCGCAGCGCAGCGGAGAGCCGGGACCCAGCCCTGGTGTCGCCATGCCATCTGGGTCCCGGATAAGCGCTCACGCGCTTTCCGGGATGACAAATCAATATCCGCATTGCCAACGCAAGTTGGCACCTATGGCGGCTGGCTGATTATTCTCTAAACCGCCTTGGTTCCTGACTTGCGTCAGGAAAACGGAATGAAGGGCATCGATCGCCTGTTCACCCGCCGCCCTAATACCCGTCCGCACTGCCATCCTTGCGCATCTCCGTTGCAGCGATCCAGGCGCCGCTGTCGAAATCGCGCATGATGGCCTGATAGCCGCCGCCATTGGCGCTGCAGCACTCGACTGTATGCCCGCGGCGTTCCAGCTCGGCGCGCGCTTCGACCGGAATGCCACTTTCGAGGTGAATGACGCCCATGTCGTTTTCGCAGGCATCACCGGTTAAACCATCCGTCGGTTCGCAGCCGCCGCGATGTTCCCAGCGGGCGGCGTCGCCAGCCTCCTGCAGACCCATGTCAAAGTCCACGAGATTGAGGATGATCTGCACGTGTCCTTGTGGCTGCATACCGCCGCCCATCAGGCCAAAGCTCATCCACGGCTCATATGGGCAGGCCAGTTCGGCCGCGACGGCACGCACCTGACAGCCCGGCATGTCCTTCTTGAAGGCAAAGGCAGGGATGATCGTGTGGAACGGGCGTTTGCCCGGCTCGAATACATTCGGATGCTCCGGGTCGAGACTGAACAGCTGGCCCCGATCCTGAAACATGAAGCCGAGCCCGTCAGCCACCAGGCCGGAGCCCATGCCGCGATAATTGGACTGGATCAGAGAAACCATCATACCGTCTTTGTCGGTGACTGTGAGATAGGTCGTGTCGCCCTCTTCGAGTTTTGCATCTGCATCGGCGAAACCCGGCGCAGGCGGCGGCATGGCTGTGGACAAGTCGATGCTCTCAGCGCGCGCCGCATTGTATCCGGGGCGGATGAACACTTCCGGGTTGATCCCGCTAAAGGCCGGGTCGGCATATCCGGCTGCGCGATCGGCGAAGGCCAGGCGCTTGGCCTCGACTTGCGCCATCAGACTGTCGGCGGAGCCATAGCCCATGCTGCGCAAGTCAAACGTCTCCAGCATTTGCAGCATTTGCAGCGCCGCGACGCCTTGCGTGTTGGGACCGAGTTCGCAGAGCTTCACCAAGTCGCGATATTCAACGCAGAGCGGGTCGACCCATTCGCCATCATGCGCGGCAAAGTCTTCAAAGCGGAGATAACCGCCGATCCGTTCGAAATACTCACCCATCGTGTGGGCGATCTCGCCTGTGTAAAAATCCTCAGGTCCGGCATAGGCGATCCGTTCCAGAGTGTCCGCGAGGTCCGGATTGCGGAACAGCGACCCCTCAACAGGGGCAGGCGAGAAATAGGTCTTCTTCGCATTGTCATACTCTTCCAGCATGCCGCTTTCGGCGGCTGGTCCGAACCGACGCGGCCCGAACTGCCAGTAAAAAGCGATCACTTCAGGTATCGGCGCGCCCTCCCGCGCATAGCGAATAGTCGGTTCCATCAAAGTGTTGAAGGTCAGCCGGCCGAACCGCTCATGCAGCGCGCCCCAGGCTTCGACTGTGCCAGGCACCGTCACAGGCGCTGCGCCAAAAGGCGGGATCTCTTCGCCGCCCATGAACTGGTCGGCCTTGGCCTGCATGTCTTCCAGCGTTGCGCCCATGGGTGAGCGGCCTGATCCGTTATAGCCATATACCTGCTGGGTCTTCGGGTCCCAGACAATCGCATAGAGGTCACCGCCAATGCCATTGCCCGTTGGCTCAACCAGGCCCAGCATCGCATTTGCTGCAATCGCGGCGTCCATCGCAGTGCCGCCCCGCTTCATGATGTCGAGGGCGGTTTGCGTCGCGAGCGGATGCGCTGTGGCCGCCGCCGCATTGGGAGCAACCACGGCGGACCGCGTCCCGAGCGTCCGGCCTGATGGCATCCGGTCGCCGGGCCCGAGGATCGGCTCCGAAGTGATTTCGGGGGCAGTTGCCAGCGCCTGCATTTGCGGTTTCACAGACGGGGCATCCGCCGTCACGGTTTGTACATTTACGCAGGCCCCAAGTCCCAGCGCCAGCGTGCTCAGCAGCAATGATTGTTTCAGCATATCGTGTCTCGCCCTCAATTCTTTGAGGAAGACCTTAGCGCGCTTGTCGAGCTTGGCGAGTCACGATGCCGTACCATCGCAGAATACTGTCTGATGCGCCGCTTTTTTTATCCTGTGAAATCATTCCACACGTCGGACAAATCACGTTGCAGCAGTTCCGACAGGCCTTGATTGCGACGCGAAAGGTGATTGGCGAGATAGGTCTGGGTGGATTCCTGCATCGGTTGAGGACGCTCAGCCTTCAGGAAGATCGGATTGATCCTGTGGAACCATTGATAATGGATTTTCTTGCGCAGTCTGTTGCCGAAACCGGCTCTGGTCTCGAGATGATCGCCATAGCGCCATTTCACGATGTGGCGTCCGATCTGATTGAGTGCGAGCTGACCGGACAAGCTGGTCGGGTACCTGGTCTTGTTGAACCAGGATGCGGCTTTATCCACCTGCATTCTGTCCGTGCCGAGGAAATCCGTAACGCTGTCCAATGTGGCCTGATTGTCCGCGATGAAATCCTCAAACAGAACGACTTTCACCCGGTCCGCGCCAAACAACTCGATATAGGTCTTGAGGGGCGCCAGATATGTCGAGCCGAGAATCAACGACCTCTGTTCACGGATCGCGCGTTCGAACCGGGATGTGACCCGGCCGCTTTTGACCAGGTGCCAATATTGCGAGTAAGCGCGCTTAACGGGGTCTCTCAGCATGAAGATCAAACGTATGTCGGGCAGCAAGGCTTTGATACGATGCGGCGCGACTTGCGAGAATAAATAGGTGGTTGAGTCTTCGCCAATCAGGTGAAGGTCTTGAAACGGCGCGAACCTTGCGGCGTAAGCGCTTAGAAACGCGGTGTTTTCCTGGCTGTTATCGTAATAGACCAGTTCACCATCCTTATCATGAAAAAAGTCAGGATGCGTGATCGGATCATCGGCGTCGAAATAATGGATTTCATCTTCCGGCAGTCCAATCTTCGGGTGCTGATCGAGGATGAAATGCAGGGAGGTTGTCCCGCATTTAGGTGCGCCGCCAATAATGAAGTCCGGATACCTGTCCGTCATCAGGCATGACCCCGGGTTGGTTGCGGCGCGAATGACCGTCGCGCCGCACGGGCGAGCCTAAACCGGTTGAAGCCAGGGGCCCCCAGACGCTTTGGATTGATTTTGATCGCGTACTGCTCGCTTTGCATATCCAGATCCCGTGTCGATCGCGACGTTCAACCCCGAAGGCGGACGCTTGTGGCGCGACTCGTGCACAACATATGCCAATTCATCGCGAGGTGCCCAGCCCCGACCAAAAGCTTCGATATAGGACTGTATCAGGCCCTCAAGCATAGCTGACCACCTCATATTCGATGCCGTCATGGTCATGGAAATAGAACCGGCTACCGGGGTCATAGGTCTGATGACTATGCGTCTTGATTCCGTACTCGCGAATGCGTTTCTCGGCGGCGCCAAGATCGTCCACAAGGATGCCGAGATGGTTGACCGCACCCGCCAGTCGATAATTTTCGTTTTCTCCGAGCGCACGCGGAGACCCGACACTGTAGAGCGCGACATAGTCTTCTTCATTGCCGACATGGACGGAGCGTCCACCATGAATGGAATCGCCGCTCCAGCGAATGGTCCACCCGAATAGGTCGGCCAGCATTTCTGCTGTCTTATCGGGATCGCTCACCGTCATGTTGATGTGTTCGAGTATGGCTTTTGACATGATTCTCTCCGTCATTTGATTGATAGGAGATCCTCGTGTAGTTCCTAAACCTAAGTTTAGGTCAAGCTTTTTCTGGAGAAAAATTATGGCGATAAAACGTGGGTTTTCAATCGGTGATCTGGCCCATCGGACCGGGCTATCGGTTTCCGCCATCCGATTTTACGAAAAGAAGGGCCTGATCTCGCCAGATCGTAATGCGGGTAATCAACGCCGCTATGAAGGGTCCGACATTCGCCGCTTGTCTTTCATCCTGATCGCACAGCAGATTGGGTTGTCGATCGACGATATCAAAGCCGCGATGGCGGAGCTGCCCGATGGGCGAACACCGACCAAGGCTGACTGGAGCAAGATCAGTCGGAAGTTTCGCAAGACGCTGGATGAGCGCATCAGAATGATGGAACGCATGCGCGACAATCTCGATGGCTGCATTGGCTGCGGCTGCCTCTCGCTGAAGGCCTGCCAGCTCTACAATCCTGACGACAAGGCGCGACGGCTCGGTGTCGGACCGCGGTATATTATCAGCGATGCGCGCTAGATGTAGCGCGCCTGCAAAGCCGCCCATACAGCGCGCAGGCCGCATGCAGCGCCGCCAGCGGGGCGGCCATACTTACCTTCGCGCCAGGCCCAGACATCCAGGTGGACCCAGGATTTTGCGTCGACAAATTGCTTCAGGAAGATCGCCGCGGTGATCGAGCCTGCCATGCCCCCGGATGCACTATTGACCAGATCAGCGATCGGGCTTTTCAGCATCGACTTATACGGATCCCAGAGCGGCATCCGCCAGGCCGGATCACCGCTCTGCGTTGCCCCATTGGTGATCTCGGCTGCCAGCGTTTCATCATCGGTATAGAACGGTGCCAGGTCTGGCCCAAGCGCGACCCGCGCGGCTCCGGTCAGGGTGGCGAAATCAATCAGCAGATCAGGGTCGTCTTCGCTCGCCCGGGTCAAGGCATCGCCCAGGATAAGGCGCCCCTCGGCATCGGTGTTGTCGATCTCGACGCTCAGACCCTTTCGGCTTGAAAGCACATCGCCCGGACGAAACGCATTGCCGGAAATCGCATTTTCCACCGCCGGGATATAGAGTTTCAGATGGACCGGCAGATCGGCGCCCATGACAAGTTCTGCGAGCGCGATGGCATGCGCAGCGCCGCCCATATCCTTTTTCATCAAGCGCATATAGTTGCCGGTCTTTAGGTTGAGGCCGCCGGTATCGAAGGCGACGCCCTTCCCGACTATGGCGACTTGGGGGTGTTTCGCGTCTCCCCAGCTCAGCTCCATGATCCTCGGCGCTTCCGGGCCGGCGCGCCCGACCGCGTGGACCATCGGATAGTTCTGCTCCAGCAGGGCGTCGCCAATCACGGTTTGCAGCGATGCACCGTAGCGTTCAGCAAGATCGCTGATTGTGCCCTGAATTTCTGGTGGGCCCATATCCTCGGCAGGCGTGTTGACCAGATCCCGCAGGCGATCAACGGCGTTCGCTTCACGCACAATGGCTTCACCGGCTTCATCCTCGCCGACGACCAGCCGCGGCGGGTCTGCCTTTTCGCTGAGATAGCGGTCGAATCGATAGGCTCCGTCAGCCCATCCGGCTGCGATATGCGCCAAGGGGTATCCGCCGTCGCGGGCAATTTCATAGTCAGCCGCCGGAAGTTTTGCAGACAAGGCCGCTACGGCGAGACCGTCTGTGCCCGAGCCCAATCCGCCGAGAACATCGACAATCCGGCCCTCATCATCTGAGCGAATAACGACCTGCCCCGCTGTGCCCTTGAATTCATTGGCTTTTGCAAGAGCCGCCAGGGCGGGCGGCAGGTCGGATGCTTGTTGCT
Source organism: Henriciella sp. (assembly GCA_041984335.1). Taxonomy (GTDB): domain Bacteria; phylum Pseudomonadota; class Alphaproteobacteria; order Caulobacterales; family Hyphomonadaceae; genus Henriciella. The sequence continues at coordinate 512,951 of JBHIYI010000001.1, read as the reverse complement.
CATCACTCCATTCTTTTGACGAGAAGAGGTAAAGCTTTGCCGGTGCGTCCGCCGCGGCGATCAATGCAGAGTGTTGAGGCATCTCGTTTTCCGTACAAGTTAATATCAGCGCCAGTTTTGTTAACCTGATCTTGACCAGGTCGCTGGCATGTTCGCTCCACTTACAGCCTCGGAGCCTGCCAAATGTCCAGAGCCAATACTGTTAAACGCGTTCTTCCAGGTCTCGCCCTGATCGCCATGGCCGGGTGTGCAACGACAGATGCCGCCGAGCCCTTGTCAGCGGAAGAGCAAGCCTATCAGGACGCGATTGAGCAAGCTCTGCAGCCGGCAACGCCAGAAGAAATCGCGCAGGCTGAGCGGTCCGACCCGATCACGCGCGCCAATTTCTGGTCGAATGAATACCAGAAGAATGCTGCGGACCTGTCTGTCACGGTTTCGTTCATGCGGGCGCTGCGCCGGATTGGCAGCCACGAGCGCGTCTTCGAAGTCGCGTCGGCCGCACTACCCATTCACCCGCACAGCTATGAGATCTACCTGGAACTTGGTCGCTCTTATCTCGCGGACAATAAGCCGACAGAGGCGGCGCAGGCCTTCGTTCGCAGCGCCGACTACGCGCCAGCGACCGAGGCGGCACCGCTCGCCGGACTTGGCCTCGCCTTCGATCGGCTGGAGAACCATGTGCAGGCCCAGGAAGCGTATGAGATCGCGCTGCAGCGCGAGCCGGAGCGCGTATCAACCCTTTCGAACTATGGCCTTTCGCTGGCACTGACGGGTCAGCTGGGTGAAGCCGAAGCGGCGCTTCGCAAAGCCGCCGCGCAACCGGGCGCCGATGTCCGCGTGCGCCAGAACCTCGCCCTTATTCTGGGCCTGCAGGGCCGATTTGAGGAAATGGCCGCGGTTGACCCCACCGCCCCGACACGCAGCGTGGAAGCCAATCAGGATGTGCTACGCCAGATGGTCATGCCAACGCGAAACTATGACGCCCTTCAGAGTCTGGATGAGGTTATTTCAGACCTGCAAAGCGCGCCTCGTCCGTCCGAGCCCATGCCGGAACTGAACGAGGCGAATGTTGAATCTGAATCCATGTCTGATCCGGTCGAGCAGGAAATCGCTGGCGCGCCGGAGTCGCAACCAAAGGTATCGCTTCGTCCAAAACTGCGCGGCGCACAGGACAGCTAGTCGCTCGTTTCATTCTTGTATTGCAGCGTCACCGTTCAGCGTACTGGCGGTCTAGCCGTTTTCGGCCTGCATCCGCATCACTTTGATGACCGCTGGTCCCAGCACCACCAGGAACAGAACCGGCAGGAAGAACAGGATCATCGGTACCGTCAGCTGAGCGGGCAGCGCTGCCGCTTTCTTCTCCGCCGCCTGCATCCGCATTTCGCGGTTTTCCTTCGACATGACGCGCAGCGCGTCACCGAGCGGCGTACCGTAGCGCTCGGCCTGTACCAGTGCCATGGTCACGGCCTTGACGCCTTCGTGCCCGGTGCGGCGCGCGAGGTTCTCATAGGCCATGCGGCGCTCTTGCAGATAAGAGAGTTCGGCGGTCGTCAGTTGCAGCTCTTCAGCGAGCTCAGATGAGGCTGTGCCGACTTCTGCACCGACTTTCGCGAAGGCCATCTCGATCGACATGCCGGATTCAACGCAGATCAGCATCATGTCCAGGGCGTCCGGGAAGGCTTGCATAATCGATTGCTGGCGCTTCTGGGCGACGTTGCCGACATAAAGGTTAGGCGCATAGAAACCGATGGCAGCACCGAAAATGATCGAGCCATATTTCATCGCCGGCGACAGGTTATGGTCGTTGACGAAGAAGATGTAGATGAATGCCACCAACGCACCAAGGATCGGCAAGAGGAATCGGCAGAAATAGAAAACCGTCAGTGGCCGCGGCCCGCGCAGGCCCGCCTGCTCAAGCTTGGCGGCGATATTCGGATCTTCCAGCATGGTCTGGAGATCGAGCTTTTTGGTAATATCCGAAATCGCACCCTTGGCTTCGCGCTTGATGCCTTTTTGCTCGAGCTGAGCTCGGCTTGCGCGGCGCAGTTTTTCGCGTTGCGAGGACACTTGTTTGAGACGCGTTTCGAGCTTGTCGCCTTTCAGAGCAGGCAACATCACACCGACAATGGTCATGAACATGGCCACTGCAACCACCATGGAGAGCAAGGTGGCCGGATCACTCAAGGATGTCGCAAAATCGCCCAACGCAGTCCCCTAGAAATCAAAATTGATCATTTTACGCATCACGCTGATGCCGACCGCGTACAGACAAAAGCCCACGAAAAGCACGGTGTGACCGCCAGAACTGGTAAACAGTTCCATGATGTAAGTCGGCGTGGTCAGATAGACCATGAACCCGACCGCAAACGGCAAACAGCCAATGATACCGGCTGAAGCCTTGGCTTCGGCAGACAGCGCCTTGATCTTCTCGCGCATCATCTTACGCGAGCGAATAACGCCCGACAGGTTGCCAAGTGCCTCTGACAAGTTACCCCCGGCCTTCGCCTGGATCGACAGCACGATCACGAAAAAGTTCACTTCCGACAGCGGCACGCGCTTGTAGAATTGCTGCAGGGCGCGCTCGGTCGTCATCCCCATTTGCAGATTGTCACAAAGCAACTGGAATTCAGGTCCCAGCGGTGCCGGGCTTTCGCGCGCGATGATGCGAAGACATTCGTTCAGCGGCAGGCCCGACTTTACCCCGCGAACGATAATATCAATGCCGTCCGCGAACTGATTCATCAGCTTCTTGTTGCGGCCCTTGGTCAGGAAGTTCAGTACAAAGCGTGGCAAGCCAACGCCCCCAACAAATCCTGCCGCGGCAATCGTCAGCGGACGAGACTTAAACTCGTAACCGAGGATCATGGGCGGGCCATCGGCGCCGGAATACCAGGCACCAAACGCGGCCATCGCGCCCAGAACAACGGAGATGATCCAGAACATCTGGGCCGGAAGTTCCAATCCAGCCTGATCGATCTTCGACTGGATATCATTGGCCATCAGAGACTTGCGGCGCTTCTCATCCTGCTCGCGCAGCTTTTTCAGCATTTGTTGCGTTTGCTTTTTCCGCGCTGCGTTCGGGTCATTGCGAGCACGGCGACCACCGGTCGGTTCGCCCGCCGCCAGCTGGCGCGCACGTTTCGACGCTTTCTCGGATTCACCGCTGCTTGTGAGCGCAAGACCGAGTCCGGCTATACACAGGAACGCCAAACCTCCAATGGCGTAGATCAGAAAATCACCGCTGAGATCCATACCCTACTCCAACTGGTCCAGAGCCGTCGCGAGATCCCGCTCGAGATTGTAATATTGCGCGCGTTCCCAGAATTTTGGTCGACCGATCCCGGTGCCGCGGTGACGACCAATGATCTTGCCGTCATCGTCCTCACCTTCGATCTCGTATTTGAGAATGTCCTGAAGCACGATCGTATCGCCTTCCAGGCCCATGACTTCAGTGACGCACATGATGCGTCGCGAACCGTCGCGCAGACGCGAGGCCTGAACTACGACATCAACCGAGCCGACAATCATCTCACGGATGGTTTTCGCAGGCAGGCTGAACCCGCCCATCGTGATCATTGATTCGACCCGAGACAGGGCTTCGCGCGGGCTGTTGGCGTGCAGCGTGCCCATCGAGCCATCGTGGCCGGTATTCATTGCCTGCAGCAAGTCGAACGCCTCTGGTCCGCGAACCTCACCCACGATGATCCGTTCCGGACGCATACGCAGACAGTTCTTTACGAGATCACGCATCGTGACGGCACCCGAGCCCTCAATGTTTGGCGGACGGGTTTCGAGTCGCACAACGTGCGGCTGTTGCAATTGCAATTCGGCAGAGTCTTCGCACGTAATCACGCGTTCGCTCGGCTCGATAAAGCCGGTCAGACAGTTGAGCAGCGTGGTCTTACCCGAACCGGTACCGCCGGAGATCAGAATGTTACAGCGCGAATGACCAATAATGCGCAGGATCTCAGCGCCGGATTCTGAAATGGACTTGAAGTTCACCAGGTCCTGGAGCTTCAATTTGTCCTTCTTAAACTTACGAATGGTCAGCGCGGGGCCGTCAATTGACAGTGGCGGCGCGATCACGTTCACACGAGACCCGTCCAGCAGGCGCGCGTCACAAATCGGGCTCGCATCATCGACCCGGCGGCCGACCTGGCTCACGATGCGCTGACAGATATTCATCAGCTGGGCATTGTCGCGGAAACGGATATTGGTGCGCTCGATCTTGCCGTCGACTTCGATATAGCAAGTGTCAGCGCCGTTCACCATGATATCGGCAATATCGTCGCGCGCGAGCAACGGCTCCAGCGGGCCGTAACCGAGCACGTCATTACAGATATCGTCCAGCAGGTGCTCCTGCTCGGAGATCGACATGACGACATTCTTGATCGCGATAATCTCAACAACGATGTCGCGGATCTCTTCGCGCGCACTTTCCTGATCCAGCTGCGCCAATTGACCCAGATCAATCGTGTCGATCAGGGCGTTGAAGATGGTGGTCTTGGTGGCGTAATATTCCTCGGACCGGTCATTGACCTTGGTGATCGTCTCCTCGTGCTCAGCCGCGGCTGGCGGTTTCAGCGCAGCAGGCTTCGGCTTCGGCTTTTCCTTTGCCGGTTCAGGCATAGGCGGCGGGGGAGCAGCCTTTTTCGCAGCCGGCGGCTTGGGCGCCGGCGCCGCGGGTTTGGGCGCGGCAGGCATAGTGGGGCGCGCGGCAGGATTTGCCGGTTTTGCTGCGCCTGTACGTTTGCCAAATGCCATGGAAAGCCTCTTCTAAGTCTTTATTTCCCGAGCAGTTTGCTCAGGAGAGATTTCTGCTGAACCACAACGTCACGACCGGTGAGTTCGCTGGCGAGCTGATCAATCGAGATCGACGCTTCCGCGGTGGCGTTGGTTTCAGAAATCATTTGCCCATTATTGGATGCAGTGCCGAACAATTGTGGATCGAAAGGCAGCACGATGGATGGTTCGACATCAATCGCTGCAGCGAAATCCTTGGTCGGAATCTCCGGGCGCTTAGGTACGCCCATCATGTTCAGTACAAGCTTTGGCGGGGCGTCGTTCGGACGCTTCGCTTTCAGCTCATCAATCATGTTCTTGCCATTGCGCAACGACGCAAGATCCGGCTGACAGACCAGGATCACTTCATCCGAGCCCAGCAAAGTCTGATAGGTCCATTCATTCCAGGTGTGCGGAAGGTCGAGGACTACGAAAGGCATCACACGCCGGACTGTATCCACAATCGTGGTGTAGGAATGGGACGGAATATCCATGATCTGCGCGACCGTCGCCGGCGCTGTGAACAGCGACAGGCGATCTGTGACCTTGGCCAGGAGTTTGGATACAACCGCGTCATCGACACGCTCGGGTGCCAGCAAGGCATCAGCGACGGTTTGCTGGTTCTCGTGGTTGAAATCGAGCGCCGTCGTTCCGAAGGACAGATCCAGGTCGATCAGCGCTGTATTCACATGCGTGCTCTCAGACAGGGCCCAGGCGAGATTGTGAGAAATGGTCGATGCACCGACGCCGCCCTTGGCGCCAATGACGGCAATCGATTTGCCGACAAATGGGGCATCCGGATCAGCAAACAGCTGGCTGATCGAGCGGACGATCTGAACCGGCGCCACAGGTGGCACGAGATATTCACTGACACCGCGCGCCATCAGCTGGCGATACAGGCCAATATCATTCGTGCTGCCAATCACCATGACCTGCACGCCTTCATCGCAATGCGAGGCGAGTTCATCGATCTGGGCAATCATTGTCGCGTTCGAGGCTGACGATTCCAGGATGAGAAGATTTGGCGTCGTGTTTTCGGCAAGGTAGCCGATCGCCGCCTCAAGACCGCCTTCCATGGTCGAAACGTTCGCCTGCGTCATGCGGCGATCATTGGCGACCGCTTCCATAAGCTGCGTGGTACGGCTCGTCTCACAAAAGGCAATCGCGGAAATCGCAGGGATGGCGCGATAGCCACCCTCTTCATGATCCGAGTAGACGATCGGCGCAGGTTCCTGCAGCGGATCTTCAGGTTCAAACTCGTCGAGCTCTTTCATTGGCGGATTGAGATCAACTTCCTCGATCTCAGCGCTCTCATCGAGCACCGTCGCCAGCGCAGAATCGAAATCGTCTTCGAATTCCATTTCGAAATCGTCTTCGAATAGTGCGTTATCGTTCGACATCTACTTCACTCCCCGTGAAAGCTCACACGTTTAGTTCACAGCCGTTGAAACGATGGCTGACTCAGCATCGGTTCGGACTGCTGCGCTTGATTCTCCGTTTCGCCACATCTCGAGCTGACGGCTGCGGCGATCGAGATCGCCTTCATCCAGATCACGGCTACCAAGCAGATCGGATGGTTCGGCTATCATTGCCGCCATATTCGTGCGCACGGCGCAGCCAAGAGATGGCAAGTCGCTGTTAGAGACAGCGTTTGAAACATCCAGCTGGGCCAGAGACGTACATTTTGGCGCAACGGCCTTATAGGTCTTGAAGGCCATGATGATCGGGGTCGTGGCGCGACCATCTGAATCATAAGCCGCCCCGAGCAAGCTTTCATATCCCACACCCGCCTCCCAGGCGAGCTGGCGCAATTCAGCAACAGCGCCCACGGCAAGCTGTGGATTGCTCGCATCGTGCGGCATGGAAATCACCAGCGGCCCGTGACCGACATCTGTATATGTATCGAGGAAATCGCGGACTTTCATCAGTTCCGAGATGCGCAATTGCGTGTCCCGGTCATCAAGCTTAACCTCAAGATATTCCGTATGCTGCGTCACGCCAATGGCATTGCGATCAAGCGTGGTGCCGGTGTAATATTCTGCGGGCGCATGACCGGCAGAGTCATTTGACTGGCATCCTGCGATGATCATGGCTCCGGAAAGTGCGGCCCCGATGAGAAGCTGTTTCTTGAACATCATAACCTCACTTATTCCTCAATAAATCCGACAGGTGCCGAATAGTTGTCTTTCGAGAGCCCTTCGCCTGCTTCCGCATACTGAGCATTCAACTTGCCGAAGAAAATCGTCTGCGGATCAGAGGCATTGACGAAGCCATCTGCCGGCGTCTTCAGCTCATCTTTCTTCGCTGGGTCGACCAGATAAGGCGTGATGATTACGACCATTTCGGTCTCTTCATTGATGAAGTCGCGGGATTGGAACAAGGAGCCGATAATTGGCAGCTTTTTGATCCCCGGCAGCTGGTCAATGGTCTGGCGAGAGCGCGACTGGATCAGGCCAGCGAGCATGGTTGATCCGCCTGAAGGCAGTTCGACAACACTCTCCGCGCGCCGCACGGTAAGCGATGGAATGGTCAGCGTTTGCGCTGTGACCACGTTGCCGTCAGGTGTGACCCCGGCCACAGATTGCCCCTGAAACGCGCCCTGGTTGGAAAGTTCGGAAATTTCGGTCGAAACCTTCAGTGAGATCCGGCCTTCCGAGAGAACGATCGGCGTAAAGGCGAGACCGACACCGAACGGTTTGAACTCAATCCCGATACGGCCTTCTTCGTCCTGGGACACAGGCACAGGGAATTCGCCACCGGCGAGGAATTTCGCGCTTTCGCCGGAGACCGCCATGATATTCGGTTCAGCCAGCGTACGGACGATGCCAACTCGCTCAAGAGCATCAAACTTGGCCCCGAGAGACGATTGCGCCGTACCGCCGACATAGTTGGTATAGCCAACTTCTGAAGAAAGTCCGCCGAGCGAACCGCCAGCAATATTGAACGTATTCGAGCTTGAAATCTCAAACCGGTTAGAGAATGGCGTCGCGGGCTGCAGGGATTGCAATGCCACGCCTTGCTGGTTGTTGTTCAGTCCAAGGTCCGGATCAAAAAACAGCGGACGTCCGGCCGCATCGAACAGCTGGGCAAGCCCCTGGCTGGCAAGATCGCCGAAGCTGGTCATGCCGGTCAGATTGATTCCGAGCTGTTTGACGACCGTGCGCTGCATTTCAACGATGCGCACTTCCAGCATGACCTGATCCTTGGCGCGGACCGACATCATGTTGACGACGCCCGTCGCATCTCCGGTTGGTGAGTAGGTCGTGACCAGGCGCATGACCTGATCAGATTGCACAAGACTATCGACTGTGCCCGAGACAACCAGATTGTTGTTCGCGCTTTCGACCGTGACCCGCGCGTCCGGAACATAGCGCTCAATCATCTCATTGATGACGGCTGTATCCTGGTCGACCGTGATTTCAAGATTGATCAGAGGGCGTCCATCAGGCCCAAAGACAAAGGCGTTGGTCTGTCCAACCTGTACGCCGCGGAAAATGATCCGCCGCGCGGTTTGCACCGTCGCGTCCGCGATTTGAGGATTGGTGATAATGACATCGGATGCAGCCTGGTCGAGATCAATGACGATCGACTTGTTCGTCCCCAGCTTCACAACGCGCGTAACCCCGGTTTCACCGGGATCGAGCGAGCTGACACCCATCGGGTTTTCATACACCTGAACTTGCGCGAGCGCGTTGCCCGCGGGGGCCATGCCCAGCGCGAACGTCAGCGTTGCGCCTTTCAGGATTGGCGATATGCGCTTCATCAGCTGCCCCCTGCCTCAACTTTGTTGCTGCGATAGATCATGACCTTGCTCGAGCCGGTGCGGACGCGGTCGAGCGAATCGACATCGGCTAGAGCCTCTCCTTCATTGAAACCGGCATCGGCGACACTGCGCAGTGTCAGAGAAAGCTCACCGACGCGGGCGGCCCGCGCGAGCAGTTCCGCCTGGCCCTGGGTCAGCTCCATGGTCGCGGTTGAACCGGTCAGAGTCGGAATGCCGTCAACATCACCAAAGGTCTGATCGATGGCGAGCACGCGGCCGTTTTCCAGAATGGTGGTCGTGGCCATGATTGGCGGCGCATCTTCGTCGACGCCGACCTGCTCAACCTGTTCGGTCAGAATGATGTCGACGCGGTCATCCGGAAGGATGAAGCCTGCAGACGCCGACTCGGGAGAGATCTCGACGGTGACGGCGCGCTTACCAGGTGAAAGCAAAGCGGCCATGAAGCCGGTCTCACCCTTCTGCACGATTTTCTGCGGCATGATCGGCTCGTCGACATACATCGCGGCGCGCACGACGCTGCCGGTCAGGGTCTCCATCGCGTCAGGCGCGAAGTCCTGCGTGAAATAGGCCGGGTTGATTGTCGCTTCTGGCCAGTTGGCCCATTTGAAATCATCTGGAGTCAGCAGCGTACCGACGCGCAGGTCGCCTCTCGCGACGAGCACCTTTTGCTGCGACACTTCAACTTCGACAATCCGTTCAACAGTCTCGGTGGGTCCTTCGACAACCGTGGGTTGTTGGCTGGCCATGTTGCGGACCAGGAACGCAGCGAGGCCAGCGGCAACCAGCGCAACTGCGAGGATGATGAGTCGCATCGGAGACATGAAAGAGCCCTTTTTCCCTACAAGGCTCCTCAGAATGCGGAGCCCACTCCTCCGCAATATTCCATGTTGATGCTAAAGCATGGTTAACTGAATCGGGCGATTTGGCTTAAGAAATCAGTAAGAAGTGGCGACGCTGGCGCAGCGTAAAATGCACCCGCAGCGATCGCGACGCCGTAGGGAATTCCCTTGCGGTCTTCGAATGTTGCAACCCCAAAACCAGGAGTCACGCCGCGCGGGACGAGTCCCCGCAGGATCACAATCAGGATGGTCAGGACGCCGCCCGCCATAGCTGTTGCAACCAGAAATGGAACAGCCCCTGCTGGCCCGAGCCAGAGCATGACAGCCGGGATGAATTTCGCATCGCCGCCGCCATAAAAGCCGATAAAGAACAGGCCGACCGAGACGATGAACGCAATCGCGCCGACAATCAGGTGAAGACCTGCCACCTCCCAGCCTGGCGCCGCAATAATGGCTGCAGGCACGAACAGAAAGGCGAGCCACCCGTTCAGCCAGTTTGGAATGGTCAAAGTCTCGATATCAATCAGCGCTGCGAACAGGCAAAGCGCGAAAAAGCTGGCGGCGAACAGGAGGAGGATCATTCGAACGGTCCTTGGAAACTGCGTGTGAGGCCCGGCATACACGAAAGGATTTAAGGATCACTTGACGGCGCAAATTGGAAGCCCCCACCAAAGAAAGAAGCCGCCGGGCGAACCCGACGGCTTCAAGCCAATTACTTGGCCTACCTTGCGGTAAAGTCTTACGCCATTTGCTGGGCGACTTTGTCGAAGGTAGAAGAGGTGTTAGAACCAAGAGCGGTCACAGCACCGATGATCGCAACAGCGATCAGAGCAGCAATAAGACCATACTCGATGGCAGTTGCACCAGATTCATTCTTCAAAAACGTACGCATTGGAAACTCCCACTATGCAGATTATAGAAGTCCCGGATATTCTTGGGTTTGTCCCCGGAACAGGATCGGTTCTACGCCATCACGCTGAAAATCCCGTGAATCAAAACAGAAAGTTTCTGAAGAATAGGCAAGCGTCTGTTAACCCGGATCGGGGGCTACAGATCATCGACTTCTTGCCGGTCTGATAGCGGCGCCTGTATACTTGGCACTGCCATCAAAAGAGACGTTACGCTCCTCGTCCGCCTGAGAAGGTTTGAGACGCAGATGGCGGAAACGTCGAGAGTATCAACGACATCTTCCGCGGTGGATTAAGAGCCGCCAGTCTTGCCTGGCGGCCCTCAAGCCGAAATTCGATCCGACGCGCTCGCCTGAGTGAACACATCGGATCGAACGGTTATGTTTACGCCATCTCTGTGGCGACTTTATTGAACGTCGAAGACGCGTTCGTTCCAAGCGATGTCACAGCCGCGATAATTGCGACAGCAATCAAGGCCGCAATCAAGCCATACTCAATCGCGGTTGCGCCAGATTCATTTTTGAAAAATTTATGCATTAGAGACTCCACCATGCAAAGGTCTATGTCCCTAGTACTGCTCAAGCTCCCTCGAACGAGAACAGATCTATCGGAAGCATCTAAATATCTGGTGAATCAGAACCGAAACTTTGCGTCGGTCCGGGTTTTTTGCGTTCAGCCGATTTCTGGGGTCGCTGGTCCTCTATATAGAAAGACTCCAAGCACCGCGCGCTGACAAGGGTTAAGGCATCTTAGGATTCGAATAACCTCTTTGCGGCATTGATAGTCTCAACTGCTGGAGAATTCCCATGATTTCCATGACCAAAATTGCTGTATCGGGCTGCGCCGCCGCGCTTGTCGCCTTCGCTGCGCATGCAGGGCAAATTACCGTTGAGGCCGGCAAGGCCAAAGCTGTCAAACTCAAGGCCAATGCTGACAGCGTGATTATCGGCAATCCAAACGTGGCCGACGTCGCGGTTCACGATGACAAACTGCTCTTTGTCACTGGCAAATCATTCGGCACGACGAACCTGATGATCTTCGACAAGGAAGGCAATACGCTGCACTCCTCCGATGTGGTTGTCACCGCCAATACCGCGACCTGGGTTAGCGTGAAGCGTGCCGGTGCCAATTACACATATGATTGCGCGCCCTCTTGCCGGCCAACTCTGGCCGCAGGCGACCAGGATGATCACTACTCGAATGTCGGTGAGCAACTCCTGCTCCAGAAAGAGCTGAACAGCGCTGACGAATAGGTTCAGATGCAATGAGATTGAAGAAGCCGGCCAGTTGGTCGGCTTTTTTTATCGGCGTTGATCAGATGCCGCTGCAGCTTCGGCCATGGCAGCAGATTGCGCCGCGCGGGCTTGCTCCAGCACATTATCCACGCTCAAGGAATAGAGCGCCTGCTGGTCTTCGCCGACAGTAGCATAAACGGTTTCACCCAGACGCCATTCAAAAGCGCCGGCATCGCGCACCGTGATCGTCCAACCCGCGCCCATGCGCGGATAATAGGTTTCGCCCGCATTCATGTTGCGGGACCGGAATACTGTTCCATCCGAGCCGCGAACTTCTATCCAGGCGTTCTTTCTGGCGCGCAGCGAGAATTCCTCGCTCGCCTCAGCCTGGAACGCGGCAAAATCGATTTCCTGGACCGTGTTCGGCGCCAGTCGGGCAGAAATCGCCAACTGGTCTGTGCTCGGCGTGTCTGCGGGCTGCAGCAGCAAGCTGATACCGGTACCGACCACGCCGACGGCGAAGACCGACGCAGCGGCGATCACAATCATCCGTGTCGGAACCTGCCGACCTTCGACCTCGACTGGCATCGCAGAGGCATTCGTCGCGCCGCGATTTGCGGCATAGGCACTGACCACTTCGTCTTCGGGAAGTCCGAGGAAACGCGCATAGTTCCGGGCCTGCAGGCGCAGGATGCTGGCCGGAATGTGCTCGGTTTCCATTTCTTCCAGAGATGCGAGCGTGTCCTGAGACTGACGGGTCTGGCGCGCGACATCGCGCAATTGAAGCGATTTCGCCTCACGCGCTTCGCGCAGCCGCTCGCCCATCGTTTTCACGATTTCAGCCTCGTTCGCGGCGGCTGATTCAACGTGCGGCGCGGCGTTCACTTTATCGCTCTGACTCTCAGACATCGTTCAGTATGATACCTTGTAATTCAGCAAGCTCTAACACTCCGTTACGCAATGCTGGGTCCCTCTCTTGCAACAGCCCTGCAAATGCCGGGCCGAATTTGCTGAGATCCAGCGAGCGCAGCATACGCTTGACTGGCCCGATGCCGCCGCCTGGCATGGAGAGCGACCGGTAGCCAAGACCAATCAGACAAAGCGCTTCAAGCGGACGCCCTGCCCCTTCGCCGCAAATTGAAACAGGAATTTTCAGTCGCGTACATGTCTCTTGAACCTGTTTCAGGAAGCGCATCACCGGACGGCTCACAAACGGATAGCGTTCTGAGACGAGCGGCGTCATTCGATCAGCCGCATGAAAGAATTGCAGCATGTCATTGGTGCCAATGGAGACGAAGTCGACCTCGCTGGCAATGTCTTCGAGTGCGTAGGCAAATGCCGGCGTCTCCAGCATCGCCCCGATCTCGATCTCGCTCGGCCCTTCGAATCCGCGCTGCTTGCCCCACTCGATCTCGTCGAGCAGGAGATCCTTGGCTTCACGAAACTCATGGGCGCTGGTGACCATTGGGAACATGACGGAGAGCGGCACGGACTCGGCTGCGCGTATCAAGGCGCGCAATTGGCGCCTGAATAGCCCAGGGCGATCAAGCGCAAACCGAATGGAGCGCCAACCCAGCGCCGGATTTTCTTCGCGCGCATCATTCAGATTGGGCAGCAGCTTGTCACCGCCAAGGTCGAGCGTCCGAAAATGCACCGGACGCCCATTCGCAGCGTCCAGGATCTGCCGATAAAGCGCGATTTGATCGGACACGCTTGGCAGCTTCTCCGACATCAGAAACTGAAATTCGGTGCGGAACAGTCCGATGCCGTCAGCGCCTGTATTGTCGAGATGCTGCGTGTCGAGCCCGAGACCGGCATTCAGCATCAGCTTGACCGGTACACCGTCCTTGGATTCCGACGGTTCAGCGCGCAAAGCCTCGAACACTGCCTGCCGCTCGCTCAGGATCGCCTGACGATTCTCATAGGCTTCCAGCAACTGATCATCCGGACGCAAGTGGACACGGCCATCTTCGCCGTCGACAATAATCTGATCGCCGCGCGAGACATGCGTCAACAATCCTTCAATGCCGCCGACCGTCGGAATGCCGAGGCCGCGCGCCACGATAGCTGCGTGACTGGAGGTTGCGACTTCTTCGAGAATGATGGCCGCATAGCCCGAATTGCCATAGTCCAGCAGTTCAGCCGGGCCCAGACGGCGGGCGATCAGGACTTCGGGCTCGCCTTTGCGGGGCTTACGGTTGGCTTTCGGGTCATCCGCGCCCGCGAGCATTCTCAACAGGCGGTTATCGAGATCTTCAAGGTCGTGCAGGCGTTCCCGCAAATACGGGTCCTTGACCTTCTCGAAGCGCGCGCGGTGTTCACGTCTCAGGCGATCGATCGACGCTTCGGCAGAAAGTCCGCCGCGAACGCCTTCACGCAGTTTTTCCGCCCAGGTCGGGTCTGAGGCCAGGAGCTTGTAGGCTTCGATAACTTCGCGCGGTTCGCCCCAGAGACCGCCAATCTCGGCCGCGAGCAGTCGATCAATCGACAAATGGAGTTCTTCGAGGGCGGATTCGAGGCGGTCTTCCTCGACTTCAGGATCCTCCGCAAAGAAACGCGCCGCCGGAATGACCGGATCGTGCAATCGCACTCGGCCGAGGCCAAGGCCGCCACACAGACTGCGGCCCTGCAGGTTTACCGGTCGTCCTTCCCGCGCTGCATCAGTTTGCTCCGGACCCGTCTCGCCGCTTGGGACGACTTCGGCGAGCACCATGGCAATGGTCTGCAGGCTATCAATCTCATCGTCCTGGTAGAGGCGTTCGGTACGGTTCTGAACGGTCAGTACACCGATCACACGGCCGCCTTTCAGGATCGGCACTCCCAGAAATGCGTGATACGGGTCTTCCCCTGTTTCCGGGCGATACGAGAAGTTTGGATGCCGCGGCGCATCCTGAATGGACAAAGGCTGCGCGGTTTGCGCGATTTGACCGACCAGGCCTTCATCGATGGCCAGAAATGTCCGATGGATCGCGTCTTCACGCAGGCCCTCTGTCGCGATGAGCTCCAGGCGATTGTCGTCCGTGCGCCGGTAGACCGAGCACACATCCGCAACCATCGTCCCGGCAATCAGGCGCACGACTTTCATCAGCCGCGCTTCCGTGTCGGCTTCTGCGGCCATGACAGACCGCAAGCGGTTCATCAACAACCGGGGGATGGAAAAACTATCAGGCATGCAAGAGCCCAGATGGGGCCTTCACTTAGGCGGCGTCAAGATCAAACGCGGTGTGAAGGGCGCGAACAGCAAGTTCAGTATAATCGGCGTCAATCAGGACTGAAATCTTGATTTCGGAGGTCGAAATCACGTCAATGTTGATATTCTTCGCTGCCAGCGCCTCAAACATCGTCTCCGCAACACCGGTATGAGACTTCATGCCGACGCCCACGACCGAAACCTTGGCGACATCCCGCGCCACATCCATTTTATCGAAGGAGACCGAATCGCCATTGGCTTCGAGCACGCGCTGCGCCTTTTGGCTGTCGCCGCTGGTGCAGGTGAAGACCATGTTGGCACGGTCTTCACCGCGCGCATTGGCCTGGACGATCATGTCGACATTGACGCCCTCGCGCGCCAGCAAGGCAAACAGGTTCGCTGACGTGCCTGGTTTGTCTTCCATGCCATAGAGCGTGACTTTCGCTTCGTCTCTGGAGTAGGTGACCCCGTTTACAACCTGTTTTTCCACGATCTCATCCTCATTGCAGATCCAGGTCCCGGGATTATCATCCTCTGGACCAGAGAAACTCGACAGCACCCGCAAAGGCACCTGATGGTTCATTGCCAGCTCAACCGAGCGGGTTTGCAGCACTTTCGCGCCGAGGGATGCCATTTCCAGCATCTCCTCATATGACACACGTTCCAGACGGCGCGCTTGCGGCACAATTCGCGGGTCGGTCGTGTAGACCCCGTCCACATCGGTATAGATATCGCACGGGACGGAACCGAGCGCCGCAGCAACGGCAACAGCCGTCGTGTCCGACCCGCCGCGCCCGAGTGTCGAGACGCGGCCTTCATCGGTGACGCCCTGGAAGCCTGCAATCACCGCAATCTGACCGCCATCAATCGCGGTACCGAGACCACTATCTTCATCAAATCCGTCAATCCGTGCGGCGCCATGGCCTTCTCGCGTTTTCATCCGCATCTGCCAGCCCAGCCAGCTGCGCGCATCGAGACCGCGCTTGCGGAGCGACAGCGCCAGGAGACCACTGGTCACCTGTTCGCCCGAGGCAACGACGACGTCATACTCGTCGTCGAAATCATCCCCAATCAGGTCATTTCCGGCCGCGCCCTTGGCGAGGCTCACCAATTTATTGGTTTCACCCGACATGGCAGAGACAATCACAGCGAGCTTTTCGCCTTTTGAAGCCCGATGCGCAACAATATCAGCGACATGCGAAATCCGTTCGAGATCTGCAACAGACGTCCCGCCAAATTTCAATACAGTGCGCGCCATTGCCGCCTCGTCAAAATTTACCATTTAAGCTCAACTGAACAGGCGCTTCCTTATAGGGATGATCGCGAAACCGCAATCAGGATTGCTAAACTGATGACAGAGACCGCCGGAACCGCTTCAAATACAACGTCTCGTCCGAGTATTGATCCGGATGAAGTCGCCAAATTCACCGCTATGGCGGCCGAATGGTGGGACCCGAAGGGCAAGTTCCGCCCCTTGCACAAGTTCAATCCAGTGCGCCTCGGCTTCATCCGCGATACGCTGGAAGAGCATTTTGGTCTGCAGGCCGGTGCGCGCAAGCCGTTTGAGGGGCTCCGCGTCCTCGATATTGGCTGCGGCGGCGGCCTCGTGAGCGAACCGATGGCGCGGCTCGGGGCGTCCGTGACAGCCGTGGATGCCAGCGAGGCCAATATCAAGACAGCGATGACCCACGCCGCTCAAGGGGGCCTTGATATCGACTTTCGCGCCGGCACTGTCGAAGCACTGATCGAAGCCGGGGAAGCGCCGTTCGATGTCGTCCTCAACCTCGAAGTTGTCGAACACGTCGCCGATCCCGGTCAGTTCCTTAAAGACTGCGCCAGCCTGGTTAAGCCGGGCGGCTTGATGATCGTGGCGACGCTTAATCGGACAGCAAAAGCGTTCGCGCTGGCCATTGTCGGCGCAGAATACGTCCTCGGCTGGTTGCCGCGCGGAACGCATGAATTTGAAAAGTTTCTCCGCCCCGATGAAATCGAGCGGCCATTGCGCGAAGCGGGCCTCTCTGTCGCGCCGGCCCAGGGGGTAAGCTACAATCCGATTGCCGATCAATGGCGTCTGTCGGCCGATACCAAGGTCAATTACCTGATGACGGCCGCACGTCCGAATGCCTGATACGCCGTCCGCACTACCAACAGCTGGCGCGGTCCTGGATTTCTGGTTCCGGGCCGCGACGGACGATCATCTCTTTGCTGATCGGCAGCACAAATTGTGGTTCACAAAATCAGCGGACACTGACGCCTTCATCACCAATCATTTTTCAGCGCTCCATAAAGCCCTGATGAGCGGGCTGGCGGATAATTGGGCCGCGCAGGGTGCGAGATCGCGGCTGGCGGCGATTATCGTTCTCGACCAGTTTAGTCGAAACATGTTCCGAGGCACGCCCGAGGCCTTCGAAGCTGACCCGCTGGCGCTAAGGCTTGCAAAGGCCGGTCTGCAAACCGGCGAGGACCAGTCCCTCACAGAAATCGAACGATCCTTTTTCTACTTGCCGTTCGAACATTCCGAAGACCTCGCAGAACAACACGAGAGCGTCCGCCTGTTTGAGCGGCTCGTCGCCGAGGCCCGGCACAGTTTCCAGCCGATTTGCAAACGCTCCCTCGACTATGCCGAGCAGCATTTGGAGATCATCGAAAGGTTCGGCCGGTTTCCGCACCGCAATACAATCCTGAAGCGGGAAAACACGCCCGAGGAGGCCGAATATCTGTCCAAGCCAGGCGCGGGATTTTGATCCTTACTGAACCGGTAGAACTTCCATCAGTTCGACTTCAAAATTGAGCGCTGCGTTCGGCGGAATGGGACCATTGCCGCGCGGGCCGTAGGCGAGACTTCCCGGTACGTGCACCAGCCAGCGATCACCCGGCTTCATCAGCTTCAGCGCCTCGACCCATCCTGGGATCACGCGATTGGCCGGGAACAGCGCCGGCTCGCCGCGCTGGAAGGCGCTGTCGAACACGTCGCCGGTCGCATCAAGGCGGCCTTCATAATAGACCGCAACATATTCGCCGCCTTGCGGGCTGGCGCCGCTCTCATCGCCGCTCGCGAGGATGATATATTCCAGGCCGGACCCGGTTTTCTGCACTTCAGGCAAATCGGAATTCCACGGCGTGAAGGTTTCCCAGGCCTCGGTATCGGTCGGGCGCGGTTCCGGGGCTTTCTCAATCTCTGTGATCTCGACCTGGAAGACCAGATCATCGCCTGGCTTGATCATGCCGCCCGGGCGCGGACGGTCGCCATAGGCAATCTCGGCCGGGATGTAGAACATGAACTGGTCGCCGACCGACATCAGCTGCAGCCCCTCGGTCCAGCCCGGGATCACCTGATTGACGCCGAAAGTCGACGGCACACCGCGGCGATAGGCACTATCAAAAACGGTTCCGTCCGCGAGACGCCCTTCATAGAAGACGCTGACTTGGTCGCGGGGGCCTGGTGTCTCTCCGCCGTCCTCGGCCTTGCGAAGGATAACATATTGCAGACCACTCTCAGTGGTCTGAACCTCTTTTGCATCCGGCGTCCAGGGCGTGTATTTTTCCCAGGCTTCAATATTGGAAGGAATTGGCTCAGGCGGCTTGATGACGTCCTGCAGTTCGACGCGGAAGATCAGATCGTCGCCCGGCTTGATCAGGCCGCCCGGACGGGGACTGTCGCCATAACCAAGCTCTGACGGAATATAGAAGATATATTCATCGCCCTCGGACATCAGCTGCAAGCCTTCCGTCCAGCCCGAAATGACGCGCGTGACGCCGAAGCTGATCGGTTCGCCGCGGGCATAGGAACTGTCGAACACAGTGCCATCGGTGAGGCGGCCATCATACATGACCGTGACCTCGTCCTTCAGGCTTGGGCTTGCGCCGCCCTCCGCACCCTCGCGAACCACGATATATTGTAGACCGCTTTCCGTGGTCTGGACGCCCTCAGCATCCGGGTTCCAGGGAATATAGCTGGCGAGGGGATCATTCGGGTCCATGGTTGCTCCACCACATGCTGCGAGTATCAGGCCGCCAAGGACCGCGAACAGTTTGCGCAAGACTGCACCTCCTGGGATATTTCCCGGCTATGTAGGTTGGAACAGGATTGGTGTCACCTATGGAAAGCTGTAACTTTTTGTCGGGGTGTCACTGGTGAAAATCAATGTCTCGACGTCTCGTCTGGACTTGATGTTCACGCGATTGGTCTGTTGTGGAATGGCATCCATCAAGGCACTTTGCGTGATCGTGACATTCACAGATCCCGCCGGTGCCAGGCCCTCCTGATAGACCCAGTAATAGCCGCGCTCGACTTCACCGCCGAGCAAAGTCAGCGGAACCTCTTCACCGGTCAGCGCGTTGCTGATTTGAAACCGGCTCGCGACATAGGCCCCGAACTTTGCCTGTGCCTCGGCATCACCGACCAGATCGGCGCGCGCGCCGAGGACCGACATTAGCGTGCTTTCTGCATCGTGGATGCTCAGCCGATGGGCGACTTCGAGATGGCAGGGAGCATCCGCGCAAGTCCCGCTCGTGCCTGTCTTGACGAAAATTTCCGTCAGACCAACCGCCTGCTCATGCGCGTGAGCGGTGCCAATCGCAGCGAGACCACTGACGAGCGCAAGCGTCAGATTTTTGAACCATGTGCTGAGCATCTATTCTTTCGCCGCTGCCTTGTTCTCTGAATCCTCTGTCACTTCGTCCGCGAGCAGAGGGGTCTTGATATCCTGCATGATATCCCGGCGATCAAAAGTGAAGGGGTTCTTGAACTTGAAGGCTTCGACACGCGAAGGTGTCAGACGGCGCGGATAATAGTTATTTTCCAGATCCGCATCCGCTGTTTCCCAGTTCGGGTCGACAATGATCTGCTTCAGTTCGCGGCCCTTTTCAAACACCAGGAGCTTGGAAACCTTGTGCGGGTTCCGGCGCCAGATTTCGGCCGGGATATACATCCGCTCCGTCGATCCATCTGCAAATTCCAGTCCCAGGATGATCGGCATGACCAGCCCGCCAATATTGGAGAATTCGAGGGCATAATATTCCGCATCTTCGGCCACAGCGCGATGGAAGACCGTCTGCTCGATCGGATCAAACCCTTCCAGCAATTCCTGGTATTCATTCCGCTCTCGATTGGTGACCGTATAGATATCATTGTCATCATAGAAATCGCGAATGTCAGGGTTTCGCTCGACCCAGGTTCCGAGACCCTCGGCTTCGTTGTTCAGTACGCCAACCTTGTCCGGTTCGTTCAAGACATCATTGCGGTGGCGGGCAAGATCGATGTCCGGGTTCTCCGTATCCATTTCCATATGGAAGACGCGGTCGAGCGAAATGTCGACATGATCCGTCGTGTAGAACCAGCCGTGCCAGAACCAGTCCAGGTCAACGCCTGAGGCTTCCTCCATCGTGCGGAAGAAGTCGCTTGGCGTCGGTCGTTTGAACTTCCAGCGGCGCGAATATTCGCGGAAGGCAAAGTCAAACTTCTCGCGGCCGAGAATGGTCTCCCGCAGGATGTGCAAAGCGGCTGACGGCTTGCCATAGGCGTTGGGTCCAAGCTGCAGGACGCTGTCTGACTGGGTCATGATCGGCACCTGCTCATCGGAGACCATGTAGTAGACAAGGTCGCGCGGCAGGGATCGCGTCCAGGGAATGTTCGGATCCCATTCGTATCCCGCAACGCTGTCCAGGAAGCTGTTCAGCCCTTCATCCATCCAGGTCCATTGGCGTTCGTCGGAATTGACGACCATCGGGAAATAGATGTGACCAATCTCGTGAATGACGACGCCGATCAGGAAGCGTTTCTCCGCCATCGTATATGTGCGGCTACCATCATCCTGCAGCGTCGTGCGCGGCCCATTGAATGTGATCATCGGGTATTCCATGCCGCCAACCGGTCCGTTGACCGATTGCGAGGTGGGATAAGGATAATCAAAGGCGAACCGGTTATAGACATCCATTGTGTGGATCACCGACGCGGTCGAATATTTCTGCCACAGCTCCCCGCCTTCTTTGGGGTAGAAAGACATTGCCATGACATTCTCGAACGCGGCGCCAGACTGATTGAAGCCCTGGGCGTCCCAGGCAAATTTGCGCGAACTCGCCCAGGCAAAATCGCGAACATTGCTGGCTTCGAAGCGCCATGTTTTGAACCCTGACGGGTTTGAGCGTTCATTCGCCTCGGCTTCTTCCGGTGTTACAACGAAGACCGGGCGCTCGGCAGTGCGGGCCTCGTTCAGGCGTCGGCGCTGTGTCGACGTCAGCACCTGCCGCGGGTTTTGCAGGACACCGGTTGAAGAGACAATGTGATCATCAGGAACCGTGATCTCGACATCATAATCGCCAAACTCCAGCGTGAACTCGCCGCTGCCGAGGAACTCCTTATTGTGCCAGCCCTCATAGTCCGAATAGGCGACCATGCGCGGGAACCATTGGGCGACCAGGAAAATGTCATTTCCCCCGACACGCGGATCATCCGGGAAATGTTCGTAGCCTGCGCGCCCACCCATCGCATCCTGCTCCACCAGATTGTAGGCCCAGTCGATCTGGAAACGGGTTGACTGGCCTGGAGCCAGAGGACTCGGTAAATCGATCCGCATCAATGTGCCGACAATCGTATTGGGCAAAGCTGCGCCGCGCTCATCGGCAACCCGGGTGATGTCGTAGCCATATTCATTGTCTGCCTGGGACTGCATCCGCCGCAATGATTTGAGCGTGATTTGCGGCTTGAGCGCCATGCGCTGATTGACCGACCCCGGCTCCTTGGCGGCGAAGGTACGCGTCATTTCCGCGATTGAATCCTCGCGAAACCGGTTCTGGTCAAGCTGCAGCCAGAGATAGCGCAACGTGTCCGGCGAATTGTTGGTGTAGGTGACCGTCTGCGACGCGATGATCCGCCGCGCGGGCTCATCCAGGCGAACCTTGATCGAATAATCAGCTTGCTGTTGCCAATATTGGTGGCCTGGCTCACCGGCTGCATTGCGATATGTGTTCGGGGTTGGCAGGACTTCGTCTAGCTGGCGGAACTTGTCGACGAAGTCGCCCTTGGTTTGGATGACACCTTGAGCCGTCGCTCCCGCAACCGCGATAGCCGCTCCCAACGCCGCCAGTAGTACTCGCATTTTCAGCCCTGCGTTTAAGATACTTGTGAGCTGACAATTAGACGAAGGATTCTCTAACTAAGGTTTAATAAGTTAACCAAAACGGCAAAATTATTTACCAGATTGCAGCGGCGTCAATTTGTGCGTGGCGGATAACCCGCTTGACCCAGGGCATCGATGACTTCCTGCGTGTGCTGCGCGTCACGCGTTTCCATGAGGATATCAAATTCTGCGCCTTTGGCTGGAACGTCGAGCGCAATCCGGTTGTGAGCCACTTCCATGATATTTGCGCCCGCATCGCCAATGACTTTCGAAACCAGCGCCAAAAGGCCTGGCCGGTCATCACCGACAATCCGAATGTTGACGAGGCGGTTGTCGCGCACCAGCGAGCGGGTCAGGACGGACGCCAGGAGCCGCGTATCGATATTCCCGCCGCACAGGATCAGGCCAACTTTGCGGCCTGCAAACTTGGACGGGTGCGCCAGCATGGCGGCAAGACCTGCGGCCCCTGCCCCTTCTGAGACGGTTTTTTCGATATCCACATAAAGCGTGATCGCGCGTTCGATATGTTCTTCTTCGACGAGGACGACATCGTCGACAAGTTCGCGAACCACCTGTTCGGTCAGGGCGCCGACATCCTTGACCGCGATGCCTTCCGCGATACTGGCACCGCCAGTCTTCGGTTCCCGGCCCTCCAGCCGCGCGCGCATTCCGGCATACATGGACGCTTCAACGCCGACCACGCGCAGGAACCGATTGTGCGCTTTCGCAGCTGTGGCCATGCCTGAAATGAGTCCACCGCCACCGATCGGGACAATCAGCGTGTCGAGGTCGGGATTGTCCTCCAGCATCTCTAGCGCAGCCGTGCCCTGCCCTGCCATGATTTCAGGATCATCAAAGGGGTGGATCCAGGTCAGTCCCTCACGCTGGCGCACGGCCTGCGCATGCGCGTTGGCCTCATCGAAGGAGTTCCCTTCAAGCAGCACGCGGGCGCCAAATGCACGGGTATGTTCGACTTTGTTAAATGGCGTCGTCACAGGCATGACAATAGTAACGGGAATGCCGAGACGGCGGCCATGATAGGCCACGCCCTGAGCATGGTTGCCGGCCGACGCTGCGATGACACCAGCTTTTTTCTGCTCATCGGTCAGCCGCGATAGCTTGTTCAGGGCGCCGCGTTCCTTGAACGCGCCGGTGAACTGCTGATTCTCAAATTTGATCCAAACCTGTGCACCGGTAATCTCCGACAGCGTCTTGGACAGGCGCATCGGTGTACGCTCAATCTGGCCGTCGAGGATCTTGGCGGCGTCGCGAACGTCTTCAATCGAGATGGGTAACTTGGTGCTCATCAGTTTTCTTCGTCTTTAGGTTCGGGCGCACTCCTAGTGCGACAGGCAAGAAAAAGGAAGCTTTCAATCTCGAAAAACAAGGTTTAGCAGAGCCAGCATGAGCAAGCCTGCAACAGATCTGGTCGTGGTTGGTGTCATTCTCGGGGCGCATGGCGTGCGCGGGGATGTCCGCGTCAAAAGCTTTACCGCCGAACCAGATGCTGTGTTCGACTATGCACCCTTTCTGTCCGAAACCGGTGAGATCCTGATCGATCCGGTGCGAGCGCGCCCGGCCAAGGACCACTATATCGTGACGCCGGAAACGCCCCGTCAGAAAGAGGAATGGGACCAGCTCAAAAGCACAAGACTACACGTTCCGCGCGACGTCTTGCCAGAGACGGACGAGGATGAGTTTTATATCGACGATCTTGTCGGACTGGATGTCTTTGCAGGCGGAGACGCCCCGATCGGGCGCGTCAAAGCCGTGCTCAATCATGGTGCCAGCGATCTGATAGAAATCCAGCCCATCTCACAAGGCAAACCCGTGCTGGTGCCGTTCACGCTCGAGGATGTTCCGGTGGTTGATCTCGGCGCGAAGCGAATCGTCGTGGCGACTTTCGAGATCTGGGCCGACGAGTCGAAACCGGAACGCGAAGACTAGGCGAAGACCTCAGCAGCGTTTGCACTTTCGAGAAACGCCTTCAATCCATCTGCATTAGCGGCGCCTTTGACGGCCTTACGAACAGATTTGAACGCACGCGCGGCATAGTGCTGCGTTACCTGTTCATAGGCCTTGCCATCGAGCTTGAGAGAGACGCGGTCTTTCTTGGCTTCCGCCGCCGCCATATTGGCAAGCGCCCAGGGCAGATAGGTCACTGCAACCTCGTCCCGGAACAGCGGAAGCAGTGTTTCTTCAAGGTCACTCAGCGCGGCAAACGGGCCGCCTGCCTTTGGCGCTTCCATAAATTCACTCCAGGCGGTGACGAAGGGCGCGTTCGCACGCAGCCAGTCGCCCGGGGTCGGGTCCATCAGCAATTGCGCGACCTGACCCGCCAGGGCGAAATCTGCCGCTGAAGGACGTCCGCCAAACAGGAAGAGCGACTTCTCCAGATGCGCATTAAGCAGCGTGAAGAAGCGCACAAAGCTCGGCTTGAGCGTTTTCTCGTTTTTCTTTTCGACACCGACCAGAGGCAGTCGATCGCGCATGCGCTTGATGATCTGGTCACGTGTCTTTTTCTTGGCCCGCGGCAGGTCGCCATCGAGCAATTGTTCCATCGTCCGGTCGCCGGCAAGTTCGCGATCCGGCTTCTGACCCCAGCGATTGAAGAACATCAGTTTGTTCAGCCACTCATCGGCATAATCCTCCAGAACCAGCGCCAATGCTGCGCAGGCGGCATCATCTGGAACCGCAGACGGTTCAGCGTGATCAGCTTCGACTGTGGCGAGGATGCTGGTTGAGTCCTGATTGGCCGCACGGTTGGGCGAGACCAGCAGCGGCACCGTTGGCACCCTGGCCATTGCCGCAAATTCTTCCTCAGTTGCTTTGCTGCGTCCGATCCACTCAAAGTCCACGCCTTTGTAGCGCAGGAAGGAGCGGACCTTCACGGAGTAAGGAGAAGTTTCGGCCCCGAATAGGCGATAAGCGGTCATAGCAAGTCTCTTTCGATTCAAGCGCGTCATCTAGGACATGCGCGCCTCACTGCCAAGACCGATTAAGCGGTGACGCGGCAAGGGGAAACCGCGCCACCCATTTCGCAAACCGGACTTAAGCGGGTTTACGGAATTTCAGCGTCATCCGATTGGACTCGCCAACGGCCTCATAGGCCGCACGTTCCGGCGTGCCTTCCTCTGTGCCAACCAGAACAGGTGGCAGACGCCAGACAAATTCTTCCTCGGTTGGAACATCTGCCGGATTGGCGTTCATGTCGCTCGAATCTTCGAGCTCAAATCCAGCCGCTTCGAACGCGGCGATCACCGCCGCTTCCTTCAGATAACCATTCGACCCATCGGCCCAGGCATCACTGTTCTCATCCGGCGCGCGGTGTTGAACAACACCGACAATTCCGCCTGGTTTGAGCACGCGATAGGTCTCTGCCAGCGTATCGCCCATATAGTCGGTGTCACCAGCGCTGAACCGATTGAGATTGTGCAGCGCGCGAATGAACAGAACCGCGTCGAGTGCACCTGATGCCTCTTCCGGCATTTTGGTCAACTGTACCGACTTGATCTTGGCTGCGCCGTCAATGCCCCATTCCGCGGCCTGGTCGGGCCAGTTTGCGGTAGATTCAACCCGTGTCGCAGCCCATTCATCGCCAAACCCGAAAAGCGACCAAAGCTCATCCGGATAATGCGCCCCGACGAGCACGCCATCTTCGCCAAGATAAGGCAACAGGATCTTCGAATACCAGCCGCCGCCTGGAAGCGCTTCCGCAACGGTCATGCCTGGCTCAATGCCAAAGAAAGCCAGTGTTTCAGCCGGGTTCCGGGCATCGTAGCGCGCTTTGACGTCATCAGGTTGTGCTTCGAGAACCGCTGCGAGCTTTGCTGCAGCCGTCATTTCTTCGACCTCTTCAACAGCCTCCTGAACCGTCTCTTCGACTGTTTCTGTCACGACCACTGTGGTTTCTTCCACCACAACGGTTTCGGCCTCTTCAGTTGTCGCATCGTCGGTCCCGGCATAATTATCGAGCGCCGTACAGCCGCCAAGCACCAGCGCCAGCGCCGCACTCGCACCAGCCAGAGAATATTTGGATTTTAGAATTGGTTTCATCACCAACGCCTCCCTTTTTGCGTTATGAAATCGTCTTAACGCAGAAAAATTCGCCTGTCGCGTGTTTATCGAGAAACAATACAAAATTCCTCTTCACAGATTTGTGATAGCTGCCACAATCTGTCAGTGAACATGGCTTTTCATTGCGAATTTGCGCGCGTACGGTCGGCGGCAAAGGAGACACGTCATGGACCCGCTCGCCCAAGTCGCTGAAGCACAGCCTTATGCAAGACTGCTCGGAATTAAGTTGCTGGAGGCGTCCCGCGATAAAGTGGTGGGCGAGCTTTTGATCCGCGAAGAGCTGTGCACCTCCGGCGAGACAATGCATGGCGGTTGCATGATGAGTTTTTGCGATGTGTTGGGCGCGACGGGTGCCTGGCTCGCCATTCCTGAGGGCGCGAATGGCACCACCACTATAGAGAGCAACACGGCCTTCCTGAGCGGTCCACCCGCGGGAACGCTGGTAACCGGTGTGTCCACTCCAATCCGCATCGGACGCCGTCTGTCCGTCTGGCAAACGGAAGTGACAGATCCGGATGGCAAGAAAGTCTGCCTCGTCACCCAAACGCAGCTCGTTCTCTGACCTTTCGCTGCGCCGATAAATTGACCCGCAAAAGCGGGATCGCTAGGCAAATGACCGAACTGGCGCGGGGAGTGGGCGGGCGATGTCCAAGACTGTTTTTGTCACCGGCGGCGCAGGCTATGTTGGCAGCCATTGCGCCAAGGCATTTGCAAATGCAGGCTGGTCGGTCGTCACGTATGACAATCTTTCCCGCGGGCACCGCGACCTGGTCAAATGGGGTGACCTTATCGAAGGCGACATTCTTGACCGCGACAGCCTGCGTGCAGCGCTCGAGCGCACGCGCCCGGACGCCGTCGCGCACTTCGCTGCCTACGCCTATGTCGCCGAGTCCATGGCCGAGCCGGCCAAGTATTATCGCAATAATGTCGTCGGCACGATGAACTTGCTCGATGCGATGGCAGATACGGGTGTTCAGCAAATGGTGTTCTCCTCATCCTGCGCGACCTATGGCATCAGCGATGACTTAATCACGGAAGCGACCCCGCAAAACCCGATCAATCCTTATGGGGAAACCAAGAAAATCTGCGAGAAGATGATCCGTGACTATGGCGCAGCCAACGGTCTGCGATCGGTTATCCTGCGCTATTTCAATGCCGCAGGGTGTGACCCGGATGGCGAGACCGGCGAGCGGCACGATCCCGAGCCGCACGTTATCCCGCTCGCTATTCGAGGTGCGATGGACGGGACGTTCACATTCAACATTCATGGCGGAGACTATGACACGCCGGACGGGACCTGCGTGCGCGATTATGTGCATGTCAGCGACCTCGCCGATGCCCATTGGCGCGCGCTCGATTATCTCGCCAAAAGCGGAGAAAGCGAGATCTTCAACCTTGGGACGGGGCGGGGATCGAGCGTCCTTCAGCTCGCCGAAGCTGTCTCGCGTGTGGCCGGAAAAGACGTGCCGCGTGTTTTCGCAGACCGTCGCCCGGGAGACCCGCCGAGCCTGGTGGCGAGCGCTGAAAAAGCCCGCAATGTTTTGGGCTGGCAGCCGGAGCGATCCGATCTGGAGACGATCCTCACAACGGCCTGGGACTGGTTCCAGCGCGAAGCTGATCGATAACCCTCCCCGGCGTCTACCTTGACGGCTGTGCCGCGCTGTCGCTTGATCCATTCAAACAAAAAGACAGCGCCGCGGCGCAGGGAGGCATCATGAAAATTTCCGCAGAAACACCCGTCATCGTGACCGGCGGCGCATCGGGTCTCGGCCGCGCGACGGCTGAGGCTTTCGCCGCCGAGGGCGCAAAGGTCGCCATTTTCGATATCAATGACGAAGCCGGGCAGGCAGTCGCTGAAGCAATTGGCGGCCTGTTCTGTCACGTCAACATTCTGGACGAGGACTCTGTCGTCGCCGGTTTCGAAAAAGCCCGCGCAGCGCATGGCCAAGAACGCGTCTGCGTGCACTGCGCCATGGCTTCAAAAGGCGGCAAGACGCTCGCCTTCGACAAGTCCACGGGTGGCTATAAACGCCTGTCGACCGAGGACTATGAGTGGGGCGTGAAGGGCGTTCTGGTTGCCTCTTACCGCATCGCCTCCCACGCAGCCCTCGGCATGGCGAGCCTGGAGCCCTTGGAAGATGGCGAACGCGGGGTGATCACGCTAACCGCCTCGGTGGCTGCACAAGACGCCCAGATCGGTCAGATTGTCTACGGCTCCGCCAAAGCCGGCGTGAATGGTCTTGTCCTGCCTATGGCGCGAGATCTGATGAATATTGGCATTCGCGTCAATTCGATCATGCCCGGCATATTTGCGACGCCGCTAATGCTGGGCGCGCCGCAGCCTGTCCTCGACAGTCTCGCAGCATCGGTGCCGTTTCCGAAGCGGCTCGGCAAGCCAGAAGAATTCGGTTCGCTGGCGCTGGAGCTTGCCCGAAACGGCTATTTCAATGGGCAAAACCTCCGCCTCGATGGCGCGATCCGCATGGCGCCGCGATAAGAAGCTCAGGAATACAGGCGCTCGCTTGCCCTTGCGCGGGCGCGCAGCTATGCCGCGTTGATGTCTGAGCCACGAAATATTCTCGCCTATTGCGACAAGATGTTTACGCCGTCTGAGAGCTTCATTCCGCGCGGCTATACGGCGTTCAGCCGCTTGCAGCCAATCTATATTGGTCACACGATTAATGGCCCGGTCCCTGAGGGCGCTGAAGCGATTGATATGACCGATTTGCACGGCCCTGGCGGCGCGTCCGGGTTCAAGCAATTCGGTGTGATTTCGCCGCGACTTGAACAAAGGCTGCGCGATCTCAACCCCGTCGCGATCCATGCGAGTTTCGGCAAGTCCGGCGCCTACGCCTTGCCGCTCGCGCGTAAGCTCGGCCTGCCCCTCGCGGTAACGTATTATGGCGGCGACGCGACCAAGACCTCGAATACCAAGGACTCCTTTGTGCGGGTCTATAACCGGCGTCGACAGAAGCTGTGGGACAGCGCTGACCTGATCCTGCCCTGCTCTGATTTCATTCGCCGCGAATTGCTCGCCAAGGGCGCGCCGAAGGACAAGATGATTGTCCATCACAACACCGCGGATCCTGAAAAGTTCCACCCGGGCGAAAAGCAGAACCTGCTCGTCTTTGCTGGGCGCTGGTCGCCCAAGAAAGGCATCGACACTTTGATCGATGCGCTGACCCAGCTCGGCTCGGACCTGGATGGCTGGACGGTGCGTTTGTGCGGGAACAAGACGGAGGGTGAGCGCGACGGTTTCGAACAGAGCCTGCACGACAAGCTCGCCGCCTCCGGCGTAGACGTCGAGCTGGCGGGATGGGTCCCCGCCGACGATATGCCGAAGCATTGGGCCGCCGCGAAGATTGCCTGCGTCCCATCCAAGCGAGCCCCGTCAGGCGACGCGGAAGGGCTCCCGCTGGTCTGCATTGAAGCCATGCTGTCTGGCTGCGCCCTCGCAGCGACGCGTCACTCCGGCATCGTCGAATGCGTGCGCGATGGCAAAACCGGATACCTCTGCGATGAAGGCGACGCCGCCGCACTCGCCGAAAATCTCCGCAAGCTTCTCAAAGACCCATCCGCCACAGCCGCGATGGGTGAGGCCGGCCGCGCCCTGGCCCTGGACCAGTTCAATCTGCAAAAGCAGAGCCTGAAACTCGAAGACCACCTGCTCCGGATTGCCGGACTGAACTGACGCAGAGCGCTTTGGCAAGAAGGATTGAAACTGCGGCCCCAGCAACGGCTGGCGAGCGCGCGCGTAAACCGCTAAGGCGACACGATGAGACTTCCGCCGCGACCTGACCTCTCCTGGAAAGAGGATGGTACACCCGTCGATGACCGGGTCGGCGACGTTTACTATTCCATCGAGGATGGCCTGGCAGAGAGCCGCGCGGTGTTCCTCAAGGGCTGCGGTTTGCCCGACGCCTGGAAAGACACGTCTTCGTTCACCATCGCTGAGCTGGGGTTTGGAACCGGGCTCAACTTTCTCGCAACCTGGCAGATGTGGCGGGAGCATCGCGCTTCAGATGGATGGCTCAACTTTGTCAGTTTTGAGGGCTTTCCGCTCGACAAGGAAGACGTGGCCAGAGCGCTGATGCCGTGGCCCGAACTCGCTGAGCTCGCAGAGAAGCTTTGCGACCGGTGGCCTGTGCGCGCCAAAGGCGTTCAACAAATTGTCTGGCCCGAAGAGCGCCTGACACTGACCCTGCATACAGGCCTTCTTGAAGCGACGTTGCCGCAATCGCAGCTCATGGCAGACGCCTGGTATCTGGATGGATTCAGCCCGGCCAAGAATGAAGCCATGTGGGCGACCAGTATCTGGCCAGCGCTCGCCGTTCGCACGAAACTTGGTGCGCGGGTCGCCACGTTCACCGTCGCAGGCGCGGTAAGGCGCGGCCTTATCGATGCAGGCTTCGAGGTCGAGAAGAAACCGGGTCATGGCCGCAAGCGCGAACGGCTGGAAGCCAGAGCGCCCCTCACCGCAGCTGCTCCTTCACGTATCGCCACTTCACCCAGCATCGCCATAATCGGCGCGGGCATTGCGGGCGCATGCCTCGCAAGACGGCTGAGGGATCGCGGCGCGCGCGTAACTGTGTTCGACGCGGCAGAGGGACCCGCGCAGGGCACCAGCGGAAACCCCCTGGCGCTCGTCATGCCGCGTCTCGACGCGGCGGACACGGTTCAGGCGCGTTTGCTGATCGACGCCTATCTGAGCGCGCAGGCTTTCTACCGCGATCGCCCGGGCGTTTCGCTTGCGGAGACGCACCATTTTCCGCGCGATGAGACCGAGGCCCGGAGGTTTGAGAAGCTGCTCGCCGATCCACCGCTGGGGCTGGAACAGCTGGAAGCTATTCGCAATGGCGGGCTACTACACAAGCGTTCGATGATTCTCGAACCCGCGACCCTCCTGCCAGCGCTTCTCGATGGCATTGAGGTCAAATGGGGCTCAGTAGCGAACATCGATCCTTCGACCCTTTCGGTGAACGGGTCGAATTACGACGCGATCATTCTGGCAGGGGGCTGGCGCATGGAGGAACTGACCGGTCCGCTCGATCTGACCGGACGGTTAGGACAGGTGGAATATTATCGCAGCGACGTGGACGCGCCGCCGAGCGCCCTTGCCTCAGGGCATTATGCGCTCGCCGCCGGGAAGCACCGCCTGTGGGGCGCGACCTTTGCGGATCACGCTGGCGGTGCGCCGCAGGAAACATCCAACGCGGCCGCGGAAAACCGCCAGGCGCTGGACAAGCTCTCTCCTTTCTGGCGCGCTGAGGCTGTGAAAGCGAACACCCGGTCGCGGGCCGGGGTCCGCGCGACCACGGCCGACCGGCTGCCACTTATCGGGGCCCTGCCTGACACGGACACGCTGATCCGTGACCGCCAGATCCTGGAGCGACAAGGCTGGAACACTGCGTTCGGGGATTATGCGATAGAAGGCATTTATCTGGCTGGCGGCTATGGCTCCCGTGGATTTACCTGGGCACCATGGGCGGCCGGCATTCTGACCGCTGAGATCTTCCAAGACCCTGTCCCGGCGCAGCGCGATGCCTTGCGCGCAACTGTCCCGAATCGGCAAATTTTGCGGAAACTCAAGCGAAATCTATTGTGATCCGCGTCGGTTTTTCGAAGCATAATTCAATGAAAAATACCCGAAATCGGACGAAATTTGCCCGTTCAGCGCTCACACCGCGTTCTGACAGCGCTGACTATCAGTTTTGACAGCGTTTACCCTGTCCGCAGGGGTGGTGTTGGCCGGAGGCTTGCAGTTCTATCCCCGACTTCAGGGGTCGCAGCGAGTCCGGTGCGACTGTTCTGAGCCATATGTGCGACTTAAGTCAGGGGAAAATTGACGTGTCTCATCAGAATGTAGAGTTGGCAGATCTCGGTATCGAGGCTGGGGACGTTCGCAAGAACTGGAACGAAGAACGCCTTTACGAACAAGCGGTTCGAAGCGGCGAAGCAGAAGTCGCCAAAGGCGGCGCACTTCTCGTCAAAACCGGCAAACACACCGGGCGATCGGCAAAAGACAAATTCACCGTCCGCGACGAAACCACCGAAAATTCAGTCTGGTGGGACAATAACGCGTCCATGACCCCCGCGCATTTTGATGCCTTGTGGGAAGATTTCCAAGCGCACCTGAACGGCAAGACGCTGTACACGCAGCAACTGTTCGGCGGCGCTGACCTTGATCACCGCGCGCCGGTGCGCGTGATCACTGAGTTCGCCTGGCACTCTCTGTTCATTCGTCACCTTTTGCGAATCCCGACCGCAGACGAATATGAGGGCTTCGCGCATGAGTTCACGATCATCAATAGCCCGAGCTTTCGCGCCGACCCGGCAAAGCACGGCACTGTTTCTGAAACCGTGATCGCGGTCAACTTTGCCAAGAAAATCGTCCTGATAGGCGGCACATCCTATGCCGGCGAAACCAAGAAATCGGTTTTCACCATTCTGAATTATATCCTGCCGACCAAGGGCGTCATGCCGATGCACTGCTCGGTCAATGATGGTGGCAACAATGACGCCGCAATCTTCTTCGGCCTGTCAGGTACCGGCAAGACCACGCTATCTGCAGATGCCAGCCGGACACTGATCGGTGATGACGAGCATGGCTGGTCTGAGAACGGCCTGTTTAATTTTGAAGGCGGCTGCTACGCCAAAATGATCAATCTCTCACCGGAAGCCGAACCGGAAATCTATGCGACGACAAGCATGTGGGGCACTGTGCTCGAAAATGTCGTCATGGATCCGGAAACACGCGAGCTTGATTTTTACGACAATACGCTGGCGGAAAATTCGCGCGGGGCTTATCCGATCTCTGCGATCGAGAATGCATCATTGAGCGGGCGCTGTGGTCAGCCAAAGAATCTGATCATGCTGACCTGCGATGCGTTTGGCGTCATGCCGCCCATCGCGAAGCTGACTCCGGCCCAGGCCATGTATCACTTCCTGTCCGGCTACACGGCGAAAGTCGCGGGCACAGAAAAAGGCGTGACCGAGCCTACCGCAACCTTCTCGACCTGCTTTGGCGGGCCGTTCATGCCGCGTCATCCGAGTGAGTATGGCAAGCTGCTCGGCGAACTGATCGACAAGTACAATGTGAATTGCTGGCTCGTCTCAACCGGCTGGACCGGCGGCGCACATGGCGTTGGCCACCGCATGCCGATCAAGGCGACCCGCGCGCTCCTCAATGCCGCATTGGATGGATCGCTGAACCAGGCGGACTTCCGCGAGGACGAAACGTTCGGCTTCATGGTGCCGACAGCGCTCGAAGGCGTCGACAGCACTATCCTCAATCCGCGCGATACATGGAGCGACAAGTCAGCCTATGACGCGCAGGCGGAAAAACTCGCCAAGATGTTTGTCGACAATTTCAAAGTCTACGAAGCGCATGTCGATGCTGACGTGAACGCAGCAGGCCCACGCATTCGCGTCCCGGCTTAAGCGCCAGCGCCCATGTTTAGAAAGCGGATTTAGACGAACGAGGATCAGATGCCTATCGTTGTTGAAGAAATTCTGCTCGTTATCGCTCACAAAAGCGGACGACTGCAATTTCAATAGGATTACCGAGAACCCATATTGAGCAATTCAATTCATTGCGTGACAGAAATAGCGTCACCTCATATGGTGTTTTTTCATCATTTTCGGGGGTAGATCGTGAGTGCAAACGAGACGAAGTTTATCGTGATGGCCAAGAGTATTCTCAAAGCGGAACTGAAACGACGACAACTCAGCTACAAGCGACTGGCGGAACTCATGGTAGAAGCCGGCGTGAACGAAAGTGAAAGAAATTTGGGCAACAAAATTGGGCGCGGAACTTTTTCCGCCGCATTTTTTTTACAGTGTCTATCGGTGATTGGCGTCAAGAGCGTAGATATTGAGGACAGAACCATGGCGGACTGGTGACGCGAACTTGGAAACACAAACGCAACTTGCGCCGCCAAAGTGGGATGGGTGTGGCGCTTGACTCAAGCTTTTCTGGTAATTACGCCCACGGCTTCGTGAGATTACCTAGAGTTTGTACATATTGCCGTTGCTTTACGGTGCTACCATTTGGGGGGAATGGAAATGGATAGAAACGATCCGAATATGTTGAACCTAGGCGACTACCAAGAACGGGTGTTCCGTGCGGCTGAGCGAATGGATGGTGAGCCCATCTATAACGGCTCTGTTCTTCACGCGCAGGTAATCATAGAGGCGCTATTTTATACCGCCAAAGAGCGCGTCAAAATTTTCAGCGATGGTTTAAATCAAGGAGTATATGGGCACCCAGGCACAATTTCTGCGGTAAAGCGTTTCCTTGGTTCGTCCCACGAAAAGAAAATCCATGTTGTGCACGAACAAGAAAAACTCGATTGTGGACAACAAAACGTGTTTGCCAACGAATTTGCGAGCGATCCTCGGGTGCAATTAGTTGCTCTACCGGAATCTATGAGGGGCAAAATTGAATTCCACATGGCAGTCGCCGATGGATCCAGTTATCGCTTTGAAAGGGACAAGCTGGGTAGAGCGGCGGTCGCCGCGTTCGGTGGACATGACGGCACGGCAAAGCATCTCGACGGACTTTTCGATCGAATTTGGACGTTCTCTACAAAAAGTGCGATTGCATAAAATTCGATGTCGGGGGACGCGATAGACTTCACCACATCCGTGGCGACGCATATAGAGCCGATGGCGGGCGCAGGCTTGGCCTTGTGCGTGGGATGTTTGAATCTTGCGAGGTTTCGATACAGGAGTCGAATTCGCGATATCGCAGAAGGTCATTTGGAACATCTATCTTCCGTCGAGAAGTACGAAGAGGTCAACCATTGGCCGTCGGTGGAACTTTTGGAAAGATTGGCAAAACTGCCGGACAATGACGCCGTTGGAGAAGTTTCCTCGAACGGTGCGAAAATAGAGTGGGAATACCCATCGGAGTTTGTATACGCACTTTTATTTTCTAAGCACTTCGATCGATGGCTTTGTACGGCGCTTGCGATCTATTGCATTTACGTATTGCACGTTGGCACTGTTCACAACGCGGCGGAGCAGTACGCATTGGCTCCATACAATTGGTTTGCCCCGGGAACCTTAATAATCCACTCTTCCTTGATGATCGCAGCCGTGATCGTTCCCCCGTTATTGTCTGGGGTCGCTTGGTTCATCATCGCCCGTCTTCGCCGAATTGCCGACAAGGCGCGAGGAATAATGGCCAAGACCCTGGCTAAGCAAGCTGGCAGCGCTTCTCTACCTGACGAAGTGAAACAGTAAGATTACAGGCGGCCCACCTTCATTTTTCAGTCTATCGCAAATAGTCAAAAAGATTGACCGGGTCAGACGCGAATACTTCGACTCACCCGGGTTAAATAAACTCGACGGATGCCTATTCCGGCACTTCGAAAATATGCGCGATCATGTGCGTGCCTTCGAACACGGCTCTGTCTTCAACATTGATGCCGTCTTCGACGAAGACGAAATCAAGCACGCGGTCATTGTCGACATCGCTGTGCAGCATGACCAGGAACTTGCGGCCAGGATCAGCCGGGGTATCGAGCCGGATAGTGACGTCTTCATTCGCACCGGCATCCAGATAGGCAAAACCCGACACGACATCGCCATTCGGGCGACCATCCATGACCGGGTGCAGAACGATAAAGCCCGGCTTTTCGATCACCACTTGCGGGAATGTCAGGGCCACGGAGTCACCGCGAAAGGCTGAGACATCACCGCCATCGACGCGCACTTCGGAGAACTGGGTCACACCTTCCGCCCGCGTCATTCCCTCGATCTGGATCATGTTCGCCTCACCATTTCCCATGGTGATTTGCGGGACGGCAGGTGCGTCCGGAGCGGGACCGTTCTGAGCCGTAGCGCACCCAGCTGATACGAATGCGACTGAGAGCGCCGCCAAGGTGGTTTTTGAAAGCATATTTAAAGTCCCTTCCTGTTTGGACGGCACTTTAGGGCCGATCATTCCAGCTGGGTAGAGCCTGCAGAACCGCTGACAATAGCGCACCAGTCAGGCTTTTTGGTCAGCGCCCGGCGCCCTTTGTGCGGCCAGGGGCCGAGGTGGCCTGCTTCGATCCCGGCCTGGCCGACATCGACGCCATCCGCAGACAAGGTGATGACATCCCGCTCATAGCGATCCGGGCCTGAATTGCTGGTAATCACCAGTTCGGCATCGCGGGTCAGCTCGACCATGTAGGCTTTCGCATCGAACCCGAGTTCACGTTCAGCCTCACATTTCGCGCCGCCGCGCGCGCCAACACCGCCCGTCTCAGGCGCATCGACATCGGCGAGACGGAACTTCATCCCATCAATGCGGCCACTATCGCCGTCAGACCAATAGATCGACTGGGCGGGCGCAGCCGTAATCGTCGCGGCTTGCGGATCTGCGCACGCCGCCAAGGCCAGGAAAGCCGGTATCCAAATACGTTTCATGCCGCCCTAGTGCCGTGATTCGTGAGACACGCAGACAAGTTTCAGGCGGGGTCATGTCCCCTTGGCGCAGCGTGCAGATCCGCTAGAAGGACGCATGGCTTCCCTCTTGATCGTCTATCATTCGCGCACTGGCGGTACGCAGCAAATGGCAGCGGCGGCTTATGCTGCGGCGCAGGCCGACGCCGAGACACGCCTGCTACGCGCCGAGGAGGCGGGTCCTGAGGATCTTCTCGGTGCTGATGGCTACCTGTTTGCGGCGCCCGAAAACCTCGCGGCTTTGTCAGGCGCGATGAAGGAATTTTTTGATCGCTGCTATTATCCCGTGCTCGGCAAGCTGGAGGGGCGACCCTATGCGCAGATGATCTGTGCCGGCTCAGACGGTGAGAACGCGGTACGGCAGCTCGCGCGCATCGCAACCGGCTGGCGATTGAAAGAGGTTCAGCCCCCTCTCATTGTCTGCAGCGACGCCCAGACAGAGGCTGAGATCCTGGCCGAAAAGACGATCTCAGAGGCAGACCTCGATAGATGCCGCGCCTTGGGCGAGGCCTTGGCCGCGGGACTGTCTATGGGCGTGTTCTGAGCGCCCACTATTTCTTCTTGCCACCTGGCGGCATGGCGGACACGAATGCCAGGCCCTCCGCCAGAAGCCCCGCGATCAAACCCGGCGTGTTCAACATTTCTTCGGTGAGACAGACATAATCCCGCATGGTTGCGCCATAAGACTTGAAAGGCCCGGCCCCGTACTGGTCCAGCAACTCTGCCTGCCTCGGTTTGGGCAATCGGATGCCAAGCTGATCATCCTTGTTGATCTGGCTAAACATGTGTCCGTTCGCAGACGTATAGGGATTGGCCTTGCCTTTACGCTCGACACCGGGGGCTTCGGCAATGGCTTGTTCATAGGAGGTAAGAAGGTCTTCGCGGGTCATACGCAAAGCCTATCACATATCAGGCGCGATCAGGCAGTGTTCTTTTGCGCCGTGGTGATGAACTCGAGCCCCGCATCAAATGTGGTTTGCCAGACCACGCGCGCGAAGCGGTTGAGACCGATGCGAGACGCCTTGATCTTGACGATGGACGGCAATGTCCCGCGTGTCCGCCGACGGATGCGGGCACCGGACTGTGAGACATCCAGAATAATTGCTTCCCAGGTTGCGCCGTCCTGAGAATAGAGCGTGCTGACGCACCACACACCTTTACGTTCCCCGCGGCGCTTTTCGCTCTGCGGTCGCAGGATCGGGATCGGCGCGTTCGACGATGAGATCGCCGCACGATTCAGATCTACTTTCGCTTTCGACTTGGACGAAAACATCTCAAACTTCTTTCTAATCGATAGAAGTTACGATATTTCTCGTTAAGGTTGAATTACCGGATCTGACAGGTGCTGCAGCGATTGCAGCACCTGTAGCAGACTCAGCTAGCCCTGTTTGAGCTCATCAAACGGGATATCCTTGTCGACCCGGACGTCCTGGGGAAGGCCGAGGACACGCTCCGCGATGATGTTTTTCAGAATCTCGTCGGTCCCGCCAGCGATGCGAAGGCCAGGTGCCCACATGAAGCTCTGTTGGAACAGGCCGTCCGCGGGCATGTCATCGCCGGTCATCAGGCCGTAATGGTCCTGCATCTCGATCGCCGAGTTGCAGATATCCTGAAGCTGGTTGGCCGTGATGATCTTGCCAATCGAATTTTCCGGCCCGGGCGTCTGACCTTTCGACAACGCAGTTTGCGTACGCAGCTTGGTCAGCTTGTAGCCCTGGGCGGCGACATACCAATCGGCGAGCTTGTCCCGGAAGGCAGCATCACTCATCGTGCCAGCTTGTTTGGCATAGTCCATGATTTCCGACCAATCCGGGCCCGGTGATCCGCCGACGGCAAGGCGCTCATTCATCAGCGTGACGATCGCAACTTTCCAACCCTGACCGACTTCGCCGAGGCGGTCACTGTCAGGTATACGCACATCGGTGAAGTAGACCTCGTTAAACTCGCGTCCGCCTGAAGCCTGGTGAATCGGCCGCGCTTCGACGCCTTTCTGTTTCATGTTCACGATGAACATGGTCAGGCCCTTATGCTTGGCCGCTTTCGGGTCCGTCCGCACGAGCAGGATGCCGTAATCGGAATAGTGCGCGCCAGACGTCCAGACTTTCTGGCCATTGATCACCCACTCGTCTCCGTCCTTGACGGCGCGTGTCTTCAGACCGGCCACATCTGATCCGGCTGAGGGCTCGGAAAAGAGCTGGCACCAGATCTCCTCGCCCATCAGGGCTTTCTGGACGTAGCGCTTTTTGTGTTCGTCAGAGCCGAACGCAATCACCGTTGGAATACACATGCCGAGGCCGATGGTGAACGGGCCGCCGGGCGAGTCGAACTTGCCTTCTTCCTGGCCCCAGATGACTTGCTGCATCGGCGTGCCACCACGCCCGCCCATTTCTTTCGGCCAGGTGATCTTGGCATAGCCAGCCTTGGCTTTTTCGGCCTGCCACTGTTTGGCGCGTTTCATGAACTCTTCACCAGAGACGCGCTGGCGCAGAGGTTGCGCGCCTTTGGGCTCAAGATGCTTTTCCAGAAAAGCGCGGGCTTCCGCACGGAATTCTGCTTCTTCGGGGGTATCGTTGAAATCCATTTTCGTCTCTCCGTCCCTTATGCCGCGTTCTTGAGTTCAAGCGCGCGAACGAGTTTTTCTTTCCAGACCTTGGGGGCGCCTGCCTGTACGGCCAGCAGCTTGGCTCTGCGATAGAAGAGATGGCAATCCACTTCCCAGGTAAAACCCATCCCGCCATGGGTCTGAATATTTTCCTTTGACGCGAACCAGTAGGCTTCGCTTGCCGCCAGGCGCGCGGCGGCAGCCGCTTCCGGCAGTTCCGAAGCGTCCGTCGACAGCGCCCAGGCGCCATAATAGCAGTTCGACCGCGCCACTTCATTCTTGACGTACATGTCGGCCAGCTTGTGCTTGATCGCCTGATTGCCACCAATCGGGCGACCGAAGGCGTAGCGTTCCTTGGCATAATCGGTTGCCATTTCGAGGCAGCGCGTGGCCCCGCCAAGCTGTTCGAAGGCGAGCAGGACAGCTGCCCGGTTCATGATCGCATCATGCAGGTCAGCGCCGGCACCCGCCTCACCAAGGCGTTCGCCTGCAGCTCCGTCAAACGTGATCTCGGCATGGCTGCGCGTCGGCTCCAGTGTCTTCACCGACTTGCGCGTCACGCCAGGGCCATTGAGGTCGACCAGAACCAGGCTCGCGCCGCTGCCTTCCTTGGCGAGCACAATGGCGTGCGTGGCAATATCACCGTCGGTCACAGGGACTTTCGTGCCGGAGACCTTGCTGCCGTCGAACGTGACAGAAAGCTTGGCCGGGTCGGGATTGCCCGG
The DNA here is from genome assembly GCA_041984335.1 of Henriciella sp. Classification (GTDB taxonomy): domain Bacteria; phylum Pseudomonadota; class Alphaproteobacteria; order Caulobacterales; family Hyphomonadaceae; genus Henriciella. Next base: position 473,239 of record JBHIYI010000001.1, on the reverse strand, counting down.
GCCCTCGCTTGCCGCATAGCAGCCGACCACGTCGCCGCTCGCCACGCCGGGCAGGACAGCGCCCTTCTGAGCGTCACTGCCCGCGATCATCAGCCCTTCCGCAAAGAAATAGACCGTGCTCGCAAATGGAACCGGCGCCAGCGCGCGACCCATCTCTTCAGCCAGCACGCAAAGCTCAAGCGCGCCGAGACCGAGCCCGCCATGCTCTTCCGGAATGGCGGTGCCGAGCCAGCCCATTTCCTTCACTTTTTGCCAGACACCCTCGTGGTGACTCTTGTCATCATCGTTCAAGACCTCGCGGACATGTTGCGTGGTACATTCCCCATCAAGGAATTTTCGCGCTTCATTCCCGAGGAATTTTTGATCATCGGAGAAGTCAAAATTCATGGCCGGTCGGCCTCCCTGTCAATTTCTATGGCGATGACAATAGCGCGGTTGACGTGCGCGGAAACCCGTGACGCCACGGTAGGCTTTCGCTGCGAAAAATGCAGCCAGGGGTCCGGTTCCGTTTGCAAGCCTTTGCCTTATGCCTAAATGGGATGGAACCGGAGCAGAAAGGCCCTTTGATGCGCACCGAAACCCCCATTCAGATCAAGCTCTCAGATTACACACCCTACCCGTTCGCGATTGACCAGGTCGAGATGGTTTTCGACCTTGAGCCCAGCGCGACGAAAGTGTGCACGCATATGCAGGTTCGCCGCCTCAGCGCGGGTGATCTTGTACTGGACGGCGTGCAGGTGAAACTCGACTGGATCAAGCTGAATGGTGAGGCCCTGGCCGACGACGCCTATGCGCTGACCGACGAGACCCTGACCCTCAAGGATGTGCCCGACACGTTTGCGCTGGAAACGCTGGTGACGATCGATCCATCCGCCAATACGGCGCTGTCTGGCCTCTATATCTCTGGCGAGCGGTTTTGCTCACAATGTGAAAGCATCGGCTTTCGTCGCATCACCTTCTGGCCCGATCGCCCCGACGTGATGAGCCGCTTCAAGGTTCGGATCGAGGCCGACAAGGCGAAATATCCGGTCCTGCTATCGAATGGCACACCTGGCGAGCAGGGCGACCTCGACGGTGGACGTCACTTTGCCGAATGGGACGATCCGCATCCGAAACCCTCCTATCTGTTCGCCTTGTGCGCCGGCGACTATGACATTTATCGCGACACGTTCACGACCATGAATGGGGCTGAGGTCGATCTCGCGGTGCATGTCGATAAAGGCGACGGTGATCGCGCCGAATGGGCCATGGAGAGCCTGAAAGCCTCGATGATCTGGGACGAGAAAGTCTTCGCCCGGGAATATGATCTCGGCGTCTTCAACATTGTCGCCGTGCGGGATTTCAATTTCGGCGCGATGGAGAATAAGGGCCTGAATATCTTCAACTCAGCCTATGTCCTGGCCGATGAAGCAACCGCGACAGAGGCCGACTTCGAAGCGATTGAGAGCATTGTCGGCCACGAATATTTTCACAATTGGACGGGCAATCGGATCACCTGCCGCGACTGGTTCCAGCTCTGCCTGAAAGAAGGGCTCACCGTCTTCCGGGACCAGGAATTCAGCGCCGATATGCGCTCGCGTCCGGTGCAGCGGATCAAGGACGTGATCCGGCTTCGCGCCCGTCAGTTCGCCGAGGATGCGGGGCCGCTCGCGCATCCGGTACGGCCTGACAGCTATGCCAGCATCGACAATCTCTACACCGCGACCGTCTACGAAAAAGGCGCTGAGCTTATCCGTATGCTCAAGACCCTGATCGGTGATGAGGCATTCGCCAAAGGCATGCAGATCTATTTCGATCGCCATGATGGTGAAGCCACCACGATTGAGCATTTCTATGCCTGTTTCGAAGAGGCAAGCGGGGAGGATCTCGCGAATTTCCGGCGCTGGTACAGTCAGCCTGGAACACCAACGGTGACGGCTTCCGAGCTCTGGGATGAGGACGCAGGCACGCTGACCGTGATGCTGACGCAGTCCAATCCGAAGACGCCCGGCAATGATGCGCCCGAGCCGCTCCCGATGCCAATTCGCGCTGCGGCGTTCGCTCCGGACGGCGAGAAAGTAGAGGACCTGACGCTGATCCTCGATAGTGACGAGCTGGTCTGGCGCATTTCGGGCCAGACCGCGCGTCCGCGTGTCTCGCTCAATCGCGGTTTCTCCGCCCCGGTCCGGCTTGATCACAAGATCAGTGACGCCGAGGTCCTCGCGCTGGCGGAAGTCGATGACGATCCGTTCAATCAATGGAACGCGCTGCAGGCGCTTGCCCGAAAGGACATCCTGGCCATCGCCTACGACCAGAAGGCTGAACCGGACGCCGCCATCGTCTCAGCCATCGCGAATGCCGTACGCGCGAAGCAGGACGATCCGGCCTTCGCGGCGCTGCTGACCCGCTTGCCCGATATTGGAGAACTGTTCCTGGAACACGTTCCCGCCGATGCGGTTGCGCTGAGGGATGCCCGCAAGACCGTGCAACGTGCCCTGGCGACTGAACTCTACGCGGACGCAACCGCCGTGCTGGAACGCCCGTCGCCAACGCCATTCAAGCCTGACGCCGAACAATCCGGCACGCGCGCTTTGCGCAGCGCCATGCTGACCTTGCTCAGCGCCTTGGGCGAAGACCAGGACGGCGCGCTCAAGCAGGTCTTTGACGACGCGCCGAACATGACGGAAAGCCTGTCCGCCCTGCGCGCACTGGCCGTTGCAGGCGGGCCTGGCAAGGGCGAAAGCCTTGCCGCGTTCGAGGAGAAATGGTCGAGCAATCCGCTGGTCATGGACAAATGGTTCGCCGTCCAGGCGAGCACAGGTACAGTCGATGATGTCGCGCAGCTCCTTCAGCATAAGGATTTCGATCTTAGCAATCCAAACCGGGTCCGATCAGTGGTGGCCGTGTTTGCGATGCAGAACCTGCCCGCCTTTCATGCCCCGGATGGATCCGGGTACCGCCTGGTGTCGGAGATTATTGCGCAAGCCGACGCGAAGAACCCTGCACTGGCTGCCCGGCTGCTGACGGCCTTTGAGCAATGGAAATCGCTTGAACCACGCGCGCGCAGCGAGGCAGAGAAAGCGCTTAAGGCTTTGCAGGCAAAAGACCTTTCCAAAAACGCCGCCGATATTGTTACGCGCACCCTTGGCTAATGCCGCAAATCTTAACAGAATCGTGACTGTGGTTAACTGTTCCTGAACTTTCGGACACGAAAGCTGATGGATGTGGAAGTGCGTCCATCGGGGGCGCACCCGGAAAGGTGCGGGCTGTGGCACGTCAACAGACGCGATCTGGCAAGACCAAGCCGGTTCGGCGCGCATCGTCGCGCCCGTCGCTCAGCCTGACCAAAGCGCTCGGCCTGATTATTCTGGTGGAAGGCATCGCCCTCGGCCTGAAGGCTTATGATGACCGCGCGCGCGACCTCTCCGCCCAGCAGGTCCAGGCGCATCGCGAAGCGCTCGCCGTGTCAGAAAATGTCGGTGGCAAGATCTACGCCGTCGAGCAGGCCATGCGGCTCGGATACCAGGCGGGCTGGTCCCCGGATCAGACGGCGCGCGTTCAGCCTGACCTCGACACGGTTGTCACGCTGACTGACGCGCTGACGGCCAATCCCGGATCCCGGCTGCGCGATGCCGGCGAAACCGGCTCGGCCTTATTGGCGAGTTTACAATCGGCAGGTCTGACACGCACGCAGGACATTGTGGTCGCATTCAATCCGGACTCAGGGGGCCCGCGCCTGGGGATCATTCCAGCAGAAGCCTGGCTTCCTGTCGCACAAGGCGAGCGCAATATCAGCCTGCAGCCGTCGACGCTGGACGGGGCGAAATTCGGCTCCGCGCAACACGTCGCGGCCTGCTCACCAGTCGCCCGCGCCGATATGTCGGTTTGCGTCGAGAGCGCCTATCCATTCATGACCCGCGCCACCCTGATCGGCCTTGCGATATACGCGCTGCTATTGCTGGGTCCGGCGCTTGCCATTCTCGGCCTGTTTCGGCTTCTGGAACAGCGCCGAACAGAATCGGAAGCCTATGAAGGCGAAGCCACCCGCGCGGGCCGGATCCTGAAGACGGTCCTGCAACAGGCCAAGGCCGGCTTCTGGTCCTGGAACTTCAAAACCCATCGTTTCACGTTCAGCGAGGAAGCCGGTCAGCTGCTGGGTGAGCCAGGCGAGATCGAACTGTCGGTCAAGGAGATTCTGCGCTTCGTCCACGAAGATCATCGCGACACGATGGAACAATCGCTCTCGACCCTGCACGAGCGCGGCTACATTTCGCAGGTCTTTGCCAGCGTCGACAAAACAGCCTGGTTCGATATGCGCGCCAAGCCGGATGAGCAAAGCGGACAGCTGAACGGCGTGCTGCGCGATGTGACCGAGATGAAGCACGCTATCGCGCGCACCAAGCAGGCCGAGAGCCGCCTGCGCGGCGCTCTGGAGACCTTTTCCGGCCCGTTCGCGCTCTGGGATGCGCGCAAGCGCCTGATCTACTGGAACCGGGCATTCCTGAAAGTGTTCGGCCTGGAACCGACGGTCCGAACCGGAATGGGCTATGACACGGTCATGCTCGCCCAGGCGGCAAACATCCTGGAACGCCGGCCGAACGCTTCCGACAACCAGGCAGAGATCGTCAAGATCAAGAACGGCCAGTGGTTCAAGATTGTCGAGCGGACGACCAAGTCCGGCGGCATGATCACGATGGGGCTCGACGTCTCCAGCGATGTACGCAACGAAGTCGAACTGACCAAGCAGCAAGGCCGCCTGCGCAAGCTGGTCGCCGAGCTTGAGCGCTCGGAATCAACCGCCGCCGAACTTGCCAAGAGCCTGAAAGCCGAAAAGCAGCGCGCCGAGCGGTCTGCCAATTCGAAAAGCGCTTTCCTCGCAAATATGAGCCACGAATTACGCACACCGCTGAACGCCATCAATGGCTTCTCCGAGATCCTGGTCGACGAAATGTACGGTCCGCTCGGGGACGAGCGATACAAGGGCTACGCCCAGGATATTCTGGATTCTGGAAAGCACTTGCTGGACATGATCACCGACATTCTCGACATGGCGAAAATCGAAGCCGGGAAGATGACAGTGGATCTGCACCCGATCGATATTGTCGATCCGGTTGACGCTGCGGTGCGCATGATCCGGCGCCGGGCCGAAGAGAAAGAGATCGATCTGAAACTGGTCTCCAATAGCGGCCTGCCGCTCGTGGAAGCTGACCACCGCGCCATCCGCCAGATGATCCTGAATCTGGTCTCCAATGCGATCAAGTTCACCGACAAGGGCGGCGAAATTCGCGTGACAGTCGATCAGAAAGGCACTGATCTGCGCGTCGCTGTTCGCGACAATGGCATTGGCATCCCGGCCGACGCGCTTCCGCGCCTCGGTGAACCTTTTGAACAGGTCAGCGACACGCGCGATCGCAATTTCGATGGCACGGGTCTCGGGCTCGCGCTGACCAAGTCATTCGCAGAAATGCATGGCGGACGCCTGACCGTCGCCAGCGAAGAAGGCCGCGGGACGCAGGTCAGCTTTTTCCTGCCAATCCCCAAACATCAAATCCAGGCAGAAAGTTCTGTCGCCTAGTCGCCTTCGGGCATGGAGGCGACGGCAAATTGCGCAGCCTGTGCGGCGCAGTCAGATGCCGCCTCCCGGAGCGCCAGAGCGCGGTCGCGATTGGAACCGCTCTGCGCGCGGCTTGAACTGGAAACTTCCGTCAGAGCCACAAGCTCGCGCTTCCCGGTTGTCACCAGGCTGAGTGTCATGACGCAATATGCGGTATCGCCTCTCAGGTTCAATGTCTTCAGCTGGCTACCGAGTTCATATCCGGCGCTGACGCCAAGCTCTGGCAGGATCGCGTTTCCGCGGTCGCCGACTTTGAAACTGTCTATGATAGCAAGCTGGATCTGCCGGGTGGCGCTGCCAGACCATTCGACATTGGGCACGAGGCGCAGGCCTCCATTCGGTCCTTCGCTGACCATACCTTGTCCGGAAATCAAACGAGGCGCTTCAGGTTCCCGAACGATCAGGTGGTGGGCAAGTCCCTCGAATTTCTGCGCCGCTTCAACCCTGTAGAGCGCGTCCGGCGTGTCCGGTTCCGGCAACACGGAGAGGCATCCGGCAAGAACCGGCGTCAGAGCGACAAGTGCGATGAGAGATGGTTTCATTAGCGACGATCCTCATATGGCAATGGGTTGCCCACGACGAAGCCTTGCGGGTTCTGCTCAATTTCGCGCGTCAGCCGATCGATCCTCGCGATCAGCACGCGAAGTTCCTGAGCGGCGAGGCTGGTCTGTTGAACCGTATCGGAGGCCCCGCCCTCAACCAGCGCCGTCGCAGCGACGATGGCCTTGCGGCTCTCTTCAAGCGTCACACTGGCGTCGCCGGTCGCCGAATTAAGCTCTGCGACGAGCGCCTTCAGTTCGGTATTGAGGCTCACCAACTCGCTGTCCACAGACGTTGCAACCGAGGTAATGTCACGGGACGCTTTGCTGAGATTATCGCCCGCGCGTTCGAGTGATGCCAGCGTCGCGAGGCTCTGCCCGAGCAATGCCTTGTCATCTTCCGACAAGGCTGCGGTGATGTCGCGGACATTGTGCAGGATTTCGGACAAAGCCTGAATATTCTCATCCGTCATCAAGTCGCTGAGTTGCTCCATCGTGACGCCGGCCTGCGCCATGACTTGGGCGCCGCCATCAAACAGCGCCGCCAGCGGCGTTTCGCCCGCCTCGATGACCGGGACTTCGGCATAGGGCTGCGGCAAGAGCGGTCCGGCCTTCTCGCTGCCTGCATTGATCTGCACGAAGGTCACGCCGGTGATCCCGGCAAAATCAATAATCGCCGTGCTGTCGGATTTAACCGGCGTGGACCGATCAACGCGCAGGCGCGCGCGCACAAGCGAGGCATCGCGGCGATCAATGCGCACGCTTTCCACCTCGCCCACTTTGATACCGATATAGCGCACCGAAGCGCCTTCTTCGAGCGAGACGGGACCCGGGAAGACAACATCATAGAGCGCATAGTCGCGATTGAACTGGGACGATCCGAGCCACAGGGCGAACCCGATCACGGCGGCAGCCGCCATCAGCACAAACGCACCGATCAGAGCGTAGTTCGCACGTGTTTCCATCATCCGGCTCCCATGATTGCGCCGCGGCCTCTTGGTCCCCCGAAATAATCCTGAATCCAGGGGTGAGGCTCTTTTCTCAATTCATCCATCGTGCCAATTGCGAGGACTTTTTTCTCCCCCAGCACGGCGATCCGATCACAGGTCACGGCCAGGGTGTCGACATCGTGCGTCACCAGAAAAACCGTCAGGCCCAATGATCTCTGCAGATCGCGGATCAATTGATCAAATCCTGCCGCCGTGATCGGGTCAAGCCCGGCGGTCGGCTCATCCAGGAACAATAATGGGGGATCCAGCGCCAGGGCGCGGGCCAGCGCCGCGCGTTTGCGCATACCGCCGGACAAGTCAGACGGGAATTTGCGCCCTGCCCAGGTCTCCAGTCCCGACATGCGAATCTTCTGATCGGCGAGCTGCTTCATAAACGGCAAAGCGAGATCAGTATGCTCTTTCATCGGCACCATGACGTTTTCACGGACCGTAAGATTGGAGAAAAGTGCCCCATCCTGAAACATGATGCCCCAGAGGCGCTGCAGGGCGGCGACATCCTCAGACTGCAGGTGAATCACGTCCTGGCCGAAGACGTGGATCTCTCCTGCGCTCGGCTCTTTGAGGCCGGTTATGGCCCGCAGCAGCACGGATTTTCCGCAACCCGAAGGGCCAATAATGCCGATCACTTCGCCGCGGCGTACGTCGAGGTCGAGATTCTCGTGCACCACATGCGTGCCATAGGCGGTTTTCAGGCCGCGCACCTTGATGGCGATGTCCGCACTCATATGCCGAGCTCCTGATAAAAGAGCGCGAAGCAGGCATCGATCACGATAATCGCAAACAGGGCCTGAACGACAGACTTGGTTGTATGGTGTCCCAGCGATTGAACGCTGCCGCCGACTTCAAGGCCCTGACGGCAACCAATCAAGGCAATGGCGAGACCAAAGACCGGGGCCTTGGACATCCCGATCCAGAACTGGTCGATCGGAACATTGTCCTGCAATCGGTTGAAGAACACGGTCGGATTGATGTCGAGAATGAGCCATCCGACGCACATCCCGCCCGCGATGGCTGTCAGCATGCCGATAAAAGTCAGCACCGGAACCATCATCATCATCGCGAGCACGCGCGGCGCAACAATGACGTGCATCGGGTCGAGCCCCAGCGTCTGCATGGCGTCGATTTCCTGACGCATCTTCATCGCGCCAATCTGTGCGGTAAAGGCCGAATTGGTCCGGCCCGCAATAATGATCGCGACCAGCACGCCGCCAAGTTCTCTCAGGACGCCAAAGCCGACCAGCTCGACGACGAAGATGGTCGCGCCAAACTGCGCCAGCGTGGTCGCGCCGATAAAGGCCACGACCATCCCGACGAAAAAGGACAGAAAGGCGATGATCGGGACCGCGTCCAGGCCTGCCTCTTCCATCACAGAAACGAGCGCCGTCCAGCGCATCTTGGCCGGACGCCAGATAATCGTCGACAACGCGGCGAGGGTCGCCCCCAGGAAGGAGAGCGATTCCAGAGCCTCGTGCCACATATGCTCGGCGTTTCGGCCCGTGCGCTCAAGCAGATCGACGAAGCCGTGACCTTCTTCAACAATTGGCGGCGCGTGTTCTTCCTGCGTGGCGAGGGTTCGGGCCTGCTGCAGCAAGGCGCGCACTTCGGCAGAGGCTCCGATCAATGCGGGCTCGCCGCCAATCTCGCGCAAGGTGCGATCAATCAGATAGGCACCGGCCGTATCCAGGCCTTCCAATTCGGCGAGATCTACCTCTGCGAGGCCGGCGCGGGAAGAAATCGGGTCTTGCCGAAGCTCCCTGTCGACATCTGCCAGGGCTGTAACAACCCAGTTCCCGCGCAGAACAAGCCGCGGGGCAGCGCCGTCGACATACTCAAATGCCGGGGCCGACAGAAGGTTACTTGGTTTCGACACTATTTACCTTAACCCATCAGCGTTTAAGACAGCCTCCAATGCGTCATTGAAATTTTACCAATCCAGCAAAGACTTCAGACATGCGCCAAATTACCATCACGCCTGTGTCTTCGCCGCTAAAAGCCGCGTTTGCAATCTCGCGCGGGTCGAAATCGTCGGCGGAGACGGTGCTTGTCGAGATCACGCAGGATGGAAAAACCGGCCGCGGCGAGTGCGTACCCTATGCCCGCTATCAGGAAAGCCGGGTCAGCGTTGTCGCTCAACTCTCAGGGCTGGAACGCGAGATCAAGGAGGGTCTGACCCGTCTGGATCTACAGAAACGTCTCCCCGCAGGCGCCGCCAAATGCGCGCTCGATTGCGCCCTCTGGGATCTTGAATCCAAGCTGACCGGAACGCCTGTCTGGGAACTTGCCGGCCTGCCCGAACCGAAGCCGTTGCCAACCACGATGACCATCAGCATGGACGAGCCCGAGACCATGGCGACTGCCGCCAAGGCGACGCATGCGATAATCCTGAAGCTCAAGCTGGGCGGACCGGACGACCTGACCCGGGTCGAGGCTGTGCGCCGCGCCCGCCCTGACGCCAAACTCGTGCTCGATGGCAATGAAGGGCTTGATCCGGACAGCTTCCCGGAGCTCGCGGCCCGCGCCGCGGAGCTCGGCGTTGTCCTGATCGAGCAGCCTTTCCCCGTCGACCAGGATGGCGCACTCACCCGTCGCCCCGGTTTTGTCGCGATTTGCGCCGATGAAAGCGTGCACACGCGCGGCGACCTGCAAGGCCTCGCCAAGAAATATGATGCGGTCAATATCAAGCTCGACAAGGCGGGCGGACTCACCGAAGCAATGCGGATGATGAAGGAAGCCAAGAGATGCGGCCTTGGCACGATGGTCGGGTGCATGGTGGCGGGATCGATCAGCATGGCTCCTGCCCTGTTGCTCGGCCAGACCGCAGACCTAATCGATCTCGACGGCCCGCTCTGGCTGGCCCAGGACGTGCCGCACAAGCTGCGCTACCATGATGGCATCGTATCCCCGCCCAGCCGCGAGCTGTGGGGGTAGAAAGGCCAGGCTGCGAGCCAGACCTGCGCCATTTTCCACCCTTTAAAAGCGTCACACTTCTATTCTATGGTCGCGCTCAATGCCGCTCACAGATGCGAGTCGGCACTGATCCCATCAAAGGAAGGCTCATCCATGACTGGACCCACCCAAAACCGCCGTCAGTTCCTGTCCGCCGCAACCGCGTTTTCGGCGCTGATCGCGAGCGGGTGTGTAACCCGTGGGGCCGCGCCTCGTCTGACAGACGACGTTTTCGCAGGATACGGCCCGCTTGTCCCGGATCCGAATGGCTTGCTGGATCTGCCGGAAGGCTTCTCCTATCGCATTCTCTCCAGCCTCGGCGACGTGATGTCTGACGGGGGCACCGTGCCCGACAAAGCGGATGGTATGGGGTGCCTCGACCTCGGCAATGGCGAAATCGTGTTGGTGCGAAACCACGAACTGGTTCCCAGCGACGGCGCGGGCGGCCCAATTGCGCACGGGTTTGGAACGCACAATGGAAACATTGTGCCGGGCGGCACGACCAATATTGTGCTGGACGCCAATACGCTGGACGTGAAGCGCGAATTTCGCTCGCTCGGGGGCACCATCCGCAACTGTTCAGGCGGGGTGACGCCCTGGGGCTCCTGGCTGACCTGTGAAGAAGCGCCAACCGGGCCCGGACAGCCCTATGGCGACGGGCTCGCCGTCAATCATGGCTGGGTCTTCGAAGTGCCGGGAGATGCGGACGGGCTGGTCCAGGCCGAGCCGCTGCGCGCGATGGGCCGGTTCAACCATGAAGCCGCCTGCGTCGATCCTGAAACCGGCTATGTTTACATGACCGAAGATCGCGATGATGGCGCGTTCTATCGCTTCCTGCCACGCACGCCGGGAAAACTCGCTGATGGCGGGAAACTCCAGGCCATGGTGATCGAAGGCGTCACTGACACCCGAAACTGGAACCAGATTTCCGTCGCTGTGGGTCAGTCCTTCCCGGTCCGATGGGTCGATCTCGACCAGGTGGATGCCCCGAAAGATGATTTGCGCCAGCGCGCTGCGGCCCAGGGCGCAGCGCTGATTGCGCGCGGCGAAGGCCTGCACATGGGCGATGATGATCTCTATTTCTGTTGTACCAGTGGCGGCGCGAAACAGCTTGGACAAATCTTTCGGCTGGTGCCGGGTCGCGGTCAGGGACAGGACAGCGTTGAACTCTTCTTCGAAAGCGAGAGCATCGAACAGTTCAATTATGGCGACAATCTCTGCGTGGCCCCGACCGGCCACCTGATTGTCTGCGAAGACCAGTATACTGACGTGGTCGACAATCACTTGCGCGGGATCACGCCCGCGGGTCAGCCGTACGATCTCGGCCGCCTGCGGCTGCAGACAGAACTCGCTGGTGCGTGCTTCTCCCCGGACGGCAAATGGATGTTCGTCAACGCTTATGCGCCCACCCGGACCCTGGCGATTACCGGTCCATGGGCAGCGTAGACGTTCTCGCGCTTCCCGCATTCCTGACGCAAGTCAGGATCCATGGCGGCCGGGAGATTAGTCAGCCAGCCGCCATGAATGCCAACTTGCGTTGGCAAAAGGAAAACAAAGTGGCGCGGTTCTTCTTGTCGCTGATACTTGCTGGACCAACTCCGGTCCGCAAAGCCGTGCCTACTCAGACACTTCGAAGCCGCATTGGTTTTGCTCCATGGTGAGCTGTTTGGTGATACGCTTGGCGTTCTGTTTGTACGCCTCCGCCACCGTGCCGCTCACCACATTCTTGTCGCGCAGCGGGCTGACATCCTCGCACAGGTGGAAGACGCGCGGTGAGTCATGTTTCTCGCCATCAGGCGGTGCGATCCAGTAGACGGTGTCGCGGCCATTCGGATTGTCGGCATCGCGCGTCGCCTCGGCAACCGCTTCCGCGTCTCGTGCAATCTCTTCAGCCTGTTCAGCTACTTCTGGAGAACAAGCCGTTGTCGGTTCGCCCGCATTGATCTGGCGCGCGCACTCATTCATGTCTTCTGTGTATTGTTCGACAGAAGGCGGGTTGTAGCTGACCCCGAACAGAACCGCGACCACGGCGAGAACTGCGCCGACGCCGCCTGCAATCTGCTTGTTCTTCGGATCCATATCCTTGTCCATCAGGATCAGGGCGAGGAGCGGCAGGAAGGCTATCATCGTAATGATCGCGCCGAGCTGGTTCTGGAAGAAGAACTTGAATCCGTCCTCTTTGCTGGCGGGATCATGCTTGTTGGCATTCTTCCACATCAGGTTGCCGGCAATGGCGAAGATCGCGATCACAACCAACAGGCCAATCAGGATGGGCAGGCCGCCTGTATCAAACCGTCCCTGAAGCAGCATGACGACCCCGGCAATCTCGGCGCCGATCGCGATGATCCAGGCAATCGCTGCGAAAATGCGCAAACGCGAGGCCTTGGATTTTTGATCCTGGGTCGCCTGCCACGCCTTGGTCACGTCTTGCTGCGCGGCCGGTTCTGGCGTTTCTGGTGTCTGTGTCGGTTCATCTGACATGGTTCAAATCCCTCTTTCGCAGCCAAAAAGGGTCGTCCGGAAGGGCGATTGCCCGCCAGCCCCGACCCCAGCAGCTGGTTGAACACACGTCATCTGTCTCCGGATTCGACGAAGAAGACGAGGGATAGGTGCAGTGGGTCGTTCTATTCCTCCGCATCCGGGAAATCGGGCGGACTTGGCATTCGCGCCATCGCCGTCGCCATTAAATGCATCCAGATCTTGGCGTTAAGCGCCTTTGCGTCTTCATCGTCCCTTTCCTCGAGCGAGATCTGCAATGCGATAAGATCGCGCGCCAATTGATCGCGCTCAGCCGTCAGGTCCGAGATTTTCAGGCTGGGGCTCTTGTCGATTGTCACAGTTTTCCCAGCCAAAGCCAGCAATCCGCGCAGCCCGGCAATCTCGTTGACCAGTCGATCAGCGGCACTGTCCCACGCCTCTCCCGCCATCACGGCCATCAGGCCGCTCATCCCGGCATGCCCGCCGGAATAATCACCTTCCAGCTTCGGGGCGACTTCGGTCACGAGCTTGCGCCCGATTCGGTCCAGGATCATGCCGATATCACTCATGCGCCTGCTCCATATTTGGGGCCAAGCCGCATGGCCAGCATCAGCTCATGCGCGGCGTGGGTGAACCAGCCGGACCAGGCCAGGATCGGGTCATCATTCTCACCATTGGCGAAGGCTTTTTCAGACGTCACCCAAATGCCGAGTGCTTTGACATGGGCGAATAAGGACCACCACTCGAACACAGCAGGGTCGAACGTGCAGCCGGATGCCTCCTGCCAGACTCCGATGGCTTCAGGCCATGGCAACAGGCCCGCCGCGCGCTCCTGATCATTGCCGCACCATAAAAGATCGGTCGCCCAGGCGAGATCTTCATACGGGTCGCCAATATGCGCCATCTCCCAGTCGAGGATCGCGGTAATCGTGCCTGCGCCGTCATGCAGGTAATTGCCGGAGCGATAGTCGCCATGCACAATCGACAGACGTTGCGCAGGCGGGGGCGGGTTTCGCTCCAGATGCCGAATGGCCGCTTCGGCAACCGGTTGCGGTGTGCGTGCATTTTCACGAATTTCATTTGCCCAATAGTCCAGTTCACGGCGCCAGCATTGGTCTGCCGCAGGTGTTTCCGTCTCCGCCGCAAGTGCGGATCCTTCCACCGGCAGAGCCGCGATTGAGCCCAGATGCCGAAAGAATTGCTCTCCAATCGCCGCGCGGTGCGGCTCGACCGCATCAATCTTGAACGGGTTCAAGGGTTCCCCGCCTTCTATTCGCTCCATGACGAAGAAGGGCGCGCCCAGCGCTGCAGGATCTGTTTCAAGAAACAAGGCTTCCGGCACCGGCAAGTTACGCTGGCCATACGCGCTCTTGATCGCGGCGAATTCGACCCGGCGCTCCGTATCAATCAAGCTATCGGGCGGATCACGGCGCAGGATCAGGCCCTTCACTTTCGGACCAGTCGCGTCTTCATAGGCAAGGTCGATGGAATAGGTCTGACGGCTGGCACCGCCATGAATGCGGCTAATGCTCGCCACCCGGGCATTTCGGGCACCCGGAAGGTGGGCTTCAGCATAGGACGCGAACTTTTCTGCGAGCTCTGACTCAAGCATCCAGGATATCCTTCCAGCCGCTCGGCGCGTGCGGCCCGAGGGCCAATTGCTCAAGAATGCCAATCCCTTCACTGCTCTGCCCGCCGGGGCCTTTATGGGTGGCCTTCACGATTGCCTGAATGTGCAGATTGTCGGGTTGCTGCCAGGGCAGGTTGTCTGGTGTCAGGTCCTCGCGGGTTATGCTGAGATCGCCCCGATAGGTCCCATGCGCCATGCTCGGATGCCCATAGCCGATGCCCTTCATCATGAAGGTCGAGAGCGGCTCATAGGTGACCTCATGCGCGCGGCCCTGGCCATCCTCGACGTGCAGCGTGGCGCTGGCGGCGCGGCGCGTACCTTCGTGCCAGGTGACATACATCTTGGGGCGGTTGAGATGCAGCAGACCAACATGGTCGGCGCCGTCCATGGCCAGCACTGACCGCGTGTTCCAGGCCCCGCCCGCACCGTCCTCATTGACGTGGAAATAGAGCGACAGGTTGGGAAAATTGATCGGCGCCCACAGCCAGTAGAATTGCGGCAATTGTTGCGGAAGGACCGGCTGCTCATCGCGCTGACCAATCGGGCGAACGCCCCAGCTGCGATCACGGGTGCCGAGGAAGTCCTTCACCTCGATCTTTTCGCCGTCAACGCTGAGCGCGCCTTGCCAATGTCCGTTCTGGGTCATGCGCGTGCAGTCAATCAGCATGCGCGGGCCCTGGCGATAGGTGAAGCGCGGTTCCTCAATCGGGAAGTGGCGGCCTGTCAAAGCGACATCGAGGGCAATCCCCTCGGTCTCCTCTAGCCGAACCCGGATACGTTTTAGCGGCTCCTCGACCGAGACACTCAACGGTCCGACCGTGGTATCCATGCGCTCCATGCCCAGCAAGCGGGAGACGTGGATCGATTTCTGAACGCCGTCCTTGAGAATGGAAACTGCACCATCCATGACATTCAGATGCGGATAGACCCCGAACGCTGCCGCAAAAAACACAGACCCATCGGCAGAATAGCCATTGAAGAAATATCGGTCGTAGAAATTTCTGTCCGATCCGGAAAACGCCACCGGTTCAGGCGTCTGATGGATTGGGTATTCGTCACCTTTAGTGAGCATGATCTGGCCTCCCGTAGCGTGATCTCTTTTCGGATCAGCGTGCTGCTATAGGTTGGCCTTCAAGCTGATTGGGCGTCAATGCCTGCCGGAGGGAAAACATGGCCAGCAAGGTAACCGCGGCGGAGGTCAATGCATTCTACGATTCTGTCTTCCGCGGTGCGGGCGACCAGGAACGCGTGCTGGAAGTGCGCGAAAATTACGCGCGCGTCCGCCAACCCGTCGACAAGGGCAATATTCGTCCGGGCGGCTATATTAACGGCCCAACGCAGATGGCGATTGCCGACAGCGCCGCCTATATCGCCGTGTTCACCCGGATCGGGATCACGCCGATGGCATTGACCAGTAATCTCAATATCAATTTCATGCGCCCCTGCATTGGCGAAGCCGTCGTGGCCGAAGCGCATTTGCTGAAGCTCGGCAAGACGCTGGCCGTGATCAGCGTGGATATTCGCGCCGAAGGCAGCGACAAACTCTCCAGCCACGCGGTAGTGAATTACTCCATCCCTGCGGAGGCCGCATCATGATCACCGCCCTCTCTGCTGCTGCTGGCTTTATCGCTGTCGCACTCGGCGCGTTTGGCGCGCATGCGCTGGAAAGCGGCTTTGACGAGAAACAAATCGGCTGGTGGCAGACCGCGACACTCTACTTGCTGGTGCATGCGGCGCTGGCGGCGTGTCTTTCTGCCGCCAATTCGGAACGCTATGGCACCGCCGCAGGCATTCTGGTGGTCGGCGCACTGGTCTTTGCCGCGACGCTCTATGCCATGGCGCTTGGCGCGCCGCGCTGGTTAGGTGCGATCACCCCAATCGGCGGACTGGGCATGCTTGCCGGCTGGGCCCTGATTGGCTGGGCGGCGCTAAAGGCCTGACCTCGCGAAACCCTTTTCTTACGCAGCCTGCACGCGTATCACCGCGCCAGGTCTAGTCATTCAAGGAGGGCTCCGATGAGCTTGTTCGATCTTTCCGGAAAATCTGCGATCATTACGGGATCATCCCGCGGCATCGGCAAGGCTATTGCCGAACAGTTCGCCGCCGCAGGTGCCAAGGTCACGATCAGCTCGCGCAAGCCCGGCCCCTGCCAGGAAGTTGCCGGAGCGCTGAATGAGCAATATGGCGACGGCACCGCCATCGCCATCCCGGCCAATATCTCCGAAAAAGACCAGCTTCAGGCCATGGTCGACGCCACCAATGAAGCTTTTGGCAAAGTCGATATCCTCGTCTGCAACGCGGCTTCCAACCCCTATTACGGGCCGATGGAAGGCATTTCGGACGAGCAATTCGAAAAGATCCTGTCGAACAATATCATCTCAAACCACTGGCTGGTTCAGATGTGCGCCCCGCAAATGCGCGAGCGCAAGGACGGCGCGATCATCATTGTCAGCTCCATTGGCGGCCTGCGCGCCTCGCCAGTGATCGGCGCCTATAACATCTCCAAGGCGGCTGATTTCCAGCTGGTGCGGAACCTTGCGGCTGAGTATGGGCCCGACAATGTGCGCGTGAACGCGATTGCGCCTGGCCTGATCAAGACCGACTTCGCCCGCGCGCTATGGGAGAACCCTGACACGCTGAAGCGCGCCACCTCGACCACGCCGCTCCGCCGGATCGGTGAACCGGTCGAGATTGCGGGCGCGGCGGTCTACATGGCATCGGATGCAGGCAGCTTCATGACTGGCCAGATGATGGTCGTCGATGGCGGGCAGACTGCCGTCTGATTTGAATGACCCGCACTGAACTCTCGACTGAACAGCAGGGTTTCTTCGATCGTTTGCGCTCAAACGAATGGGAGAAGCCGGCCGGCATCCGCAATCTCGGCATCAAGCCTGAGGAATGGCTGAAAGACGTCCGCTATGGCTATGTCCGCTATGAGTGGCCGAATGAGGGCGACCGCGATATTTCCGACGGGCGCGTGTTTGGCGGCTGGGTCGCCGGTTTCAGCGATCATGTCGTCTCCATGTGCATGGCGTCTGGGCTGGAGGATGGCGAGTGGTTCACAACGACTGAGCTGCAGACCCGCATCTTCCGCCCGGTGCCGCATGGCCTGATCACGATCGAGGGCCGCCTGGTATCCCGCGGCAGAACCACCGGCTTTGTCGAAGCTGACTGGCGCGACGAAAAAGGTCGCCACCTGGTCCGCGTCAGTGCGGCAAAAGCCATCCGCACCCGGGCCGAGTTGGGGATGGGGTAGGCCGCGCCGGGTCACACGGACCGATTCAACCGGACACGAGAAATGGCTGCTTCGGGTCACGTGTGGAAATCCGCTCCTCAGGCCCTCATCCTGAGCGAAGTCGAAGGATCGGGGGCCGGGCTCCTGGAGGCCGCCAGTCCGTGCGCAGGTAGGGATTCATGGACCGAGAGCTTCGATCTGGCTGGCAGCCAATTGTCCATGGACACCTGCCTGCGCAGGTGTCGGCGAGAGGGTGTTGTGTATTTCGGGAAGCCCGCCTCGTCCTTCGACTTCGCTCAGGATGAGGCTCAAGTCGCTTATGATGAGGCGCTTTTGCTCGAGATGAGGCTCTTTTGCTTAAGATTAGGCGCAAAAATTTCCGTAGTCCCGGACTTGATCCGGGACCTCGTGCTGCAAAGCTCCCAAGCCCCCGAAAGAGGTCCGGGGTCGAGCCCGGGACTACGGGTGGGGTTGGGAGTGAAAGGTAGGATTGTCATCCCGGCCGAAGCGCAGCGGAGAGCCGGGACCCAGCCTTGGTGCCAACCCGCAATCTGGGTCCCGGATAAGCGCTTGCGCGCTTTCCGGGATGACAGCTGAGGTTCCGCCTTGCCAACGCAAGTTGGCATCCATGGCGGCTGGCTGATCATGCTCCCAGCCGCCATGGATCCTGACTTGCGTCAGGAATACGGACGTTCAGCGCGGGTCGCTTTGACGCCGAAAGTCGACATTCTCATTCAGGCCAGACAAGGCCAAATCAAACACGCGGGTTTATCCGGCGACGTTCCGAAATACGGCGCCCTAAGCCGCTACCATGCGCATGAGCGCGGCTATCGCCTCATCCCGCAAGCTTTTGACTGGCTTCAAATCTACCCGCGCCAGATTGATTGGCAGGGCGATGGCGCCGTGAACGCCTGACCAGAGCAGCTGGGCCAGGTTGGCGGCGTCGCCGTTTTGGACCGTCCCGGCCGCTTGCCCCTCTTCGATCGCGGCTTGTAACAAGGTTGGAAAGGCAAACGCGCTGACGGGCTGCGTTTCAGGTGTTTCCATCCCTTCCGGCCTGACAAAGAGCAGAACGCTGCGATAAAGCTCGTGCTGCTCAATCCCGAATTGCAGGTACGCGTCGAGCAGGGCTTCGATCCTGTCCAGCGGGTCTTCGTGTGCCTCTGCAACCCTGCGAAACATGTCTTCCTGTTTCGCCACACGCCCTTCCCAGAGCGACTGGCCGAGGCCCGCCAGGTCGCCAAAATAGGAATAGATCGTGCCGACCGACACACCGGCTTTCCTGGCCACAGCGCGCGCCGAAACGCCCGCAAGGCCGTCCTCGCGATAGAGCTCTGCCGCGGCGCGCTGGATGGAGCGCCGGACTTCCGCGCGCTGTTCAGGAGTCGCCTTGGGACGTGCCATATCGCCGTTTAGGCGGCTTTGGCGACCTGACGCAAGTTCATTTCAGATTGCAGCGCCGATAGCGGCTCGCCCATCCGTTCTTCCCAGTTCTCGAAATTGATGTTGGCCGAGTTGCGGCCATAATACCAACCATCCACGAACGCATCCATGCTCGGCACCACGCCTTTCGGAGCGACCAGAGCGGTATGCGCCATTGTCACCGCCAGGCGGATGGCATGATAGGGGAACCGGATCTGGGAGAGATAGTAAGAGGCCAGAGCCAGCTCGCCCGGAATGGTCGCGCCATAGCCGGTCAGCACATGCATGAAATCATGCAGCTGCGTCCCGCGTACCATCATGTACGCCATTTCCGCGGGCATCCGGTCGAGCTTGCCGCTTGATCTGAGCTGCTTCTGAAAAGCGCGATAGTCGCGCCCGAAATTCTCGATCAGATTGTTTTCTTCAACGAAATCGCGATAGGCTGCGCCCAATGTTCCAGGGCCATAATCGCGCAAGCCTTCCACAGTGAGGGGCTCGGCAATATAGCCCTCTTTAAGGAATTCCGCCGCCCCCGGGATCTTGTAGAGCTCCTCCAAATAGGCGTCTATCGCCGCTGTCGGTGCCCCCTCCCACCAGTCGTGAAAAAGGAAATACACACCATAATCAAGCGGGCGGTCGACAGAGACCATGAACTTCTCGACGAAGTTGCGATCAACGATAGGCGGTTTCTCAAAGGCCGGATGGGACATTGTGTTTCCTCATGTTTGTTCCTGCTCATAACAGAGAAAATCACTTTAGTGAACATGTTCATTTTATTTTACCTCAGGCCTGTCCCCTCTGGACTCTCCGCTTTTGCGCGGCTCAAATGAGCGACGATAAGGCAGGAGGACAAAATGGCGCTCAGATATTTGCCCGCCGATGCGGCGCCCGAAGCACTCGACGAAGCGCTGAAAACGGATGGTGTTTGTATAGTCGAGGGACTCATGTCCCCGGAGGCGCTGGCCCAGATGAAAAAGGAATGCATGCCCTTCATCGAAGCCACAGAGGCCGGCCGAGACGATTTTACCGGCCGCAAGACCACGCGTACCGGTGCCCTGGTAGCACGCTCCGCAGCGTGTCGTGATGCGGTGATGAACCCGATCATCGTCAATGGCGCCAAGACCTTCCTCGCCCCTTATTGCGAGACGATCCAGCTTCATCTGACTCAGTTCATCAGGATCAAACCGGGACAGGATGTTCAGCCGCTGCACCGGGACCGACTGGCCTGGGGCGGATATTTGCTGCCGAGCCTTGAACCACAATTCAATACGATCTGGGCGATCACTGAGTTCACCAGGGAAAACGGGGCGACGAACGTAATTCCAGGCTCGAATAAATGGGGCCCTGAGCGCAAACCGAGCCGCGATGACGTCGAGTACGCGGAAATGGACGCAGGGTCCGTGCTGATCTATTCCGGCTCCGTTGTGCATAGCGGCGGCGCGAATGTATCAGACGCCGATCGCATCGGGCTGAACATCACCTATGCACTGGGCTGGCTTCGACAGGAAGAGAACCAGTACCTCTCCTGCCCACCCGAGATTGCCCGCAATTTCGACCCGGAACTTCAGGCCATGCTGGGCTATGCCATGGGCTCTTATGCGCTTGGCTATTTCACGCCGCCGCTGCCGCCTGGTGAAGGTCCGGAAGTGGTCCCGCCCGAATTCCTGTTCAATGGCAACGTCGCATCCTGGGGCGATGACATGTATGAGAAAGTCTCCGCGCGCGCCAAGGATGGTGCTGTTTAAGCGCGTTTGTCCTTGGGCGATCCGAGGCTGATATGTGAGGTGATCGAACGGACTTGCGGGAGGACGCCGAGAATGTCGGCGTGAAACGCTTTGTAGGCCGGGAGGTCTTCCACCTCGACGCGCAGCAAATATTCAACTGCGCCGGTGATATTGTGGCATTCGCGCACTTGCGGCGCCGCGTCCATCGCGCGTTCAAACGCGCGTGCATCCTTGGCGAGATGCGCGTCCAGCCCAACCATCACGAAGACAACCAGCCCGGTCCCTAGCTTGGCGCGATCCAGCACCGCGCGGTAGCCTTTGATCCACCCGGTCCGCTCCAGCTCCTGCACCCGGCGCAGGCAGGCAGATGGCGACAGCCCGACTCGCGCCGCGAGATCGGTATTGCTCAACCGACCATCACCCTCCAGCTCATGCAATATCTTGCGATTTATGTGATCTATTTCTGTCATTTATTGCGTTTATGCTCTCTCGCACACGTTATTTCGTGAGAAATTGTGCAAGAATTCACGTATTCTTGCAACAAAAATCGGGAGCGCAAAAATGCTTAATCTGTCTGACTATGACATGTCCGCTGAGCGCGGATTTCTTTGCCGTCACAATGCTGATCAAGTCGTCTTGCGCGGCGAGCTGGCGATTATCCGGGAGGTTGCCATGTCGCTCCCGCAGCTCCTGCCGACAGGACGCGTGCGTGAGCTTTTAGTGGATCGACTTCCGCTCATCCACTTGCCGCTGGAAGAGATGAGCGACGCGGAAGCCCGCATGTGCATGGTCCACTATTCCTTCATGGTTCAGGCCTTTGTCTGGGGCGAGCCAAAAGCCCCGGAGGTGCTGCCTAAAAACCTTGCCGTGCCGATGGTCGCGCTGGCGGATCATCTCGGCCAGCAGCCTTTGCTGCCTTACTCCGGCTATGTGCTCGACAATTGGGGCCTGATTGATGAGGATCGGCCGATTGATCTCGACAATATCTACATGATCCAGAATTTCCTGAACGGACAGGATGAGAACTGGTTCGTGCTGATCCATGTCGCGATTGAGGCCGCTGCGGGCCGGGCGCTTGCAAACTTTGGTCCCGTCATTGAGGCGAGCGCGGCGGGCGATGTCGCGACCACGCGCCGCCTGCTCGAGGAGGTGGGTGAAACCTGGCAAAGGATCAATGCCATTTTCGACCGTATGCCCGAGCGCTGTGACCCTTATGTCTATTTCGAGCGCGTGCGCCCCTACATTCATGGCTGGCGCGATAATCCGGCTTTACCAGACGGGATCATCTATGAGGGGGTTGAGCGCTATGGTTCCACGGGGCAAGCCTTTCGCGGACAGACCGGCTCGCAATCTTCAATCGTACCGGCAATGGACGCGCTTCTCGGTGTCGGACATGCGGCCGATCCACTGCGGGAATATCTCGACCAACTCCACATCTATCGCCCGCCTGCGCACCGGCGTTTCATCGATGATACGCGGGCTGCGAGCCAGCTGCGTCGCTTTGTCGAGCAGGCGAAAGATCGCGGCCTGACTGAAGCCTATAACACGATCATCCAGGCCATTGCAGACTTCCGCACCCGCCACCTGGAATATGCGGCAAGCTATATCAACAAGCAGCAACGCGCCGCGTCGGGCAATGACACCGAAGTCGGCACCGGCGGCACACCTTTCATGCGCTATCTGAAAAAGCACCGCGACGAGACCGCCGCCCGCCTCATCTCCAACGCCGCCAACGCGGCTTAAGGAGATTAAAGCGAGAATGATGGTGGCGAGCCGGCGCTTGGGGCGAGTAGTCGGGCAGAAGCTTCATGTCTGCGCTCGGGGTCGGAGGAGCGTGAACTGACAGCCCGTGTTCCTGGCGAAAGTCAGGACCCATGGCGGTTGAGGGCATAGTCAAACACTCCAGCCAGCGTCCATGGATGCCAACTTGCTTTGGCAATGCGGGATCTAAGTTGTCATCCCGGAAAGGGCGTGAGCGCTTATCCGCGACCCAGATAACTGGGGGCACCGAGACTGGGTCCCGGCGCTCCGCTGCGCTGAGGCCGGGATGACAGTTAAGTGTTGCACTCCAACCTCACCCGTAGTCCCGGATCAAGTCCGGGACTACGGAAACTTTTGCGCCGCATCTTAAGCGAAAGAGCCTCACCCCGAGCAAATTAAGCCTCATCCCGAGCGAGTTTAGCCTCGTCCTTCGACTTCGCTCAGGATGAGGGCATGAACAGGCGACTCCCGCTCCTGACCCAAGGCGGGCAACCCTCCAAAACTAAAAAAGCCCCGCGGGTGCGGGGCTTTTTGCTTTTGGGATTGAACGCGGCCTACGCGCTCTGGCGGTTGTCGTCGTCGACTTCTTCAAAGTCTGCGTCGACGACATCGTCACCATCGGCTGCAGCGTCCGCAGCGGCATCAGCGTTCGCGGCTTCTGCTTGTTGCGCGCCGTAAATGGCCTCGCCAAGCTTCATGGCCGCGGTCATCAGGGCCTGATGCTTTTCCTTGATTTCAGCTGCATCGTCGCCTTCCGCAGCCGTTTTCAGGGCAGCTGCAGCGTCCTCGATTTCTTTTTTCACATCGTCGCCGACTTTGTCGCCATGCTCTTCGAGCTGCTTCTCGGTCTGATGCGCGAGGCTTTCCGCATTGTTTTTGGCTTCGACCAGGTCGCGGCGTTTCTTGTCTTCTTCCGCGTTGGCTTCAGCATCCTTCATCATCGCTTCGATGTCGGCATCATTGAGACCGCCATCCGCCTGAATGGTGATTTGCTGCTCTTTACCGGTCGCCTTGTCTTTGGCGCCGACCGAGACGATACCGTTCGCGTCGATGTCAAATGTGACCTCGATTTGCGGCACACCGCGCGGAGCTGGCGGAATGTCCTCAAGGTTGAACTGGCCGAGGATCTTGTTGTCCGCCGCCATTTCGCGTTCACCCTGGAACACCCGGATCGTCACCGCGGGCTGATTGTCTTCCGCCGTAGAGAAGGTTTGCGACTTCTTGGTCGGGATCGTGGTGTTGCGATCGATCAGGCGCGTGAACACACCGCCCAGCGTTTCAATGCCGAGCGAAAGCGGCGTCACGTCGAGCAGGACAACATCTTTTACGTCGCCTTGCAGAACACCGCCCTGGATCGCTGCGCCGAGGGCAACAACTTCGTCCGGGTTTACGCCCTTGTGTGGGTCCTTGCCGAAGAAGCCCTTAACGGCTTCCTGCACGGCTGGCATGCGGGTCATACCGCCGACCAGGACCACATCGTCAATGTCAGACGCGTTCTTGCCCGCATCGGCGAGGGCTTTCTTGCACGGATCGATGGTGCGCTTGATCAGGTCGCCGACCAGGCTTTCCAGCTTGGCACGAGACAGCTTGATGTTGAGGTGCTTCGGCCCTGTCGCATCAGCGGTGATGAAGGGCAGGTTCACTTCATAGGAAGAGGCTGAAGACAGCTCTTTCTTGGCTTTTTCTGCTTCTTCTTTCAGGCGCTGAAGTGCGAGCTTGTCGGCTTTCAGGTCGATGCCCTGCTCTTTCTTGAACTCGTCCGCGAGGAAGTCGACAATGCGAAGATCGAAGTCTTCACCGCCGAGGAAGGTGTCGCCATTGGTCGACAGGACTTCAAACACGCCGTCGCCAATCTCGAGCAGGGATACGTCGAACGTCCCGCCACCGAGGTCGTAAACCGCGATGATCTTGTTGGTGTCCTTGTCGAGACCGTAGGCGAGCGCTGCCGCTGTCGGCTCGTTGATGATCCGCAGCACTTCAAGACCGGCAATCTTGCCCGCATCCTTGGTGGCCTGGCGCTGGGCGTCGTTAAAGTAAGCCGGAACCGTGATCACGGCCTGCGTGACTTCGCCGCCGAGATAGGCCTCAGCGGTTTCTTTCATCTTGGTCAGGATGAATGCCGAGATTTCCTGCGGCGCGTAATCCTTGTCGCGGCCTTTGACCCAGGCATCGCCATTCGGGCCTTTAACGATCTCAAACGGGCTGAGCTCTTTGTCTTTTTGCGCGGTCGGGTCGTCAAATGTACGACCGATCAGGCGCTTGATCGCGTAGAAGGTGAAGTCGGGATTGGTCACTGCCTGACGGCGTGCCGGCATCCCGATCAGGCGCTCACCGCCTTCGGTAAACGCCACAACAGACGGCGTCGTACGCGCGCCTTCCGAGTTTTCGATAACTTTGGCGTCTCCGCCATCCATGACAGCGACGCAGCTATTGGTCGTGCCGAGGTCGATTCCAATAATCTTACCCATGATATTTCTCTCCTTAGCCGCCGCTTCTCGCCCATTTCGGCCTGCTATGCAGCACCAGCAATCTGCGGCTCTATACACAAAGATTTGGAGAGGTGAAGACGGTGTTTCAGTCCGGTCACCTCAAGGTTCTACTCGCATGTGGGAAACGTCGGGACATCTTCAAGAGGGAGAATGGGATTGTCGCGGTTCGTCTTGCGAGCGGTTTATCTACGTGGACGCAGCATTTTCAGTTTCTTGCCGGCACGCTAATAGGCTGCGTTTCGCCTCGAACAGTCGTCATTGGTCAACATTGACTACCTCTGACGGTGATTTTGCCATCGGCGGCGGATTTTACCCATCGAACAAGAACCAGCGGATCATCCAATAGGACAAAATGGCTGCTGCAATCGCTGGCATCACCCCAAAGATGAAGGCGAATGGCAGCATAAACAGACCATACGCGAACCCTAGAAGCATTATTTGGAGATGAGCAATCTCCAGTTTCCCTGCATCCAGAACTGAAAAATACACAGAGCCCAAGCATGCGACTGCAAAGGTGTAGACAGGTATCGTAAGGAACGCCCAGGTGGAAACGAAGCCTGCCAGATAGGAAGAATGGATATGACGACGTTTAAGTCTCCACAATCCAATTGCGGCGCCTAACCCGCACGGCCAAAAAGTCGCAAAAGCGGTTACACCAAAAAGATTTGGCGACCGCTCAAAATAAAAGATCAGGGCCCAGGAGATCGGGTTCACTGGCCCCAGAATCAACCAGATCCAAAACTTGCGCACACCGAAATTCGGTTTCGGGACATACCGATCGGACGCATTTTGCATAGCCGCCTCCAATGCTTCGTTTTGAAGCTGGATCGGCTAAGTAGATTTCCCGATAAGACAGGCTGACGCGCGACGGTTTGGCTTAATTCGCCTGCCCTGCGCTCACGGCGACCATGGCGGCGCGCAAGGTTCGGTCGCCGATGCGCCACCCGGCCTGGAACAGGCTCGCAATCGTGCCGTTCGGGTGCTCGGACGGAATATTGGCGACCGCCTGGTGCAGGTTCGGATCGAAAGCGGCGCCGGGCTCGGCTTCGATTGCGGTTACGCCGTGCCGGGTCAGAACCGTATGCAGCTCCTTCTGAGTCATCTCGATCCCGCCAAGGAGACCCTTGCCGCCATCGGTCAGGGCTTCGCGTTCGTCTTCTGGCAGGGCTTCAAGCGCCCGCGCCAGATTGTCCGATACGCTGAGCAAATCGCGCGCGAACTTTTCAATAGCATAGACGCGCGCATCTGATTTTTCACGCTCTGAGCGTTTGCGGAGGTTTTCCATCTCTGCCAGCGCGCGCAGCATCTGATCACGCATCTCCTGTTTCTCAACTTCAAGCGCGAGAATCTGTTGTTCGGGGGTCAGCGGTTCCGGCTCATCCGCGACGGCATCCGCTTCATCCTCAGAGTCCGCTTCAGGGCTCTCAGCCTTGGCTGCTTTGAGGATTTCGTCGGCCGCTGCTTTCAGATCCGCCTTGCTCGCATCGGGTCCGAGATCCGGGGTTTCCGGGGCATCGTCTTTGACTGTTTCGTCACTCATCTCTTGTCACTCATTCCTGGTGGCGCTTTCCGAGCACCTCTCCAACCATCCGTGCTGTATAGTCAACCATTGGAATCACCCGGGCATAGTTCAACCGTGTTGGTCCAATCACACCGAGCGCGCCAATAACCTGACGTTCGGCGTTCATATAGGGAGCAACGATCACGCTTGAACCCGATAACGGAAAAAGACTGTTTTCCGAGCCGATAAACAGTCGCACGCCGTCCGCATCGCGCGTGGAGTCGAGCACCTCCAGGAGGCCCTGCTGGCGCTCCAGCGCGTCGAACAGCTGGCGCACGCGTTCCATGTCTTCGGCGGCCGCGGAATCTCCAAGCAAGTTGGCCCGGCCCTGGATGATCAGTCGTCGTTCTTCGCCTGGAGCTGCGCCGCTCCAAAGCGCAAGCCCTCTTTCAACGAGGTCCGTGGCGGCCGTGTCGAGTTGCGCCTTTCGGGCCGCGATCTCCTTGCGGACATCCGCCGCGGCTTCCCGTAGCGTGCGGCCTTTCATGCGCGCTGCCAGATAGTTTCCAGCCTCGAGCAGCACCGTCTGTGGCAATCCAGCTGGAATTTTCACCAGGCGGTTTTCAACGTCGCCGCGTTCATCGACGAGGACGCACAGCGCTTCCCCGGTGGACAAGGGCACGAACTCTACATGCCGAACAGCAACGTCCTGCGTTGGCGAGGATACCAGACCCGCGCCGCCGGCCAGACCCGACAGGATCGAGGAGGCTTCCTTGAGCACCCCGCTCATATTGCGACCGGCGCTGTTCAGCCGACCTTCAATCGTCGCCCGGTCATCCTGGCCAGGATCGCCCATTTCCAGAAACCCATCCACGAATAGCCGCAGACCGGCATGCGTCGGCATCCGGCCGGCAGAGGCGTGCGGTGCGTCCAGCAGGCCCAGTTCGGTCAGGTCTGCCATGACATTGCGGATGGAGGCGGCGGAAAGTTCGATTCCACCCTTGGACAGCGTGCGCGAGCCAACCGGCTCACCCGTTTCCAGATACGATTCGACGATCTGCTTGAAAATGTCCCGCGAGCGCTGGTTGAGCGCCTGCATGATCGAAGTGTCTGTGCTCATACGGAATGAATAGTGTGACAGCAGCCGAGTTTCAATCGCTCTGGCGTTCGATCGGCTCTCCGGTCAGGGGGTGATTGAAACGTGACACGCGCGATCTGTAAAAGGCTGCTACTTTTTCCATATCTGCAGCATAGTCGCCGCAGGGGACGAGCACGCCGTCCAGGCCACCAAACTTGTTGGCATAATCGATAAAGCCGAGCGCCACCGGCACGTCGGCTTCGAGCGCAATATTGTAGAACCCTGTTTTCCAGGCGGCGACATCCGCCCGGGTGCCTTCGGGCGCAATCACCAGCGCCATTTCATCGGCTTGCTCATAGGCCGCAACGACCTGGTCCACGAGCCGCGTCGACCCGGATCGATCCACTGGCAGCAGGCCCCACCAGCGCATCAGCCAGCCAAACGGCCCCTCCCCGAGGCTCTTTTTCCCCATCCAGCGCACCGGAATGCGATAGTAAAAGGCGATCCCGAGCATCTGGGTGAGATCCCAATTGGTCTCATGCGGCGCTGCGATAATGACCAGTTTCTTGTCCTTTGGCGCTTCGCCCAGGACCTGCCAGCCAAGCAGACGATACAAGCCGTAGAAGAAGACGCGCGCGATCTCGTAAAGCATGCTGCGGCGAGGCCGTCTGGACCGCTCAGCACGCAATTTCATCTCAGCAACGTCCACCGCCGCGTCCTCCACATTCAGACTAGCCTAGACAGAGCAGGCAAAACCCGCAATTTGCGGCCAGCAGTTCAAGTCAAGAAAGAGACGACCATATGACCGACTTCGCCCGCCCGTCCGGACGCGCCCCCGATCAGCTTCGAGAGATCAGCCTGGAAACCGGCGTCACGCGCTATGCCGAAGGTTCCTGTCTCGCCAAGTTCGGGCATACGCATGTGCTGTGTACGGCGAGCTGGACTGACAAGGTCCCGGGCTGGATGCGCGGTTCCGGGTCCGGTTGGGTGACGGGCGAATATGGCATGCTGCCCCGCGCGACACACACGCGAGGAAGACGCGAAGCTGCGGCTGGCAAGCAATCTGGCCGGACCCAGGAAATCCAGCGCCTGATCGGGCGATCCCTGCGCTCAGTCGTCGACCTCACCGCGCTGGGCGAGAACCAGATCACCATCGATTGCGACGTCATCCAGGCGGATGGCGGAACACGAACCGCGTCAATCACTGGCGGCTTTGTCGCCCTGGCCCTGGCCTGCCGCTATCTGAAGGATGAAGGCGTGATCAAGTCCGATCCGATCCTGAAACAGGCTGCGGCCATTTCCGTCGGCGTCTACAAGGACGTCCCGGTTCTCGATCTCGACTATCCCGAGGACAGCGCCGGCGAAGCCGACATGAATGTCGTCATGAGCTCGGATGGCGGCTTTATCGAACTGCAGGGAACCGGCGAAGAACGCCCGATGACACGCACCGAAGTCGAAACCATGATGGCGCTCGCGGAAAAGGGCTGCAACGAACTGTTCCAAGCCCAGCGCGCGGCGCTCGGCTAGACCATGCAGCGGCTCCTCCCCCTTGCAAAAGAGGTCGGCGACAAGCTGATCGCACGCGGCGAAACCGTTGGCGTCTCAGAATCGTCTTCTGGTGGGTTGATTTCGGCTGCCCTGCTCGCCGTGCCGGGGGCGTCGCGATACTATCGCGGCGGCGGCATCATCTACGCCCCGAACGCGTTCAGAGGCCTGATGGATCTGACGCGCGACGATATTGAGGGCATGCGTTCCTCGACAGAGCCATATGCCTGCCTGCTGGCGAGAACGATGCGGCGCAAGCTCCGAACCGACTGGGGCCTGTGCGAAACAGGCGCGTCAGGCCCGAGCGGAAATGGCTATGGCGACGCCGCCGGCCATACCTGCGTGGCAGTTGCGGCCATGCATGACGGCGCGCCTTTTGAACGCTCCCGAACCCTGGAAACGGGTCTCAGCGACCGCGAAGAGAATATGTGGCGCTTCGCCGAGGAAGGGTTGCAGCTCTTGAATTCTGTGCTGGACTAAACCCGAAAGCAATCAGCCATTTCTGCGAGCCAGGCGCGGACGGCGTCGCCTTTTTCGCCGGCTTCGGACTTGCCGTGGCGCACCATGACCAGGTCCAGGGATGGCACACAGACTGTAAACTGACCTTCATAGCCATTCGCCGAGAAACTTTCCGGCCCGGCAATGCCGAGCCACCAGTGGGCACCATATCCCATAGGCTCCTCCGGCGGTGTCGGAGTGGGCGTGCGCGCATAGTCCACCCAGCCCTCAGGCAGGATCCGCGTTCCGTCCCACACGCCGTCTCGCAGGTAAAGCAGTCCAAACCGGGCGAAATCCCGCGCCGTCGCATAGCAAAAGGATGAGCCGATAAAGGTCCCGGCCGTATCGAACTTGGGCAGAGCCGACTCTATACCAATTGGCGTGAACAGGTTGCCGAACATCCAGCGCTCGAACGCGTCGCCGGATTTGTCCAGCGCCCGCTGCGCGCAGCGCGCAACGATATTGCTGGTGCCGCTGGAATAGTTCCAGACCGTATCAGGCGCATGCGCCAACGGAAAATTCGCAGCATGCGCCGCGACATTGTCAGACCCGGCGCCAAACAGCATCTCGATCACATCGGAGACACCGGAATCGACATAGTCCTCTGTAAACTTCAATCCGCTCGACATGCGCAGCAATTGATCAAGCGTGATATCGCGGCGCGGATCGCCCGCATTCTGCCACTCCGGGACGTCGGCGGGAGCGTGAATATCCAGCGCGCCCTGACGGACCAGAATACCGACCAGTGCGTGCGTGATACTTTTCGCTTTCGACCAGGACGGAAACGTCGTCGCCTGATCGCGTCCCTCGGCATAGCGCTCCAAAACGATCCTGCCGCGATGCACGGCCAGAAAGGCATGGGTCTCACCCATTTTATCCAGGGATTGCGGGCTGAACGCAAAGTCCATCGCCTGCGTCGCCTTGGGGCGATCGAATTCACTGGCCTTAAACGCCTCGGGCCAGGACTTGGTTGGCCATGCAAGGCCATCAGCATGGGGAGGGAGCGGAATGAGCGGCGGTGTCGTCATTCCAGATTTACGGCTCAGGCCGCTTCGCTTTTGGACTGGCTGTTGCTGCCATCCTCGAAGACGAGAATATCGCCCGGCTGGCAATCCAGCTCGCGGCACAGCGCTTCCAGCGTCGAGAAGCGAACGGCCTTCGCTTTCCCGGTTTTCAGGATCGAGAGGTTGGCAAGCGTGACACCGACGCGCTCGGAAAGCTCGGTCAGCGACATTCTTTTTTCCAGTAAAACCCGATCAAGGGTCACACGAATAGACATTCAATGGCCCTCCTAAATTGTCATTTTCTCTTCTTCACGGAGGCGGGTGCCTTCCTTGAAGACCTGCGCCAGGATGAGCAGCACGATAACGGCCCCCCAGACGGCAAGATTGATATTGATATTGGCCACATAGCCTTCGCCAAGATCGACGGTGGCGGCCAGCACCAGGACCGAACACATGCGGATCACCTCGATCAGACCGATCGCAACCGCAATCCGCGTCAGACGTGGGGCATTTTCCGGGACGAATGGATCACCCGCCGCGAGCGTCGACAGAATCTGCCGCAGCTTGGCGCAAACATAGGCAATACCAGGCGCGAACACGACGAGGCCGACCAGCGCCGCCACCAGACGGCCCGCAGGGACCCCATCGGCGCGCGCTTCAACCAGCGGCAAATTAATCTCGCCGCCATTCAGCGTTCCCAGCAAGCCGATGCTCAGGATGACGAACAGGAAACCGCCCAGGACGATGGCGAGCCAGAAAATCACTGTCACAACAGTTGACAGAAACGCCGCCATTGAATTTTTGCGGGGTTCAGACATGCGTGCGGGTCATCCTTTTGCATTTCGCTACATTTGTCACATAGCACAAAGTCACAAACTTACCGTTAAACGATAAGGTAATTCGTCTAGAAAGCAAGAACGGAGCCACAGAGCATGACTCGCAAACTTCAACCGGGCAAATTGATCGCTGCGACGCACAACAAAGGCAAAGTCGCTGAACTTAAAGATCTTTTTGAGCCGTTGGGCTTTGAAGTCGTCTCGGCAGCAGAGCTGGATCTGGACGAACCGGAAGAAACAGAACTCACTTTTGAAGGAAATGCGCTGATCAAGGCCCGCGCAGCGGCCGAGGCCACCGGCGCACCGGCCCTGTCGGACGATAGTGGACTGGAAGTCACCGCGCTAGGCGGTATGCCGGGTGTCCACACCGCGATCTGGGCCGGCGAGCCACGCGATTTCTATGTCGCCATGGAAAAAGTCGAGCGTGAACTGACCGCTATCGAAGCGGAGGATCGCAGCGCCCGGTTCGTCTCC
This sequence comes from Henriciella sp., assembly GCA_041984335.1. Classification (GTDB taxonomy): domain Bacteria; phylum Pseudomonadota; class Alphaproteobacteria; order Caulobacterales; family Hyphomonadaceae; genus Henriciella. The sequence continues at coordinate 441,476 of JBHIYI010000001.1, read as the reverse complement.
TGCCTCGCCATCGCCTGGCCAGATGGACATGAAGAAACGTTTCGCGGCGAAGTCCATGGCACACTGACCTGGCCGCCCCGCGGCGAAATGGGGTTCGGATATGACCCGGTCTTTGTCCCTGACGGCTTCGACATGACTTTTGCCGAGCTGGAACCCCAGCAGAAGCACGCGATGAGCCACCGCGCCGTTGCATTCGAGAAATTGAAGAAGGCCTTGCTCTAATGGATGCAACGGGACCGGAATTCGGGTTTGGTCTGTATATACACTGGCCGTATTGTACCCGCATCTGTCCCTATTGTGATTTCAACGTCTACGCCGCAAAGGATCGCGACAGCGCGCCGCTATTCGCAGCAATGATGGCCGATCTGGAGGCGCAGCGCCGCCGGTTGCCGGATCACCCCGCGCTGGAGTCGGTGTTTTTCGGGGGTGGCACGCCGTCGCTGCTTTCAGCGGCGCAAATCGGCGCTCTTCTCGAGAAGGTGAACGATACGTTTGGCATCTCGCCCGCGGCTGAGATCACACTTGAAGCCAACCCGAATGACGTTTTGCGCGCGGATCCGAAATCCTGGGTTGCATCGGGCATAAACCGGCTCTCCGTCGGCATTCAGTCCTTGCGCGACGAGGCGCTCAAATTTTTGGGCCGGGATCATGACGGCACGCAGGCGCGCCGCGCCATCGATACCACCCAGGCGGTCTTCGACAACCATTCGCTCGACCTGATTTATGCGAGGCCTGGTCAATCGTTGCAGGATTGGGACGCTGAACTGAGCGAGATCTTGTCGCTCGGGGCACCGCATCTGTCCCTGTACGAGCTGACAATCGAAGCGCGCACAGCTTTTGGCCACCGCGCCGCGCGCGGCGCGATCGTTCCGATGCAGGACGACGATCAGGCCGATCTGTATGAACTGACTCAAACGCGCTGCGAGACGGCAGGTTTGCCGGCCTATGAAGTGTCCAATCATGCCCGCGCACCGGCGTTTGAATCACGACACAATCACATATACTGGGCCAGTGGCGACTGGCTTGGTATCGGGCCCGGCGCGCATGGCAGGATCAGCGTCAACGGCGCGCGGATCGCCACCGAAGCCCCGCGCCACCCATCCGAGTATGAGACGCACCCGGGCCCCGCAGAAACGCGGCTGTCTCGAACCGATACGGCGCATGAATTTATCCCAATGGCGCTCAGACCGGTGAAAGGCCTCGATCTGACGCGGTTTGAACGCGTGGTCGGTACCCCGCCAATCCCGGCTGTGTTGGATGATCTCGCCGCGAACGGTCTCGCAAGCATTGAAGGCGACAGGCTCAGCCTCACCGTCGCCGGGCGCCTGATGGCGGACCACATTGCCGGTTTACTCACCCCTCAAGCATAGCGCGACAGGGCTTCGTCGAGGATGCGCTCCAGATCCTTGACCGTCGTGACCTGCTTCATTGTGTGGCAATGCGGACGGTAGCGCGGCAGCTCGCTATCGCCGCTGCCCCACAGGCTTTCGCCCTCCGGCGTCAGCCAGATCACCCGTTTCACGCGGGCGGCTGCTTCGCGGAACAGGTCGACACGTGGATCGCCATAATTCGACCGGCCATCTCCCAAAACGATCAGTGTCGTGCGGCGATCCAGCACGTCCCAATGGTTCATACGCAAATCTGACAGCGACTGCCCGTAATCGGTGGAGCTCATGCCGATGTCATTGATGATCTTGTCCATGGCCTTGGGGAAATCATCCGTCTCAAGTGTGTCGCCGACATTCTCGAGCCGTCCCGAAAACGCAAAGGACTCAATGTCCGGTACCACTTCGTTGAGGCTGTAGAGCAGCATCAGAAAGAACCGCACGACGCGCGCCACGGATCCTGACACATCGCAGACCGCAACAATCTTGGCGCGGTCGCGCTTGGTCTGCTTCCAGGCGATGTCAAACGGAACCCCGTCAAATCCCGCATTCGCCCGCAGGGTTTTGCGAACGTCGAGCTGTCCGCGATTTTTCTTGCGGCGCCGACGCGAATGCTTGGAGGCGAGGCGTTTGGCGATTTTCTCCACCAGCGCCTGCATGCGGGCGAGGTCGCGCACGTCTAGCGCGGTCAGCGCCGTTTCGGCGAGTACATCCTCCCGGAAAGCTAAGGTTGCGCCAGCGCCATAGGTCTCGAAGGCCTGTTTGGCATGCTCGCGGGCGCGGGCGAACATCGCTTTTCGCCCTTCAATCAACTCTTCGGCGTAGGCCTGGCCTTCTTCTGTGCGCTCGCGAAACGCCTGCATCATCTCGCTCTCCAGGCGATCAACGCCGAGCGATTTCATCATTTGCTGGGCGAAATAGGATACTTGCGTGGAAAAGCGGATATCCTGCAGGCCCGCCTCCTGACCCGCGCGCTCCATGGCCATCGCAATCGCGGTCTCATCGCCGGATTCCATCAGATCCAGCATATCGCCCGGGCCGTCATCAGAGGTCTCGGAAGCCTCTTGCTCCGCCCCGCTCGGCGGTTCGCTCTGCTGGATCGGCCGCCGCGAAAAATACAGGTCGAACAAGCGATCATGCGCGAGTTTTTCCGCCGGCGACTTGGCGAGGACGCAGCGCAGCGTGTCCGACAGGCGTTGGCGGTCAGCATAGCCAATCAGTTTTACCGCTTCGGCGGCATCAATCGCCTCGCCTGTTGATACACGCACATCGGCCGAACGCAGGGCGCGGATAAAATCAGTGAGAACCTGCTCGGCCATCTACCCGGCAGACGCAGCGCGCGCGAGCGTGCGAACATCCTTGTCGACAGCCTGAATGTCGCTTTCATGCTTCAGGAGCACGTTCAGCGTCGAACGCACCATCTCTTCGTCCAGCTCGGTCGCATGCATCAAGAGAAGCGTTCTCGCCCAGTCGACCGTCTCGGAAATTGAGGGGCGCTTGCGAATATCGAGATCTCGCAGCCCCTGAACGAAGGTGACCAGCTGGCTAAGCAAAGCGTCGGACACATCCGGCACGCGCGCGCGAACAATGGCCTGCTCGCGGGCGGCTTCCGGAAAATCGATATGCAGATGCAGGCAGCGCCGTTTGAGCGCGTCGCCGAGCTCGCGAATATTGTTGGACGTCAGAATGACGAGCGGCGGAACCTGCGCGCGAATGGTCCCGATCTCAGGCACGGTCACCTGATAGTCTGACAAGACCTCCAGCAGATAGGCTTCGAACTCCTCGTCGGACTTGTCGATTTCATCAATCAGCAGCACCGAACCCTGGTCCTGTTTCATCGCCGTCAGCAGCGGGCGAGGCTCGAGAAAGGTCTCGGAAAAGAACAGGTCTTCAAAAGAGGTCAGTTTTTCAAACGCCGCGTCGAGCGTACCGGCCCCGTCCATCACTTCGCTGAGTTTCTCTTTCAGGAGCTGCGTGTAGAGCAGCTGCTTGCCATATTTCCACTCGTACAAAGCTTTGCCTTCATCGAGGCCTTCATAGCATTGCAGGCGGTTGAGGCTGACATCCAGAAACCGCGCCATTGAGGCAGCGAGATCGGTCTTACCAACCCCGGCAGGCCCTTCAATCAGGATGGGCTTTCGCAAATTGTGCGCGAGATAGATCGCCGTCGAAATCTCCCGCGTGGAAATGTATCCAACCGATGCGAGTCCGGCGGTGATGGCGTCGATCGAGACGAGTGATTCATAGCCCGTTTGTGTCATTTGCTTCTCGTACCCGGCTGTATTCGGCGCTGCAAGAATGACCCTGAGGTAGGTGCACTGCGATCGCTGGCCAAAGACCGGCAGGCTGGTTAGGCTGCAGATCACACAGATCAGGAGATGTTCACATGCGGTCCATGATGTTTGCGATCCTCAGCCTTTCGCTTGCCGCGGCTTGTCAGGCGCAAGACGCGCTCGAAACCGACCTCACTCAGGATGATATCGCGTCCGCGACGGCGCCGGACTGGCGGGATGTTTCCCCAGAAAACCTGATCCTGATCGAAACCGCGCATGGCGATATCGTGATTGAGCTCAATCCGGACTTTGCCCCAAACCATGCCGCGCAGTTTCGTGACCTTGTGCGCGGCGATGTCTACAATGGCGCGCGCTTCTATCGCGTGATCGACGCATTCGTGGCCCAGGGCGGATTGCAGGATGATGCCGTCATTGAGCAATATCCAACGCTGACGAATGAGAATGACCGCGCACTTTCAGACGCCCCCTTCGTGCCGCTCGGCAATGCCGATCTGTTTGCGCCTGTGGTCGGTCATATTGACGGATTTGCCGTTGGCCGAAGCGAGAGCCTGCAAAAAGAATGGCTGCTCCACTGTCCCGGCGCGCTGGCCATGGCGCGCGATACCGACCCGGACAGCGGCAGCACAGAGTTTTATATCGTCCTCGATGCGCAGCGCTATCTGGATCGCAATCTCACGGTGTTCGGACGTGTGATTGACGGCATGCAATATGTGCAGACGCTCAAACGTGGTAATCGCGCCATCGAGAGCGGCGTCATTCAGGCGCCGGACGTCGGAGACGAAATCCTGTCCATGACCGTGGCAGCCGACATGGCGGACGCCATCCGCCCCGCCTATCAGGTGCAGGCCATGCCCAGCCAGGCATTCGAAGATGCCAAGACGGCCAAGCGCGTGCGCGATGAAGATTTTTTCTACCGCAAGCCGCCTGAAATACTCGATATTTGCGGGTTCGAAGTCCCGGTACAGAAAGTGCTAAACAGCGACTAACTCGCCAGACGACCGCGCAACTCGACGGTCGGTGTATATCCCGCAGCGCGCGACATCAGCACGTCGGCGATCGTGGCGACGAGTTCAGGCCCGGCAATCGGTTTCTTCAAGGCGCGATCTGCCCCCATTGCGAGGCAATCCTGGCGGCGCGCATCGGAAATATCCGCCGTCAGCGCGACAATCGGGACCTGCGCATTAAGGCCGCCGCGGCGGCGCAGACGCTCGATGAAGCTCAGGGCATTGCCGTCAGGCAGGTGCAGGTCTGTCAGGACAACCTGAAACGCCGACAGGGATGTATAGGCTTCAGCGGCATGGATCGTTCCGGCATGATGCACCGTCCAGCCGGCGCTTTCCAGGGCGTTGATGACCACCATGGCTGAGGCTTCATGGTCTTCGACAAGGAGAACATCTCCGAGCTGGAACTTCCCGCGCTTCGGCTTGGCCCGCTCGATCCGGGTTTCCGCCGCTTTTTCCGCGGCTCTTACGGGCACTGAAAGCGAAAACATACTGCCACCTTGAGGGTTGTCAGCATGGCGAAGCTGCCCGCCAAGCGCGCTGGCAAGGGCGCGCGAAATGCTGAGACCGAGCCCCCAGCCCTTCACGCCCTCCACGTCGGGACCTTTTTCAAACACTTTCATAAACCGTTCGCGCTGGTCCTCCGATAAACCGCGCCCGGAATCCTTGACCGTCAGATCGAGTTGCAGGTTTGCATCTATCTTCGATGTGGAAAGGGTCACGCTGACTTCGCCTTCGCGGGTGAACTTCAATGCATTCGAGATCAGATTGTTTGCGATCTGACGGACTCGGCCAATATCCGTCTCAACCAGATGCGGGCCGTCCGGGACGAACCCAACACGAAAGGAAAGCCCCCTGCGCGCCGCCTCAGTCGACCAGAGTCGCCGCAGATCGTCGGCCAGCTCTGACAGGTCTGCGCGGTCACTGCGCACAGTCAGTTTGCCGGCTTCGAGGCTGGCATAGTCGAGCGTATCGGTGAGAATTCTGTCGAGGGTCTGGCTCGATCGCACAATCGTTTGAGCGATATCCTTGTTCTGCTCATCCTTGATGCGCGTCGAGAGCATTTCGGAAAGCCCCATAATCGCTGTCAGAGGCGTACGGATTTCATGCGCCAGCGTGCCGAGCAGTGGGCTGGGCATCGGCCTGGATGCGGCGATGTCCGGATCGTCTGCGTCCTCTGTCACGGGTTGGACCGGTTGATACTCAGCTTCGGCGCAAGACGCGATCAGCGCGTCCTGAAGCTTTGCCGGGCTCAGCACGCCTTTGAAACGCTTGTCTTCGACAATGATGCATCCCCGGGTGATCAGCTGATTGATCTGAATCCCGGCCTTTTTCACAAATTCCTGAACCGTCGTATTTGCTTTCAGGATCAGTGCACGCGCCGTGACCAGGTCGCCAATGGGCAGGCGCGACATGCTTTCCTCGCCGCTGCTAATGGCAAATTCAAACGCCATGACCCGGCTGATCAGACCAGCGGGGCGTTTGTCCCGGACAAGAATGAAATAGTCGGCTCTGGTATCGCGCTTGAACAGCTCAACGACCTGAGACAGGGGCGCGGACGCCGAAATGGGTCTTGCGGTTTCGACAAAGTCGCCCAGGCAAACAGGCATCAACTTTCCCCATACTCTACACTTGAGCAGGTAAAATTGCCCGCAATTCCTTTACGGCTTGCAAACCCGACCGAAAAAAGTCGGCTATTTTATTTCGCTATGATGCGTCACGATCTTGTGGACGAGGCCATATTTGACTGCTTCTTCAGCGCTCATCCAATGATCACGATCCGTGTCTTCAACAATTTTCTTGAGCGGTTGGCCTGTCGCCTCCGCGAAGATCTTGTTCAGGCGTTCGCGCATGCGCACGATTTCGCGCACCTGGATTTCGACATCCGAAGCCTGGCCGCCAACACCGCCGCGCGGTTCGTGCAGCAGGAAGCGTGTGTTCGGCAAGGCAAAGCGGTTTTCCTTTTGCGCCGCCGCATAGATCAGCGCCCCGGCACTCGCGACCCAGCCGGAGCCGAGCACTTTGACCGGCGCCCCGACAAACTTGATCATATCGTGGATCATATCGCCGGATTCGACATGTCCGCCCGGCGAGGAGATGACCAGCAGAATAGGATCTGAGTTTTCCGATGCCAGCGCCAGAAGCCGTTCACACACCCGGCGGGCGAGCTTGTCATCGACGCCGCCCGTCAACATGATCGTCCGCGCTTTGAACAGCGCTTCTTCCAGAAACGCATTCGGTTCGCTCATCGGTTTGGCGTCATTTTCGTCATCAAGGCGTACCATGGATGCTCCGCAAATTTCCTTGGCTGAGATTTGAGGTGCGTGGGGCCTCGGGTCAAGCAGCGAAATGCCTATTTTGTGTGGGTAACCGTTAACCCGAACATCTCGACGATCTCTTCAGGTTCGGGATCATCGTCGCCCTGTGCATCAATGAAGGCCTTGTTGATCGGCTGCGGCGGGTTGGAGATAAACTCGAACGTGCCGCCTGATTCAAGGTAGGTCGCATAGGATTCGATCCAGTCCGAAGCGGGCGGGAACTCCGCGGCCGCACTCGCCTTGCCCATTCGCATCATGGTTCCAAGATACTCGCGCAATTGCGCTGGCTCCATATTGCCAAGCATCGCGCCCCAGCCCTGGTCCGGATATTCCTTGCCGAGATTGTGGGCAAAGCCGAACAGCTTGTCATAGCCGCCTTTGTCCTGCTCCAGATAGCGCGCGCCGTTAAAGGCAAACATGTTTTCGAAGCTTTCCTCGAACGCCGCTTCCTTGTTTTCCGACTCATAGGCCGCCTGCATCGCCGCATAGTCGGGCAGCGTCAGGCCCAGCTCGAACAGGGTCTTTCCGAATCCTTCGGCATCGAAGACGGCGCTGAAATCGGACGGGCCGCTATCGGCGTCCCAGGACGCGCTGAAATCTGCATCAAATGCAATCTTGTCCAGACCATGCTCTGGCAGCAGGTCGATCGCTTTCTGGATACCCTCTCGGACCAGATCCATCTCGGCCTGTTCCTGTTCGCCGAGCTCATCGGACTGCGATTGATCCATGAAGGTTTCAAACATGACCTGGAAGAAGCCGGTAATCTCTCCGGTATTCAACGTCGCGCCCTTGATCCCGAAACTCAGATCGCTCGGGAAGACCCATTCGAAACTGTCAGCATTGAAATAAGCGCTCTCGGCAGTGATGATCTCCCGATCATTCAACTGCGCCTGATAATCGGTCAGGCCCCATCGGCCGAGGCTGAGCAAGTCGCGTTCATCCATGCCGGGCAGTTCAGACCGGGCAAGAAATCCCATCACCTTGTCCAGGCGCAAATCGGTTACCGTGGACAGGCCATAACTTTCAGATTGTGCGAGGCTGAATCCCGCCGGGAAGCCGGACATGGTGACCATCTCTCCCGGCAAATTGGAGCTGGAATATTCATTTGTCTGACTGCCAACATAGTCCTGCACCAGATAGGTGCCGACATCGAAGCCCTGAATATCTTGCGAACCGACCAGGCCCATCTCGAACTCAGCGCTCCACTCTGCCCCAGGCTGGCGCATTTTAAGGCTTGCAGTCGTATTCGAGCTGACACTGGTTTCAACCGCAATCGAGCGGGAAACGGCGATCATCTGCTGGCCAAAATGAACAAAGCTGAGGGCCTCTGCCGGGATGTCTTCGTCCAGGCCAGACAGCGTTTCTTGCGGCAGCGGGACATATTCCCATGGCCGCAGTGCGACGCCCGTCACAACCACGCGCTCTGTATTACTTTCAAACGCATCAAAAGCGAGCTCTACGTCTTCCGGCAGCTCTTCGCCGGCTCCCGCCAGGATCATGTCGAACAGCCCGTTAAAAGCCTGCACGAAGCCAAAATAGGAGACATTTGTCCCTTCAAGCCGTGTGAGGAGTGGGCCGGATTCCGACAAGCGCTCTCCGGAAAGACGCGCCTCCAGCAGCTCGGTCTCCAGACCCCAGACAGATGCCGTTTCGAATCGCAACCCGAATTGTGGATCGCTGCCAAATCCGAAGGCGAGGTTTTCAAACTCGGTCGCCCCGTTGACGGCATTGAACGACTGGCTGTCCCAAGTCAGGGACGCATAGTCCGGCAGAGCCGCCACAAGCCCTGACAGGTCCGCTTCGTTGGCCCCTTCAACCGTGAGCGTCTCATCCAGCACGGCCTGGAAGCTGGCCATGACCGCGTTGCCGTCCGCCACCTGGGTCACGGTTTCTTCAGGCGATTTCGGAGTTTCAGTGTTTTGCGAACACGCTGTGAGAAGAGCTGCCGCAATCGCGCCGCTCAGCCAGTATTTCTTCGTCATTGTTGCGATCTCCCGCGCGTTATTGTCCCCCAAAAGGCGATTATTCAGTGAACAGATTCAGGCGTTTGCGGCTTCTCTGCTGACCGATCATCTGGGTCAACGTCGACCGTCTCGACGACCGGTTCAGGTTCTTCTGCGTCACCCGCATCTGAAGCAGCTTCCAGGTCAGGTTCAGGCTGTACCTGCTCGGCCTCAGGGGCGGTGTCGGAAAAATCAGACTGGGCTGCGTCGACACTCGGCTCTTCTACGGGCTCTGGCTCGGCTTCGATTTCAGGAGCAGGTTCCGGCGCGATCTCTTCCGCCGCCGCCATGTCCGGCTCAACGGCTGTTTCAGCCTCATCCGTGATGTCGGGCTCTGCCTCTGCTTCGTCAGAAACAACGGGCACCGGCTTTGGCTTGCGCTTCCAGAACGGCGCATTGCGATCGGCCTTGCGATCATATTGCATCGCGTAAAACTCACTTGCCGTGTAGGTGAGCGGCTGCGGTGTCAGCGTCATTCCGAGTGTGCGAAGGCGCTCGACCACGGCGTCCCGCAGGTGCAGGCCGGGCAACAGATCAGCGCGAAATTCATTCGCCTTCATCCAGTCGCGCACATGCCAGCTGCGGGTCGACCGCGCATTCTTGGGCGATGCACCTTTGTGCTCCTCCCAGAGATACAGCGTGGCAATCGATCCGATCACTGCATCCACCGCGACATTCGCAGCCGCGGCAATATCGCCTTGTCCAGACAGGGCGGCGCGCAGTGTCTGCTTGTGCGCATTCAGCTCATTATAATTCCCGCGCATCATGGTCAGGCTTTCACGGTCGGCCTCATTCGGGCGCGCCAGGATGCCGTCAAGTTGCGGGTGAACGACCGGTACAAGCTGAATCTCGCTCTGTACCGAACCGTCGGCGACGCCCGCCAGTTCGCGGATCATGCGCATCAGATTCATACGCAGCTCATAGCCCACCCCGACAAGCGCGGCCTTCTCCATATCCCGCGCGCGGTCAAGCCAGCGCCAGGCGGACCAGGCAAGGTAACCGATTGAAGCGGTGAGAACGAATAAGCCTGACGTAAGGAAGGTCTGGAACGTGGCTTCTGACATGGTCTACTCCCCTTTGTTTACCTTTTAGCAAAGGTTTCTGGGTTCGGCCACTCGCAATTAATTTAGGCGGGAATCGCGCGAAACGATGTGTTCACTGATGTGAAAATCAAACGGCGACAGGTGCCTTGATGTGCGGGTGAGACGTGTAGTCCATCAGCTCAAAATCTTCATATTCCCAGCCGAACAGATCCGTCTTGTCCGGATTGAGGATCATACGCGGCCCTTCATAGGGCTCACGGGTCAGCTGCAGGCGCGCCTGTTCAATATGGTTCGAATAGAGATGCGTGTCGCCGAATGTGTGGACAAACTCTCCCGGCTTCAGACCGGTCGCCCGCGCCATCATCATGGTCAGAAGCGCATAGGAGGCGATATTGAACGGCACGCCGAGGAAAACATCGGCAGAGCGCTGGTAAAGCTGGCAGTTCAGGCGGCCGTTCATGACATTGAACTGGAACAGACAATGACAGGGCGGCAGCGCCATATCCGGCACATCCGCCGGGTTCCAGGCAGAAACGACCATGCGACGGGAGTCGGGATTGGTCCGGATTTCGTCCAGCACCCACTGGATCTGATCGATCACCCGACCGTCCGGCGCCGCCCAGCTGCGCCACTGCTTGCCGTAGACCGGGCCAAGATCGCCGTCTTCATCCGCCCATTCGTCCCAGATCGAGACTTTGCGATCCTGCAGCCATTTGACGTTTGTATCGCCGCGCAGGAACCAGAGCAGCTCGACAATGATTGACCGTAAATGCAGTTTCTTGGTCGTCAGTAGCGGAAACCGGTCGGACAGATCGAACCGGAGCTGTCGCCCAAAAACGCCGAGCGTACCCGTGCCGGTGCGATCGCCGCGCGCCACACCATTATCGAGAACATCCTGCAGAAGATCGAGATACTGTCGCATGCTCTGGTCATTTCCATGACTCGACGTCCAAGGCCAGTGGAAACCGTCAGTTATGGTAAACAAATCCCTTAAACGCGCCTTGCAATCTCTCTTCGCAATCTAACCGCCCATCAAACACAGTCCTTTATAGAGGAGGGTTAGGGAACGTTAGGGCGCTTCGGCGTTGAAAGAGATGAGTACGATAAGCAAATTAGGCCGTGATAAGAGTGGTCAAGTCGCAATTCTGTTCGCACTGTCGATCATCCCGATCGTTGCAGTTGCCGGCTTTGCGATTGATTTTCAGCAAACGGTGAAGCGCAAAGCCAAAGTGCAGCTGGTCATGGACTCAGCTGTCCTTGCCGCGGCGCGCGTGAAGCAGACGGGCGCTTCAAACGATGAAATCAAGCTGACGGTCCAGCAATTCATGGACGCGCAGATTGGCGGCCTGGGTGGTCTCAGCTGCGACCCGACAACGGTCGTGGTTACGGAAAACTCCGAGGAAATCGATGCCAGCATCCTCTGCGAACAGACCACATCTCTGATCAAAGTAGTGGGCCGGGACGAAATGCCGTTTCGGGTATCGTCTGCGTCGGAATACGGGATCGACAAGGTCGATGTCGCCTTCATGTTCGACGTCTCGGGATCGATGAACAGTTCCAATCGTCTCACCAACCTCAAGGCCGCTGCGATCGAGGCGATCGATGTCTTGCTCCCGGAAGGTGCTTCGGCTGAGCTCATCGAAGACACACGTCTCGCCATGGTGTCGTATAATTCCATGGTCAATGCCGGAGATTTCTTCGAAGAGGTCACCGGTGTGCCAGAGACGCGGACTTATGAACATACCGTGCCAGCTCTGTTCAGCGAATCTGACCTGACCGAGGGCAGCCTCTATGATGAAATGCATATCGGTCTGTATGACACCGACACCGGCGATCTCATCGCCGAAATCGGCGATGGCGCCTTCATCAAGATTGAGGACTGGCAGGACGATGATCTGACGATTGCCGTCACGCTGGACAGCTCAAACACCCTGTACGGCGAAGTTGAAAGCATGCGGCTGCAGCTGAGCGGTACCGAGTCGGCGAGCCGTAACGAGAATGGCGAGCCCTATGCCCTGTATGGCGGCTCCGGCATCGGGAATGGCCGCGACTGGGATATGGGCGACTTCTCGATCCGCCTGCGCGCCTATGAAGAGGACAATCGCGACGGCGACAAATTGTTCGACGAAACGATCTCCTTCACACTCGGACTGGCGACCCGTATGGAGCCCTATGATACATCCTATACGGTCACCTCGACCTGTGTCTGGGAACGCGATGGCGATGATAAGTTCACGGACGCCTCTCCGACGGATGGCGGGTATCTTTCGCACCGTCAGGCTTGGTTCGTGGAAGACGATTCCCACTCAGACGGTGGATGGTGGGAAGTCGGACATCCAAATCGTCCGAATAATGGCACATATGATGGCAATGAATGCCGGTCACATGAGCCTGTCGAGCTGACGAATGATCGGACCGTTCTGGAGAACTATGTCAATTCGCTCACCGCGGGCGGCATGACAGCGGGTCATCTTGGCGTCGCGTGGACCTGGTATCTGGTCGCCGAAGACTGGAAGACCGTATTCGACGGCGACGCTGAGCCGCTTTCCTACTCGGAGCCTGATTCTGCCAAAGTCGTGATCCTGATGACCGATGGTGCCTTCAACGCAGAGATATTCCCTGAACAGGGCGACTCAGATGACCAGGCCCGTGATCTTTGCGACAATATGAAAGCCAAGGACGTCAAAGTCTATTCAGTGGCGCTGAATGCGCCGCAAGCGGGTAAGGATGTCCTGGCCTACTGTGCGTCTGGAACAGACTATTATTTTGAGCCGGAAACCGCGGCAGAGCTGACCGAAGCTTACAAGAAGATCGCAACATCGATCTCTGACCTGCGGATCTCGCGCTAGGCGCAGTCCGGAAACCACAAACAGAAAAAGGCCTCCGCGCAAGCAGAGGCCTTTTTTTGTGGCTATGCGCCCGGCTTTATTCGGCCGCGATCAGTGTCGTTTTCGCGCGCGGCAACGTCCCATCTGGCCAGTGTTGCCACAGCTCAGCTTCGCGCGCCGCGGCCTTGGAGACCGCTTCTTCCTTGATGTGACCATAGCCGCGAATTTCATCCGGAATTTCCGCGATCTCGACGGCGAGATCCAGATTCTTGGCTGACAGATCCGGCAGCATCCGCAGCATATTGTCGAGATACTGGTCCCGCAGCTTTCGCTCCATCTGTCGCTCTTCGGTCCAGCCGAATGGATCGAACCGCGTACCGCGCAGCCATTTGAACCGCTTGAGGATCTTGAACCCGGTTTTCATCCAGGCGCCGAAAGATTTCTTCTTCAGATGACCGTTCTCATCGGTCTTGGAGAAAATTGGTGGTGCGAGATGGTAATTCAGCTTCCCGCCTTTGAAATTCTTGGCGAGATAGGCATCAAATGAACCATCAGTCCACAAGCGCGCGACTTCGTATTCGTCCTTATAGGCCATCAGCTTGAACGCATAACGCGCCACGGCTTCAGTCAGACGCTCACCCAGCCCCGCATCTGTCTCCGAGGCCCGCACCTGATTAACGATGTCGCGATAGCGTTCGGCATATTTCGGGCTCTGGAAAGAGATCAGCCGCTGGACGCGATCTTCGATCAACTCGTCCAGGCTCATTGGCGCGATGTGACCGCGCGGGTCCTTGGCCGGCTCCAGGCGCTCCGCATCATAAGCGGCTATCCGGCCGACATCGAAGGCCGCCATATTGTCATCCGCCTTGACGCCATTCAGTTTGATCGCGCGATAGATGCCGCGCAGCGAGACCGGAATCTGGCCCTTCTGCCAGGCATAACCCGCCATGATCATGTTGGTGTAGATCGCGTCATTGAAGTACAGGATCGCCAGCGCCTCGGCATCAAACGCCGCGAAATCCGCCGCTTGACGCTTGACCCGCGCGGCCAGCAAATCGCTTTCAAACTTTTTCGACCGATCACGAATGAATTCACTGGTCGGTGTGACGTCACTATTCGCGTAAGCCGCCGTTTTATCGGCATCCATAAGGTTAAGCGCGTCGCCGCCAGCCGCGACCACGAGGTCGCAGGCGATCACACAATCCGTGCTGGCAGGCGGCACCCGCCCGGTCGAAATCATGTCCGGTTCGCGCGCAAACCGCAGGTGGCTGAGCACCGGCCCACCCTTTTGGGCAAGCCCGGTCATATCGAGGCTTGAGGCCGCGTTGCCATCGACATGCGCGCCCATGGCCAGGATGGCCGCAACGGTTGTCACCCCGGTTCCGCCGACACCGGTAAACAGGACATTCCAGGCCCGCTCCAGGCTCGGCGTCTCCGGCAGCGGAATATAAGACGTATCGATCTCAGGTCGCGGCTCATCCTTGGCCGTGAATTCACCATCCGTCACCGTCATGAAGCTTGGGCAAAAGCCCTTGATACAAGACAGATCGGTATTGCAGGTCGACTGATTGATACGCCGTTTGCGACCGAGCTCGGTCTCAACGGGTTCCACTGACAGGCAGTTCGACTTGAGCGAGCAATCGCCGCAGCCTTCGCACACTTCGGTATTGATCAAGACGCGGGTCCGGTCTGGTGCACGCAGACCGCGCTTCGAGCGGCGGCGTTTTTCGGTCGCGCAGATCTGGTCATAGATCAGGACCGACACGCCGGGCGTGTCGCGCAATTGCCGCTGCACCATATCCAAGTCTTCGCGATCATATATTTTCACGCGGCGCGGCAAGCCTTTGACGTTCGCATAGCGGGTTGGATCTTCGGTCACGATGACGATAGTCTCAACGCCTTCCCCTTTGACCTGCGTGGCGATTTGCTGCGGCGTCTGACCAGACTCCACCGTTTGTCCGCCGGTCATGGCAACCGCGTCATTGTACAAGATCTTGTAGGTGATATTGGCACCGGAGGTCACCGCTGCCCGAATGGCGAGCGAGCCGGAGTGCGAATAGGTCCCGTCGCCGAGATTGACGAACATGTGGTTCTCATCCGTGGCGAAATGCTGCCCGACCCAGGCGATCCCTTCGCCGCCCATCTGGCTGGTCATGTCAGTGTTTCGATCCGGCATGAAATTCGCCATATAGTGGCAGCCAATACCGGCCAGCGCGCGCGACCCTTCTGGGACAACGGTTGAGGTATTGTGCGGACAGCCTGAGCAATAATGCGGTGTGCGCACCGTCGGCGTCGCATTGGTGCGCGCCGCTTCCCCGGCACGTCCAACGCGCCCAAAATAGGCATCCGCCTTTGCTGTATCCCAGCCTTTGGGCAACACGCCGGCCAGGGCGCTGGCAATTTCCGGCACCGGGATTGAGCCAATCTGACTGAGTAATGGTTTGCCGTCCGCCGTGCGTTTACCTTCGAGGAGTGGCCTCTGTTTTTCGGGCATCGCGTAAAGCGCCGCACGTAATTGTTCTTCGATGAGCGGACGTTTGTGCTCGATCACCAGCACGCGCTCGAGGCCAGCACAGAATGCACGAATGCCTTCCGGCTCCAGCGGCCAGGGCATCGCAACCTTGAAAATCGTGAGGCCGAGTCGTCCGGCGTCTTCCGGCGTGAGGCCGAGCGCTGCCAGCGCCTCATACACATCTCGCGCGGCCTGCCCGGTGACGATCAGACCCACGCGCGGCTTGCCGCTCGGGAGAATTACCCGGTCCAGCTGATTGGCGCGGACCCAGGCCTGCGCCGCTGGAAGCTTGTATTCGCGCAAACGGCGCTCTTTTTCGAGCGGCGGGTCCGACCGGCGCATGTGCACACCATCGGTCGGGAAGTCGAATTCAGGCGTCACGAAATTCATGCGGTTGAGCGAAACATCGACAACGGCGCCGCTATCCATCGTATCGGCCAGGGCGATCATCGCGCTCCACCCACCAGTGAACCGGCTCATCGCCCAGCCATGCAGGCCATAATCGAGGACGTCCTGAATCGAGGCCGGATTGAGCACCGGAATCTCGGCATCCTGCATCGCGTATTCAGATTGCGACGGCAGGGTCGATGACTTGCACATATGGTCATCGCCGAGCACAGCGAGCACGCCGCCAAGCTTTGATGTCCCGGCCGCGTTGGCATGTTTGAAAACGTCGCCAGTGCGATCGACTCCAGGCGCCTTGCCGTACCAGATCCCGAACAGGCCATCGCGATTGGCCCCCGGGAACAGGCCAAGTTGCTGGCTTCCCCAGACTGCCGTCGCGCCGAGGTCCTCGTTCAGGCCTTCCCAGAATTTCACATCATGCGCATCCAGCCATTTCTGCGCGGCGCGGAGCTGCTGGTCATACCCGCCAAGCGGTGACCCGCGATAGCCCGATATGAACCCCGCAGTATTGTGTCCGGCCTGAAGATCCAGTCGCTTCTGATCAAGCGGCAGGCGCACCAGCGCCTGAATTCCGGTCATATACGCTTTTCCCTCGACAAGATCGTATTTGTCGTCCAGCGTAACTTCACGATGTTCCAAGGCGCACCTCTCCAGTGTTGCGTTTAGGTCATATATCCCAACAATTTAGCGAAAATACTTGTCTTCTTTGCAAAACTGAGGATAAATTGAGCAATATTGTACCCACATTTGCCGATTTCGGGGGAAATTTTGTCAGAACCATTAGATACGATTGATGCCAAGATTCTCGATCTGATTCAAAAAGACGCGTCTTTGTCTGTCGCGGATATTGCCGAACGGGTCGGATTGTCGTCCTCACCCTGCTGGCGCCGGATCAAGCGTATGGAAGAGGCGGGGATTATTCAGGGGCGTGTCACCCTGCTTGATCGTCAATCCCTGGGCCTTGGGTTTGAAGTCATGGCCAATGTCAAACTCGCTCTGCCGAGCAAGGAAAACCTGGAAGCTTTTGAGAACCTGGTCCGTAAATGGCCGGAGGTCATGGAATGCATGACTGTCACTGGCGCCGTGGACTATATCATCCGCGTCACCACAACTGACATGTATGCCTATGACAAGTTCCTGCGCGAAAAACTGCTGGGCTCCGCACTCGTATCCGACGTTCAGTCGCGCATCATCATCAATGTCGCGAAACGCACCACGGCGGTCCCTCTGGGACTGGTCAGCGACTATGTCCCGGCGGGGTAGCGCGCGCGTTGCTCTCGCTGGCTTTGCCAGCCTCTTCCTTTTCGGGTGCGAACCAGCGGTTCCCCAGTCGGATCAACTCCCCGCCTCGGATGCAGCGGTGGAAGATCCAGCAGCTCGCACCCAGTTGCAAATCCAGGTCGACCAGGTCCGAACCGAGTACGACCTGATCGCGCTCGGCGCGGTGAGTGCGTCAAAGCAAGGCATCATCGATCGCGCCGTTTCAGGTGAGCGGGCGCGCGGATCGGACGATCCGGTTCAGGTCTCAGACATGTGGCATCTGGGATCCAACACCAAAGCGCTCACAGCGCTTCTCTATGCCAGGCTGGTCGAACAGGACCTCGCGAAATGGCGGGCGACGGTTCCGGAGCTGTTCCCGGACCTGATCGACGAAATGGACCCGGCCTGGGAGTCTATCACCATCGAAGACCTGTTTGCGCACCGGTCCGGATTGCAGCAAATGGGCGGTCTCTGGCACAATGCCCGCCGACGTGATGAGCGCCCGGTCTCGCAGCAACGCGCCGAAATCGCGCAAACCGTACTCTCCAAACCGCCAAGCCAATCGCCTGACGTGTTCGACTACAACAATCTCAACTACATCCTCGCGGGGGCGGCCATCGAAGCCATTCTGACGGCCCAGGACGATCTGCCAAACACTTGGGAACAAGCGATGCAGGTGTTCCTGTTTGATGCATTGGAGCCTCAGTCGCTCCGAACCGAGTTCGGTTTTGGCCCACCGCCAGCCGGGCTTCAGGGGCATCGAAACATATTAGGGGCTTTCGTCAATCCAGTCGGACGCGGCAAGACCGCTGACAATCCAATGGTGCTTGGACCAGCCGGTACTTTGCATGGCAGCCTGGAAGCACACGCGGCGCTGGCGCTGGAGTTCCTGAAAGATGACAGTGAGATCGTGCCGATCGCTGTTCGCCAAAAGCTCTTCACGCCGCACCCGGACGATGACAGCGATTATGCCATGGGCTGGATCGTTTATTATGACCCCAAATATGGCAGACTATATCTGCACAATGGCTCGAACACGATGTGGACCTCTCGCATCGTTATTGCGCCAGAGCTCGACCGGGTCGTGATTGCCAACACCAATCAGTTTTCAGCAGCAGCGCGCGATGCGCTACAGTCAATCTGTGCGCAAATGCTCGACGAGGCTCTGTCGGCGCGCGATGCTCAGTAATCCTCGACATAGGTGACGTGGCCGTCTGACTCGGCATACGTCTCGACTGCGCCGCCCGGCCAAGTTTCGAGACGCGCGCGCATTTTCGGGCTTTGTGTGTCGCCGTTGAACAGGGCTTCTGATTCATAGCTCAGCCATGCCAAGGGCGCTTGCTCCGTTGCGTCCGCGCCAGTGGCACGGATCGTTTCCATGATGGCTGCGATAACATCGCGAGGCGGATAAATCAGAAAGACGGAATGATAGATCACGGTCACACCGGTCTTCGGCCGGCTGGCCAGTTTCTCCTTCAGCCAGGCAAGCGCGTCGGCTTTCTCAACCGTGGTGCCGGTCGCCTGCGCGAGGTGGATCGCCGCGTCGAGTCGGTTGAGCCGCTCGGTCTGATCCGGCCATGTATAGCATTTTAAGCGGATCGCCTGTTCCGCGTCAGACAAGTCGACAGGATTCAAGTCACACGCCTGGCGCGTCGCCACCTCAATATCTGCGTCCAGGTGCTCGGGCACCGCCGCGCGCCAATCGGTCTTGATCGTGACGTCGCTCTTGCCGCGGCGCTGCCAGCTCTCAGTCTGATAATTGAAGCGGTCCCAATTTTGGTTGAGGCCGGCGCTGGCTCCAAGCTCGAGCAGGTGCAGGGGCTGGCGAAACCGCGCTGAGAGTTTCAGGAAGCCTGGCAAGAGGATGATCGACCGGCGCGTCTCATTAGTCTGCGGCGGGCGCTCGATAAAATGGCGAACGTGCGCTGTGTTGTCGTTCAGCCAGGCGCGGGCCACAGGCCAGACCTTATCCATATCCCAGTCCGGAGCGCGCGCCGGATAGACCGCGGCGAGCGGCTCGGACCGACCACTCAGCACGGCGTGATGCAGCGCGCCCGCCAGCCGCAGGCCAAGCGCATCCTTGCGCGGATTGGTGGGCCAGTCGCCGCAAATCGTATGGACCGGACCGCCGGCTTCAAAGTCAGCCGCGAACCGCCTCAGCAGCTCCGCCGTGAAGGGCGACCCAAGGTCTGCGCACCATCCCGCCTGTTCGACGAAATGGTCTGTGATTTTGCTTTCGCCGAGCAAGGGCGGTTAGGCCCGCTCCACGCACATGGCGATGCCTTCGCCGCCGCCAATACAAAGCGATGCCACGCCTTTTTTCACGTCGCGGTCTTCCATCGCAGCGAGCAGCGTGATCAGGATGCGCGCGCCAGACGCTCCAATCGGATGGCCCATCGCACAGGCGCCGCCATTGACGTTCACTTTGTCATGGCTGAGCCCCAGCTCTTTCATTGCAATCATCGGGACGACCGCGAAAGCCTCGTTGATCTCCCAGAGGCCCACATCATCTTTCGACCACCCCGCTTTTGCCAGCGCTTTTTCCATGGCTGGAACGGGTGCGGTGGTGAAGTTTTCCGGTTCATGGGCGTGGCTGGAGGACGAGACGATTTTCGCAATCGGCGACAGGCCGCGCTTCTTCGCTTCTGATTCCTTCATCAGCACCAGGGCAGCCGCGCCATCGGAAATGGCCGATGCATTGGCAGCAGTCACTGTGCCATCCTTGTTGAAGGCCGGACGCAGACTTGGGATCTTGTCGGGGCGCGCGGTGCGCGGAAGCTCGTCCGTATCCACCGTTGTTTCGCCTTTACGGCTCTTGATCGTCACGGGGGCAATCTCGCGCTTGAACTTGCCGGACTCGGTTGCGTCCTGCGCGCGCTTCAGCGTTTCCAGTGCGTAGGCGTCCTGCTGCTCACGCGTGAACTGGTATTTCTCAGCGATCATGTCCGCGAAAACGCCCATCGGGCCGCCAGCATACGCATCTGTCAGGCCATCAAGGGCCATGTGGTCCTTGGCACCCATGTCGCCATATTTATGGCCCTTGCGGACATCAAGGAGATGCGGCGCATTGGTCATGCTTTCCATTCCGCCGACAATGACAATGTTCGCGTCGCCGGAGGCAATCGACTGACGCCCCATGACAGCCGCCTGTAGGCCGGAGCCACACATCTTGTTGATGGTCGTCGCTTCCAGGCCTTTGTCCATGCCGGCCTTGAAGCCCGCCTGACGTGCGGGAGCCTGGCCTTGTCCAGCTGGGAGACAATTACCCATGATGATTTCGTCGGCTTCATCGGCGCCGAGTTTCGCCTCTGCGACAGCGGCCTTCACCGCAATCGCGCCTAGCTCATTGGCCGACATCGCGGACAAATCTCCGAGCAGCCCTCCCATCGGCGTACGCGCCATTCCGACGATAACAACGGGATCTGTATCAGACATGGGAAAACTCCTTCAGCAAAAAAAATCTGCATATATTGTGCAGCTGCGAACAAATGGGGCGGAATAGGCCCCTGCGTCAAGTCACCTCTTAATTGTTGTCGCCGATAAACGCTAACGCACCCGCTGCGGCGCGGTCGCATCCAGTGTCACAGCGCGGTCCATGATGTCGATCAGCTCATCATTCACATCATCAACCGAGTAAACTTTGACATGCCGCAATGATTTGCCAGTGCCTTCAATTCGCTCGAGATAATCATCCGCGAGCGCCGCACCCTGCCAAAGTTGCAAGTTGCAGCGGTCCGTCTGCCCGACCACTGAAAACACCCGCTCATTGCCGCTCCAGCATGGAAACCCCCAGGCCAGCTTTACCGTCAGATGTGGCCAGTGTTTCTTGATTGCGCCTTCAAGCGCAATGGCGATCGCGCCTTGATGTGGAGCCAGACTGTCAAAATATGCGCACACCGTTTTTGGCTTCGGCATCGTTTCACTCACCCATCATTTTGTGCCCGAAACAAGCCATAAGCCAGTGTGCGCTGCACAAACCATAGGTAGACGGAGTTTTTTTTCGCGCGGTACAAAAAAGGGCGACCGCCTGGGTCGCCCTTCTGGTTTATCTGCTCATTGACCTACCAGATCCGGATGCGTTCTTCCGGTGGGAGGTAGAGCGCATTGTCTGGACCGACATCAAAAGCTTCATACCACTCATCGAAATTGCGAACGATGCCGTTGACGCGGTAATATGGCGGGCTGTGCGGTCCACGAATGAGCTGCTGACGCAGTGCCTCCTCGCGATACTTGTTCCGCCAGGCTTGCGCCCAGGCCATGAAGAACCGCTGATCGCCGGTATAGCCGCCGAGCACCGGCGCTTCCTCGTCCGCGCTGATTTCGCCATCGCCATTGGTGTCGAGGCTCATCTTGTAAGCCTTATAGGCCATCGAGAGGCCGCCAAGGTCGCCGGTATTTTCGCCTAGACCCAGGCGTCCATTGACGCAGGTCTCGCCATCGTCGAGCGGGCAGAACCCGTTATACTGGCCCACCAGCGCATCGGTGCGTGCTTCGAAGGCGGCCTTGTCTTCTGGTGTCCACCAGTCGCGCAGCACGCCGTCGCCGTCAGACTTGGAGCCCTGATCATCGAAGCCGTGACCAATCTCGTGCCCGATGACCCCGCCAATGGCGCCGTAATTAATCGCCGGATCTGCAGCAAGATTGAAGAATGGCGGCTGCAGGATCGCGGCCGGAAACACAATCTCGTTGCGGTTCGGACTGTAATAGGCGTTGACGGTCTGCGGCAGCATGAACCATTCGGTCTTATCGATCGGCTGACCAAGTTGGGAGAGCATATCCTCGAACGCCCAGGTATTGGCCGCAATCGAGTTTTCGAACGCACTGTTTCCAACTTCGAGCCCATCATAGGTCTCGAACTTTTCGGTATAGCCAATCTTCGGCGTGAACTTGGACAGCTTGTCCCGCGCCTGGATTTTGGTGTCTTCACCCATCCAGTCGATTTCGTTCAAATTGTCAGCCATGGCGAGCCGCAGGTTTGCGACGAGCTCGTCCATCGCTGCTTTGTTCTCTGCCGGGAAGTAACGCTCGGCATAGACCTTGCCGACGGCCTCACCCAGCGCCCCTTCGACAGCTTGAACACCGCGCTTCCAGCGAGGGCGCTGCTCTTCCTGTCCGCGCAATTGCTTGGCGTAGAATTCGAACGATGCATCATCGATGGCCTTCGGCAGAACTGACGCGAAATCAGACAAGAGATGCGCCGTCAGATAAGCCTGCCAGTCGTCAAGGGAAGCAGTGTTCATGACGTCGAAAATACCGGCAATACCGCCGCCTGAAATCTTCTCGACTTGCTCCTCGGAGAGTCCGAGTTCGGCAATCTCGTCCGCGTCAGGCGTCACCTGGCGAACCACAAACTGTTCCTGATCGCCAAGCCCGAGTTGATCGAGCATCGCGGCAAGCGGGAAGTCCCCTGCAAGGGCGAGCATCTCGTCCTTGGACATTTTATTATAGGTCAGGTTGCGGTTGCGACCGACGGTGCGATCCCAATGCGCCTTGGCGATTTCGGTTTCGAGCGCGAGGACGCGCGCGGCCGCGTCGGCAGGATCTTCATAACCAGCCTGTTCCAGCAGGAAGGTGAGATAGGTGAGATACCCTTCGCGGGTCTCAACATTCTTGCCTTCGTCGGTCAGGTACATGTCCCGATCCGGCAGACCAAGGCCGGCTTGCGTGACATAGAAAATGTAATTCTCGGTATCCTTGGAATCGACATCGACCCAGCCAGCAATTGGCGATGAGTAGCCGACGGTCGACATGATCGAAGCGAGGTCTTCCTTGCTCTCAATCGCCACAATGCGATCCAGGTAGGGCTGAACCGGCGCGAGGCCAGCCGCCTCGATGGCGTCGGTATCGACATATGCGTTGTAAAAGGCTGCAACTTTGCCTTCGAGCGTCGAAGGATCCGGTTTTGCCTCTGCCAAGTCATCAATGATGAATTTGACCCGCTGCTCGGACTTTTCGCGCAGAAGCGAGAACGCACCATAGCGCGTCCGGTCGGCCGGCATTTCAAATTCGTCATACCAAGTGCCATTGACGTGTCTGAAGAAGTCATCGCCAGGCGCGACTGAAGTGTCGAGGGAGTAGAGGTCGAGACCGAACTCGCCCCAGTCATCCCGCGAGGCTGTGACAACCTCGCGCTCGGCTTTTGCGGCGTCTGCAGAATCTGCGCTGGACGGCGCGGCTGTTTGTGTCGCTTCTTGTGCGCCGCACGCTGCGAGCACAGCCGCCGCGGCACCTGCCAAAAGTATTTGCTTCATGGTATTCTCCCTGAACTTGAAACCAGTCGTAATGAGTTGAATTGTCTATTCTGCCGGCGCAGGCTGCGCATGACCGCCGCTTGTGCCGATCAGTTCTTCGCTGTCGATCGTGACTTCGCCCGTATAGGACTCGCCGATCTTGCGATATGGACGTCCGCCCCAGCTCCATCTGAACACGCGCCCGACCTCGACACCAACAGCATACAGTGTCGGCACCAGCAGCAAGGATACGAAGATTGCGAATGCAACCGCGTATCCAAGCGAGATGACCATTGGTTTGAGGAACTGCGCCTGCATGGACCGCTCTGCAATCAAGGGCAGGATCCCGACAAAGGTCGTGACCGAGGTCAGCAGGATCGGCCGGAAACGCGACACACCTGCATCAACCAGCGCCTGCACAGCGCCGACTCCCTCTTCCCGTTTTCGATTGACGAAATCGACGAGGACGAGGTTGTCATTAATCACAACCCCTGCCGCAGCAGCGATCCCGAAGATCGAGAACATCGCCATGGAGGTGCCGGTTATTGCGTGCCCGAGGATCGCGCCTGTCAGCGCGAACGGAATCGCGGTCATCAGCAGGAGCGGCTGCGCATAAGAGCGGAACGCAATTGCGAGCACGATATACATGCAGACAATGGCGCCCACGGCGAGCATATTAAGCTCGTTGAAGAAACGCTGTTCTTCCTCAAACCCGCCTGCGGCGTCGCGTTCTATATCCGGGAAAGTTTTCTCAAACTCAGGCCAGAAATTGACGTTCATGTCGGCCATGACCTGACCGCGACCACCATCGCCTTTGATTTCGGCAAACACCGATACAGAGCGAGTCCGGTTCCGGCGCAGAATTCGGTTGATTCCGGGCGCGTAGGTAAACTCGGCGACCTGGGTCAGCGGGAGCTCGCGGCCATCCGCCGTCCGGATGCGTAGGTTGTCGAGACTGTCGAGGTCGGTCCGCGCCGATTTCGGCAGGCGAACCATCACGCGCACATCCTCACCGTCACGTGGAAGGCGTTGCACTTCCTCACCGAAATATGCCTGTCTGACTTGTCGCGAGACATCAGCGAGAGTCACGCCGAGAGCTTCTGCGCCGGGCTTAAGCTCGATGCGTAACTCGTCGGCTGCGGCGGTGAGATTGTCGCCAATATCGTAAGCCGCCGCATAAGTCGCGAGCTGTTCCTGGACCACGGCAGAGGCTTCCCTCAATCGGTCGAGGTTTTCATGGTTCAGCGCAAATCGGACCCCAGTATCACTCTCATTATCGGTGAAATCGAATTCGATCTCCTCCGCGTCCTGAATCGGGCCGACCAGTTCGCGGATGGTCTCTGAAATCTCACGGGTCGAGAGCAGTTCCGGGCGGTTTTCCGGCGGCACAAGGCCAATCCAGGCACGAACCTGGCTATTAGACGCAACGATAGACGCACCGTTCACGACGCCGCCATCATAGTCTCCGACGACCCGATTAATCTCACTGTCCCATTTTGCGTCGAGCTGGGATTTGGCCGTTGTCACGCCTGCGGCGAGTTGATCACGAACCTGCAATGTCCGCGAGAAGGGCGTGCCATCCGGCATATCGATCGTGACCTGCACAAGGTCGCTTTCAATCTCCGGCATGAACTTGAAGGGTACGATGCGATTGCCAACCAGCATGATCGCAAACGCAAACACGATGAAGAAGAAAACGATCGTCGCATAGCGCATGCGCAGGGCGAACTCGAGCACAGGCTTGTAGATATATTGCGCAAACCAGAGCAGGCTGTCTGCGATGCGCTGTTGGAACCGCGCCAGGGCGTTTTGCTTGGTCTTGTCCTCTTTCTTCATGTGCGAGAGGTGCGCCGGAAGAATGAACATACATTCGATGATCGAGAAGACGAGCGAGGCGATCACCACAAAGGTGATTTGTTGTGTAAAGGCCCGCGTTGGTCCAGTGAGCAATGCCCATGGCGCGAACGCGATGATGGTCGTAATGACGCCAAACACGACAGGTTTGAGCACCAGCTGAGTGCCGACAATCGCGGCGTCGAGGCCTTCCCTTCGTCCACTCTCGACCTCTCGGTGAATATTCTCGCCGACGACAATGGCATCGTCGACAATAACCCCGATCACGAGCAGCACAGCGAACGTGGAGAGAACGTTCCAGGATACGCCGAATAACGGCATCAGCATGATCCCGCCGGCAAACGCGGTGATGATCCCAATCGTCACCCAGAAGGCCACGATCGGCCGCAGGAAGAGGATAAGCACCAGCATCACGAGCACGGCGCCGAGCAGTGCCGATTCAGAAATCAGCTTCATCCGCGCCTGGAAGGGCTGCGAATTATCCCAGAGAATATCGATCTGCATCCCGTCCGGTAGGATGCCCGAAGCTGGATTATTGGCGCGCTCGATATAGTCGCGGAAATTGTTCGCGTAGGTGACAATGTCCATCTTGTCTGGCTGGACCACCATGACAAAGGCCGTCGGGCGATTATCGAACGTGGCGTCCAGATCTGCGTCGATGAACCCATCTATCACTTCAGCCACATCGCCGACCCGGATGGTGCCTTGCGCATTGGACTGGCGGACGATGATGTTCTCAAACTGCTCCTGCGTATCGGCAAGCGCCCGCGACGAGATCGAGACATCTCCAACATTGGATCTGATTTGCCCGCCGGATGAATTGAGCGAGGATTGGCGGATCGCCTGAGCGACCTCCGAGAAGCTGAGATTATATTGGCGCAGCGCCGTCTCGGAAACTTCGATGGAAACCTCTTCAGGAAGCGTCGCGTTGAGTACGGCGAGTTCGCCGCCGCTGATCTCGGCAATATCATCGCGGACATCATCGGCTACCCGCTTCAGGGTCAGGGCATCGACATCGCCATGAATGGCCATGCCGAAATACCAGTCACGCTGTTCCCAGCGTTGCACTTGCGGCTGGAACGCCGCCTGCGGCAGATTATTAATCTGATCAACGCGAAGTTTGATCTCGTCGATGAAGACCTGCATGTCGATATCATCGCGGCCGCGAATATTGACCACGGCGAAGCTTTCGCGCGCGACTGAAGTAATGCGGTCGAGCCCGTCAATATCTGCGACGGCTTCCTCGATCCGGGTGATGATCTGTTCTTCGACATCCTGTGGCGACGCGCCATTCCACGTCATCGTGACCGAGGCGCCGGCGACCGGAACGACCGGAAACATTTCGCGTTCCATCGAGTTGAAGCCAAGCACGCCGCCTATGAAGGCGACGACCATTAAGAGATTGGCTGCAACCGCGTTTCGCGCGAACCAGGATACCATGCCGAACATTATTGGCCTCCATCACCTGTTGAAGCGATCACTTCGCCCGCCGCATCGGCGACACCGTCTTGCTCACTTCCGTTGGCCGCAGACTCTGCCGCCTCATTGTGATTCTTGATCGTCCCATCTTCGAGGCGTTCGAGAATTGTTATGCTCATGCCGTCATTCGAGCCGCGGATCGGGCTGACAATGGCGAGATCGTCGACCTCTACATCGTTGCTGCGGAACCAAGCTCCGTCAGCCGAACTGTAGACCAGATCGACCGGGAAGATGCGTAGCTCGCCCGCTTCCGGTTCGCCAATAAAGATGTTGTTACCGCCGCGAATGGCCGAACGTGGGGCCACGAGCAAGTTTTCGATCCTGGTCCCGTCTATCTCTGCAGAGACGAACAGGCCCGGCGCCATCGGCGCGCCATTGTCAGAGCCAGACTCATAAGGATCATCCAGTTCTGCAATCACATTGATCAATCGGGTCTGCGAGTTCACAGCTGCGGACGAGCGCGTCACGCGCCCTTCCCATTGCCGATCAACCCCGCCAACCGGTGCCGAGAAGACGACGCGTGGCCCTCTGACGGACGCGGTCTCCGCAAAGGCCAGCGGCAATCCCAGCTGACCAAGCTGCTCGTCAGTGATTGGCAGGACAACCTCGACCACATCTGTTGCAAAAATTCGACCGAGCGATTGCCCGGGGGAAGCATACTGACCAATTTCGACATTCTCTTCGCGCACGCGCCCATCAAACGGCGCAACCACCGCGGTCCGGCTCAATGCAAGCTCAGCATCCGCAAGCTGCGCTTTCGCCGATTCCAGAGCTGCTTCAGCCTCTGCCATTTGCGGCTCACGACGGGCGAGCGGGCTGGAGTCGGTGATTCCGAGATTTTCCAGGTCCTGACGCGCGATTTCGGCTTCCGCTATTTCGCGGGCGAGGCGTTGCTCAGCGCTGGCAACGCCCGACTGGGCGCGAACCACTGCGAGTTGGTAGTCCGCCGTTTCGAGACGCACCAGCACCTGGCCGCGCCGAATGAAGCCACCGTCGATAAAGTCAGGCGAGACGAAAGCGATCCGTCCGGCAATTTGCGGCGAGATCACGATTTCGCGCTGTGGTCTGACTTCGCCTTGCGCATTCACCGTGAAATTGAGGTCTTCGCGCTCAACGCGTTCCGCAAACACTGAAAGGCCAGCAAACTTTTCGTCGGCTTGCTCAGGTTCAGGCTTCAGGATCTGAATGGTCATGAAGGCAGCAGCCCCCATACCCGCCAAAGCGAGGACGACTAAAAAGATTGAAATAATACGACTCATGGGAGGACTGCCACTTCCGGGCTATTGACGCTCGCGGTGTCGGGGGCTGCAGGCTCTGCCACAGGCAAACCGCCACCGAGAGCAAGATGGAAACTTACTCGATTGGACGCCCGGGCTGAGCGCGCAGCAATCACGTTGCTCTCAGCATTCAGGCGTCGGGTTTGGGAATCGATCAGGTTGAAGATCGACACCAGGCCATTTGTGTACTGACGCGTTGCCAGCTCTTCGGCCAGGCGAGCTTCTTCCAAGGCTCGCACTTGCGCATTTTCCTGTTGCGCCAACAGCGAATCTGCGGCGAGCGCATCTTCAACTTCGCGCCACGCCGTCAGCGTCGTCGCAGCATAATTTTCAACCGCCACTCGGGCGCGCGCCACCGCGGCATCGCGGTCGGCATCCAGCGCACCACCATTGAAGATCGGAGCCGTCAGGCTGGCGATCAGGCGCGCTGCGACGCGGCTCGGGTCAAGCGCATCGGCGAGATCTGTTTCCGTATTGGATACCGATCCGGTCAGGCGTAATCCGGGCAGCATGGCAAGTCGCGCTTGTTCGGCCCGTAGTCCCGCCGCTGTCACGCGTGCCTCAGCAGCAGCGATATCTGGACGGCGAGACAGAAGCAGCACCGGGCTCGCGGCAGCTGTGATTGGATCCAGCGATGGCAGCTCCGCCAGCGCATCGAGCTCTGCCGACGGATATCGACCAAGCAGAATTTCAAGACGACGTGAGGCATTTCCGCTGGCCTGTCGACGCCCGGCAATAGACGCTTCGGCGGACGCCTGTGTGGTGCGGGCCGTGCGGACATCAAGCGCTGTGGCAAGTCCGCGCGAGAAGCGCCGCTCTGTCAGCTCAAGCGCGCGGGTACGCGCCTCAAATGTCTGAACCGCCACCCGCTCTTGCGCGAGGGCTTCATTCAAATCGAACCAGGCCGAGGCGGTCTGGGCAGCAAGCGCCAGTCGGGCTGAGGCCAGATCTGCTTCGCTGGCGATCAGGTCGGCTTCTGCCGCATTGATGCTGGCCCGCAGCCGACCCCACAGATCGATTTCCCAACTGAGGTCGAGACCAACCCCGAAGGTCGAGTTGTCTGTGCGGGAATCTGTTGTCGGAATATAAGTGCTGGTGCCGCCACCGGACACGGATCCGGACACGTTTGGCAGGGTCCGGCCATACACGCTGCGCGATTGAGCACGGGTAGCTTCGACAGCGTAATACTGCGACCGGATCGATGGATTGGCCGCCAGCGCCTCATTGACGAGCTCCATCAGCATCGGATCGTTGAATTGCGCCAGCCAGTTGGAATCGGGCGACTCGCCTGACACACCCATGATCGCCCAGGTCTCGGGCGCATCGGGGGCGACCGGAAACACAACCAGCGGTTCCCCGCCTAAACTGGGAAGACTTGGCACGGTTGAGCATGCGCCGAGCGCAAGAACACCAAGAACGAGACCTGCCTGCTTCATTTATCCCTCATACGTCTGGACCGAGGCTTTACGCCCGCCCTACTCGACTGTCAACAAAAAATTATCGTTTTTCAATAATCATAAAAAAGCTTTCAGACTTGCTCATCACGCCATGCCCTGTATACGCGCTGAAGACCCATACAGACCAATTGGATCGGAAAAACGGGGCGGTCATGTCACAGGACGACAGACAAATCCAGCCGGATCCGCCGCGACGCATCCGCGACTTTCTGGTCCTGACGCTGGGCGCGACCGCCGTGCTGAGTTTACTCTACGTAACCGGTGCGCTTGGTTTTGTCGAATGGATCACCGGCGCCGTTGTGATGTCGACCGGGGCGCTCGCGTTTTTTGTCGGCTCTGCGCCAAGTGGGCGCCGCGACATTGCCAGCGTCGATGTCGACCCCGAACACAGCGACCTGACCCCTGCCCCTTCCGATGCCGTCGAGCCGTTCGTGCTGGCGCTGCCGCTTCCCGCCCTCCTGATCGCGCCAGATGGCTCCGTTGCCACCGCAAATGTGCATGCGCGTAACCTGTTTCGGATCGACAGCGCCGCGCGCCCGTTTCCGAGTGCAATGCTGAGACAGCCGGACCTGCTGGCGGCCGCCGAACGCGTGGCCCGAAATGGCGCAGAAGAGCGGGTTGAGTTTACCCAGCATGGCGAGGCTGAGGTCTGGATGGCGCACATTCGGGCTGGCCTTGAGCCGGGCGCCGTGATCATGGTCTTCGAGGACCTGACAGCCGTCCGCCGGGCCGAGCGCGCGCGCGCCGACTTCCTGGCCAATGCCAGCCACGAGCTCCGCACGCCTCTGACAGCGATTGGCGGCTTTATTGAAACCATGCGCGGCCCCGCCAAAGACGATAAAGACGCGTGGGACGGATTTCTCGACAT
Organism: Henriciella sp.; assembly: GCA_041984335.1. Taxonomy (GTDB): domain Bacteria; phylum Pseudomonadota; class Alphaproteobacteria; order Caulobacterales; family Hyphomonadaceae; genus Henriciella. Next base: position 411,262 of record JBHIYI010000001.1, on the reverse strand, counting down.
TATGGGCCAGCAGACGGAGCGCATGAAACGTCTCGTGGCGGACCTTTTATCGCTCTCTCGCATCGAATTCAGTGAGCATCGCCATCCTAAGACCCAGGTCGATATCGTTGACCTCTCGCGCAAGATCAGCCTGGCGCTGAAACCCCTCGCAGAAGAGGCAGGCATCAACCTGCGCTTTGATGGCCCGCAAAAACGCGTTGGCGTTATCGCCGACAGTGATGAAATAACGCAGGTCATCCAGAATCTCACCAGCAATGCGATCAAATACGCGCGCAAGGATGGCGAAGTTCAGATCCTGATGGGCGAAGCGCCGACCATGGCTGATGCAGCGGCAGCGTGCAGCCGCCAATCCCCAGATGCCAAGCGCGCTGTTCTGTTGCAGCCCTACGCCTCGACCGAAGTTCCCGCGGTCTGGGTTCGCGTGACCGACAATGGTGAAGGGATTTCAGAACAGCACCTGCCCCGGCTTGGCGAGCGTTTCTATCGCGTCGATGAGAGCCGCGGCGGTAAAATTGAAGGCACCGGTCTCGGGCTTGCGATTGTGAAACATATCATGGCCCGCCATCGCGGCGGCCTTGCCGTCGAGAGCGTCGAAGGAGCAGGCACCGCATTCGGGATCTGGATGCCGCGACTGCCCGATGATCCGGACACCTAAGCCTTATACACCGCCGCCGCCTGAGTCGCTTACGACCGTCTATTCAGACGCCTGGCTGGTGGCTTGTGACAAGCCGAGCGGTCTGCTCAGCGTACCCGGTCGCGGCCCGGAAAAAGCGGTCTGCGCGAGCTCGATCCTGAGCCAGCGTCATGGCGAGGTGCTGATCGTTCACCGTCTGGATATGGATACGTCCGGCCTGATGATTTTCGCGCGAACCAAGGACGCCCAGCGCACGCTTTCGATGGCATTTGAGAAACGCATTGTGAGCAAACAGTACGAAGCGCTTGTCGAAGGATCACCTCAGTCGGATGAAGGGACGATCAATGCAGCGATTGCGAAACATTCCCTGCAACGACCGTTGAGGCATCTGGACCCGGCAGGCCGCGAGGCGATCACGCATTGGCGCACTCTTGAGCGCCGGGACTCCGTCTCGCGCGTTCTGCTGTCGCCAAAAACAGGCCGGTCGCATCAGCTGCGCCTGCACATGGCGAGCCTCGGCCATCCCATCCTTGGCGATGTGTTTTACGGCGATGGGACGGCACATGAACGCCTTTGCCTGCACGCGAAGTCTCTTGCTTTTCCACACCCGGAAAACGGCCAGACGATTCAGCTGGAATGTCCTGTTCCGTTCTGATGCGGCGCGGAATTCCCGAGCGCTTCAGTGAATGTCACATATGTGTCAACGAGACAGGGTAAGAGCGCCGGGTTGTAACGACCGATCGCTTCATGCTGCAGACCATTGGACATCTCCCGATCGGGTGGCTGTTGATCGCACCTCTGGCCGCGGCAGGCTTTTTCGCGTTCTCATTTGGCCGAACCGAAGTGGGCGCTTTGCCGATCGGGTCGACAATCGGAGCGCGGCTGCATTCTCAACCGAATTATCACGGCTATTTTCTGGCCTTCTGTGCCATTCTGCCAGCTGCGATCGTTTTCCTTGCCTATCTGCTGTTCGGCGAAGGTCATGTGCGCGAAACGCTTCGCGGTGAACTGCCAGACTATCTCGTCGCCCGCGGGCCAGAGCAAGTCGCACTGTTCGTCGAACGCGTCGCCACCTATGCAGGCCACCGCATCATCGATGATACCGGCAATATCCTGTTCGATGCCAGTGTGGATCGATATGCAAGCTTGGAGGGACAAGCGCGTCTGGTCACGATGACCGTGGCCATAGCGGCGGCCTTTGGCGGCTTCTATCTGGGTCGTCGCCAATTGAATCGCAGCTTCCCGGCGAGAGTGTATGTCGAACGTACAATTACGGCGCTTCTCTTCATTTGTGCGGCAATCGCTATCTTGACCACGGTCGGTATTGTTCTGTCTCTGGTCTATGAAACCATTCGCTTTTTCAGCTTGCCAGACGGTCCCGGCGTGTTCGAATTCCTGTTCGGAACCAACTGGAACGCTCAGACGGGGCAGAATTTTGGCGCCGTTCCGCTCTTCTTCGGCACGTTCATGATTGCACTGCTGGCCATGTGCGTGGCAGTCCCGGTGGGGTTGTTCTCCGCGATCTATCTTTCCGAATATGCCAGCCCGCGCTTTCGCAGCTGGGTAAAGCCGATCCTTGAGCTGCTCGCTGGCATTCCAACGGTTGTCTATGGCTTCTTCGCTGCGACGTTGATCGCTCCGCTGGTGCGCGGGTTTGCAGAATGGCTCAACGCGCTTCCTTTCACGCCGGATAATTTCCTGGCAGCACAGCCGACCAGCGCGCTCGCCGCAGGGCTGGTCATGGGCGTCATGATCATTCCCTTCATTAGCTCTCTGTCGGACGATGTGATCAATGCGGTGCCGCAGCCCTTGCGAGATGGCGCGCTTGCCGTCGGCGCAACCAAATCCGAGACGATCAAGCAAGTCGTCCTGCCCGCAGCGCTCCCCGGCATTATCGCCGCCATCCTGCTCGCTGTGTCGCGCGCAATTGGCGAGACGATGATTGTCGTCATGGCCGCCGGAGGCCGCGCGCTGATCACGCTCGACCCGACATCAGACATCACCACAGTGACCTACCAGATCGTCTCCCTGCTGACCGGCGACACCGCGTTTGACAGCGCCCGAACGATTTCGGCTTTCGCGCTCGGATTTACGCTGTTCGGGATCACACTGGCCTTCAATCTCATCGCCCTGCGCGTCGTGAAGAAGTACCGGGAAGCCTATGACTGAGCCGGACACCCTCACCAAGTCCGTTCAGGACGCACGTCTGCGCCGCCGTAACCAGGCCGAGCGCCGGTTCAAGCTGTATGGACAACTCGCCATCGGCATCGCCGTGACATTCCTCGTCATCCTGTTGATCTCAATTGGCATGCGGGCCATTTCGGCATTCTCGCATCATACGCTGATCGTTGAGCTGTCAGTGTCGGAGTTTGAGGCACAGGAGGAACTGAACGTTACCGACCTGAACCTCGCCATTCGGTCTGATCTGCTCGCGACCTTTCCCGAACTCTCGGACGACCGGATAGCGCGGGCGGACCTGTTTGCACTCACGCCGCGGCTCGCTGTGTTACCGCTCCTGCGGCGTATTCAATCGGCCGACCTGGCGAGCGAGGACGCATTGCGGTCCAATCTGGCTGTGTCGGATGATGTCGATCTGTATCTGAAAAATGACATTCGTCGGCATCGATCGAGCCGCATCGGTGAGGCAGGTCGGCTGGCGCAATTGTCCAGCGGCGCGTACCGGTTGAGCGACGCCGGACAAGATAATTTCATTTCTTTTCAGGATGAATTAGCCGCAAGCGAATCGGCGGACGAGGACATCCTGGTGGCACTGTCTGGCGCCCTGTTCGAGCTCTCGGATACAGCCGGGGCGTCCCTCGTCCTGAATCATCTCGCGGGTCCTGTGCCCGAGCTTGGAGAGCAAGGCGCACGCCCCGTTGACGCGATTTTCCTTGGCAGCCAGAGTTCTGATCGCCAGCTCAGCACGCGGCAGGTCGCAATCCTGATCCTGATGCAGGACGCGGGCAAGATCAAACGCCGCTTCAACACGTCTCTCTTTAGCAATGCCGATAGCACCTATCCCGAGCTCGCCGGCGCAGCCGCGGCCATTGTTGGATCAGTGTTCACAATGCTGGTGACCGCCCTGTTTGCGATCCCGGTCGGCGTCTTCGCTGCGATTTATCTTGAGGAATTCGCCGCCAAATCACGGCTCACCAGTGCGATTGAGGTGAACATCAACAATCTTGCCGCTGTGCCTTCGATCATCTTCGGACTGCTTGGGGCGGCCCTGTTCCTGAACACATTCAACCTGCCGCGCTCCGTTCCGCTGGTCGGTGGCCTAGTACTTGGCCTGCTTGTGCTGCCGACAATCATTATCGCCTCGCGTGCGGCCTTGCGCGCGGTCCCGCCTTCAATGCGCGAAGCTGCGCTCGGGCTTGGGGCGTCGAAATCGCAGGCCGTGTTCCATCACGTGTTGCCACTCGCGGCACCGGGCATGCTCACGGGGGCGATCATCGCCATGGCGCGCGCCTTGGGAGAGACGGCGCCATTGCTGCTGATCGGAATGGTCGCCTTTGTCAGCGATGTTCCGACTTCACCGAACGACGAAGCGACAGTGCTGCCCGTACTGATCTATAAATGGTTCTCGGGGTCCGAACGCGCGTGGGAGCCGATGACAGCGGCGATCATCCTGATCCTGCTGACTATTCTGATCGCCATGAATCTCGTGGCTGTGCTACTGCGACGCAGATTTGAGCGGAGATGGTAGGCATGGGACAGGGCGGTGTCTTCTACGCAGGCGCGAGCGGCATTGGCGGCGCAAAGATCGTCTGCCGCGATGTTAGCGTGCACTATCGCGAAACCACCGCGATCCAGAACATTTCGATCAGTGTTCCGGACAAGGCGGTGACGGCGTTGATTGGCCCGTCAGGGTGCGGGAAATCGACATTTCTGCGCTGCCTGAACCGAATGAATGACACGATCGAGGGCGCCGAAGTCGAGGGCGAAATCCTGATGGATGGCCAGGACATCAATGGGCCCGATATCGACCCGGTCATGCTGCGGGCGAAAGTCGGCATGGTGTTCCAGAAACCCAATCCATTCCCGAAATCAGTCTATGACAATGTCGCCTACGGCCCACGCATTCATGGCCTGACCAATAGCAAGGCCGAGCTTGATCAGCTGGTCGGCGTTTCGCTGCAAAAGGCCGGGCTCTGGAACGAAGTCAAAGACCGCCTGAACGATACCGCGACCAGTCTTTCGGGGGGGCAGCAACAACGTCTGTGCATCGCCCGCGCTATCGCAATCAGTCCGGAAGTTATCTTGATGGACGAGCCCTGCTCGGCACTGGATCCAATTGCGACGGCGCGGATCGAGGAATTGATCGACGACTTGCGGCTCCGCTTCTGCATCATCATCGTCACCCATTCCATGCAGCAGGCAGCCCGCGTCTCGCAAAAAACCGCCTTCTTCAATCTCGGTGAGCTTGTCGAGTTCGGCGACACCGAAACCATTTTCACCAATCCTGCCGAACAAAGGACGCAGGATTATATCACCGGCCGTTTCGGCTAAGAGGTACAGCGTGGTCAGACAGCAGCATATTGTTAGCGCATTCACCGAAGAACTGGACCAGTTGTCCGCCGACCTGTTGCGCATGGGCGGGCTCGCGGAAGCGATGATCCGCGACGCCTCCCGCGCCGTCGTCAACCGCGACGCAGCGCTCGCCGAGACCGTGATCGAGCGCGACGTGGAAATGGACCGCCTGGAGCGCGAGGTCGAAGGCAAGGCCGTGCGCATGCTCGCGCTGCGCCAGCCCATGGCCTCTGACCTTCGCAACGTCATCGGCGCAATCAAGCTGGCCGGAGGCATTGAAAGGATCGGCGATCTTGCCAAGAATATCGCTCGGCGCAGCCTCGCCGTCATGGATGAGGATAATCGCTCTGCCCTGCGCGGGATCGAACGCATGGGTCAGGCCGTCTCGAATATCCTGCAAAAGGCGCTCGATGCCTACGCGCGACGTGATGCCGACGCCGCTATCCAGGTGCTGCACCAGGATGATGACATTGATAGCCACTATAATGGACTCCTGCGAACCATGTTGCGGTTCATGGCCGAGGCGCCCGACCAGCTGGACGCGCGGTCAAACTTTCTGTTCATCGTCAAGAATCTGGAGCGTATCGGCGACCACTCGACCAATATTGCGAAAGTCGTCCACTATATCGCCACTGGCGAACGCATTGGTGCAGGCGATTTGAATGACAAACCGTTTGAGCAAAGCTAAGGGTGCTGGATCATGAAACCGTTCATAGTCATCGCTGAAGACGAAAAATCAGTCGCGGAGCTGCTGCGATACAATCTCGAGTCTGAAGGCTACGAAACCGCCATTGCCGGGGACGGGGATGAAGCGATGCTCTTGCTGGATGAGCGCATTCCGGACCTGATGTTGCTTGACTGGATGCTGCCCAAGATATCCGGGATCGAGATTTGCCGCCGCGTGCGCACCCGCCACGAAACAGCAAACCTGCCCATCATCATGCTCACCGCGCGGACAGAGGAAGCCGACCGAATTCGCGGGCTTGAGACCGGCGCCGACGATTATGTCACCAAACCGTTTTCGACAAATGAGCTGATGGCCCGCGTCAAAGCCGTGCTGCGCCGCATCCGCCCTGCCTTGATGGACGACCAGATCCGGGTCGGCGACATTCAGATCGACCGGACCACGCATCGCGTGACGCGCGCGGGCAAGGACATTCACCTTGGCCCAACCGAGTTCCGGCTGCTGGAATATTTCGCCCAGCATCCAGGCCGCGTCTTCTCGCGAGAGCAATTACTGGACGGGGTCTGGGGCGCCGATGTCTATGTCGAGGCGCGAACGGTGGATGTTCATATCGGGCGTCTGCGCAAAGCGCTGATGAGTCAGGGCGGCAGCAATCCGATCCGCACTGTGCGCTCGGCTGGATACTCCCTGCGCACCGACTAGCCCGGATCAGACCGTCGGCAGCATCGTCTTCTGGCACACGGTACGAATGGCAAATTGCGAGATGACCCGCTCAACATTAGGAAGCCGGGTCAGCACGTCACGATGAACCCGCTCATAATCGGCCGTGTCGCTGACCGCGATGCGCAGCAAATAATCTGCCTCACCGGTCATCAGATAGCAGGCTGCGATATCCGGCGACTGACGCGCGGCCTGTTCGAAGGCCTGCAAGCCGTCATCCTGCTGATTGCTGAGCGTCACCTGGACGAAAACGCTGGTGGCCCGGTCCAGCGCGGCTTCATTGATCCGCACGCCATAGCCTTCAATCACGCCAGCCTCTTCAAGTGCGCGAATCCGTCGGTGCACAGAAGACGTCGACAGGCCCACCCTGTGCCCAATCTCAGCATGAGACAGTTTGGCATCTTCGCTCAGCATTTCGAGAATACGTTTATCCTGGGAAGAAATTGTCATGAAATGTTCTTCTTTGCAGTTTTTTCCCAATATTGGGCCATAAGCTGAACACTTTGACGAGATATTGCAAGGATTTTACCGTATTATCCCGGACAATCAAAGACTGGGAGAATGGCCATGCGCATCGGTGTTCCGACTGAAATCAAGAAACAGGAATCGCGGGTTGGCCTGACGCCGGAAAGCGTGGGTGAACTTGTTCGCGCGGGCCATGACGTCTTCATCCAGAATGGTGCCGGGATCGGATCCGGCTTTGCCAATGAGGCCTATACCGAAATCGGCGCGACCATTGTCGCTGACGCGGACGCAGTCTTCGACGCCGCTGAGCTCATCGTCAAAGTCAAGGAACCGCAGCCGGAAGAAACCGCGCGCCTCAAGCCGCACCACACCCTGTTCACCTATCTACACCTGGCCCCGGACCCGGTTCAGGCCAAGGGCCTGATTGAGAGCGGATGTCTCGCCATCGCCTATGAAACCGTCACGGATGCGGACGGTCGCTTGCCGCTCCTGACCCCCATGAGCCAGGTGGCTGGCCGGATGGCGATGCAGGTTGCCGCCTGGGCCCTGATGAAAACCAAGCGTGGCCGCGGCGTTTTGCTGGGCGGCGTGCCGGGCGTGATGCCGGCAAAAGTCGTGATCATTGGCGGCGGCGTTTCCGGATCCAACGCCGCAGAGATCGCTGTCGGCATGCGCGCGGACGTCACCGTGTTTGACCGCAACAATGCCCGCCTCGCCGAACTGGATGCTCAGTTCAATGGGTCCGTGAAGACCATGTACTCGACCAAGGCCTCGCTCGACGCAGCTGTTCGCGAAGCCGATCTGGTGATTGGCGCAGTCCTGATCCCGGGGGCGTCGGCGCCAAAGCTCGTCACGCGCGACCAGCTCAAGCATATGCGCCCTGGCGCCGTCCTGGTCGACATTGCGATTGATCAGGGCGGGTGTTTCGAGACCTCGCACGCCACAACGCATGAGGACCCGATCTATGAAGTCGACGGCATCCTGCACTATTGCGTCGCCAATATGCCCGGCGCCGTGCCGCGCACCTCAACCTACGCGCTGAACAATGCCACGCTGCCTTTTGTGATGCAGATTGCAAAGCTTGGCGGGCGCGAAGCAATCAACGCGAATGCTCATCTGGCTGAGGGCCTGACCGTCGCCGATGGCGCCATCGCGCACGAACAAGTCGCACGCGATCTCGGAATGGAATTCAAACGCCCGGATTGGTTTCAGGGCAAAGACTTCGTCTAGCCGTCAGTTAAGTCTGCGGACGCGGCTCCGTCACCTTTCAGATATGTGTCGAGGAATGTCACATAAGCGTCAGACGCTGAAATGCGGTTTTCCTTGCGCAGGAAACCGTGACCCTCGTCCGGAAACAGAACGTATTCCACGTGCACACCGTTGGCGCGAATAGCATCCACCAGTTCGTCACTCTCGACCTGTAAAACACGTGGATCATTCGCGCCCTGAACGACCAGCATGGGCTTGGTCACGTTTTCGGCATGGAACAACGGCGAGATAGCGCGATGACGCTCCGCGTCAGTCGCCGGATCGCCCATTTCATCATAAAGCGCTTCGCGGAATGACGCCCACCAGTCTGGAATGCTTTGCAGCGTGCGCACCCAATTGGTGACGCCAAAAATATTGATGCCGACTTCGAACTCATCGGGGTGGAACGCCAAAGCTGCAGCCGTCATGAAGCCGCCATATGAGCCGCCGATGACGCCAACCTTGTCAGCGTCGACCCAATCGAGGCTTCGCAGGTAATGCCCGGCTTCGACGATATCCCGAAGGTCTTCTTCGCCGTGACGTTTATCATCCAGGTGGAAGAAGGTTTTGCCATATCCCGAAGATCCACGATTATTCGCCGCATAAACGGCATAGCCATGGTTTACCAGGTGCTGGATCGTGGCGCTGTAGCCGCGCGTGCTTTGCCCACCTGGACCACCGTGCACCCAAACCAACGCGGGCACTGGATTGTCGGCGGAGGCCTGCTTGGGCTTGTACATGATGCCAGGAATGACGACTCCATCTGACGCCTCAAATCGCTCAACCGTCGCCGTCACCAGGTTGCGCTCATCGATCTCGGGATTGATCGCATCCGTCAGCCGGATTGATTCGCCGCCAAGTTCAGTCATATACAGATTGAAGGGCGATGTATCCGTGTTCAAACCAAACGCAATTTTTGTCTCGTCACGAGAAAACCGAATCTGTCCCAATTCACCTTCAGGCACCCCGTTGAGAACGACGTCTTCGCCGGTCACGGTATCCATGATTGTCAGGTCTGTCAGGCCATCCGCATTGATCGCATGCACGCGATACTTGCCGCTCGGGGAATAGAAAACGAAGCTAACGTCCCAATCTGCTTCGATCAGCGGCGCTTTCTCGCCGGTGGTCAGGTCATGTGTCCAGGCTTGTGTGAACTCGCCGAACTCATCCGTGCTAAAGACCAGCTTGCTTTCGTCCGGCGTGAATCCATACGTCCCGTGAGCGATATTGCCTTCGTGCTCGGTGACGAGTACCGGTTCGGGAGTCTCAGTCGAGAGGTCGACGACATAGACATCAGAATCCGCGCTTGTCCGTGGTTTGTCCAAAGCCAACCAACGTCCGCTATCGCTCAACGCTCCCGGCTGGAAACCTGGATTCTCGAAGACCAAGTTCGTGGTGTAATCGGTTGGGTCGACGGAATAAAGATCGAAGCTCGAACTGTCCCGGCCATTGTGCCACACGTAGAACACCTGGTCGTCCGCACGCCAGCCGCCGAACAAGGCTTTGACTTCGTCGCCTGGAGTTACATCGACGACGCTACCATCCAATTCGACAACATAGATGTGATTTAACTCATTCCCGCCCTGGTCGGCGGAAACAATAATTCGATCATCCCCAGGGAAAAAGGACTGTGCAAAATGAGCATCAGCATCAGAGGTGGTGAGCTCCGTTGCCGTGCCGCTATCATCAATTGCAATCGCGTTGAAAACACCGCTTGCGTCCGAATGCGCGAGAATCTTGTTGTCATCGCTCGACCATGCATAGCCCGCACCGCTTGCGAGTCCGTAGCTGGTGGTCTGGAAAAAGGCTTCGGCTGAATAAGTTTCGAATACGGTTTCTGGGGCAGGTTCCGCACTGGCATCTACGCTAACCTCTTCGACGACGGGCGCAGCATCCGTGACGACTGATTCCGTTTCGATATCGCTGAGATTGGTGCAACCTGACGCCATTGCGATGACAGACGCACCGAGTAACAATTTGCGCATGATCCAACAGTCCTCCTATGATTTTTTCATGCCCATCCCTAGCAGTAAGGGCTGCGATTGGCGAGGCTAAGCGGATCAGGATACGCGAAGGGCGGCGACGCGGCTGATGGCTGCTTCAGCTTCTTGCATGATCCGGTCGACAATCTCCTGCACCGGCAGGATATCCTTCACGCCGCCTGCAGACTGGCCCATCGCGAAACAGGACTTTGCGGGATCGAGCCGGGCCTCATCGGTGACGCCGCCAATGCCACCAATAACATCGGTCTGAACCGACAGCGCTGCCTGCATCGGGAAGGCCTGAATCTCGTCCGGGCGCTGCTCCCAGTCGAGAATATAGTCATTCGTGCGGCATCGCATCGGCTTGCCGGAATAACAGCGCGTGCGGGTCGTGTCCGTGTCGCCAGCGCCGACAACAGTGTCCTTGTAGGTCTGGGCTGCGTGCGCCTCGGCTGACGCAATAAAGCGCGTTCCCATCCAGACGCCGACCGCGCCGAGCGACAGCGCCGCCGCCAGGCCGCGGCCATCATAGATCCCGCCAGCCGCAATCACGGGAATTTTGACCGTTTCGACCGCCTGCGCGACCAGAGGCAGGGTCCCGACCAGGCCGGTATGTCCGCCGCCTTCGCCGCCTTGCAGGATAACCGCATTGCAGCCTGCTTGCTCTGCCTTGATCGCGTGTTTCACGGCGCCGCCGACAACCATAACCTTCACGCCAGCATCCTTGAGCTTCTTCATGATCGGCATCGGCACGCCAAGGCCAGCGACAAAGCTGTCAGCGCCGCCGGCGATGATCACATCGACGCTTCGTTCCAGGCTTCGCGGATCAGCTGCAAGAAGATCAACCCCGAAGGGTTTGTCGGTCAGCTCCTTGACCCGCGCCATCTGTGATTCGATGAATTCGGGCGAAGTGCCGGCCATTCCGAGCACGCCATAACCGCCTGCATTACACATTGCAGCGGCCAATTCAGCGTAAGAAACGCCGCCCATTCCAGCTAACATAATTGGGTGTCTTGTGCCGAGAAAGTCGCAAAGCGGGGTATGAATGCCCATAAAAGTCTCCTGATTTTGTCTGATCGATACGAGGGCAACCTTGCGGCAAGACAAGGCATACCCATGCGGAAACGGGCCGTTTTCTCTGATTATGCAGTTTACACCTGCACTTCAGGTGCGATTCTTGTATGATTCACCGTGCCAATGAAGGCTAATCTTCTAGAGGGGAAGAGAAAATGAGTACGAAACTCTGGATTGCGGCGCTGGCCGCTGCGGGTCTGGCTGCATGTAATGCAGCAGACGATGCTGGTGACTCAGCCGCAGACGCAACCGCTGACGCCGTTGAAACTGTCGAAGATGTTGCTGAAGACACTGCAGATGCTGCAGGCGAAATGGCCGCTGACGCGGTCGACGCAGCTGAAGGCGCAGCAGATGATGCTGCAGACGCGGTAAATGACGCCGTCGATGCAGCAACGGACGCTGGCGAGGAAATGGTTGACGATGCCGAAGATGCCGTCACCGACGCCATGGACGATGCCGAAGAAGCGATCGAAGAAGAAACGACACCTGAATAAATTATCAGACTGTCAATTCATGGAAAAAGGCCCCGTTGGAGTGACGGGGCCTTTTTTGTGTCTTGAACCAGCGCCAGCCTAGAAAATCGCGTAGCCGCCGTCGATGATCATGGTCGTGCCCGACGTATATTGCGAAGCATCGCTTGCGAGATAAACCGCCATGCCGCCGAAATCCTTTGGCTCGCCCCAGCGGCGAATAGGCACGCGGGTGATGACCTTGGTGGTGAACACATCATTGCCTTGCGCCGCTTCGGTCATATCCGTCGCGATCCAGCCTGGCAGGATTGAATTGGCGCGGATGCCATAGCGACCGCATTCTGCGGCGATCCCTCGGATCATCGAAGGCAAGCCGCCTTTGGTGGCAGCATAAGCCTGATTACGCGCTGCGCCCTCAATACCTGCAAGCGACGCGACGCCGATAACCGATCCACCCGGATCACCGGCTTTCGCCCGCTCTGTCATGTGCTTCACGCTTTCCCGCAATGTCCAGAATGCGCCGTCCAGGTTCACGGCCATATTCTTGCGCCAGGTCTCTGTGGTCATCTCGGCGAAACTCGGGGCGCCAAATCCAACACCGGCATTGGCGATGCACGTATCGATACGTCCCATTTTGGCGACCACATCAGCCGTCGCATCCACGACCGCCTGCTCGTCGGCGACATCGACCGTCCAGGCCTGAACATCCCCTGTGCCGAGCTTCGAGAGCGCCTCGGCCGCTTGCTTGTTCGCTGCTTCTTTTCGGCCCCATATGGCGACACTGGCATTTGACGCTGCGAGCGCTTCTGCCATGCCATAGCCGATCCCGCGATTACCTCCGGTTACGAGCGCGACTTTCCCTGTCAAATCAAACGGCGCATATGCCATAGTGCGGTTCTCCTCATCCATTCGTCGTCTCCAATCCGAACCATGACGGTAGGGAAGGCAAACTGAATCTAGCCAACCGTCGTGCCTCGGGGCGGTCTAACGGAATATGCCCGGCGGATTTTGCTGACAGTTATGTTGACCGGACAAAGCGAACACGCTGTCGTCCGCGATCAATTTGGACCCGAAAGTGTTGAAGCAAGTCCATGCCGAACACCATCATCGGTTCGTCACCAAATCCTAATTCAGAAAACAGATCGGTCTCCAGCGCGGGCAAGGAAACGTCCTGAAACTTGAACTCTGAAAATTCGATGCGACGCACCTGATAGATAGCGGCGTGATTTCTGGAGAGATCGCTACCGCGCAGCATCGCGCTTCGTTCTGCATCCAGTTTCGCCTTGGACTTTTCCGCGAACGGCATATTGACGAAGCTTGTATCCGCGCCGGTGTCGATCAACGCTTTGCCCGAGACGCCATTGATTTTGACGGGAACGAAAATCAGACTGTTCACATCGTGATAGGATACTGATTTTCGATGTTTTCGGCGAACTCGCTTCGGCCAGCCATCGTATAAATAAACTCGGTTTTTCCCAAAGTCGAAATCGACGATCCGCGAGTCAAAAATTGAAATCGGTAAAACACTTTCCCGCAGTGGAAATCGTTTGTCGGAGTTCACCGCCACACGCAAGTCGGTCCATTTTTCACTTCCCGCAGACAGTCGTGTAAGACGTGTGATGGGATAATACCGTGTTCCGCCAATTCCCAAAATTTGAGCTTCGCCTTCATGGTCAATCGAGAACGGTGTGTCCATCGATTGCAGATCCAGAAAATCGTATCCAATGACGGGTATCGTCGCTGCCGTATCGATCAATGCTGAAGTTTCAACGCCGTTGATTACTACATCCGTAAAAGGGAGCCGCGAATCAGACTGGGTCAGCACAAGCCGTCTGGTCTCAGTGGCCTGCGCTGGTGGGCCGAACGAGAGTATCCCGGCCATGGACACAATCAGAAACAAGATCTGAGCAAAGAATAAAACCGACCGGCGAGCCTTTGTCATAACAGCAATATGCCACAAGTGTCGCAAATCACGAAAAGACTTCTGAACTCACTTGATTCTTCAGCGTCTCTCCGGCGAGAAAGCGCTGCAGATTGGTCAGGAAGACCTGGTCCGTTCGAAGCCCCGATTGCGGCGTGAGGGCAGCGATATGCGGCGTCAGCGTGATCTGAGGGTGCTGCCAGATCGCGCTCTCAGGTGACAAGGGCTCTTCGCGCACAACATCAAGGTAGGCTTGAACCGGTTGGCCCTTGTCGAGCGCTGCAATCATGGCATCCTCATCGACCAGGCCGCCGCGGCCAACATTCAGGAAAAGGCTGCCGGGCTTCATGCCCGCAAAGAAAGATGGGTCGGCCATGTTTTCCGTCTCATCGGTCAGCGGCAGGCTGAGCAACACAGCATCCGCATCGGCGAGCGCCGCCCCCATCTCATCCGGTCTGACAACCTCGTCCGCAGCGTCCGAGACACCCCCACTGCGGCGAACGCCTGTGACATGAGCCCCGAGAGCGCGGAGCCGCTTCCCGCTCTCCTGCCCGATCGATCCGAACCCGATAATCAGCCAGCTTGTGCTGCTGAGTTCTCGAAAAGGCAGGCGTTCCCAAGAATGTCTCGCCTGCGCCTCACGCCGGGCGCCGCCGGTTTGAAAGAAATCGAGTCCGGCCCAGAGCACCCATTCCGCGATAGCGTGGGATTGCTCATGGCTACCAGAAAATAGCGCCGCCTTTTTTCCGGTCGCCTGAATCATTGGATGTTCCGTACCCGCGGCGGAGGATTGAAACCAGTCGAGTTGTTCAAACTCGAACATCGTCTTGAAGAAGGTCATCACGGCTGGGCTGAAATACGCATCCGTCGTCCCATAGGCGATGGCCGCCTTCGCCTCACTCTCGCCCCAAGGTTGTTTCAGGTTTCCTTCATCACTTAGGACTATTGGTGAGATCTGATCCGCGAAGGGTTTCAGCGCATCTTCGATCCGTTCAAAGGTTTTTGCATGCACCAAAAATTTTCGCATCTCCGCTTTCTCCGCCTTGCCCTGCTCAGTCTGATGTTCGTCTTGCCAGCTCTGCCGGTACAGGGCCAGAGTAACGTACGGTCACAGGATTATTACCGGGATGTCACGACGCTGGCTGAAGTGCTCGGCAAAGCCCATGCCGTGCGCGTTGTCTGCAATGGCCGTAATGATCAGTATTGGCGAAGCTACATGCTGCGCCTGCTGGAGCTCGAGGCACCGTATCAGGGCGGTCTGCGCCGCTCCATGGTGAACGGATTCAATGCCGGGTTTTCCTGGGGCAGCAGCCTGCATTCGGCCTGTGACGGCGAAGCAGCGACGGCTGAGAAGGCCTATGCCGCTGAGGGCCGTGATTTATCGGCGCGTCTGGTTCAGGCAAATATTCCCGGGGCATCTGCGCCGCCGGCGCGCGAGCCCTAATCGTCGCGTTTGATGCGGGCCTTGCCACGGCCGAGTGCCAGCGCCTTGATCGCCCCGCGAAAGGTTCGCACTTCCTGCATGGTCCAGTCGCCGCGAAGGAAGGCGTTGCGAATATTGGTCTTCATCAAGGGCGTTTTGTCCGGCGGATAGAAATACCCGGCCCGCTCAAGCTCTTCTTCAAGATGCTCGAACATACGAATGAGATCGGCTTTTGGGGCTGGCGGTTCGACGCCCGCTTTTTCCCCTTCCCAGCGCCCGACCGCGCCTTCGCTCGCGCCCCAGCTCGCACAGAATACACCGACGGCCTGGGCAAGATTGAGCGAAGCAAATCCCGGATTCACGGGATAGGTCATGATCAGGTCCGCCAGTCCGACCGCTTCACTCGGCAGGCCATGATTTTCAGCCCCGAACAGAATGCCTGCTTTCAGGCCGCGTTGCTTGATTGCGTTCACGCCGCGGGCCGCGTCCACGACCGGCTTCTCCATCCCGCGCGGGCGTGCCGTCGCGGCGAGCACAGTCCGCAGATCTCCGATCGCCGATTCGACGGTATCGAAAACCTCAACCGAAACACCAGCGTCAAACGCCCCGGCCGATAGCGGTTCTGCGGCGGGATTGGGCCAACCATCGCGCGGCGCAATCAGGCGCAGCTCGGTCAGTCCGAAATTCAACATGACGCGGGCGCATGAGCCAATATTCTCGCCGAGTTGCGGACGATGAAGGAGGATGATGGGGGCAAAATCAGACATTCGCGCCCTCCTGCCTTATGCGTTCTGGCTTGGTCAACTGCAGAAGCGCGCCAACTCGCCTTTTGACGCGGCCCAAAGACCTGCTATAGGCCCACCCAAACCGTTAAAGGCAAAGGAATTCCGCTTATGGCAAAGATCAAGGTCGAAAACCCCATCGTAGAGATGGATGGCGATGAAATGACCCGTATCATCTGGCAGATGATCAAGGATCAACTCATCAACCCTTACCTCGATATTGACCTGAAATATTACGATCTCTCGATTGAGTCGCGGGACGAAACGGATGACCAGATCACCGTCGATGCCGCGAATGCGACCAAGCAGTATGGCGTTGCAGTGAAGTGCGCGACGATCACGCCGGATGAAGCGCGCGTCGAAGAGTTTGGCCTCAAGAAAATGTGGCGTAGCCCGAACGGCACCATCCGCAACATTCTCGGCGGCGTCGTCTTCCGTGAGCCCATTGTGATCAACAATGTTCCGCGTCTGGTCCCAGGCTGGACCCAGCCCGTCGTCGTCGGCCGTCACGCTTTCGGCGATCAGTACAAGGCGACCGACTTCCTGGTCCCCGGCGCCGGTAAACTGACCATGAAATGGGAAGCTGCCGATGGCTCAGACAGCCAGGAATTCGAAGTCTTCGATTTCCCGGACGCTGGCATCGCCATGGGCATGTACAACCTTGACGAGTCGATCCGCGATTTCGCGCGTGCCTGCTTCAATTACGGTCTGCAGCGCCAATGGCCGGTCTACCTGTCCACCAAGAACACCATCCTGAAAAAGTATGATGGCCGGTTCAAAGACCTGTTCCAGGAAATCTACGACGCTGAATTCAAGGATGCGTTTGCGGAGTTTGGTGGCACTTACGAGCACCGTCTGATCGACGACATGGTCGCCGCGGCGATGAAATGGTCTGGCGGTTATGTCTGGGCCTGTAAGAACTATGACGGCGACGTGCAGTCGGATACGGTCGCTCAGGGCTATGGCTCACTCGGCCTGATGACCTCGGTTCTGATGACCCCGGATGGCAAAACTGTTGAGGCCGAAGCCGCGCACGGCACGGTGACGCGTCACTATCGCAATCACCAGAAGGGCGAGGCGACCTCGACCAACTCTATCGCGTCAATCTTTGCCTGGACCCGCGGCCTGCAGCATCGCGGCCGCATGGACAATACGCCTGAAGTCACCGCCTTCGCACAGAAGCTGGAAAACACCATTATCAAGACGGTCGAAGGCGGTCAGATGACGAAAGACCTGGCGCTACTGGTCGGTCCGGATCAGGAGTGGCTGACCACGGAAGGCTTCCTCAACGCAGTTGGAAGCAATTTCGAAAAAGAGATGGCGGCGGACTAGATTGCCAATCGGGATTAACATCCGACCTGCGGTGTCGGGCGACGAATTTGCGCTCGGCACCGTTGGCGCGGCAACCTTTCTCGAAAGCTATTCCGAGACAATCCCTGGGGCAGACCTTGTCTCACATTGCCAGACACAGCACGCGCCTTCCGTCTACAAGGCCTATATCGCCTCCAATGATCCCAACTATGCCTGCTGGCTGGCGGAATATTCCGGCACGCAGGCGCCTATCGGTTATGCGGTGACCACATCGGTCGAGGCCCCGACAGTCGGACAGCCCGGCGACATTGAACTGAAACGTATCTACGTCTTCTCAAAATACCAAGGCACCGGAACCGGCCGGGAACTGATGGTGAAAGCGCTCGCGCATGCCCGCGATGTTGGCGCCAAACGCATGTTGCTCGGCACCTATGACCAGAACCACCGCGCGGTTACCTTCTATGAACGTGCCGGGTTTCAGAAAGTCGGCGAGCGCAAGTTTCAGGTGGGCGGCCAGCTGTTCAATGACATCGTCATGGCGGTGACGCTCTAGACCAAAAAAAGACCGGGCCAGGGTTGCGACCCTGACCCGATCCCGGCGCACGCAGTTACGCCTCTAGCCCGCAAGTCGGCTAGTAGAGGTTTAGACGATCGCGGCGGTCTTCGCGGCGATCCTGAACATTTTCAAGGCGGTCCAGACGATCTTCAAAACGGTCGCGGGGACCAAGATTCACAGCGCGGTCCCGGCGGTCCTCGCGCCGATCAATCTTGTTCTCCCGGCGATCGATCCGGTCTTCCAGTCGGTCCAGATAAGAGCCCTGCTTGATCACGCCATTCCGCTCCAGGCGATCGAGCCGATTGTCGAGACGCTCAAAACGCTCCGCAGGTCCGGCCAGCGCGACAGGTGCGGCCATTGCAGCGACGAGGGCAAGTGTGAGCAGCTTCTTCATGAGTTCCTCCATGTTTTGATCAGATGCAGGGTGAAACGCAGGTCCTGGCAATTTCCGTCGAAAAAAATGCAATTAATTCAAGTATGAACAGCTGTTCAGGTTCAAGCGCACGCTTTTGTCTATCTGGTTGAGAAATCTCGCTGGTCATCGCATAAGGGATAAACCTCGAATCTGGAGCCTGCCCGTGTCACGTCATCGAACCGCCTCATTGCTCGTCGCCGCCGGATGCCTGACTGCCTGCGCGACGGAGCCGGGTCCGGCGCCCGATCAATCCTGGCAATCTATCTTTGACGGCGAAACACTGACCGGCTGGACCCCGAAGATAACGGGCCAGGCGCTCGGCGAAGATGCAGGTAACATATTTCGCGTGGAAGATGGCGAGCTGGTGGTCGCCTACGATGCCTACGAGACTTTCAACGGACAATTCGGCCACCTGTTCTATGATCAGCCTCTGAGCGATTATCGGCTGCGTGTGACCTACGCTTTCGGAGACACCCAATTGCCGGATGGGCCAAGCTGGGCGTTCATGAATAGCGGCGTGATGGTCCATGCCCAGGCACCAGACACCATGCGGGAAGATCAATATTTCCCGGTATCGATCGAGGCCCAGTTCCTCGGTCGGTCCGATCCGGCCTCCACGCGGACAACCGCCAATATGTGCAGCCCGGGAACGCACGTGGTCATCCAAGGCGTGCTGACGACCCAGCATTGCGTCGATTCACAGGCCCCGGCGCGCGTGGCCGGGGAGTGGGTCGTGTTCGAAATAGAAGTTCGCGGCGGCGATCTGATCTCCCTCAGCATTGACGGTGAAGAAGCGATGCGCCTGACCGAGCCGGTGTTTGATGCGGCAGATCCGGATGTTCAGCGGCTGGGTCTGAGCGGCCGGGTCACGCAGGGCTATATCGCCCTGCAGGCCGAGAGCCATGCCGTACGTTTCAAGGATATTGAATTGCTGCTGCTGGAACCGGCAGGCGTCAGCTGACCAGTTCGACGCGGTAGCTCTCAATCACTGTATTGGCGAGCAGCTTCTCGCACATATCCTTCACGCGAGCTTCGGCGTCGGCTTCCGACACGCCATCAAGATCGAGTTCAATCACCTTTCCGATCCGCGCGCCCGAGACTTCGGCAAATCCCATGCGACCGAGCGAGTCGGCGACGGCCTTGCCTTGAGGATCCAGGACACCGGGTTTCAGGCCGACATGGACAATGGCTTTCATGAGAATCGCGCTCCGCTGGATGAGTCGGGGACCGTCTACCTCAAACTGGCGATTACCGAAAGGCAAGATACGCGATCAATGCAGCCAGCACTGCGCCCCCGCCGATAATGAGTGGCATCATTTGCAGGCGGCGAAACATTGCTATCCGCTTTTGAAAGTCGGCGCGATCATTGACGTTCGGAAACTCGGTATCCGGAACCGGCTTGTCGAGAAAAGCACAAAGCGGGCCCCAACCCTCTTTTGGGTGAAAGACAAGCAGGCGATCGTCAGAGAACGCCGCTTTCACGTCTGCTTCGTGTTGCTCAAACACTTTTCGCGCGGCCTCCTTGTTTTCAAACTGACCGCCAAAGATGCGGTCCCAGATGGCACCAAACGTCATTTCTTTGATCTTGCGCACTTTCGGCACGAAGGTCAGCCAGCCCGGTATATCGCGGCTGACGGGCCAAATCGTTTCACTGGCGCTCTCATACCAGCTATCAAAGCTGCGCGTTGTCAGGATGATCTTGGCGTCTGGGTAATGGGCCGCAAGCTCGCGCCAATAGCCTGAAGACGGGAAATCGACACTGGCCTCGAACCCGTCAAAGACCTTGTCCCAGTCGGGATCATCGCCTTGCGAGATCCCGTGCCACATATTGAGCTGCTCATCGCTCGGGAACACTTCGAGCATGTGGTGGCACTTATTGTAGCCGAGTTGTTCCAGAGCCGCTTTCATGGACAGCGTGCCGGTGCGCCCGAATCCGGCGCCGATCACTTTTAGAGCCAAATCTTCCTCCCTGTTTTCAGGAGGTTACTTGTTGGCGCCGGAAAAGTCGACAATTTCAGCGCCTTGCGCGTTTTCCTTGATGATTCCGAGCCGCCGGGCCACCTCGGCATAGGCTTCGGTCACACCACCAAGATCGCGGCGGAACCGATCCTTGTCGAGTTTCTCATTGGTCTCAAGGTCCCAAAGCCGGCAGCTATCCGGGCTGATTTCGTCCGCGAGGATGACGCGCTGCATATCGTTCTCGAAGAAGCGTCCAAACTCGAGTTTGAAATCCACGAGCTTGATTCCCACCGCAGCGAACAGGCCGGACATGAAATCATTGACGCGCAGCGACAGGGCGATCAATTCGTCCATTTCGTGCGGCTGCGCCCAGCCAAAAGCGGCAATATGCTCTTCCGCGACCAAAGGATCGCCAAGCGCGTCATCCTTCAGACAGAATTCGACAATCGCGCGGGGCAGCTGCGTACCTTCTTCGATGCCGAGGCGTTTGGACATGGTTCCGGCGGCGACATTGCGGACGATGACTTCCAGCGGGATGATTTCCACTTTCTTGATCAGCTGCTCACGCATGTTCAGGCGTTTGATGAAATGGTTGGGGATGCCAACGCCACCAAGGCGCGTCATGATGAACTCGGAGATCCGATTGTTCAGAACGCCCTTGCCATCGAGAACGGCCTTTTTTTCAGCGTTGAACGCAGTCGCGTCATCCTTGAAGTACTGGATCAGCGTATTTGGCTCAGGTCCTTCATACAGGATCTTGGCCTTGCCCTCATAAATCATGCGCTTGCGTGACATTACGCTATCCTTCTCGCCGTATGGCCCTCTGGCGCTCTGCGAAACAGCCGACTCAGACGCGCCGCCCAATCAGGCGCTCCCCTTACGCCAATCGCGGCCAATAGGCAAAAGGCTTCTTGCACCCGCCCCCTGATCTCCCCTATATCAGGCGCGAAATGAATTTCCTCCGATAAGGGACTTACTGACATGTCTTCATTTGACGATCGCGAACGCGCCGAAGAAGCCAAATTCGCAATGGACGAAGCGACCGAATTCAAGGTCATGGCGCGCCGCAACAAATTGCTTGGTCTGTGGGCCGCAGAACTGATGGACCTGCATGATGAAGAGGCGGAGGCCTATGCCAAGACCGTCGTTTTGTCTGACCTGGAAGAGCCGGGTGACGATGATGTCTTTAGAAAAGTGCGCGCCGACCTAGATAAAGCTGGTGTCGATCGCTCTGATACACGCATCAAGGATCACATGGCGGAACTGCTCCCCGTCGCGCGCGAGCAGGTAATGAAAGAGGCTGGATAATCATGTCCGACGACATCCAGAAATCGATTGGCGAGGCCGTCAAAGCCAATGACGTTCTCCTGTTCATGAAGGGAACACCGACATTTCCGCAATGTGGCTTCAGCTCTGTGGTCGTGCAGGTGCTCGACTATCTCGGCGTTGAGTATCAGGCGGTAAATGTCCTGGAAGACCAGGCTGTTCGCGAAGGAATCAAGGCGTTCTCCGACTGGCCAACCATTCCGCAGCTCTATGTCAAAGGCGAATTTGTCGGCGGCTGCGACATCGTCAAGGAAATGTTCGAAGCTGGTGAGCTGAAAGACTTCATGGCGGAAAAAGGCATCGCCATGGAAGCGGCCTAGTGCGGCTCATACTCGGTCCGCGGCCGGGTAAGAAATCGAAAGATTCCATAGCAGCGCAGGGCGTGACCGATGTACTGACTCTGCTATCACCGCGCGAGCAGCCAGAGAGCGTCCGAAGAATAGCCGGCGCCATCGGCGCGGCGTGGCACCACTTTCCGATCGATGGCGGTCATATGGATACGCTTGCCGAGATTGACGTGTCGCAGCTGTTCCTGCTGCACGACGAGATTTTCCGCACTAACGCGGACGCTATTGTCTATATTCACTGTTCGGCCGGGATTCATCGCACCGGCTTCGTGATCTACGCCTTGCTGCGCTATCGCGGTCTCTCGCCCGAGGACGCACGAACCGAAGTCGCGGACCTGCGCCCAGTGACATCCGAGCAGGTCGGTGATGATCGCCTCGCGCTCGCTGAAACCATGTTTCTGGATTGGAAAAACCGGTAAAACCCTGCTCACGCAAACCAGAACAGGTAGGTGCAGGCGATCAGCGGTAGCAGGCCCATCGCAAACATGATGCGGATGAACTTGTAGTGGGCGACCCAGCCGTCAATCTTCGCGTCGCCGCTTTCCCGTGTTTCGGTCTCCAGATCGATCCAGTCATGCTTTTTGGAGAATGTATCCGAGACGATGTATTGATCGAGCGAGTCCTCGAAAAAGCGGTGCCCGAAATAGAACACGATGGAATAGGTGATAATGGTCAGCATCACGATGATCAGCCAGCCGACCCAGCCCATGCCGCCACCCGCTTCAATCTGGTTCCAGAAGGCCGCACCTGTTCCCAGGCCAAAAACGCCTGACACCATAGCAATCGTCCAGAGGGTCGACCTCTTCGGAATCTTCAGGCGCGCCTTTGGGTCATCCGTCATGATCAGCGCTCCTTTTCAAAGCCGCAGCAAACGTATAACAGCGCGGCCATGACGACCACCCTCGACCGCCCTGCCCCGATCAAGCCCAATGCCATTCCGAAAGTCGGTCTGGTCTCGCTCGGCTGTCCCAAGGCGCTGGTCGATTCAGAGCGTATCGTCACGCGGCTACGCGCCGAGGGCTATCAGATCAGCCCGGACTATGCTGGCGCCGACCTTGTCCTGGTCAATACGTGCGGTTTCCTCGATAGCGCCCGCGATGAGAGCCTCGATGCAATCGGCGAAGCGATTGAAGCGAATGGCAAAGTCATCGTAACTGGCTGTCTCGGTGCAGAGCCGGAGGTCATCGAAAAGGCGCACCCCAAAGTTCTCGCCGTCACCGGTCCGCATCAATATGAGCAGGTGATGGAGGCGGTGCACACGCATCTCACCCCGCCGCACAATCCGCACCAGGATCTCGTCCCGGAAAGCGGTCTTCGTCTGACGCCGCGCCACTATGCCTATTTGAAGATCTCCGAAGGCTGCAACAATCGCTGCAGTTTCTGCATCATTCCAAAACTGCGCGGTGATCTGGTGTCCCGGCCGATCCACCATGTCCTGACCGAAGCGGAACAACTGGTCCGCGCTGGTGTGAAAGAGCTGCTCGTTATCAGCCAGGATACAAGCGCCTATGGCCTCGACGTGAAATACGCGCCGCATAACTGGAAAGGCGAGGAATTTGAAACCCGTTTCCTCGATCTTGCCCGCGGCCTGTCATCGCTCGGCGTGTGGACGCGGCTGCATTATGTCTACCCCTATCCGCATGTCGACAAGGTCATTCCCTTGATGGCTGATGGATCGATCACACCCTATCTCGACATTCCGTTTCAGCATGCGAGCGCGAATGTCCTCAAAGCGATGAAGCGCCCGGCCAAGCAAGACCGCGTTCTCGAGCGCATCCAGCAATGGCGCTGCGATGTGCCGGATCTCGCCATCCGCTCGACGTTTATTGTCGGCTTTCCCGGCGAGTCCGACGAAGATTTCGAAATCCTGCTCGACTTCATCCGGGAAGCGAAAATCGATCGCGCCGGCTGTTTCAAATATGAGAATGTCGCGCATGCCGATAGCCGGGACCTGCCAGGACACCTGCCGGAAGAGGTCAAGGAAGAGCGTTGGCATCGCTTCATGGAAACCCAGGCGGAAGTGTCCGCAGCGCGCGCCGCTGCCCAGGTCGGAACCGTGCAGGACGTAATTGTCGACGGCCCCGCCGAAGAAGCTGGAACCTATCTCGCCCGCTCCAAAGCCGACGCGCCGGAGATTGATGGGCTCGTTTACCTGACGTCTGAGGCACCGCTTCAGGCAGGCAATATCGTCTCTGCCGAGATCGTGAACGCCGATGCGTATGATTTGTTCGGGCGCGTGCTATAGTTACGGTCGGCTTGGCTGCGGGAGGCGCAGATGTTGACGGACATCGAACGGAAAAAGGTCGCCGCGCGCACCAACAAGATCAACTATGATCGCATATCCGCGCTGCATTATCTTGGAAACTATGTCCGCCGCCTCCCGACCAATATGGCGCGGATGATGGAGAATGCGTACGATTGGGAGCACCTCCCTTACGTGCATCCCTCCTCCTTCGCGTCGATTGATCTGGTCGATAGCGGCGCCTGGGGATGGCGCGCCCGGATCGGGGTGCCCGGGGGCCTGGAACCCACCTATCAAATGCTCGACTTGCTGGTGGATACCGATCGCAACTATTGGGTCTCAACCGTGTTCAATGGTCCTGGTGAGGGGATCGAGATCCATACGCAGGCGACGACGCTGAGTGAGGATGAAATCGAGGTCGATGTCAGGTTCTATCTCCCGGATGCACCGGCTGACGACGCCTCGGCAAGTGCGATCCTCGGGTACATGCAAAACCAGTATGCGACGCTCTATGACGAAGACATCGCTCTGATGCAGGGACGCCAGTCCGCCCTGGAGGACCGCGCTCGCTGGCGAGATGGGAGAGGTGAAAAGGGCGAGATCCTGGTTGCTGAATTGGGCGATCTCGACCCTTCCAGTCCAATTTCTGTCGAGACTGACACAGGGCGATATTGCGTTCGCCGCTGGCAGGATAAATGGATCGTCCATAGCGCTGTCTGCCCTCACCAGCTTGGCCCACTTCAGGACAGCGAGGTAGATGCCACCGGGCTGATCACCTGCCCCTGGCATGGCTACAAGTTCGACATCGTCTCCGGAAACAGCCAGGACGGCGCATGCAGCCCGCTCGCCAAGGCCCCGGACCTGATTGAGCGTGACGGCAAACTATTTCTCGCCGGGGACTGATTATTTGCCGTGAAAACAGCTCACCTCAACTCTTGCTCCGCCCTGCAAACACAGTAGTTTGCGCCCGGCACAGAGGAGCGTGACATGGGCGACAGGATCTTTATCGGCGGCGCGGATATGGATGGCGAGGGCACACCAAATGATGCCCAGTCGCTGCTGCTCAACCGCGCCAACCGCCATGGCATCGTCGCTGGCGCAACCGGCACCGGAAAGACTGTTACGCTCCAGATCCTCGCCGAAGGGTTTTCCGCCGAAGGCGTTCCGGTTTTCTGCGCCGATGTAAAAGGCGACCTGTCCGGTATCTGCGTCGCGGGCAGTCCCGAGCACAAGCTGCATCCGAAACTGATCTCGCGCGCCGAGAAGATCGGTTTTGAAGACTATGATTATGGCGCCACCCCGACCGTGTTCTGGGACGTGTTTGGCAAACAAGGTCATCCGGTCCGAACGACGATTTCCGATATGGGACCGCTGCTGCTCTCGCGCTTGATGGATCTGACCGAGGCGCAGGAAGGTGTGCTCACGGTCGCGTTCGAGTATGCCGATGATGAAGGCATGCTGCTGCTGGACCTGAAGGACCTGCGCAAATTGCTCAATCATATGAGCGACAAGGAAGTTCGAGACGCGATCAGCAGCGAATATGGCAATGTCGCCAAGGCCAGCATCGGGGCGATCCAGCGTCGTCTGCTGGTCCTCGAACGCGAAGGCGCGGAGTCATTCTTTGGCGAGCCAGCGCTTGATCTCAAGGATTTCATGCGCACCACACGCGATGGCCGAGGTGTCGTCAACGTGCTGGACTCGACCACGCTGATCAATAGCCCGCGCCTATATTCGACATTCCTGCTCTGGCTGCTCTCGCAACTATTTGAGGATCTCCCGGAAGTCGGCGACCCGGACAAGCCGAAAATGGTCTTCTTTTTCGACGAGGCGCATTTGCTGTTCAATGACGCGCCGCGCGCGCTGCTGGAAAAGATTGAGCAAGTCGTCCGCCTGATCCGGTCCAAGGGCGTCGGGGTGTTCTTCGTCACCCAGAACCCGCGCGACCTGCCTGACAGTGTCCTCGCGCAACTTGGCAATCGCATTCAGCATGCCTTGCGGGCCTACACACCGGCGGAACGCAAAGGCGTCCGCGCCGCGGCAGACTCGTTTCGCGAAAACCCGGCTTTCGACGCAGAAGACGTGATCACCGATCTTGGCGTTGGCGAAGCGCTGGTTTCGACGCTCGATGAAAAGGGCGCGCCCGGCATCGTTCAGCGGACGCTCATTCGCCCACCAAGCTCCCGCCTTGGCCCGGCTACCGACGAAGAGCGCAAAGCGGAGATCAAGAACAGCCCGGTCGCTGGCCTCTATGACGAGGTGATCGACCGGGAGTCGGCCTATGAAATCCTCCTGAAGCGCGAGGAAGACGCTGCAAAGGCCGCCGAAAAGCTCGCTCAGGAAGAAATGAAAGCCCAGCGCGAACTCGAAAAGAAGAAGGCGCGCACGAAAAAGAAGACAACAACCCGGCGTCGCTCGACCCGCATGACGACCACGGAACGCGCGGTCAACACCGCGACGCGAACGATCGCACGCCGCGTGACCGACTACGTCTTGCGGGGCATTCTGGGTGGTCGTCGGCGCTGAAGTCACGCCAAATTTAGGGTGTTTCCGCCGCGTGTGGGCTTTCCACAGGCGGGAGCTATGCTTACATAAACCTGACGCGGGTGTCAGCTTCGGACACTCGCCTGAAATCGGAACAGGTAACGGGAGGCGAAAGCCATGAAAGAGTATCTTCAATTCTATATAAATGGCGAGTGGGTCGACCCGGTTGAGCCACGCACACTGGATGTCGAGAACCCGGCCACCGAAGAACCGTTTGCGCGCATCTCGCTCGGTTCGTCAGCTGACGTCGATAAAGCCGTCGCCGCTGCAAAAGCCGCCTTCCCGAGCTTCTCCCAGACCAGCGTTGAATATCGCGCCGATCTTCTGGACAAGATCACGGCTGGCATACAGGCCCGCATGGGTGACATGGCTGAGGCGATCTCTGACGAAATGGGCGCACCTATGTGGCTGGCCAATGCTGCCCAGGTCCCGGCAGGTCTCGGACACATGGCCACGATGGCGCAAATCCTGCGCAACTACGAGTTTGAAGAACAGCGCGGCACGACGCTTCTGCGCAAAGAGCCGATTGGCGTTTGCGGCTTCATCACGCCGTGGAACTGGCCGCTCAACCAGATCACTTGTAAAGTCGCGCCAGCGATTGCGGCAGGCTGCACCATGGTGCTGAAGCCGTCTGAAATCTCGCCTCTGAACGCGATCATCTTCACCGAGGTCATGCACGAAGCCGGCGTTCCTGCAGGTGTGTTCAACCTGGTCAATGGCGACGGGCCAAGTGTCGGCGCTCACCTGTCGAGCCATCCTGATGTCGACATGATGAGCTTCACAGGGTCGACCCGGGCAGGCATTCTCGTCGCGCAGGCCGCGGCTCCGACGGTGAAGCGCGTTGCCCAGGAACTCGGCGGCAAATCTCCGAACATTGTCCTGCCGTCTGCAGACCTTCAGAAAGCCGTTGGCGGCGGCGTCATGCAAATGATGACCAATTCTGGTCAGTCCTGCAACGCGCCGAGCCGGATGTTCGTGCCGCGTGAGAGCAACGAAGAAGCCAAAGCCATCGCCAAGGCTGCTGCCGAGGCGGTGAAGGTGCAGATGCCGCGCGAAGCCGACAAGGGCGCAATTGGTCCAATCTCGAACGGCAATCAATATGCCAAGGTTCAGGACCTGATCCAGAAGGGGATTGATGAAGGCGCCACGCTAGTCGCTGGTGGAACCGGTCGCCCCGAAGGACTCAATCGCGGCTATTTCGCCCGGCCGACTGTCTTCGCGGACGTCACCAATGACATGACGATTGCCCGCGAAGAGATCTTCGGGCCTGTCCTGGTCATGATCCCGTATGACAGCGTCGATGAAGCCGTCGAGATGGCCAATGACACTGAGTATGGCCTCGCTGGCTATGTTCAGGGTGAGCCCGCCGAGGCAGCGAAAATCGCCAATCGCATTCGCGCAGGCCAGATCCAGGTCAATGGACAGGGCCCGGACTTCACGGCGCCGTTTGGTGGCTACAAACAGTCCGGCAATGGCCGCGAATGGGGCGATCACGGCTTCGAGGAATTCCTCGAAGTAAAAGCCGTGATGGGCGCGGCGGCTTAGCTGCTATCAAGCACCGATTGAAACGGGCGGACCAGACGGTCCGCCCTTTTCTTTTTGGAGGGCTTAATTTTCAGCCTCCATCCGGAACACATCACCCCCGAGTGAAACAATGTAGAGATTGCCCGCTTCGTCAGTGCCAAAGCTCGCAATCGAGGTCAGGCTGCCCTGGTCAGGGACGAAATCGCTGTTCAGGACCGTAAAGGCGCTGGAGGCCACCGTCTGCCCGTTGACCAGATCACCAACCGGGATGCCCCAGATATTGTCGCTGACAAAATCGGCGAAAACATATGTGTTCTGCAAGGCTTCGACCGGTCCCTGATAGACAAGACCACCCGTGATGGAAAAGCCCTCGCGGTCCGTGCTGCCATGCCCATACTCTGCCACAGGCGGCGTAAATTCAGGCTGGTCCGCGCCCTTGAAAGCGGCTGTACCTTCGCGCACTGACCAGCCGAAATTGTAACTGCTATCATCCATGGGAAGTCGGCTGACTTCCTCGATCGCCCCCTGTCCGACATCTCCGATCAGCAGATCGCCGCTGATCGGATCGAAACTCGACTGGAATGGGTTGCGCAGCCCGACGGCGAATATTTCCGGCAATCCATTGGTCGGATCGGCAAACGTGTTCCCATTCGGGATCGCATAGTCTCGTGAATCGTCAGCCGGGAAATCATCCCCTGAGACATCAATGCGGAGCACCTTACCGAGCAGGGATTGCGGGTTTTGCGCCAGATTGCTGGGATCGCCGCTACCGCCGCCATCTCCCATCGGAATGACGAGGAAGCCATTTGCGTCGAAGCCTATCCAGCCAGCATTGTGATTGCTGGCTGGCTGGCCAATCGTCAGAATCACGTCCGAGGTTGAGGCATCAGCCTGATCAAGGCTTCCAGCAAAGGTCTGAAATCGGCGAATTTCCGTGTTTCCGGCGCTGTTGGTGACATTCACAAACAAGGTCCGGTCGGTCGCGAAGCTGGGCGACAGCGCAAGCCCGAGAAGACCACGCTCTCCATTGGTTGAAATCGACCCGGAAATATCGAGGAAGTCGACGCTCGCGATCGCACCTGTTTCAGGGTTGAGGACCCGGATTCGGCCGGCTTTCTCCAGAACCAGCACGCGGCCCGTCCCGTCTGGCAGCGCGATCAGTCCAAGTGGCTGATTGAAACCCGTCCCGACGCGGCGCACCGCGATTGCGTCCGTTTCGTCGGTGACGGTGATCTGCAGGTTCAGCGTCGCCACGCCGCCGCGACCATCTCGCGCTTCCAGCGTGACTTCATAGATATTGTCGCTATTCGCATCAGACGGGTTCTCGAAATCCAGACTGGCGGTGAGCGAAAGGCCGCCGCTGCTGGCGTCCAGCGTAACCACGCCCGCATCTGGACCGCCTGCGAGACTGATCGTAACCGTATCACCATTGGTATCGCTGGCGGTCGCGGTATAGATCACGCCGATACTGTTTTCGACGACGCTGACGCTGGCGCTGGAGCTGAAACTGGGGGCGATATTGGCGATCCCTGTCGGAGCTCCATCACCGCCGCCCCCGCCGCTGCACGCGGCCGCGAGTCCGAGAGTGAGCAGGCCCGTAAAGGCAAACTTCTTTGGCATATATCGTCCCTGACGCAGTTTGTTGCCCGGCAGTCTAGGCGGTGAAGTCTGATCCGTGCATTACGAATGGTCAATGATGCTTCACGCCCGGTGGGGCGCTGGATGGAGCGGGGATCGAGATCCCGTTCTCGGATCGGAACCGAGCCCCGTTCAAGGACAATGAATAGACACCGCATTGGCCGCAACGATTAAAAAAAAGACCGGGGGGCCAAGCCGAACAGCCCCCCGGTTCATCAGTTGCCAGCGCGCGAGATGGCCGAGGGCCTCCACACGCGCTCCCCCACACACCAACTAAAGCGTACAATCGATGACATGACTGTGACCTTGGTCACACTATGGCGATTTAACTGGCGTTCAGCTTGCATATGTTAATCAGGTGTGAATGCTGAGTTCAGGAGGTATTCTGATCATGTCCCGTCTGCGTATTTCAACCACGCTTGCTGCGCTGGCCTTTCTTGGTGCCTGTGCAACCGCAACACCGTATCAAGCCGCACTGGATGGCCAGAAAGGCTATGCCAATCAACAGATCGAATCAGATCGCTGGCAAATCAGCTTTGCTGGCAACAGCCTCACAGATCGGCAAACCGTGGAGACTTATCTCCTGTATCGCGCCGCCGAGCTGACCCAGCAGGAAGGCTATGACCATTTCCGTGTCGTCCAGCGGGCGACCGATGAGGATCGCCGGGTGGTTGCGACTGGATACGGGGCCTACGACCCGTTTTATTCGAATTTCTATTGCGACTATCGCTTCTATGGTCGCCGCGGGCGCCTGTATGGCTATCCACGCCACTGGTATTCGCGCCGCGCCGCGCTTCGCGGCTTCCACGGCCCATTCGGCTATCATGACCCATTCTGGGGTCCTGCTTTCGATTATCGCGAGATCATCCGCTATGAAGCGACATCCGAGATTATCATGGGCAAAGGCGAGAAACCGGATGATCCATCATATTTTAACGCTGACGAGGTATTGATGAACCTGTCCGGCCAGATTGTACGCCCTGAAGTGTAGGGTCTGCCGGTCGCGTAGAGTTTGTAGAGTACACGCGTAGAGTGGATAAAGCCCGCCAGTTTTGGCGGGCTTTAACCGTTTCGGATTGCGCGCGTCGGTCCTAGCGCGGCGCCATGCGGATCGCGCCGTCGAGACGGACGTCTTCGCCATTGAAATAGCCATTCTTGCACATTTCGACCGCCAGGCTCGCGTACTCGTCGGGATTCCCGAGACGGGCCGGATTCGGTACCTGCGCGCCCAGTGCCTGGCGCACTTTTTCAGGCGCGCCTGCCAGCAGCGGCGTATCGAAAATGCCAGGCAGGATGGTGTTAACGCGGATCAGTTCGCGCGACAGGTCGCGGGCGATTGGCAAGGTCATCCCGACCACGCCGCCTTTCGAGGCCGAATAGGAAGCCTGACCGATCTGGCCATCCTCAGCCGCGACAGACGCCGTGTTGACGATTGCGCCGCGCTCACCGTCAATTGGGTCGAGCGTCATCATCCCGGCAGCTGATTTAGCGATGCAGCGGAACGTGCCGACCAGGTTGATCTGGATAATAAGGTCGAACTTATCGAGCGGGAAATGCGTGATCTCGCCGGTTTCCTTATTCCGGCTGGCAGTCTTGATTGCATTGCCCGTGCCGGCGCAATTGATCAGGATCCGCTCCTGGCCAATCGCGGCGCGCGACTTGGCAAAACCGGCATCCACGCTCTCGTCGGAGGTCACATTGACGTTGCAAAACACGCCGCCAATTTCGCTCGCCACGGCTTCGCCTTTTTCCTCGTTTAGATCAAAAAGGGCGCATTTGACGCCATAGCTTGACAGAAGCCGCGCTGTTGCAGCACCGAGGCCAGAGGCCCCGCCTGTGATAACGGCTGAAATGTTTGAGTTGAGTTCCATGGAAAGTCCTCCAATATCTAGGCTTGGAGGCGATTTAGAAGGAAGTAAGCGCGCGGCCAATGTCTGACCCCACGGAAATCATCATAGAAAATGGCGATAGCATCCCGACACAGCTGCCCATTCCGACCCAGCGGCAGCAGCGACGGACAAAACGCAAAGTGTTGCCAAAGCTCCTGCGCGTGGCCGGGCGCATCCCGTTCGCGGATGATCTCGCCGCGGCCTATTATTGTGCGCTGGACTCAGAGACGCCAGCCAAGGTCAAGCTCGTCCTGTTCGCTGCGCTTGGTTATTTCGTCCTGCCGATAGACGCCATTCCGGACATTGTTACGGGGCTTGGTTTCACCGACGATGCAACCGTTCTGGCAACCGCACTCGGGATTGTTGGCGCGCATATTCGCGAACCTCACCGTGAAGCCGCCCGGCGTTTGTTAGGGCTTCCCCGGCAGCCTGCTGCCTAGGTCATGACTTATCTCCTTGGAGTGTCTGCGCTCTGCGCGCTGATTTACGGCGCGTTGTTTTGCAACGCTGCCCCTTCAATTGCGCGCGTTTTTTTCAAAGTCGCGGCGACGGCGTTACTGACGCTCTGGGCTTTCATGGCCGGCGCGCCGCTCCTGATCATCGCTGCGCTCGCTTTCAGTACGCTCGGTGATGGACTTCTCGGTGCCAGCGAAGACCGATTTCTGCTTCCCGGCATGGCGGCATTCTTCATCGCCCACGCGGCTTATATTCCACTGTTCTGGGAACATGCCGCAGAAACGCGATCTGTGGCCATGCTCGCTGTGCAGCTCGTCGTCACACTTAGCGGTGCGGTTTACCTCAGGTCCCTGTTGCCCTGGCTTGAGAAAAAGATGCGCCTGCCGGTTCTGGCTTACACGATCATCATTCTGGTTATGGTCAATGGCGCGATGCGGCTTGAACCCGGCCTGTGGCTGGCAACTGCAGGCGCCATCGCTTTTGCGGCGTCTGATACCCTGCTTTCCATTGAGCTGTTCCGGTTAAAACCAGACGCCCCGGCAAAACCGCTTATCGCGCGCGGGGTTTGGTTTCTCTATTTTGGCGGACAGGCCGCCATTGCCTGGGCTTTTGTCGGAATAGCGGCCTAGCCTATTGTCTCATCAATGCTTGGCGAAACCGGAAGGATTTCTGTCACACCGCTCCCGTCGCGTGCGGTCGGATCGATTTCCATGATCGCGAGCGAGCGCTCAGCTGATCCGTCGGTGCGGAAGCGGAACAGGCCGTTCACACCCAGGAAGCCGTCGCGATTGATCAGTTCCTCGGTTTCCAGAACACCATCCTGCGACAGGGCCACAACCAGGGCGGCGGCATCATAAGCCACTGCGGCCAGAGAACTTGGTTCCGTTCCATAAAGGCGGGAGAAACTTTGCTCGAAATCGGCAATGTCCTTAGCTGGCGCCGTCGGGAACCAGGCCCCTCGCAGGCTCGGTTCGCGCCAGACGTTTTCATCATTCCAGCCGCCGGTTCCCAGCATTTTCACCTGCCGCGTGTCCACGCCATAATAGGCGAGAAGCGGGGCAATGCGGCGCAAACGGTTGCCGCGTTCAGGAACCAGGACCGCGACACGCGCTCCTGCCTCGACGGCGCTCGCAATCCTGGTGGCGAAATATTCCGCCTCTGCGGCGGGGTTGGCGTTGCCGGACTCGTAAAATCCGGACGCCAGCATGAAGCCGCCATTGAGCATGACGGCCTCTTGCATAGCCGCTTCGATACGCGTGCCCAGACTGCTCTGCGGACCAAAAAAGGCGAACTGGTCATAGCCGCGAAGCGCCGCATATTCGACGATTGCGGCGACTTCTTCTTCCGGAGCGATGGAGGCCAGCCACGCCCCGTAGCTCGCCACAGACTTGTCATTTGAGAAGGCGATCACCGGTTTGCCGTCTTCCGGCTCAGATGCACCAAGGCCAAAAAATCCCGTCTCGGCTTCCGGCGTCAGCGCTTCGCGCACGGGCTGAACATTCGCCCCGAACAACGGGCCGAGCACGACGTCCACGCCCATATTCGCGAGGTCTTCGGCCGCGGCGGTAGCCTGACTGACCGAACCGCCCGTATCCTTGGGCAGAAGCACAATATTGTCATTGCCATAGTCAAACAGCGCGAGTTCAATTCCGGCCAGCATGCCTTCAGCCTGCTGGCGTACGCTCGGATTCGGATGCGTGAACGGTAAAAGCACACCGGCGCGAATAATCTCGCGGCCCTGCATGTGCGGCGGCGTATACGGGCCTTCCGGAACCACGATTTCGCCCATACCCTCTTCTTCGACCGGGCTTCCGTCAGGATTGGTCGCCTCGCCACCAGGAACTGGATCAACGCGTGGATTACCGGTTGAAATCGGACCAACTGGCCCGGGAGCCTGGGTCGCGCACCCTGCCAGCGCCAGGAAGGCGGCAAAAAACAGGATTGGCAGGGGCTTGCGGACGCGCGATGTTGCCGGTGATGTCATCAAAGTATCCCTCTTCCACTGCACCAGATAATGGCGACGTGAGTCGTTTCTCAGGCGAGCCTAAATCCGGGACCGGGGCAGCGCAACCGCTGGAGTCCGGTCTTTACATCGTCGCGACCCCAATCGGGAATCTGCGCGACATTACCCTGCGCGCGCTCGACACGTTGCAGGCCGCAGATGAAGTGCTCGCCGAAGACACGCGCGTCGCTCGCCGCCTATTAGATGCCCACGGCATTCGCGCCAAACTCAGCCCCTACCATGACCATAATGGGGCAAAGCGCAGACCTGAAATCCTCGACAAGCTCGCCAGCGGCGCGGCGATCGCCCTGATCAGCGATGCAGGCACACCGCTTGTCTCTGATCCGGGCTGGAAATTATCACGCGAAGCACTGGACGCCGGTCACCGGGTGTTTCCTGTCCCCGGCGCATCGGCGCTTCTGGCGGGCCTGGTCGCCAGTGGCTTGCCGAGTGATCGATTCATGTTTTGCGGATTTCTGCCGCCCAAGTCAGGCGCGCGCCAGAAGGTTGCGGCAGAGCTCGCCAGCGTGCCGTCCACACTCGTTTTCTATGAAGCCGGGCCACGCCTTGCCGATTGCCTGAGGGATCTTGCCAGCGCGTTGGGTGAAACGCGCGAAGCGGCTGTCAGCCGCGAGATTACAAAATTGTTCGAAGAAACCCGGCGCGGTTCACTTGCTGAGCTGGCATCGCACTATGCAGAGGCCGGACCCCCCAAAGGCGAAATCGTCGTTCTGGTGGGGCCGCCAGTGGCGCACGCCGTGACGGAAGAGGCACTGGACGCCGCCATCCGGGCGGCGCTGGAAACACAATCGCTCAAGCAGGCAGCGGCAGAGATCGCAGAACAATTAGGGCTACCAAAACGGGACGTATATCAGCGCGCACTCGCCTTGAAAAATGACTAGTCGAAAGCGCCAACAGGCCGAGCGGCGCGGGCGATGGGCCGAAATGTATGCGGCGCTATGGTTGCAACTCAGCGGCTATTCGATCCTTGCAAGGCGGGTGCGCCTGTCCGTCGGCGAAATCGATCTGATCGTGCGCCGCGGCAATGTACTGGCCTTTGTTGAAGTGAAACAGCGCCAAACCCTGACTGCGGCCCAGACCGCCGTGCCTGCCGGCGCCTGGCAGCGTATCGCACGGGCTGCAGAAGTGTGGGCGCAGCGCAATCCACGCTATCAATCGGCAGACTGGCGGTACGATCTGGTCGCCATCACGCCCTGGGCGCTGCCAAAACACTATAAGGACTTCTGGCGCCCTTGATCGATGCCGCAATATCGCCCAATCCCTGTTCTAAATCGCCTCCAGCTATTTCTTAGAGGATATGTCGCATGTCTCGTCTCGTTGCCAGTCTCAGCCTGATTGCCCTGCTTCCGGCGCTTAGCGGATGCGCCACCGCCATTGTTGGCGCGGCCGGAGCGACGGCGGTTACAGCGACGCAGGAACGGTCTTTCGGTGAGGCGTTGGACGATGCTGCCGTCTCCAATGAGATCAAGTCGAAACTTCTCGCCAATGGCGGCATGACCGAAGTTGATGTCGAGGTTGCCGCTGGTGTTGTCCTGCTCTCGGGACGCGTCTGGACGCCGGAGCTGCGCCTCAAGGCAGAGAGCCTCGCCTGGTCGGTGCGCCGCGCCGATGATGTGGCCAACGAGATTCGGGTTGAAGCGCCCGGCGGGTTTTTCGCGAATGCTTCAGATGAGCTGATCTCGACACGCGTGCGCGCCCGGCTTCTCGGATCGTCGACGGTGCAGGCGAACAATTTCAATGTCGAAACCTATGGCGGCACGGTCTATTTGCTGGGTGTCGCCCGGTCCGCGAGAGAGTTGGAACAAGCCGCTGAAGAAGCGAGCAAGGTTGGCGGCGTCAATCAAGTCGTCTCATATGTGCGCTTGCGCAATGAGCGCGGCGAAATCGTGCCATACACACCCGCACAGCCTGCTGCAGCCGATGGCGGCGAACTGCTCGGCGGCCCAGGCAGCTAGGCGGGCGCCTCTTAATCGCTTTGCAAACCGGTCGAGCGTCCTCATATAGGCGACTGCTATAGTTGAGGAACCGCCATGACTCTGCGCGTCGCCATCCAAACCGACCCCCTGGAAACTGCAAAAGTCGAGTCGAACACCACGTTCGCCCTGGCAGAAGCAGCGCAGAAAATCGGCGCGGAGCTTTACGAGTATCAGCCGGACAATCTTTCCTATCGCGAAGGCCGCATCACCGCCTTTGCGCGTCCGATGACCGTTCAGCGCGTGCCGGGCAATCCCGCGACATTCAAGGATCGCATTACGCTGGACCTGCGCAACGATGTCGATGTCGTTCTGATGCGCCAGGACCCTCCCTTCGACATGGCCTATATCACGGCGTGTCATATTCTTGAGCTGCTGAAACCGGACACGCTGGTTCTGAATGACCCCGAACATGTACGGTCCGGCCCGGAAAAGCTCTACCCGCTGCTCGTCCCCGACTTCATGCCGCCGACTTTGATTTCGCGCGACAAAGCCGCGATGACGGCGTTTCGCGAGACCCATAAGGACGTCATCATCAAGCCACTATATGGCTTTGGCGGTGGCGACGTGTTCCGCGTCAAACCTGAAGACAGCAATTTTGGCCCGCTGATAGACCTGTTTCTTGGCCGCACGCGGGAGCCCCTGATTGCCCAGGCCTTCCTGCCCGCCGTCGCGGAGGGGGATAAACGAATCATCCTGATCGATG
The DNA here is from genome assembly GCA_041984335.1 of Henriciella sp. Taxonomy (GTDB): domain Bacteria; phylum Pseudomonadota; class Alphaproteobacteria; order Caulobacterales; family Hyphomonadaceae; genus Henriciella. The sequence continues at coordinate 374,422 of JBHIYI010000001.1, read as the reverse complement.
GAGACCCCATCGGCGGGTTCAATCGCGTGCCCATGAAGGGGCATGCACGCTCCAATCTCGCCGTTGGCGGCACGGCCCAGCCAAGCGATCTCAGCGAAGCAGATCTCGCCATCTGCGCCGCGATTGGCCCGGATTTAAAGGCGCGTGGCCAGGTCCTGGTCGGGATTGATGTGATCGGCGGCCGGCTCACCGAGGTCAACAACACCTCTCCGACAGGCGTTCAGCAGGTTCGTGACTTTACAGGACGCGATCCAGCGGCGATGTTTTGGGACGTTGTGCAAGACAAGCTTGCCAACCCCTAGCGTGACGGCCAAAAATGGAGCCATGAAAATGAAAGCTCTTTCAATCGTATCGATCCTCGCACTCGCAGCTGCCGGAACGGCATGTTCGCAATCCTCAGATCAGGATGCCGAGACAACGGAAACAGTCGCTGAAACGGTCTCTGAAACGACGCCAGAAGCCGACATGAGCGGATTTAATCTCGGTCTGCCCACAGAGATGGAAACGCCTGCTGCGACGCCGGCCGGAGAGTTCAATCTCGGGCTCGAGAACGCGCAATCGACCAGCACGGATGGGTTTAATCTGGGAACGGATCTCGGCGCCTCGAGCGGCCTCGAAAGTATTCCAGAGATCGGAACAAGTATTGCGGAAGAACCGAGCGAAGAAACCCCGTTAGAGCCGGTTGATGATGAGCCGGTTATTCGTCTCGATTAAAATATAAAAACGTTCTTTATTTGTTCTTTGCTTTCTGATACTCTGATCAGGAAGCAAGGAATACATTATGGTCGCACGGGTCACGACATTTGCATTTGAAGGTATTGCTGCGAACCCAGTTGACGTGCAGGTCCATATGGCAGGCGGCAGCCAGCCCGCTTTCACAATCGTCGGATTACCGGACAAGGCCGTCGCGGAGAGTCGTGAACGCGTTAGGGCTGCCTTCAGCGCGATTGGGCTCGCGCTGCCGCCCAAACGGATCACGGTCAATCTTGCGCCGGCGGACCTGCCAAAAGAAGGCAGCCACTATGATCTGCCCATCGCGCTCGGGGTGCTGGCGATTATGGGGATTCTCTCAGTTGATGCGCTGGACGGACACGCGGCGATTGGTGAGCTGTCGCTCGATGGACGCCTGGAAGCCACGATCGGCGTCTTGCCGGCTGCGATGCAGGCCTTTGATCAGGGCTTGCGCCTGATTTGTCCGTTCGTTTGCGGACCAGAAGCGGCCTGGGCGGGAGACGGCAATCTCGCCGCGCCGGATCTGATCAGTCTGATCAATCATTTCAATGGCCGCGCCCCGCTCTCTTGTCCGCCCCCGGGAGAATTGGCGGCACCGACCCACAGGCTCGATCTCAGAGATGTCAAAGGCCAGGACGGCGCCAAGCGCGTTTTGGAAATCGCGGCAGCGGGGGGGCATAACCTGCTCTTTTGCGGGCCGCCGGGGTCGGGGAAATCCATGCTGGCGAAGCGATTGCCGGGCCTGTTGCCGGACCTGTCGGCGAAAGAATTACTGGAAGCCTCACAGATCCAGTCTGTCGCAGGCCTTTTGGAGCGCGGGCAGCTGTCGCGCGCCCGGCCGTTTCGCGCCCCGCATCATTCGGCCTCGATGGCCGCTCTGGTCGGTGGTGGCATTCGCGCCCGGCCGGGCGAGATCTCGCTGGCGCATCATGGCGTGCTGTTCCTTGACGAGTTGCCGGAATTCTCTGGCCAGGTGCTCGACAGCCTGCGTCAGCCGCTCGAAGACGGCGAGGTAACAATCTCCCGCGCCAATCGGCATGTGAAATATCCATCGCGTTTCCAGCTCGTCGCAGCGATGAACCCCTGCCGGTGTGGGGGTGGCGGCGGCGACGCGCAGTGTCGCAAGGGACCGCGCTGCGCCGCGCAGTACCAGGCCCGCCTGTCCGGCCCATTCCTGGATCGCATCGACCTGTTCTATGACACACCTGCGGTCACGGCCGTGGATCTGTCCCTGCCCCCGCCAAGCGAAGGCAGCGCGGAAGTTGCGACGCGGGTGGCTGCCGCCCGGCGCAGGCAGACGGAGCGATACGATGCGCCGGGCTCCGGGCGCAGGCCTCTAAATGTTGATGCGACAGGCGCCGATCTGGAGACTTATGCGACCCCGGACGCGCCGGGGGCCAGCCTGATCGCCGACGCGGCCGCCACCTACAAGCTTTCGGCGCGCGCCTATCACCGCGTGCTTAAAGTCGCCCGCACGATTGCCGATCTCGAAGGCTCTGAAAAGGTTCGGCGCGTGCACATTGCGGAAGCGCTTTCCTACCGCCGCAGGCCTGCCGAGGAGGAAAACACCGCACGGTCAGGCGCGCTCGCGCAATAGATTTTTATTAAGCAAATCCTCAATGCCTTGTGGCATGGAAAAGGAGATGAATGACGATGATAAAAAACTGAGCCCGGAGCAGACGTTTCTCGCGACAGCTAGCCACGAGATACGCACGCCGCTGAATGGTATTCTCGGCACAGTCTCCCTGTTGCTGGAAACCGAGCTTAGCCCGGCACAACGGGAATATGCTGACGCCATCCAGAACTCAGGCGAACGCCTGCTCGATCTGCTCAACAATGTTCTGGATTTCGCCCGCCTCGATACGGGGGAAATCGAACTTGCAGAGGACGTCTTCCGGCCGACGGCGCTCGCTCGCGAAGCGATTGAACTGCTCTCGCCGCGTGCACATGCGCGGGGACTGGATATCGCACTCCGGTGCCATGCGGACCGCGCGCTGACCCTGCGCGGCGATGCAGGCAAGACACGCCAGATCCTGTTCAACCTGATCGGCAATGCGCTGAAATTCACCGATCAGGGCTCGATTCTCGTCGACCTGGCCTTCGAGGACGGTCATCTGATGCTCGACGTGTACGATACCGGCCCAGGGATTTCCGCTGAAGACCAGGCCAGCCTGTTCCAGGCATTTCAGCAGATTAGCCATAGCGACGCCCAGAAGGATGGCGGCGTTGGCCTCGGCCTGGCGATTGTGCAGCGCATCTGTGATGCGCTTGGCGGGCAGGTCTCGATCACGAGTGCCCTCGGGCTTGGCACGCGATTTCGGGCGAAGCTTCCCTTCGAAGCGCAAAAATCGGATGCCTATCTCGCCGCCAATGACGCCATCGAAGGGCGCGTGGTTCTGGTTGGATTGCCCGCTGCCACGACCCTTTCTGCGTCTGCTTCCTTGCTTCGCGCTGGCGCCGAAGTGCTCAATATCCTGCCACCCAGTGAGGCATTGAAGCTGCATTCCGATCTCATTCTGGCGAACGCGGCCTTGCCCGAGGACACGCTGCGCGCATTGTGTAACACCGCGCCTGTACTCATCGTCCTTCGCCCCGAAGACCGGGTGGAGATGCCACGCTTTCGCACACTCGGCGCAGCGGGATGGATGGTCCGGCCCTTGCGCGCCAAATCCCTCATCGAGCGCGCGGGCCTAGCCATATCCGGCATGGATGCGACCGAGACCGATGCACCTGAATCGGGTCATGGCCATGTCCTGATTGCCGATGACAATCCGATTAATGCCCTGATCGCCCGTCGTGCCATGGAATCGTCAGGATTCACCACCACGGTGGCGTCAACTGGACGCGAGGCCCTCGACGCCGTGGCGCAAATCAGTCCAGACTTGGTGTTGATGGATCTCAGGATGCCGATCATGGATGGATTTGAAGCAACCAAAGCAATCCGCGCCGCCGGGCATACTGTGCCCGTGATCGCGGTGTCGGCTGAAATAAATCCCGAAATCGAGCGCCGCGCGCGAGAGGCTGGCGCCAATGGCGTTGCCGCCAAACCGCTTGACGCCGAAGCCCTGCGCCAACTCGCCCTGAAATGGACGCCTCAGACCAAGGCAGGCGCCGCGTGAGCGAGGTGGCTTCCCGGCGGATTGACCCAAATGCGCCAACCACCTGGCGGCAGTCATTCGAAGTTTACCTGAAATGGTCGATGCTCGCCATGCTGGCTTTGGGTTTTGCCAGCGGCCTGCCATTAATGATGGTCTTTTCGAAACTATCATTCTGGTTGCGCGAAGTCGGAATCGATCGGTCTACAATTGGCGGATTGTATGCGGTTTCTTTCGCCTATTCCCTGAAATTCCTCTGGGCGCCCGCGGTGGATCGACTGCCAATCCCTGGTTTGAAGCGCGCTCTGGGTCAGCGTCGAAGCTGGATGCTTCTGGCGATTGCAGGGACAGCCATCGGTCTGTTCACAATTGGCGCGTCCAATCCCGCGATTGCTTTGTTGCCAACAGTCATAGGTGCATTGATTCTGGCCTTTTCGGGCGCGACGCTGGACATATCCGTGGACGCCTGGCGCATTGAATCTGCGCCAAATGATGAGCAAGCCAACATGGCGGCTGTGTATAATCTCGGTTACCGGTTTGCGATCATGTTTGCCGGCTTCGGAATGGTATTGGCCGACAATACGAGCTGGCACTTTGCCTACATCACCATGGCCGCAGTGATGGCGGTGCTCGGTATCATCGTGATTTTCTTCATTCGCGAGCCTGATCACTCCGACCGAAATGATGAACCGGGTAAGCCGTTCGCGGTAAAACTTCGCGACGCCGTAATTGAGCCGTTCTGGCAAATCGTCAGCAAGTTCGGCGTCTGGATCATTGCAGTCGCAGGAATCGTTACGCTCTATCGCATCAGCGACTTCACCATGGGCGTCATGGCCAGCCCGTTCTATGTGGATCTCGGGTACACAGGAACGACCGTCGGATATGTACAGGGACTGCTCGGACCGTGGCCGATCATTGTCGGTGGATTTGTCGGCGGATTTGTAGCCGTGCGCTATAGTCTGATGCCTGCCTTGCTGGCAGGCGCGGTCCTTACCCTTCTTACAAATGGTGCCTTTGCGGCCCTCGCGCTCGCCGCCGGACCGAACCTGGACATCGTGGCCAATGCTGTCTCCAACGGAGTTGAATTGTCGCCGGACGTCACAGTGGAAACGCCGCCCGTCTGGGGTCTGATAACGGTCATCGTAGCTGACAATCTCGCAGCCGGTTATGTCGGCTCTGTGTTCATTGCTTACATGTCATCGCTGACAGATAGACAATTCGCAGCAACGCAATATGCATTGCTCAGCTCCGCTTATTCATTCTTCTGCAAACTCGCTGCGACGACGACGTCCGGCCCGCTCTCGGAGGCGATTGGCTGGGCGGGTTTCTTTACAGTGACCGCGCTCTACACGATACCGCCAGCGATCTTGATCCTGATCGTCATGCGCTACGGACCTGACAATGCGAAGGGCATTCGCCGCGATGAAAGCGAAGAAGACGCCGACCCTGCGACGGCGTCTCCTTAAACCCCAACCTGATCAATATCGAATGCGGCGACCGTGGCGAGGTTGACGATATCGTTCACCGTGGCACCAAGCGATGCGATCTGGACCGGCTTGGACATGCCGAGCAGGACAGGACCGATAATCGTCGCGCGAGACATTCCTTCCAGCAGCTTGGTCGAGATTGAAGCGGAGTGAATGGCTGGCATGATCAGGACATTCGCCTCTCCCGACAGACGCGAAAAGGGATAGAGCACTTTGTGCAACGGGTTCAGCGCCACATCGGCGGCGATGTCACCTTCATACTCGAAGTCGCAATCACCGCATTCATCCAGGATGGCCACCGCATCGCGGACTTTTTCAGCCCGTTCGCCCATTGGGTTCCCAAAAGTGGAATAGGACAGGAAGGCCACGCGCGGCACGAAACCGAGGCGTTTCACGGCCTTGGCGGCTTCCTTGGCAATGCCTGCCAGCTGTTCTCCGTCAGGCAGCTCGTTGACGCTCGTATCGGCGATGAAGATCGTCTTGCCGCGATTGATCACCATGGACATGCCGATCACATCGGCTTCCGGTAGCGGGTCGAGCGACAGGCGGACATCGGTGAGGCAGACATCATAGTTCCGCGTGACGCCGGTCACCATGCCTTCAGCGTCTCCATTGGCGAGCATGCAGCAGCCAAACACGTTGCGATCCTGATTGACCAGACGCTGCGCATCCCGCTTCAGGTAACCCCGGCGCTGCAGGCGCGCATAGAGATAGTCCGTATAATCGGCGTTTCGATCCGACAGGCGCGCATTGACGATGTCGAGAGCCCCCTCAGGGACGCCCATCTGTTTCATCGTGCGCTCAGCCTGCGCCTCGCGCCCGATCAGGATCGGTTGGCCGAGGCCTTGCTGCTTGAACGTCCAGGCGGCGCGTACCACTTGCGGCTCTTCGCCCTCGGCAAAGACGATGCGCTTCTGATCGCGGCGGACCGCTGACTGAACGCCCTGCAGGAAGGACGCCGTCGGATCGAGGCGGCGCGCGAGAGAGTGGCGATACTCCTCCATATCCTCAATCGGTTTTCGCGCGACCCCAGTATCCATTGCGGCCTGTGCCACGAAGGGGGGAATGAAGCTGATCAGGCGCGGGTCAAACGGCGTCGGGATGATATAGTCCTTGCCGAATTGGGGACGGGCGCCGTGATAGGCCGCGGCGACTTCATCCGGCACATCCTCGCGTGCGAGTTCGGCCAGCGCGCGGGCGGCAGCGACTTTCATTTCCTCATTGATCGAACGGGCGCGAACGTCCAGCGCACCGCGGAAAATGTAGGGGAAACCCAGCACATTATTAACCTGGTTCGGATAGTCCGACCGGCCGGTGGCAATGATGGCATCACCGCGCACGGCCTTGATCTCTTCCGGCGTGATCTCCGGATCCGGATTTGCCATGGCGAAAATGATCGGGTTTTTGGCCATGGATTTGACCATGTCCTGAGTCACCGCTCCTTTGACCGACAGGCCCAGGAAACAATCAACCCCGTCCATCGCTTCCGCCAGCGTGCGTTTCTTGGTGTTGACGGTAAAGGCGGACTTGAACTGGTCCATCTTCTCGGTGCGGCCTTCATAAAGAAGGCCGGCGCTATCTGCCATCAGGATGTTTTCGGCCTTCACGCCAAGGTGGCGGATCAGGCCCGCGACAGAGAGACCGGCTGCACCAGCGCCTGAGACGGCAACGGTCAGATCTTCCAGTTTGCGACCCGTAATGGCGCAGGCATTAATGATCCCCGCCGCCGCGATAATCGCTGTGCCGTGCTGGTCATCATGGAAGACGGGAATGTCGAGTTCGTCGCGCAGTCTTTGCTCGATAATGAACGCTTCTGGCGAGGCAATGTCCTCGAGATTGATCCCGCCCCAGGTCGCGCCGATATTGCGCACAACGGTGCAGAACTCTTCAATGTCCTTGGTCTCGACCTCAACATCGAAACTATCAATATCGGCAAAGCGTTTGAACAGGACAGACTTGCCTTCCATGACCGGTTTGGAGGCCATGGCGCCGAGATCGCCCAGTCCGAGAATGGCGGTGCCGTTCGAAATCACGGCGACCATATTGCCCTTCGCCGTATAGTCATAGGCGAGATCCGGATCCTCGCCGATCGCTTCCACCGGGACAGCCACACCTGGGCTGTAAGCCAGAGACAGATCGCGCTGCGTCTGCATTGGTTTGGTCGGCAGCATGGAGATTTTGCCGGGAAGCGGCTGGGCGTGGAAATCAAGCGCTTCCTGATCGGTGAAGCTTGGACGCTTGTTGGTCATAACTGTATCGCCTTTCACGGCTCGCACAAATTTTGTGCAGCCTCATAAGCGTGTCCGCAAGGGGGGACAACCCGTCCACATTGCTTTATTCCAATTCAGTGATGAAGGATTCGCAAGACTGTGCCCGACACTGCCGCTCCCGTTAAGAAACCAAAGGCGCCAACGCCGTTTATGGCGCAATACCTTGCGATCAAGGCGAAGCACGCCGATGCGCTTTTGTTTTTTCGCATGGGGGATTTCTACGAGCTGTTCTTCGAGGACGCCGTACGCGCCGCGGAAATCCTCGACATCACATTGACGTCAAGAGGCGAACATGAGGGCGAGCCGATCCCAATGGCGGGCGTTCCCTACCATGCCGCCGAAGGATATCTGGCGCGCCTGATCAAGTCTGGCGAACGCGTCGCCGTCTGCGAACAGACAGAGAGCCCGGCCGAAGCCAAGAAGCGTGGTTCGAAAGCGATCGTGAACCGCGAGATCGTTCGAATCGTTACGCCAGGCACGATTACCGAAGACAGCCTGCTCCCACCCAGGCAAGGCCAGGCGCTTGTCGCCGTCGCCTTTTCAGCTGGCGGGGCAGAGGCGGCCCTGGCGGCGTGCGACGTCTCGACCGGCTATTTCGAGGTTCGGCCATTTGCGCCTGAAACCTATGCCGAAACGCTTGGTGCCCTGCCGATTACGGAACTTCTTATTACGGAGGCCGACGCGGAGAAGCCGCTAGTGCGTCAGGCGCAGGAGGCGCTGCGGCTCACCCAAACCTATCGTCCCAACAGCGCCGCCAGCGCAAAGTCTGGAGAGCGGCATCTTAAGGCGGCCTTCAAGGTTGCGGCATTGGATTCGTTCGGTGTGTTCAGCAAAGCCGAGCTTTCTGCCTGTTCACTGCTGCTCGATTATCTGTCGATCACCCAGGCCGGCGACGATATCCGACTCGATCCACCGCGGCGCGTCGCCACCGCGGCTGGATTGTCCATCGACCCTGCAACACGCGCCAGCCTCGAAATCGATACCGCGCTTGATGGCACCCGCCGCGGAACACTGCTCGCAACCGTAGACCGAACTCTGACCGCGCCCGGCGCGCGCCTATTGGCATCGAGACTTGCGAGACCGGAAACCAGAACCGGGGAGATTGCTGCCCGCCATGACGGCATCGCGTTCTTCCTGGCCAACGATCATTTGCGAGAAACTGTCCGCGCCGCCTTGAAACCCGCGCCCGATCTGGAGCGGGCGCGCGCCAGGATCCGCCTCGGACGAGGCGGCCCGAGGGACCTCGCTGCCATTGGCGCGGCTTTGCGGTCGGGTGAAAAAGCCGTCGCCGAGATCGCGCGCGCCGGGACCAATCCGCCACCCTTGCTGGAAACAGCGCTGTGTGCGTTGACGCTCAGCCAAGCGCCGGAGCTGGCAAGCCTCGTTGCGGATCTTGGCAAAGCATTGGCCGAGGACTTACCGACGCTGGCGAGGGATGGCGGGTTCATTGCGGCAGGTTGGGACCAGGCGCTGGATGAAGCCCGCGCGCTGAAATCTGACAGTCGCAAGATCATCGCCCAATTGCAGACCCGTTATGCCGATGAAACCGGAATTGCCGGCCTCAAAATCAAGTTCAATAATGTCCTCGGATACTTCATCGATGTGACAGCGCGGCACGCAGATCCATTGATGCAGCCGCCGCTGGCGGAAACCTTCATTCACCGTCAGACGCTGGCCTCGAACGTCCGCTTCTCGACCACGGAGCTATCAGAGCTCGCTGGCAAGATTTCGCGCGCCGACGATATCGCGAAAGCGCGCGAACTGGCGATATTTGAAGCCTTGTGCCAGCGCGTTGAAACCGTATCCGATCCCCTGAGCGCCGCGGCTGCAGCTCTGGCAGAACTTGACGTCGCCGCGGCCAATGCGGAATGGGCGAGCGAGGTCGGCGCGGTCCGCCCGGCCCTTTCCGAAGAACCTGTCTTCGAAGCCGAAGGCCTTCGCCACCCTGTGGTCGAAGCCGCGCTGCGCAAACAAGGAGACGGGTTTACCGCCAATGACCTGCAACTCGATGCCAGCGGAGAGACGGCGCCGCGCCTCGCGCTGGTCACCGGTCCGAACATGGCGGGGAAGTCGACTTATTTGCGCCAGGCATGCCTCGCCGTGATCCTGGCGCAGGCGGGACTCTACGTGCCGGCGCGCAAGCTGACGGTCGGCATTGCCGATCGCGTCTTCTCCCGCGTCGGGGCGAGCGACGACCTCTCGCGCGGGCGTTCGACGTTCATGGTCGAAATGGTCGAAACCGCGGCCATCCTCACCCAGGCGACCGCGAATTCCTTCGTTATACTTGACGAGGTCGGCCGCGGCACATCGACCTATGACGGCCTCGCCATCGCCTGGGCGGGCGTGGAACATTTGCACAATACGAATAAGTGCCGGGCGCTGTTCGCCACCCATTATCATGAGCTGACCAGCCTCGCCGATGACTTGCCGTCCGCCACCAATCTGTCGCTGCGCGCGAAAGAGTGGAAAGACGAGCTGGTCTTCCTGCACGATGTACAACCAGGACCGGCCGATCGGTCCTATGGCGTTCAGGTGGCCCGGCTCGCCGGTCTGCCAGCGCGCGCCGTCAAACGCGCCGAGCAAGTGCTCAAACAGCTTGAGGCTGCGCCGGATGCGATGGAAACGCTGCCGCTCTTCGCGGCGATGGCAGAAACGGACGACCCGCCAGACATTCTGGCTGCCGATCACCCCGCACTCAGCCTGCTCGAAACGATCGAGCCGGACAGCCTGACACCTCGCGAAGCGCTGGACCTGATCTACAAGCTCAAGGACCAGACCTGAGCCCGGCTATCGACGCCTGCCCTAATCTATTCTACAGACTGCGGCTGATATGCGCCGCGCAAGACGGCGCGGGCTGAGCAAGACAAGGAAATGGCAAGTATGGCCTATGAGACGCTTTTGACCGAAGTGGGCGGCGCAGTTGCTGTCATCACGCTCAATCGACCTGATGCGCTGAACGCCTTCAACAATCAATTGATGGATGAGCTGACCGCTGCGCTCGATCGATTTGACGCCGACGAAGAGATTGGCTGCATCGTAATTACCGGCTCGAAAAAAGCCTTCGCCGCAGGGGCCGATATCAAGGAAATGCGCGAGCAGTCCTATATGGACGCCTATTATAGTGACTTCATTACCCGTAACTGGGAACGCGCAGCCCGCATGCGCAAACCGGTGATTGCGGCTGTCAATGGCTACGCGCTCGGCGGCGGTTGCGAACTGGCCATGATGTGCGATTTCATCCTCGCCGGCGAGAAGGCCAAGTTCGGGCAGCCCGAGATCACGATTGGCGTTTCCCCCGGCGCGGGCGGGACGCAGCGCCTCACCCGCTTCGCTGGCAAGTCCAAGGCGATGGAAATGTGCCTGACGGGCCGGATGATGGACGCGAAAGAAGCTGAACGCTGCGGCCTGGTCTCGCGGATTGTGCCCGTCGATGACCTGGTGGACGAAGCCAAAGGCGTGGCCAAGAAGATCGCTTCCATGCCGCGCGCGGCAGCAATGCTGACCAAGGAAATGGTGAACGCGGCTTATGAAACGCCGCTCAGTCAGGGCATCATGTTCGAGCGCCGCCTGTTCCACTCGCTGTTCGCCACCGAAGACCAGAAAGAAGGCATGGAAGCCTTTGTCGACAAGCGTCAGCCGCATTTCAAAAACCAGTAGACAAAGCAGTCGGTCTCGGCCGCCAGAAAGAGTCTGAAGATTCTTCACTTCCTCTGGTCGCCAGCGGTTGACGCCCCATGGTGGTTTATGTACTTACCGCCTCTTCGCCAGATAGGGCGACCAAAGGAGTTTTTGATGGCGAATACGAGATCAGCCAAAAAGATGGTGCGCAAGATCGCAACGCGCACCGAAGTGAACAAGAACCGCCGCTCTCGCATGCGGACATTTGTTCGTAAAGTTGAAGAAGCGATCGAGTCTGGCGACAAGAAAGCGGCTGCTGAAGCGCTGAAAGCGGCGCAGCCGGAAATCATGCGCGCCGCTGGCAAAGGCGTCATTCACAAGAACACATCTTCCCGCAAGGTTTCACGTCTGTCTGCCCGCGTTAAGGCGATGGGATAAGTCGCAGACAATCTGTTTCTGCACAGACTAAAATGCATAGCCCGCTGGCCTCGCCATGCGGGCTTTTTTCATTCTGTTGCACGCAAGTGATCCCGCTTTCTCAATTCACCTTTATCCACAATGTTCGGATGAAACGGGGATTGACAGAACAAAGGCTGAAAGCGCTGCAGCCACAACGCATCCAAACCTGTCAAGCGCATCTTTTTTTCTTTTTTTTTGTGTGATTCTTCAAGGGCTTTAAAGGAGTCAACCGGGAGTCTTCGCAGGTCCGTGATGTTTCTTCAGTTGCAAGGAAAATCCGTTCCTGTTTTACTAAGCCCATCGACGGAATGTCCTCTGTACACAGCGTATTTTGTGCCAAATCCCAAGGGTTTGAACAGGGGTCGTGTCCTTTTCCGATCGGTCGCCAAGATGAACAAAAGAATGGATAAGAAAGGAACATCTTATGGGGCTGACGCATGGGGTTGGGGAGCAGAAGCCCGCAACTGAGGTGAGTGTGAGAGACGACCAACTCGGAGCCAAGGCGCTCTGGGCGAAATCGCTTGAATCCATTCAAGCAAAGACCACATCCGGCAATTCACAACAATGGCTGACAGACCTTCGTTTTGTCGCTGAGGTGAATAATGCCATCGTCATCGCAGCCCCGGACCAGTTGACGCTGGACCGCGTTGTGACCAGTTTCGAGCGCCCGCTGCAGCAGGCATGGCAGGAAATCGATCCCAAAAGCAGACGGCTGAAGTTTGAGCTGTGGAGCCGAATTCCGGCTGACGTGCGCGACGTGGTCGGCGATCCCTGGCTGAACGAGAGCGCGACCGATGACGAGCTGGACACGGCAACCTTCGAGGATGACAGTATCGCAGCGATTGGCCATGCTATGACCTTCGCGACGCTGGTCACTGGCCCTTCGAATGCGCGTGCGGTTGGCCTCGGCAAGCGTCTCGCCAAGGGTGCCCCCATTCCGGCTGGCGTGATCGTCATCTATGGTGAGCCTGGCACGGGCAAGACGCATATCCTGAAAGCGGTAGAAGCTGAAACCGCACGCAAGGGCGATGCTCGCCGCCTGGCCTATATTTCGGCTGAAGAATTCATGACCCGGTTCGTCACCGACGCCCGGGCCGGCGACACGTCGGCGCTGCAAGCCTATGTGAAGCAGAACGATCTGCTGATGATTGACGATCTGCACTGGATTGCCGGGAAAGCCAAAACCGACAAGGCATTCTTTGGTGCCCTGCGCGCTGTCACCTCCATGGGCGGGCATGTCATCATCACAGCAGACGCCGCACCCGGCGACATGGTCGGGCTATCCAAGGAACTCGCGGGTGAAATCAAAGGCGCGGCCTCTGTCGAAGTGGCCATGCCCGACGATGAAATGCGCAAGGCCATCATCCGCCGTCATGTCGAACTGATCGCGAGAGACACCCCGAACTTTGCACTCACCGATGCAATGATCGATCGGATCGTCGCAACTATTCGCGGCGCGGGCCGGGAGCTTTGCGGCGTGTTGTGGAGCCTGCAACTCGAAACCGGATATGGGGAACTCGCACCGACCCCGGAAATGCTCGAAACGGTCATTCGCCGCATTGCGGGTGAGCCGCGGACGCCAACGCTGGATGAAATCAAGCGCACCTGCATGGATGTCTACCGGATTTCCAAGACGGACATTGAAAGCTCCAGCAAGGTCCGCACAATCTGCCACCCGCGTCAGGTCGCCATGTACCTCTCGCGGGTCATGACGGACAAGTCATTCCCGCAAATTGCCACTGCCTACAAGAAGAAGGACCATACCACGGTTCTGCATGCCTATCGCAAGATCAAGAAGGCTTTGGACAAAGGCGATCGCGACATGAGCGACGAAATCGAACGGGTCAAAAACGCCGTGTTTGACCGTCTCGCCGGACACGAATGAGTCCGATCCACAGACCAGCTTCCGCAAACACTTGCATTTCACTGTGAATTCGTGATTTTAGCGGCCCGCTCCCATACCGGGGCGGGCTGATTCGTCTATGACAGCGAATATCGGAAGCGGGCAAGACCGGATAACCGGCAAAGGGATGATGAGATGAAATTGACGATCGAACGTGGTGCGCTGCTCAATGCGCTGGGACATGTCCAGAATGTTGTGGAGCGCCGGAACACGATCCCCATCCTTTCGAATATCCTGGTCGAGGCCAAGGGGAAGGAAGTCCGCTTCACCGCCACGGATCTCGATATCGAAGCGGTCGATCATGCTGATGCGAAAATCTCCGCTGAAGGCGCGGTTACAGCCCCTGCCGGCACACTGTTTGACGTCGTCCGCAAATTGCCGACCGGCGCAGATGTCGCTCTCGAATATGATGGCAACTCCCGCCAGCTGGTGATCAGCTCAGGTCGCTCTGAGTTCAAGCTGCCGACCCTGCCAGCTGGCGATTTCCAGACCATGGTGCCGGACGAAGATGCGACAGAATTTTCGCTTGAGGCCGCCGACCTGCGCCGCCTGATCGACAAGACCCGGTTTGCGATCTCCACCGAGGAAACCCGCTATTACCTGAACGGCGTCTATCTCCACACCGCCGATACGGATGGTGGCAAGAAGCTGCGCACCGTGGCGACGGATGGTCACCGATTGGCGCTATCGGAAGTCGACGCGCCAAAAGGCGCAGAGACACTCGAAGGTGTCATCGTGCCGCGCAAAGCGGTTGGCGAAGCCCGTCGCCTGATCGATGCCGAGGATGGCGATGTCTCGATTTCCGTCTCGGACACCAAAGTCGTGTTCAAAGCGGGCCGCGCGCAGCTGACATCCAAACTGATTGACGGGTCGTTCCCCGACTATGCCCGCGTCATCCCGAAAGGGAATGAGAAGGCGATGATCATCGACAACAAGCTGTTCGAAGCCGCGGTGGATCGCGTCGCAACGGTCTCAGCAGAGCGTTCGCGCTCAGTGAAACTGTCCATTTCGGAAGGCAAGCTGACCCTGGCGGTCAACAGCGCCGAAACCGGTCAGGGCCATGAGGAAATTGAATGCGACTACCAGGCCGACAGTATGGATATCGGGTTCAACGCGAAATATCTGCTCGATGTTGCCGCTCAGATCGAAGCCGAAGACGCGCGCTTCCTGTTCAATGACCCGGCCAGCCCGGCTCTGGTACTCGATCCCGGCGACACCAGCGCGCAATACGTGTTGATGCCGCTACGGGTCTAGTGACCGCTCTTACCCGACTTCGCCTGACCCATTTCCGCAGCCATGCGGCGCTCGATCTGAAGCTCGATGCGCGGCCGGTATGCCTGTGGGGCGCGAACGGTGCGGGAAAGACCAATATTCTTGAGGCGATCAGCCAGCTTGGACCAGGCCGCGGGCTGCGGGCCGCCGCCCTGCCTGACATGATGCAGCATGGTACAGACGAGGGCTGGACGGTGTCTGCGACCCTCGACGATAATCGCAGGATTGGCGTCGGGCTTGCGCAAGGCGAGACCGGTAATAAGCGCGCGATCCGGCTCGATGGTGCTCCAGCGACGGCCACAGATCTGGCGGACCTGATCCGTATCGTCTGGCTGACCCCGAGCATGGACGGTGTATTCCGGGGCGGGGCGAGCGAGCGTCGGCGCTTTTTCGATCGCCAGGTGATGGCGCATATTCCTGGTCATGGCAGCGTTTCCGGACGTTATGAGAAGGCCATGCGCGAACGCAATGCCTTGCTGGAACGCGGCCGCGTCGATCCGGCCTGGGCCGATGCGATTGAGCGCAGGATGGCCGAATCCGGCGCCATGATCGCGACCAACCGGGCGCTGGTGTTGAAATCACTCCAGACCGCGATTGATGCGCGGCCAGAAGGCTATTTCCCGAAAGGGGATCTGACGCTGGACGGCGACGCCGAACGCGCGGCAGCCGATGGCGCGAGCCTGTTCGACATCATGGACCTGATCGCCGAGGCGCTGGCCAAGGGTCGCTATCGGGATCAGGGTGCGGGCCGAACGCTGTCCGGGCCGCACAGGACGGATCTGAACGTCATCCACCGCCCGACCAACGCGCCTGCTGGTGATGCCTCTACAGGCCAGCAGAAGGCGCTCCTGATCGGCCTTATTCTCGCCAGCGCCCGCGCGCTCAGTGATGACGGCGAAGGACCGAGCCCGCTGATCCTTCTCGACGAGGCCGCTGCGCACCTGGACCGCGATCGCCGCGCAGCCTTGTTCGATGAACTTATTTCGCTGGGTGGCCAGGCCTGGCTGACCGGCACCGAGGAGTTCCTGTTTGAGGCCTTTGGCGACCGGGCGCAGCGCGTCGAAATCACGGCCACGCCGGATTAGGCAAGCCTAACTCAGATGAGTTCAGGCGCCGTCGCCCGCGCTGAAAAATTCAACCAGCCAGGGGTTTACCGTCTTGTGGTGCTGGTAGTTCAGGCCGTGCTCGCCATCTTCCAGAACGCGAATATCCGCGTCGGGGATCAATCCGCGCAGGCGCTCGGCGCTGGAGATCAGCACCGTCTCATCCCTGGCGCCATATATGGCAAGAACAGGAACACCCGTTTCCGCGACACGCGCAAACGTCTCTTCCCGCCCCGACATTGGCATGTGCCGCAGCGTGGACAGCAAGGCCTGCAAGTAGCCGCGATATTCCAGCTGTTCGGTCACATCGCCCTGCAAGCGGTCTTCTGGCGCACGGTCGCTTTCGTCATATTGTGGATCGCCAAGAAGGATGCCCTTGCCGATCATTCTCCAGATGAAATCCCCGATAATCGGCATCTGGATCAGTTTCGCGGCGCCGCTATCGCTGCTGGCAAGATCGAGGCCTGCAGGAACCAGCAGGACG
Source organism: Henriciella sp. (assembly GCA_041984335.1). Taxonomy (GTDB): domain Bacteria; phylum Pseudomonadota; class Alphaproteobacteria; order Caulobacterales; family Hyphomonadaceae; genus Henriciella. The sequence goes on along the minus strand of JBHIYI010000001.1, from coordinate 357,999 downwards.
AGCTTGTTCACACGCTCAGGATGCCTTGCCGTGAACTCCGCCACAATCGGACCACCCATGGAGAGCCCTGCAAGTCCAAACGGCTCATCCACACCGACATGGTCCAGCAGCTCCAACAGCGCGCGGTCGTAAAAGTCCACATCATAATTCACCGACGGACGATCAGACCATCCGCGGCCAAAATGATCGAAGCGTAGCGTCCGGAAGCCTGCCGCATTCAGAGTTTCGACATTTTGCTCGTAGATGAAATTCGGTGTGGAGAAGCCATGCACCAGGACCACCAGCGGCCCGTCTTCTGGTCCCTCCAGACGATAGTGCAGCTTGCCATCCGTCAGATCTGCGAACGCTCCAGGAGCCGCCTCCCGGGCTTCGTCATTCATCGGCTTCAGCATCAGATCCGCGCCCAGATAAGCCGAAATGGCCAGAAAAAGTATGAGCCCGACCAGGCGCAGAATCCACTTCATTTTTTTCTCCTCAATCCCCGAATAGCTGCTCATTTTAGAGCCTTTTCGCAGGGGCAGGACCAGCGCGGAATAAGACCCCCTCAAGCTGACCCGTAAAGTGCTGTTTTATATGTATTTTATACCCCAAAAAATACCAGCCCAGGATTTCCCTTTTGGATCAAATTCCCGTATAAAAACAGGGAATTTTACGAATCACTTGCAAGGGCGGAACCCCATGACGGACGCGGCAGAAAATAATCCAGAATATGGCGCCGACTCGATCAAGGTCCTGAAAGGCCTGGAAGCGGTTCGCAAACGCCCCGGCATGTACATTGGCGACACCGATGACGGCTCGGGCCTGCACCACATGATTTACGAAGTCGTCGACAATGCTATCGACGAAGCTCTCGCCGGTCATGCAGACGAAGTCACCGTGACATTGCACCCTGATGGGTCGGCCGAGATCACCGACAATGGCCGCGGCATCCCGGTTGGACAGCATGCCACCGAAGGCCGATCAGCGGCTGAGGTCATCATGACGGAGCTGCATGCGGGCGGGAAGTTTGACTCCAATTCCTACAAGGTGTCAGGCGGCCTGCACGGCGTCGGGGTCTCTGTCGTGAACGCGCTGTCGGTCTGGCTTGACCTGAAAATCCACCGCGACGGGTCAGAGCACCATGTTCGGTTTGTCGATGGTGGCCGCACTGAGGCGCCGCTGCAAGTCGTCGGGACCAGCCCGTTGAAGGCGGATGGCACACCCTATACCGGAACGGCCGTGCGCTTCCTGGCGAGCTCAGATACGTTCACGATGACCGTCTACAATCGCAAGACCCTGGAGCATAGGCTGCGCGAGCTGGCCTTCCTCAACTCTGGCGTCCGGATCGTGTTCCGGGACCTGCGCGAGGCGGAGCCATATGAATCCGTGCTTGAATATGCGGGCGGCGTGGCGGCCTTTGTCCGGCACCTGAACGAAACCAAGCATGCGATCATTCCGGAGACGATTTTCGTCACCGGCGAGAAGGATGGGATCACGGTTGAGGCGGCGCTTGAATGGACGGATGCCTATCACGAGAACGTGCTGTGCTTCACCAACAACATTCCGCAGCGCGATGGCGGCACCCACCTCGCTGGCTTTCGCGGTGCGCTGACGCGCATCATCAACAAGTATGCCACTGAAACCGGCATCGCCAAGAAAGAGAAAGTCGACATTTCCGGCGACGATGCCCGCGAAGGCCTGACCTGCGTCCTCTCGGTCAAAGTGCCAGACCCGAAATTCAGCTCCCAGACCAAAGACAAGCTCGTCTCTTCCGAGGTGCGACCTGTGGTCGAAAGCCTGATGCATGAGAAGCTGGCCGAATGGTTCGAAGAGCATCCAAAGGAAGCCCAGCAAGTGATGACCAAGATCGTCGAAGCTGCTGCGGCCAGGGAAGCTGCCCGCAAAGCGCGCGAGCTCACCCGCCGCAAGACGGCGCTCGACATCACCTCCCTGCCCGGCAAGCTCGCGGATTGTCAGGAAAAGGATCCGGCCAAGTCCGAAATCTTCATCGTGGAGGGCGATTCAGCCGGCGGCTCGGCCAAGCAAGGCCGTGACCGCGCCAATCAGGCCATCCTGCCGCTGCGCGGGAAGATTCTCAATGTCGAGCGCGCTCGTTTCGACAAGATGTTGTCTTCAGACCAGGTCGGCACACTGATCATGGCGCTGGGCGCCGGAATTGGCCGCGACGAGTTCGATATTCAGAAGCTGCGCTACCACAAGATCGTGATAATGACCGATGCGGACGTCGATGGCGCGCACATCCGGACACTGTTGCTGACCTTCTTCTATCGCCAGATGCCGGAAGTGATCGAAAAGGGCTATCTCTATATCGCGCAGCCGCCGCTCTACAAAGTCATGCGCGGAAAATCCGAGCGCTACCTCAAGGACGATGACGAGTTGAACACCTATCTGATCGAGTCCGGGACGGACGGAGAGGTGCTCATCCTGGCAGACAATACCCAGATTGCCGGGGAAGACCTGCGCGAGCGCGTGCGCGCCGCCAGCCAGTTCAAACAGGCAATGTGGCGTCTGTCCCTGCGCGCACCGAGCGACATTATCGAACAGGCCGCGATTGCCGGCGCGCTGGCCCCGGGCGCCTCGGACGACGAAGCCAGGCGGGCAGCGGAACGTCTGAACATCATTGCGGAGGAAGGCGAAGACACATGGGAAGGCCGGTTTGAGAATGGCAACCTGATCCTGTCTCGCGAAGTGCGCGGCGTTGAGGAGAAAGCCGTTCTCGACGCGCAATTGCTGGCCAGCGCCGACGCTGCGCGGCTGAATGGTATCGCCCAGTCCATCCGGCCAATCTATGTCGAGACGTCGATCCTGCGCAACGAAAAGGCCGGAGAGATCACGGTCACCGGACCGATCTGTTTGCTCGAAGCCGTGCTGGCGTCCGGTCGCAAGGGATTGAAGATCCAGCGCTATAAGGGCCTCGGCGAAATGAATGCCGACCAGCTCTGGGAAACCACACTCGACGCCAATGCACGGACGCTATTGCAAGTCCAGGTGGATGACGCGCTGGAAGCCGGTGACATGTTCTCTCGCCTGATGGGCGATGTCGTGGAACCCCGTCGCCAATTCATTCAGGACAACGCCCTCGAAGCCGAGGTTGATGTCTAGCGGCACGTCGCATGAATACTGGATAACCATTTAGAATAATTGCATTTCCTTGCAGCAGGGATGCAAAAGCATAAAAAAGTGCGTTTTTCCACTTGCTAAAATCACACGTTTTCTGACATATTCTTTGCATGGGGATAGATTGCACATCTCGCCTGTTGAACGGCGTCTGGTCCGGTTGTTTTTACTATGAAAGCGAGGGACAAGAGGGCGTCACCTTTTCAGCTTGGCTGACTCTGACGAATGGGCGGATCACAGGCTCTTCGCTGGAGCCCAATACGTTCGTCGACGAGGACAAGGACGAGCTGGAGGCAATCCTCAGCGGCCACTTGGATGGTGAAGAAATCATTTTTCTGAAAACCTATAGAGGCCTCGATCAGGAACCGATCTATTGCGAGGGATCTGTCTGCCCGCGCGGCGAGAAAATCATCGGGAAATGGTATTTCAACTGGCCGAAAGAAATCATTGGCACATTCGAAATGGAGCGCAAACTGGCAAAAGCCTCGACGCGCGAACCCGTCTCACCGATCGCGCCCGCCTGACGCACTTATTATCGACACGCCGACAAGTAGGTCGCCAAAAGATCTGGCATTCGCCTGCGCCCGGCTCTAAAGCGCTCCGATGATTTCGCGTTTATCATCTGCCCCGATCCTGATCGCCATGATCGCGATTGCCATGGGATCAGGTATTGACGCAATGGTCAAAGCAATCGCGCCAGAGGCAGGCCTGCAACATTTGCTCGCCTGGCGATTCCTGTTCGGTGGCTTGCTCGCCCTCAGTGTCTTCAAAGCGCGAAAGCGACCCATGCCGAGCTTCGAGTCCATTCGATTCCATACGATGCGCGGCCTGGTTCAGCTGGGCTGCGCGTTCACCTTTTTCTTTGCCTTGATGCACCTGCCGCTGGCCGTGGCCACGATCATTGGCTTCACCGCAGCCTTAATGGTGCCGTTCGTCGCGCGCGTCCTGTTACGAGAGCGGATCACGATGACGGCACTGATCGCCACGCTGGTCGGATTTGGCGGCGCTGCGCTGGCGGTTATGGGGCGACCGCAAACAGGCAATGCCAGCGAGCTGTGGGAGCTTGGGGTGGCCAGCTGTTTCCTCGCCGCGTTTTTGTATGCGCTCGGCCTTGTCCTGTTACGGATGCGAGCGACGCATGAGGATGCAACCACGATTGCGATGTTTACCAATGTCGTGCCTGCAATTGTCCTGCTGCCGGTCACTTTCGGTCTGTTCGGCATGCCCGATTGGCGCGACATTCCCTGGTTCCTGATGTTCGGAATTCTCGGATTCGCCACCTGGTATCTGATGACGCTGGCCTATGCGCGGGCACCGGCGCAGCGGCTCGCCCCACTCGAATATTCGGCATTGATCTGGAGCGGACTGTTCGGATCTGTTTTCTTTTCAGAGTACCCCGGCTGGCAAACCTGGATCGGCGCGGTGATCATTATCGCCGCCTGTCTGATCGTCGCGTTCGAAGAGCGTTTCTCAACCCGCACAGAGACGAAAATGCCTGTCAGTGATCTGCCCGAATAAAGCCAGGGCCTGACGAATGGATCAGGCGGACTGGCGCGTCAGCTCCCGGTGACGCTCAAGCATGCCGTCCAGTGCCTCGGCGCTCGCCTCGCCCATGAATGGCACGACCAACAGCATGAATTGAAGAACCGTATCGTGGATCAGGGCCGGCCCGCCGCGATCACCGCCTTCAATCAATTCACTACTTAACCAGAAAGTGAGCGTGGAGAGCATTTGCTGTTTGAGCGGCTCTCGTAGGCGGCGGTCAACTTCAATGATATCTCGCTTCTCAAGCTGAGAGAGAACATTCTCGATGGCCTGGCGCTTCATCGCAAGGATCTTGCGGAAACGCGATGCCAGCCCCGGATAGCGCTCCATCATGTCCCCGACATTGCGATAGAAGAAGCGGAAATCGAAAATCTCTTCGAGCACGATATAGATGAAAACCCAATTGTCCTCGATCGAGGTCACAGCGCCATGCGTACCGCCGAGAATGATCTGCATCTCTTCTTCGAACCGGTCGAACAGGGCCTCGATGATCGGCTCCTTGCCCTTGAAATGGTAATACAGATTGCCCGGCGACATATCCAGCGCATTGGCGATGTCCACCGCGGTCTGCGCAGCTTCGCCTTCGGCATTGAAAAGGCCGAGGCTGACATCAAGGATACGGTCGCGTGTCTTCATCAATAGTAATTCGCGTCAGGGCTGAATGTTCTGTTTCGCCAATATATTTGACAGTAAAAGGTCAATATGGAACGAATTTGATCGCGCAAGGTTATCCAAATTTAGACTCTTAACCATAAGAGCAAGCTTTGTGCCGGACGGGGCGATGCCGCGTCTCGGGAGGACATCGGAGGCAGTGATGAGCAAAACGTCGGATTATATTGGCCAGGCGGCGGCGGACACGACCAATGCGCTAAACCCGTTACTCGGCGGGCTGAACCGCCAGGAACTCCTGGGCTCGGTCGCGATGATGCTGCGCCGCAGTAGCATTTCGCCCATGGCCAACGTCAAGCTGACCCGCAAAATGGCAAAAGAGTCTTATGACATTGTCACCGGGAAATCTGAGCGCGCCCCTGACCGCAAAGACAAACGCTTCCGCGACCCGGCCTGGACGAACAACCCGTTCTACAAGCGCGGCCTGCAGACATACCTCGCGATGCAGGAGCATCTCGAGGACTGGGTCGGGGATCTGAAACTCGGCGAGATGGAACATGCCCGCGCGACGTTTGTGATGAACATGATCACCGATGCTCTGTCGCCAACCAATGCCCTCGTCACCAATCCGGCAGCGAAAAAGCGCGCCATCGATAGTGGCGGCCGGTCTCTGATCAAGGGCCTCCAGAATGCCTATGACGATCTGACCAAGAATGGCGGAATGCCAAGCCGCGTCGACAAGAGCCCGTTCGTGATCGGTGAGAATGTTGCGATCACGCCCGGAAAAGTCGTGTGGAAGAATGAGATGATGGAACTCATTCAATACACGCCGATTACCGATGAGGTGCGCGAGATTCCGTTCCTGAATATCCCGCCCCAGATCAACAAATTCTATGCCAGCGATCTGGACCCGATCACCAGCGTGATCCAGTTCCTGCTGCGCAACAAGTTCCAGCCCTTCATCATCTCCTGGCGCAACCCGACCAAGGAACACAGTGACTGGGGCATGTCGGAATATGTCGACAGCCTGATTCAGTGCACCGAGGTGATCAAGGAAATTACCGGCTCCGACAAGATCAATATATCCGGCGCCTGCTCGGGCGGGATCACGACGGCGACGTTTGCGAGCCTCCTCGCAGCGGCGGGCGATGACCGTATCAACTCGCTGACCTTCCAGGTCTGTGTGCTCGATCCGGAACAGGATGACAGTGAGCTCAGCGCGATGGCGTCTGAACGCAGCCTCGAAATCGCGCGCCGTTACTCGCGCCGCAAGGGCATCCTCAAAGGCGACGATCTCGCCCGCATGTTTGCCTGGATGCGCCCGAATGATTTGGTCTGGAACTATGTCGTCAACAATTACCTGATGGGCGAGGATCCACCGCCCTACAATGTGCTGTTCTGGAATGATGATTCGACCAATCTGCCAGCCCAGTTGCACTCGGATTATCTGGATTTCGGCCTCAATAAGCCATTCACAAATCCAGGAGAGTTCGAAGTCGCCGGGCACAAGGCCGATCTCACCAAAGTCGACGTCGATAGCTTTATTGTGGCCGGTGTCACCGACCATATCACCCCGTGGAAAGCATGTTTCCGGACGACCAAACTGATCGGCTCGAAGAATATTGAGTTTGTACTTTCTAATTCCGGTCACATACAATCGCTTCTGAACCCGCCCGGAAACCCGAAAGCGAAGTATTTCGCCAATCCGGACGTTTCAGGAACCGCCGATGAATGGGCAGCTGGAGCTGAAGAAGTTGCTGGATCATGGTGGACCCGTTGGGCAGAGTGGTTGCATGAGCGCGCTGGCGATATGAAACCAGCGCCGGAACAAGGTGGATCAGAGCAGTTCCCGCCGCTCTATGATGCGCCAGGGAAATATGTGTTCGACTAAAGGACGTTCAGTCCTCTGGCGGCACGAACGGTAAGGAGGCCGCCATGGCGACCCGTAAATCGGCAAGCAGAGCGACACCACGGCTGCCTGATATCAGCATGGAGACGGTCGGATCGTTTACGCTCCGCGTCGGCTACTGGCCTTCGGAGAAGCGGTCCAGCAAACGCCCGCTCCTGTTCTTCAACGGCATTGGCGCCAATATGGAGCTCGCTTTCGGGCTAGGCGAATGGATCCGGGATCGGGAGATCCTGACCTTTGACATGCCGGGCGTCGGCGAGAGCGAACCGGCCCGTTTCCCTTATCGGCCCTGGATGATGGCGCGGGTCGCCCGCAAGCTCTGCGATCAGTATGGCTTCGATGATGTCGACGTCATGGGTGTGTCCTGGGGCGGCGCAATGGCGCAACAATATGCGTTTCAGTACCGTAATTCCGTCGGCAAGCTGGTCCTGGTCGCGACAACAGCGGGCATGACCATGGTGCCCGGCAAGATCAGCGCAATTTCCAAAATGGCGGATGCGCGGCGCTACACTGATCCGGACTATATGCGCGAGAATTTCCAGCGCCTCTACGGAGAAGCCGCGGACGAGGGCGCAGGGCAGCATATTGAGAATCTCAAGCCGCCCGCCCCGATGGGCTATGTCTACCAGCTGCTGGCTTTCCTCGGCTGGTCATCCCTGCCATTCATCCGGTTCCTGCGCATGCCGACCCTGGTCATGGCAGGCGACAAGGATTCGATCGTCCCGATGGCGAACGCACATATCCTGAATACAGCGCTGCCGAACGCGAAGCTTCATGTGGTTGAGGATGGCGGACACTTGTTCCTCGTCACCAAGCCGCAGCAGAGCATTTCCGTTCTCACCGAATTCCTCGACGAGCCAATGGACGCGATGCAAGCCAAGAGCGTCTGGCAGCAGGGCTTTTCATTCGCCTGAAAACGCTCTCTCGGATTTGAGCTAGATGACGCGCAGCCGACTATTCAGGCACCGCGATGGTCAAAACGATCCATTGAAGCGACACGGCCACCGGCGAAGCGCTGCTGGCTTGCCCCGAAGACAGGCGAACGACTCACTAGGCACTCCCCGGAATATCGCGCAGGATACAACCAATCGCCACGAGAGCGAGCGGAGGAAACAGGATGAGCGAAACGGCTGTGCCAGGCGTTGCGGCGCCTCTCGAGGACACGTCAAAACATTACGGCATAGGCGGCGCCCTTGGCAAAACAGGGTTTGCGTGGGCCGTGTTCGAGTGGGCGCGCAATCCCTATTATATCCTCATCGTCATCTACATTTTCGCGCCATATTTTGCGCGCGAGGTCATCGGCGCTGACATTCTCGCCAGCGGTGAACTGGATGGCATGGACCCAGCGACGGCGCAGCGAACAGCGAATGCGGGCGGCCAGGCAGCTATTGCCGCGGTGACAAAATGGGCCGGTCTGGTCGGCGCATTCACGGCCCCATTCCTTGGGGCTGCGCTCGATCGAGGCGGCCGCCGAAAGCCAATCCTGGCTATATTCCTGGGCGCGATCGCGCTGATGTCTTGGCTATTGTGGTACGCCATTCCAGGCGAAACCGGGTTTGCGACCGGAACGGTCATGACATTCCTCGTGATCGCCTATGTTTGCTACACTTATTCAGAAGTGACGCACAATTCGATGCTGGCCGTCGCTGGGGCGCCGCAATCCCTGCCCATGATCTCAGGACTGGGGCTGGGCCTCGGCAATCTTGCAGCGACGCTGTTGTTTATTGCGCTTGTGGGTCTGTTTGCCTTGCCCGGCATAATCGGGTGGCCTTTCGCGGCACCGCAGTTTGGAATTCGCCTGGAAGCCTTCGAGCATCAGAGGCTGGCAGGGCCGCTCTGTGCAGTCTGGCTGTTCCTGTTCTCCATTCCCTTCTTTCTCTATGCCGAGGATGGCGGCACCAAAGGCGCGAGCTGGCCAAAGGCATTCAAAGACGGCGCAATCGCCGTTTTCACCACCATCAAGGAAGCCGCCAAATACCTGCAGATGATGAAATTCCTCATCGCGCGAATGCTCTATGCGGACGCAATGGCCGCGTTGCTCGCGCTCGGGGCGGTCTATGTTGCACTTTTCCTGGAGTGGGGATTCCTGGAAATGACAGCCTACGCAATTTTCGGGTCGATATGGGCGTTTGGCGGCGGCATTTTCGGCGGATGGATGGACACGCGGCTCGGCCCCAAGATTTCGCTCATCATCTCCATTGTCGGCATGGTGGCGACACTCGCCTTCCAACTCTCCATCACGCAGGACAGTCTGCTCTTCGGCCTGGTCCAAAATGTTCAGGTCTGGGACGGCCTGATCTTCCAGACGCTGTCCGATCTCGTCTATCTCGGCTCGATCAGCGTTGTTGCTGTGACGGCGACGGCGAGCATATCCTCCAGTCGGTCCATGCTGGTACATCTTGCGCCGCCAGGACGTAGCGGGGAATTTTTCGGCCTCTATGCGATCGCCGGCACTGTCACCGTCTGGGCAGGTCCGCTTCTGGTCGAGATCTTCACCACTGCCTTTAACAGCCAGCGGATCGGGATGGCGTCCATTTCAGTCCTGTTCCTGATGGGGCTGGCCGTGCTGACCACGGTCAAGATGACAGAGGACGCCTAGCGCTGGATCGATACGACTTTGGATCCCGGGTCTGAGCGCGTGGCGTGCATCAGTTCCATGCTGCGCAGATAAGGGATGAGCGCCGATTGATCCTGCGGGCGGCTGAACAGGAAGCCCTGCAACTCATCGCAGCCCTGCTCGCGCAGGAAACGCGCCTGGGCATCGGTCTCCACGCCTTCAGCGGTAACCGACATGCCGAGCGCATGCGCCATGGAGATCGTCGCCCGCGCGATCGCGCAGCTCTGATCGCTGGTCTCAATCCCGCGCACAAAGGCCTGGTCGAGCTTAAGCTTGTCGAACGGGAAGCGCTGCAAATAGGCGAGCGACGAGAAGCCAGTGCCAAAATCATCCATGGCAATCCGCACGCCGAGCTTCTTGAGCTTGTGCAGCCGGTCGAGAATGAACGCGTTGTCGGACAGGAACACGCTTTCGGTGATCTCAAGCTCTACGCGTTTCGGGTCGAGACCCGTCGCTTCGAGCTGAGACTCAATCAAAGGCAACAGCCGCAGGCTGTGCAATTGCAATGGCGATATATTGATCCCGATCTTGGTGCCGGATGGCATCTCGGCAGCGGCAGCGATGGCATTCTCGAGCACGCGATCGCCAAGCGAGATGATGATGCCATTGTCTTCCGCGACTGGAATGAATTCTGTCGGCGACACAGCCCCGCGAACCGGGTGATACCAGCGCGACAGGGCCTCAACGGCGCAAACAGCACCGGTTTTTGCGTCCATGATGGGTTGGAATTGCAGGTTCAGAGTGTCAGCTTCAATCGCTTTGACGAGATCCTGGGCCAGTTCACGCTGGCCGCGAACGCGCGCCTTGAAACTTTCCGAATATTCTTTCCAGTGACCACGCCCGCTGGACTTTGCCGCATAGAGCGCAAGGTCGGCTTCCTTGATGACGCTGGTTGCGTCTTTGGTCTGGGGCTCGATCCGGCGGAGACCCACACTGGCACCACACTGAACGTCGGTATTGGCATAGCGATAAGGCTCCTGCATCGCCTGCGTCAACGTTTCAACGAACCGGACAAGACGCCCTTCCGCGCGCGGGCGTGCCACCAGTAAAGCAAACTCGTCCCCACCATATCGCGCCAGCAGGTCCATCGGTTCGCACAGAGACTGCAGGCGTTCGGTCACGAGTTTCAGGACTTCGTCACCGCCGTCATGCCCAAACGTGTCATTGATCCACTTGAAATTATCCAGATCGATCCAGATCAGCGCGCTGTCATAGGTTTCGCGAATTTCGCTCTCCAGGTGCGCCGTGATCGCCGCTGTGAACGAGTTGCGGTTGAGCAAGCCGGTGACTGAATCATATTCAGTGAGGAAAGCTGCACGTTGTTCGCTCATGCGCAGGGCCGTGATGTCTGTTGCCGAGCCACGGAAGCCCTTGAAGACGCCGTCCTCGAAATGCGGGCGCGCGGAAAGCTTCCAATATCGCGCATCGACTTCGATTGTGTCTTCGACTTCCAGTTCCAGCGCAACGATTTCCGACCCGCGCGCCATCCGCGCCCGCAGCAAGTCGCGCTCTGGCGAGGATTTGAACAAAGTGAGGATATCGCGCCCGATGACGCGTTCCGTCAGCGCCTCACCGAGCAGGGCATCGTTGCCCACTTCGGTAATAATGCCCTCAGCATCCGTCGACCAGAAACACGTATCGGTCGCAAAGCCCACATCGCGCAGGACGGAGTTGATCTCTCGTGTGCGCTGAACCTCGGATTCGACGGCTTGCAAACGCTGATTGTAACGCGAGAAATAGATCCGTGTGCAAATGGCGAGGCCGCCAAAATAGGCCAGCATGACCAGCGATACGACAGTCGCTGAAACGGTCGGTTGAAACAATGTGTTGGCGATGAAGCCCCCGAGCGTAACCGCGAGGACGAGCCGGCCAAGGCGCGGCATATATTGCAGCAACAGCGCTGCAGACAAGGTCGTGCCGGACAGGATCGCGCCAAACACCAGGTGTGACGGCATTGGCTCAACAAGCGCCAGCACTCCGGGCACAACGCCCCAGGCCACGCCAAGCGCGACAAAGGAAAACCGTTTGATAAGGGACAGCGCCTGACGCGTTCCGCTGAACAATTCCGTTCGCTCGCGAAGACTGAGCAGGAAAAGAGATGCGCAGAGAAAACTCTGCCCGGTAAGCCAGATGAAGAACAGATCGCTGGCGCCCAACTCGCCAAATAACAGCACGGCGGCGCTGACAAGGCTGGCCATAAACAGGACCGGCGCGAGCACCGAGATTAAAGCGACTTCGCGCGCACGTTCGATATCCTGGCTGGTGGTGATTGCGTCAGTCCGTCCCCACAGACCTGCATTGCTGCTGCTCATGACTCGCTCAAATGTATGTCCCTACTGGCGATTACAGTATGGGAAAAAGGACAGAGAAGCATTGAAACCCACCGCAAGATTTGTGCGCGCGCGTTAACACATGAGAAATGACAAACGCCCCGAACATGGCCGGGGCGCTTCAAAATCTGGGTTTCGGTGAGTGACTAAACGTCGAGCAGCAAACGCTCTGGATCTTCCAGCGCTTCCTTAACCCGTACCAGGAAGGTCACCGCCTCCTTGCCGTCCACAATCCGGTGATCATAGGACAGCGCCAGATACATCATCGGGCGGATCACCACCTGGCCATCAACGGCGACAGGGCGCTGCTCGATCCGGTGCATGCCGAGCACGCCAGATTGGGGCGGGTTGAGGATTGGCGTCGACATCAGCGAGCCATACACACCGCCATTTGTGATGGTGAACGTTCCGCCCTGCATGTCGGCGATGGATAGCGTTCCGTCACGGGCTTTCTTGGCAACATTGCCAAGCTCAGCCTCGATCCCTGCCAGAGACAGTTCATCACAATCTCGCAGCACGGGCACAACCAGGCCGCGCTCCGTGCCAACCGCCATGCCGATATCATAATGGTTCTTGTAGATGATGTCGGTGCCATCAATCTCGGCATTCACGGCCGGGATCTCTTTCAGCGCCGATACGACAGCCTTGGTGAAGAAACCCATGAAACCGAGCTTCACGCCATGCTTTTCAAGGAAGGCGTCCTTATAGGTTTTGCGCAGCTCCATCACCGCGCTCATGTCCACGTCGTTGAACGTGGTCAGCATGGCGGCTGTGTCCTGCGCTTCTTTCAGGCGGCGGGCAATGGTCTGACGCAGGCGCGTCATGCGCACCCGCTCCTCGCGAGGACCAAGCTCGCGCGCGGGCTTGGTCTCAGCCGGTGCAGAAGCAGTCTTGGGCGCGTTCACATAGGCGAGCGCGTCGGCCTTGGTCGCCCGGCCATCGCGGCCGGTACCCGGAATATCAGCGGGATTTACACCCGCTTCGGAAGAAATGCGACGCACTGACGGCGAAACGGGGCGTTCACCTGTTGCGGCTGGGGCACTTTCCTGCGCAGGTTTGGCCGCGGGCGCCGGGCTTGCCGCGGCAGCTGAACCGCCTGCGCTGATGCGCGCGATGACAGCGCCAGGTGTCACGCCATCGCCTTCGGCGACGAGCCATTCTGCGATCACGCCATCAGCCGTAGCAGGCACTTCCAGAGCCACCTTGTCGGTCTCGATTTCGGCGATTGTCTCATCTTTCGAAACCGCATCGCCGACCTGCTTCAGGAAGGAGGCAATCGTTCCTTCTGCAACACTTTCGCCCATGCTCGGCACCGTGACATCGACGGTCGATCCGCCGGTGCTGGACGAGGCAGGAGCCGGCTCGGCAGCCTCTGAGGCAGCTTTTTCTGAGGTGGCTTTTTCTGGAGCAGCCTTTTCGGGTGCGGCTTTCGCGGCGCCATTGGCACCGCCGAGACGCCCCAGCAGAGCGCCAATCTCAACCGTATCACCCTCACTGGCAACGATTTCGCTGAGCGTTCCCGCCGCTTCAGCAGAGACCTCCACGGCCACTTTATCGGTCTCAAGTTCGACGAGGACGTCATCCTTGGCGACGGCATCTCCCGCCGCTTTGAGCCATTTTCCAACCGTCGCTTCGGTGACGCTTTCACCCAGGGTTGGGACAATAATGTCAGTCATTTTTGGTCTCTGTCTTCGTCTCTGTTGTATCTTTAGCTGGTTACCAGGCTGTCTTCTACAGGGGTGTCGCCGAGTGCGGCGCTGATAAAGGCGTCTTTCTCGCGATTATGGGTTGAGAGCAAGCCGGTCGCTGTTGCAGCAGCGGGTGGCCGCCCTGAATATTTAGGACGCGGATGCGCGCTGCCAATATGATTGGCGGCCCATTCGATTTCATCGCGAATGAAGGTCCAGCCGCCCATATTGCGCGGCTCTTCCTGACACCAGACCAGCTCAGCTTGCGGGAACCGTTTCAGTTCGACCATAAGCGCTTTACGCGGCACGGGATAGAATTGTTCCACGCGCAGCAAATAAATATCGTCTGCACCGCTTTCTTCACGCGCTTCGAACAGGTCATAATAGACTTTGCCCGAACACAGAACGACCCGGCGGATCTTGTCGTCTTTGACCAGTTTCACCTTGCCTTCGCGGCCCGGCGTATCGGCATCATCCCACAAGACACGGTGGAACGAGGATTTTGTGTTCATGTCGTCAAAATCGCTGACTGCCAATTTGTGGCGCAGCAGGGATTTGGGCGTCATGATCACCAGCGGCTTGCGGAAATCGCGGTGGATCTGCCGGCGCAGCGCATGGAAATAGTTGGCTGGCGTGGTCAGGTTGCAGACCTGCCAATTGTCTTCGGCACACATTTGCAGGAAGCGCTCAAGCCGCGCCGAGGAATGCTCCGGCCCCTGGCCTTCATAGCCATGCGGCAGCAACATGGTCAGGCCCGACATGCGCAGCCATTTACGCTCCGCCGATGAAATGAACTGATCAAAGAAGACCTGCGCGCCATTTGAGAAGTCGCCAAACTGCGCTTCCCACATGACCAGCGCATTCGGATTGGCGAGCGAGTAGCCATACTCGTATCCGAGCACAGCTTCTTCCGAAAGCAGCGAATCGATGACTTCATACTCCGCCTGGTCATCGCCGAGATGGTTCAGCGGCGTGTAGCGCTCGCCGGTTTTCTGATCGACCATATGACTGTGGCGCTGCGAGAAGGTCCCGCGGCCACAATCCTGGCCTGACAGCCGGACATGGAAGCCTTCATCAAGCAGGGTTGCGAATGCGAGATGTTCTGCTGTGGCCCAGTCGAGGCCTTTGCCCGAGCTGATCGCTTCCGCGCGTCCCTTGACGACACGCCCGAGAGTCCGGTGAATACTCACATCTTCCGGGATCGTCGTGATCTTCGTGCCGAGCTCTTTCAGCTTGGCTTTCGAGACACCGGTCTTGCCGCGGCGCTCGTCATCCGGCGGCAAGCCAAGACCTTCCCATTCGCCTTCAAGCCAGTCGGCCTTGCTGGCTTCAATCGTTTTGCCGTCTTCAAACGCCTTGTCGAGGAAGTCTTCGAATGCTTTGACCTCAGCATCCACATCCTCAGCCGTCAGCAGGCCTTCCGCGACCAGACGCTCGCCATACAGCTCGCGGGTCGATTTGTGGTCCTTGATCCTGGTATACATGACCGGCTGGGTGAACATGGGCTCGTCGCCCTCATTGTGTCCGAACCGGCGATAGCAGAACATGTCGATGACGACATCCTTGCCGAATTTCTGACGGTACTCGGTCGCCACCTTGGCGGCATAGGTTACAGCCTCGGGGTCATCACCGTTCACGTGGAAAATCGGCGCCTGTACCATCAAGGCGACATCAGATGGGTAAGGCGAAGAGCGGGAATACATCGGGCTCGTCGTAAAACCGATCTGATTGTTGATGATGAAGTGGATCGTTCCGCCTGTGCGATAACCTTGCAGGCCTGACAGCGCAAAGCATTCTGCGACAACGCCCTGTCCCGCAAAGGCCGCATCGCCGTGCAGAAGCAGCGGAAGCTTTTTCGATCTGTCGAGTTCGCCGGTTTCCTCATATTGCATGAATTGCTTGGCCCGGACGCGTCCGAGCACCACCGGGTCCACAGCCTCGAGGTGAGACGGGTTGGCATTCATGGTCAGGTGGACCTCGTTGCCGTCGAACTCGCGGTCCGACGACGCGCCCAAATGGTATTTCACATCGCCGGAACCGAACTCGCCAGCGCCCTGGGTCGATCCACCCATGAACTCATGGAAAATCTTCTTATACTCTTTGCCCATCACGGCTGCGAGCATGTTCAGACGACCGCGGTGCGGCATGCCAACGACAATCTCGTCAACGCCGAGCGCACCGCCGCGCTTGATGATTTGTTCGAGCGCTGGAACCGCGGCCTCGCCGCCATCCAGGCCAAAGCGTTTAGTGCCCGGATAGCGCTTGTGCAGGAACCGTTCGAAGGTTTCTGCTTCAATCAGCTTGGACAGGATCGCCTTCTTGCCTTCCGGCGTGAACGCCACGCCCTTGTCGGGGCCTTCGATCCGCTCCTGCAGCCAGCTTTTCTCTTCCGGATGGGAGATGTGCTGGAATTCAATACCGAGCGTGTCGCAATAGGTTCGCCGGACGATATCGAGGATCTGGCGTACCGTCGCGTGCTCCAGCCCGAGGACACCATCGATAAAGATCTTGCGATCCATATCGCCCTCTTCGAACCCGTAATTCTTGGGATCGAGTTCCGGCTGATATTCAGGATTGTCGAGACCGAGCGGATCCAGCTGAGCCTGCAAGTGGCCCCGCATCCGGAACGCGCGGATCATCATCAATGCTTTGACGGAATCCTTAACCGCCCGCTCGACATCCGCGGTCGAAGCAGCAGGCGAAGCAGACTTGATCTTGTTCTCAAGCTTGGGCTCGAGCAGCGTCCAGTTGCCATCAAAAGCCGCGGTTTCCTCTGGCGAGGACGGGCGCGGCCATTGCTTGCGTTTCCAGCTAGCGCCATCGGCATTGCGGGTCGCGTCTTCGCCGCCATCTCCCAATTCCTGGAAAAAGGCGCGCCAGCTTTCAGGCACCGAGTTGGGGTTTTCAGCATACCTGGCCTGCATCTGTTCGATCCAGACTGCGCTTCCGCCATACAGAAACAGGGTATCCAGCATCGCGGCGTTTTGAGCGCTGCGACCGCCGTCTACGGGAGAACCGTCATCTGCCATATACTACCGTCCTTTGTATCGGACGGCCGGGCGGGGTCAGTTTGGCCGCGTCTGGCCGTCCACAGAACGCATATAGTGCGTCCTTAGCCTTTCAAAACCTCTACCATGGTTGTGCCCAAACGGGCAGGGCTCGGCGATACTTTGATTCCGGCCGCTTCCATAGCAGCGATCTTGGATTCAGCATCCCCTTTGCCGCCTGAAACGATTGCGCCCGCATGGCCCATTGTGCGGCCCTTCGGTGCTGTACGTCCGGCGATAAACCCAACCATAGGTTTCTTGCGGCCTTTCTTGGCCTCATCGATCAGGAATTGAGCGGCATCCTCTTCGGCCGAGCCGCCAATTTCACCAATCATGACGATGCTTTCTGTCTCGTCATCCGCGAGGAACATTTCCAACACGTCGATAAATTCTGTGCCTTTGACCGGGTCGCCGCCAATTCCGACAGCAGACGTTTGGCCGAGCCCTTCAACAGAGGTCTGGTATACAGCCTCATAAGTCAGCGTGCCCGAACGAGACACGACGCCAACAGAGCCCTTCTTGAAAATCTTGCCCGGCATGATCCCGATCTTGCACTGTTCAGGGGTCAGCAGACCCGGGCAGTTCGGCCCGATAAGGCGGGAGTTTGAGCGGTCCAGCTTGGCCTTCACGCGCACCATGTCGAGAACGGGAACGCCCTCGGTGATACAAACGATGAGCGGGATCTCGGCATCAATCGCTTCTTCGATCGCAGCGGCGGCGCCAGCTGGTGGCACATAGATGACAGACGCGTTCGCGCCGGTCGCATCCTTGGCGTCGGCAGCGTTTGCGTAAATAGGCAATGAGGCACCATTGTCCGCGGTCCAGGTGTCGCCAGCCTTGCGAGGATGGGTTCCGGCGACCATTTGCGTACCGAAATATTCCAGCGCCTGGTTGGTGTGGAAAGAGCCGGTCTTACCCGTCAGGCCCTGAACGATAACTTTTGTGCTCGAATCGATAAGAATGGACATGTGTCTTACGCGCCTTTCACGGCTGCAACAATTTTCTGGGCGGCATCGTCGAGATCATCGGCGGGAATGATATTCATTCCGCTGGCAGCAAGGATTTGCTTGCCCTTTTCGACATTCGTGCCTTCGAGGCGCACCACAAGCGGCACGGCCAGTGAGGTTTCCTTCACGGCCTGGATCACACCTTCGGCGATGACATCACACTTCATGATGCCGCCAAAGATGTTGACCAGGATGCCTTTGACGTTCGGATCCTTCATGATGATCTTGAACGCGGCGGCCACTTTCTCGGCATCGGCGCCGCCGCCGACATCACAGAAGTTCGCCGGCTCTTCGCCATAGAGTTTGATAATGTCCATCGTCGCCATGGCCAGGCCCGCGCCATTGACCATGCAGCCAATCGTGCCGTCCAGAGCAATATAGGCAAGGTCCCATTCAGAGGCTTCGATCTCTTTTTCGTCTTCCTCTGTGGTATCGCGCAGCTCCATAATGTCCGGGTGACGGAACAGGGCGTTGCCATCAAAGCTCACTTTCGCGTCGAGGACGCGCAGGCGGCCGTTTTCCATGACGATAAGCGGATTGATTTCCAGCATCGACATGTCCTTCTCGGTGAAGGCTTTGTAGAGGATCGGAAACAGTTTCATACCGTCTTCACGGGCGGCGCCTTCCAGCGCCAGCGCATCGCAAAGCTTAGCAGCAGCAGCGTCAGTGACACCCGTCATCGGATCGATCGGCAAAGTCAGGATCTTGTCCGGCGTGTCATGCGCGACCGCCTCAATGTCCATGCCGCCTTCGGTAGAAGCCACAAAAGCGGGCTGGCCGGTTTCACGGTCGACCAGAAGCGAGAGATATAGCTCGCTGGCAATGTCTGCGCCGTCTTCGACATAGAGGCGGTTGACCTGCTTGCCTTCGGCGCTGGTCTGCGCTGTGACCAGATGGTGGCCAAGCATCGCCTTGGCGTGCGCCATCACTTCATCCTTGGAAAAGGCGAGGCGTACGCCGCCCTTTTCACCCGCTTCGGCTTCCACGAATTTCCCTTTGCCGCGTCCGCCGGCATGGATCTGGCTTTTCACAACCCAGAGCGGCCCTGGCAGCGTGTCGACAGCGGTTTGGACATCGTCGAGCGTAAGGATCGGGACGCCATCAGCCACGGGCGCGCCAAATTCTTTAAGGACGGCCTTGGCCTGGTATTCGTGAATGTTCATGTGAAAACAGCCTTTTGCAGCTAGAGGTGCGACTCATATTGCACCTGCGAAAGTCGGGGCGCTTATAACATCGCCATAGGCCCTGACAACCGTGACACAGCGGCAGATAGCGCTGTCAAACAGCCGAATGCGAACAGGCATTTCAATCCTGAGGCATTTCGTCCGGATATGAGGCTTAATTTACCCCAATCTCGGCAAATGAGAGATCATTTTCGCGGACGGTTTGGCCGGCATTGTCCTTGATCTTCAGCGCGATGGTTCGCGCATCCCAGTCAATCTCGACCGCGCCATAATTTTCCGGCGCGAACCCTGATCCGACTTGCCGGGCGTCCAGTTCTGCTGATTCCGTTGCGAACGCGACGTTCAGCGACGACGCGGTCAGCTCATGCGCCGCATAAGGCAGGATATCAGCCTCCTCATAGATAAAGGCGGTGTGACGATCGCCGGACACGAAGACAACGCCTGTCGCATCGGTTTTCTGGATCAGATCAAACAGGCGCTGGCGTTCATCCGGCATGGTCGACCAGGCTTCCCAGCCATGCACAGTCGGCATGACCTGAACCGATGATACCAGCAGGCGAATAT
Source organism: Henriciella sp. (assembly GCA_041984335.1). Lineage (GTDB taxonomy): Bacteria > Pseudomonadota > Alphaproteobacteria > Caulobacterales > Hyphomonadaceae > Henriciella. The sequence goes on along the minus strand of JBHIYI010000001.1, from coordinate 338,382 downwards.
CCGCGGGCTGTTGCAGCTGGTTCTCGAGCCAGGTCCACTGCGCGGCGCCAAGCATATCCTGCATCGACCCTGAAGGTGCCGGCAGATAGCGCTCCTTGCCCTTCGCCCCCCATTCATCTGTTGGCGTCAGGGCCGAGCGAAAGAAGCGCGTGTCGAGCATGATCACCTGAACACGCTGACCTTCCGGCCCAAAGCTTCGCGCATAGTATGTGCCGGGCCATTGCCCCACATCATCATCGTCCAGGCCCCAGAACACTTCGTGCACGCGCTCTGCGAGACCGCGGAACGGAAATTCCTTGCCGGCATCATTGGCTCCAAAATCATGATCATCCCAGGCCACCATCATCGGGTGAGCCGCGCGCACTTGCTGGAAATCCTCGCGCGCAGCCAGATCGCTAAATGACTCGCGCAGCTCATTGAGATCGGTTTGATTATTGACATAGCCGCGACCATCACGGTCGCCATAGACATTGTCACCGACCATCAGGAACAGATCTGCGTCCTCGCCCGCGATGCTCATCATGGCAGCCGAGGGTCCCTTCTCCTCGTCCAGGCATGAGCCGATCAGGATTGTCGACAGGATGGCATCATCTGCGGGCAGCGAAACGCCCGCCCCGGCGGTGGGAAAGGCGCTATCGGGAATAGTATCATAATAGAGCTCAAGCGCCTGCTCGGCCGTGCTCGGTTTCGGGGTGAAGATACCAATCCCGCCGCCTTCGGTCACGCAGGCCCCCAGACTCAAAAGCGCCGCCGCTGAAACCAGTCCACGCATCATGATCGTCTCCCATAAAAATCAGCCATGCTTCTCGCAGAAAGCATGGCTGACTTGAAACAGGTTTCCGGGGATTATCAAGCGGTGAAAAAGATTTCCCACATCAGGCGGCCCGGAAGGAAGGAAAACAGCCCTGCGATCAACATGCCGCCGACAAACATCCCGGTCATTGTGTTCCGGTGTTTCTTGATGTCGCGGCGTCGGATGGCAGCAATCCCGAAGGGCAAGCTGATCATCGTCCAGGCCGAAATCGCGTGAATGGGGCTGTAGGAATTGCCCATCAGTCCGGTAATGAAGAAGGAGGAAACGGCGGTCACGATCATGCTGACGACCCAGGCCCAGCCGAGCGTCTTGTGCAAGCGAAACCCTTTCGGCGCGCTCAGCAGAACAAGACCAATGGCGAATGTCGAGACTGCCGCGACCACATGGACCTGGATCGCCGTCGATGCGGTGAGAATCGGCTCCAGGCTGAAACGCAGCTTCGGATCCGCGTCCGGAAATGCCGCCAGGATGAGCTGGCTCACAATCATATAGATCACGACAGCGATGCCGACTTGCCAGGCCCAGCCAGGAACCCGGCTAGCCAGAGCGCGAAGTGTTGGTTTGGGAGGAAATGCTGTTTTTACAGTCATGGTTTTCTCTTTGCTCCGGCTCTGGCTAATTCATTGTGATGGTGTGTGTGGTCCCGTCGGACCCGACGGAGAATTTGGCGTCTTCCCATTTGGCAGGACCATACCGGCCTTTGGCATCATTCGAGAAGGCATAGGGCTCCGTCGGCATGCCAAAGGGATTGGTGTTCATTTCGCCATCATCATTGACGTCATGGTACAGGCGGACAGCGTATTCGCCGGGTTCCAGCCCTTCAAAAGTCACGGAAACACTCGTCCCGCCGACAGTCAGACTAGCCCCATCTACGGCGCCGTCGCCCTTGTAAGTGGCTTCATCAAACAGGCCGAGCATGATCGCGCCTTGCGGCTTGGCGATGCCCTCGACGGTGACGGTCAAGTCGGACGCCGCCGCGACTGGTGCGACAATGAAGCAAGCCGCCATGGCGGCGATCTGGGAGGAAATTCGTCTCATGTTTGTCTCCGGTTTGAATTGAAATGCGCGGGCAATCCTGCTGCGAGAACATGCATGACAGCGGCGACCTGGGAGCGCATCCGGTTCTTCGTTTGGGGACTGGAATCCTTCGCGAAATGCAGCCATTGTCATTCGCGAAACGTGAATGAAGGGGCTTTGCAGTTTGCGTATCGTGATTGAAATCGCGCGGTTTTGCGGAATCGTTCTGGGCCTCGGCCTGATCTTTGCCTGGCTCGGCGTCTACGATACCGGCGACGTTCCATTCCTGCAGAGAACCGTGTTCTGGACCGCGACTATGGCCGTGGGGGCTGGCAGTGCGATTGTCGTTGCCCCGATGATCTGGAACGAGCGGTATGAACAATGGCCCGCGCCGTTCAAAATCGCCATTGTCGCCTTTATCGTTTCGGTTCCCGTTACGCTGGTCCTGTTCCTGTTCAATGGCGGCCCAGTCAGCGTCAATCACACGATTGTTCAGTTCGTCTATGTGCTGATCATCTCGATGATCATTTCGACCGGCATGTACGTCACCCACCTCCTGGAACAGGCCGAGGACAAGCAGGCCGTCACGGGTGAGGACGCAGCCGCCCAGTTCATGGAGCGATTACCGGTAAAGTATCGCACCGCCGAACTGCACGCCATCTCATCCGAAGATCACTATCTAAGGGTTCATACCAGTCTTGGTGAAGAGATGATCCTGATGCGCCTAGCCGACGCGGTGCGCGAGCTGGCCGGGGCCGATGGCCTGCAGGTGCACAGGTCCTGGTGGGTCGCCAAACAGGGCATTCGGGACGAGAAGCGGGTGGACGGGCGCAGCCTGCTGGTCCTGCCATCCGGCACAGAGGTCCCGGTTTCACGCTCCTATCGGGCAAAGGCCAAAGAGGCCGGATTGATCCGTTAACGCGCGTTAACCACCAAATTGCCTTATTCGAAACACGCATAGCCCCTATTCTGTATCAACACTGTTCATCAAGGACGCACGTCCCCATCTGGCCGTTAACGAAACAAAACGGCGAGATCGCCAGAACGATGAGACAGAAAAGATGACCAATAATCACCTCCTCTCCCGCAGCCTGACCCTTCTGTTTACCGGTATTACCGCAACCACGCTTTTCATGGTCGCGTTTGCCCCAAGCGCGCCTCTGTTTGCGGGGTAAGCTCTTTGGTTAGCGGGCCTAAAGCCCGTTCAGGAAGTTCTCCAGAGCCGCATTGGTCTCCACTGGCGCTTCCTGTTGCACCCAATGACCCACGCCGGGAATGATGGTGCTGCCTCTGAAATCCGTGCAAGCCATTCCAGCAGCCGCGAACGCATCGACGCCGGGGACAAAGGTCCGCACGGGATCTTTCTCACCGCCCATAAAACAGGTCGGTATGTCCAGCGTCTTGCCGCGATAGGCAGCCAGTTCCTTATGATCCAGATCCAACGCGCGATAGCGGTGGAATGGACCATGAAATCCGCCGCGCTCCAGCGCTTCAGCCGAGACTTTGAGATCCTCTTCGGAGAGCCAGGCGGGCAATGGATCGGGATCAATCATGCCATCCAGCAGTCCGGACCCCACAGGCTTGTCTTTGCCTAATCCATTTTCAGGGGCATCGCCCGAAATCGCATAGTAAATCTTGCGTAGCGCCCCCACGGGATCGGCAGCGACTTCCTTCTCGACAACGCCTTCCTCCTGGAAATAGAGCATATAGAAAAACCGCCCGGCATAGACCGCGCGCATGATGTCCAGCAGGCCAACCTCGCCACCCGGCGTATAGGGAACGCTCATCCCGGCGACCGCGCGGATCTTGTTCGGATAGATAAGCGCTGTCGTATAGGTGATCGGAGCGCCCCAATCGTGCCCGAACAAGATCACGGGCTCATCGCTCAGCGCATCCGCAACTGCTTTCACGTCGGACGCCAGGCTTTTTAGCGTATAGGCGGAAATCTCTTTCGGTTTGGCGCTATCGCCATAGCCGCGCACATCCATGGCAGCGACCGTGTAGCCTTTTTGAGAGAAATGGTTCGCCTGATGGCGCCAGGACCAGGAATGTTCCGGCCAGCCATGCACGCAGAGAATAACCGGCCCCGTCCCGGTGACATTGACGGCGATTTCGCCGACCTCCGTCGCAACCATCTGCTGAGCCATAAGACCTACCTCCGCATGCGTTTGTATGGATCGAAACGACTTACGTGTTTTGTGCACGCCTCTCCTAAGGAAGAGTCAAGATTGGCTTCGAATCGCGCAGCAAATGCTAGGCTTTCGGCCCACCCGGCATGATCGGGCGATCGCGCCAGGCGCCCATGCTGCGCATGCGGTCATACATGACCAGTGCGCCAGCCAGGCTGACATTGATACAGAACTTGGTCGGGATCTTCACGATATGGTCGCAGCGTTCGACCATCGCGGCCGACAGGCTCCCCCGCTCGGGGCCTAGTACATAAGCCGCCATGCGGGGATGCTTGAATTCGGGCAGTTCGACCGCATCGTCCGTCAGCTCGATGCCGACAAGCTGGCAGCCTTTCGGGAACACCATCTCGCCCATCGACTCCCAGGCATAATATGGCACGTTCTTGAACGTCCGCGACGTGTCGGAGAGGTTGGCAATCTTGGTGCGATCGGCTGCTTGGACTGAGAACACAAAGCTCGCGCCGAACGCGTTCGCCGTACGCATAAGTGCGCCGAGATTCATCGGCTTGGAAATACCCTCGGCGCCAATCGCGAAATAACCCTTCATCAGATCACTCCCAGAATGACGCGTCCGATCGCGAGGACGAGCAACAATAAAACCGGCGTGACAAGACTGTACCGACGCGCCGTGCGAAGATGAGACAGTGGCTGCGGATAGGTGGTCCGCAGGTGCGCCGCCGCGTCCTTGATCTCGACCTGTATTTCGTCGTCCAGCTGTCCCGGCGCCGCCGCCAGAATCACAGCCTGATTGGCCATTTCCCGGTGTTCAAACGCGGCATTCCGGGCCTTCAGAGCCCGGCGCAGGACCAGCGCGATCATCATGCGCATCTGAACGGCAAGGGCGAAAGCAAACGCCAGCCCGCCCAGCACAATCCAGTAGACGACGACCTTGGCCAATCTCACATCTCCGCTACGTCAGACCTTCACAGCGCCGGTTGCCATGTCTACCAAAGTTCCGTCAACGCATGCGATGAGGAAACTCCCGATGAAAGCTCTGCTGTCTAAAGCCCCTGGCGGTCCCGATACTCTGGTTCTGGAAGAGATTGAAAGCCCAACTCCGGACAAGGGACAAGTGATTATTGACGTCAAAGCGATCGGCGTGAACTTCCCGGATACGCTAATCATTCAGGACATGTATCAATTCAAGCCAGAACGCCCGTTCAGCCCAGGCGGCGAAGTATCCGGCGTGATCAAGGCGGTCGGTGAAGGCGTGACCCACCTGCAAGTTGGCCAGCGCGTCATCGGCTCCTGCGGCTGGGGCGGCATGCGTGAGGAACTGGCGCTGGAGGCGGGGCGATGCATTCCGATTCCGGACAGCGTTCCGTTTGATGAAGCTGCGGCTTTCGTCATGACCTATGGCACGTCCTACTATGCGCTGAAGGACCGCGCTGATCCGAAGCCGGGCGAAAAACTGCTTGTGCTGGGTGCCGCGGGCGGCGTCGGCATTGCCGCCGTTGAGCTCGGCAAAGCGATGGGCCTTGAGGTCATCGCCGCCTGCTCGACCCAGGAGAAAGTCGATTTCTGCCTCTCCAAAGGCGCTGACAAGGGGCTTGTCTATGATCGCGGCCCGCTTGATCGCGGTCAGCAGAAAGCGTTTTCGAACGCCATCAAGGAAATTAGCGGCGGCGGCGTCGATATTATCTATGACGGGGTTGGCGGCGATTATGCCGAACCGGCCGTACGGGCGATGAACTGGGAAGGGCGTTTCCTGGTGATTGGCTTCCCGGCCGGTATTCCCAAACTGCCGCTCAATCTGACACTGCTAAAATCCTGCGATGTGCGCGGCGTATTCTGGGGTGCAGCAGTCGCCCGAGATCCGGAAGCCAATCAGCGCAATCTCGCAGAGATGTTTGCCATGTACCAAGAAGGCAAGATCAAGCCACATGTGTCTGAGACTTTCCCTCTGGCCCGCGGCGGTGAAGCCATCCAGTTTCTGGCCGATCGAAAAGCCCTCGGAAAAGTGGTGGTGACGGTCTGACCGGGTCGACGAAGCGAGTCCTGACTGAATGTGTCAGGACGCCGACTTGCCGCCCGAAGACTGCGTATTTACCAGCAATCCATGCCTGAACTACCCGAAGTCGAAACCGTGCGCCGTGGCTTGTCGCCAGCCATGCAAGGCAAGCGGATCGAGCGCCTTGTGGTCAATCGCTCCGATTTGAGGTTTCCGTTCCCGGAGCGGTTTCGCGAACGCGTCGAGGGGGCGCAAATCATCCATATGGGACGCCGGGCGAAGTTCCTGGTCAGTGAATTATCTACCGATGAAGCGCTGATCATGCATCTTGGCATGTCCGGACGGTTTACCGTCAACAGCCAGCGTACCGCTGATTTTCATCACGCCCCCGGCACCAATCCGGCGCATGATCATGTCGTCTTTCATATGGAAAGCGGCGCGACCGTCACTTACAATGATCCAAGACGGTTTGGGTTCATGGAGCTCTGGCCGCTCGCAGATCTGGATCTGTATCCACGCGTCATGCATCTCGGGCCGGAACCGCTCTCGAACGGGTTCAGCTCTGCCTACCTGAATGAGGTCCTGAGCGGGAAGGCCGCGCCGATCAAGGCGGCGCTCCTGGATCAGGCGATCATTGCGGGCCTCGGCAATATCTATGTCTGCGAGGCTCTGTTCCGGTCGGGCATCAGCCCGCGCCGCAAGGCAGCCTCAGTCGTCGGAAAGCGCGCGGAACGGCTGGCCCCTGCGATCAATGAAGTGATCGCCGCGGCCATTGCGGCGGGTGGATCATCGATCTCTGACTTTGCCAGCGCCAGCGGGGAACTTGGATATTTCCAAAAGCAGTTTCACGTCTATGATCGCGAGGGGAAGCCCTGCGATACGTGCGGCAGCGCGATCCAGCGGATTGTCCAATCCGGGCGCTCGACGTTTTTCTGCAGCACCTGTCAGCGCTAAGCGGTTAAGCCGCGCGTTTCTTGCAGAACTTGCTCGCTGCTTTGCCGCGCATGGCGCGCTTGACGCAATTATGGTTGCGCCGCTGCCGTTTGCCGAGCCGCGTCAGAGAGGCTGTCAGAACAATCGCGATCAAGGATCCGATCAATCCATACTCGATCGCCGAAGCGCCGCTCTCGGACGACAGGAGATCATCCTCCGCCCCGCGAAGAGGCGGTCGTCCAAATAGAAGATCGCGGCGTGTATACATGTTTACGTCCCTTGGCGGGGACCTATCCCAAATGTATTACAAAACCGCTACTCTAACCATGAATTCCGCCTTGTTTTTACGAAGGTTTTGGTGGGAATCGCACCCACCAAGTCCATTAATTGCCCCAAAGGCGCTGCCACCAGTTCTTCTTCGGTTTCGGCTCGGAGACGCCCACAGCGCTGGCCGAAAAGCCGCCATCCGCCATTTTCTGCTTGATCTCTTCCAGCTCCCAGCCGGTCAGCATGGCGAGGCTCTCAGCCTCGGCGTCCCAGCGTGTCACCAGCGTCTCGGCATACTGTCCGGCTTCTTCGCATTGGCCATAGTCGCCCCGCCAGGGGTGGCGCAGGACGTAGCGGCCCTGATAGTTTTCACGGTCGCCGGTGACCTGGAAATTCAGGTCTTCAGGGAAGGTCTCGCCATCATAGCGCACATGCAAGCGTGTCACGAAGGCGTCGACGGGCTGCGGTCCCGGGCCAAAGCGCGGCTGGATCTCGTCCGGTTGCGGGCCTTCATCCAGCCACATCACCCCCAGCTCACGCAGCTCTGAGCGGGACAGCGGATTGGCGGCGCAGGGATCGCACCAGGACATGTCCCAGGCATATTCCATGAACACCGCCTTGCCGTTCTCTTTTTCTGTCTGATGCTCGAACATGGCTTTGTAGAAGTCGCCAAACTCGTCTTTCACAAAGATCGGCACATCCATGTTGGATGGCAGTTTCACGGTCTTGTAATTGGTCGTTTCGACCCGGCCTTTGCGGGTAATGGCAAAGACAAAGAGCTCCTGCTTGCCTTCGGCGTTCACCGTGCCGAGACGGATTGGCAACATGAAATTATCGTCCTCATACGCGACCTGGATCGGGCGCAGCATGGACGAGCCGTCATGGCGCTCAAGATTGACCTTCGCGACAAAGAATTTCATGCCGCGCTTCAGATAGGCGCCGACAACTTCTTCAGCCCCGTCAGGGATGCGATACTCATTCTGGTTGAGCCAGGTGATCAAGCCATCGCTTTCTTCGGCCGAGAGAATGAGGATGTCATATTCGCCAACTTCATATTCGGCTTCGATGGTGACGCCGAGGTCTTCAGCCTCTTCCATCACGCCTGCTTCCATCATCGGCTCCGGCGGAGCGGACATGGCCATCATATCTCGCCGATACCGCATCTCACATGGATTCTCGTCATAATACTCAACCAGGCGCGGCGCGGTATATTCGTCGAGATGATCGACAAGCGCCGGGTTCGCGACATTGATCTGCTCGCGGAGCGGAATATCGACCACCGGGACGACCATCGCAAATTCATTGACGTCGCCGCGATAATCAGACGCCATGGTGATCACCGTACGCTCATCATCGCGCACCAGAACGACCTTTGACGCATCGTTGAACAGGTCGGTATCAGCCTTGGCGACATAAAACCCGCAGAACGCAGACGCGGCCGGTGCGCTAAGCGCGAACGATGTGAGGCCGAGGGCGCACGCCCCCGCGAGATGTTTCAGATTCATCTGATTCTTCCTTTTTGAAGGTCCATTCAAAGCGCCGCGCGGGCAGCACAAGGTCGAGAATTGGTGAGAGGATGGCAAGCCCCGCCAGGGCGTAGAGCATGGCGCCGCGAATATGATGCTCCCAGCTGAGCCATGCGGCGAGCGCGGCGACCGCGAAAGCAAACAGGATCCGTGCGAGCCGGGAATCTGGCGTCGAGCGCGGATCAGTGATCATGAAGAAGGCAAAGACGAGCAAGGCGCCGGATTGCAATTGATGGATCGGGATCGCCATCGGATCGCCAAGATAGAGAGCGCGTCCGAACAACATCGCCGCAAACCCGATCAGAAAAGCGAGCGCGATATCCAGGCGTTTCGCGCTGGACAGGACGAGCGCGGCGAACCCGATTGCAAAGGCAGCAAAAATGGGGGCCTGCCCCCACTGGCCGGGCGACACCCAGGCCGCAGACCCGCCAATCAGGCTCACGATGACAATCCCGATACAGGCTGGATTGAAGAGATGCTTGTTGCGATAGCGAATCAGGAACTTGGCCGAGATGCCGATAAAGCCTGCCGCCAGCCAGAACCAAAGGGAATTCGCGCGCAGGAGGATGGAGAGTGACAACGAGGTGATCAGCGCAGACTTCCACTGGAATTGCGCGAGCCAGCCCACCGCGCCCGCCTCGAGGCTGGAGCCGCGCCAATAGCTTCCGGAGGTGGCCCGGCGCTCTTCCTTGCGGGCATTCACCCAGACCGTGCCCACCAGCTGTGCTGACATCGCGCCGATAATCGCCGCCAACAACGCCAGAGGTCGCGCTGAAAAATCGCTGGTAAAAAGGGAAATAGAGAAAAGACCAGACAGCGCCAGGATCTGCCAATTCCTGGCGTCCTGATTGATGGCCCTGAACAGGCTGATCGCAGTCGTCCTCTCTCCCATGCTGCGTAGAAAACACATTAAATGCGGGCGAAATAGGGCGGCAGGAAATTGTTGTCCAATCCCGCTCTGCCAACACAAGTTGGCATCCATGGCGGCTGGCTGGAGTGTGCCCTCAACCGCCAGGGATCCCCACTTTCGTCAGGAGTATGTGAAAATTCAGCAGTTCCGCGACACCTCTGCGCATGGCTCTTTAAGACATCTCTGCTTAGATGCAGCTCATGAGCGAGCAAGATACTGTTTCTTTTGGCTTTGAGCAGGTCAGCCCGGACGAGAAAGTCGACCGGGTCAAAGGCGTATTTCGCTCGGTGGCGTCCAAGTATGACGTGATGAACGATTTCATGTCTGCGGGCGTGCATCGCCTGTGGAAGCATGACACGATGAACCGCGTGAACCCGCAGCCGGGCGAGCGTCACCTCGATGTTGCCGGCGGCACGGGCGAACTTGCGCGCGCTTTCCTGAAACTTGCTGACGAAGCCGGTAAACGCCGCGGCGACCACCGTATCGCGACCGCCATTGTCTGCGACATCAATGATGCGATGCTGGAGGCAGGCAAGGCGCGCGGCGACAATGCCGAATGGGAGGGGCGCCTCGATTGGGTGTGCGCGGACGGCACGGCCCTGCCCTACCCGGATCGCAGCTTCGATGCGTTGACCATCAGTTTCGGCATCCGCAACTTCGCCGACCGGATTGCGGGCCTGCGTGAGTTCAAACGGGTGCTCAAACCAGGCGGGCGGCTGGCCGTGCTGGAATTTAGTCAGATGACCGCACCGATGCTACAAAAGGCCTATGATGCCTACAGTTTCAACGTGATCCCGGAGGTCGGCAAGATCGTCACGGGTGATCGCGATTCCTATCAGTACCTGGTCGAAAGCATTCGCCAGTTCCCGGACCAGGAGACATTCAAGGCAGAGATTGAGTCCGCCGGGTTTTCAAACGTCACGGTGACCAATTTCTCCGGCGGCATCGCCGCTCTCCATTTTGGCTGGGCGATCTGATCCATGTTCAAGGCGCTGGCAGATTATGGACGGCTGCTGCGCGCGGGAACAGCGCTCGCCCGCCACGATGTGATCCTGCCGGGTGAGTATCATTCCCGCCTGCCCTTCCCGGCCAAGCTCGCTGGCAAGACCTTGCGCATTTTCGGCGGCGGCGCGAAGGGCCGCCCGGGCAAGCGGCTGGCAACGGCGCTGGAAAAGCTCGGGCCCGCCTATATCAAACTCGGGCAATTCCTGGCCACGCGGCCCGATGTCTTTGGCGTCGAGACGACGACTGACCTCTCACGTCTGAAAGACAAGCTGCCGCCGTTTTCGATGAAAGCCGCGACCGCCGCGCTGAAAGATGATTTCGGTGAGGAGGCTGACCGCCTGTTTTCTGATCTGTCCGAGCCGATTGCGGCTGCATCGCTCGCCCAGGTGCATCGCATGCAGACGGAAGAGGGCGCCAAAGCGGTCAAGATCCTGCGCCCGAAAGTCGAGCTCCTGATCGATCGGGAACTGCGCGCCATGAAACGGGCCGCGCGAACCATTGAGCGCGTCAATGTCGAAAGTCGCCGGCTCGCGCCTGTGGCATTTACCGAAACCGTCGCTGAGGCAATGGAGAAAGAGCTCGATCTCCGGCTCGAAGCAGGCGGCGCGGATGAAATGCGCGAGCTCTCTTTCAAGGCGGGATATTATCATGTTCCGGCGGTCGATTGGGAGCGGTCCGGCAAGCGCGTGCTGACCACCGAATGGATTGACGGCAAACCGCTGACCGATCCGGAAGCGGCGGATACGCCCGGCATAGACCGCCCGGCCCTCGCCAATACTGTCACGCGCGGCTTTCTCGACCATGCTATTCACCACGGCGTGTTTCATGCCGACATGCATGAAGGCAATATGATCGTCACGCCGGACGGTCGCCTGGCCCTGGTCGATTTCGGCATTATCGGGCGTATTGGGCTGAATGAGCGACGGTTCCTGGCCGAGATTCTCTGGGGCTTCCTCAAACGCGACTATCACCGCGTCGCAGAGGTCCATTTCGAAGCCGGTTACGTTCCCCCTGACAAGTCTGTTGGCGACTTCGCGCAGGCGCTGCGCAGCGTGGGCGAACCGATCCACGGCAAGTCGGCAAAAGATGTGTCCATGGGGCGACTTTTGCTGCAGCTGCTCGACTTTACCCATACGTTCGGCATGCAATTGCGGCCGGAACTGGTGCTGCTGCAAAAGACCATGGTGCAGGTCGAAGGCGTCGCGCGCGCCATCGATCCGGATCACGATATCTGGGCCGCAGCAGAACCGGTAGTAAAAGACTGGATGACCCAGAATCTGGGCCCGGCTGGGGCTGCAAAACTGGTTGCCCAGAACGTGAAGGACGTGGCCGATCGGCTCAAGCGCCTGCCGGACGTGATGGACCAGTTTGAGGCGAAGCTGAATGCGCCTGAGCCTGCGCCGCTGCCCCGCGAACGTTTCGCGCCCTGGTGGGGATGGATGGGATTCTTCCTCGCCCTGGTCGGCGCTATCGTTGCGGTCGTCTACGCGCCTTAGCAGGTTTGTCGACAATTCGAAGATACCCGCGAATGCGGGTCTCCTAAAGAACCGTATTCCTGACGAAAGTCAGGACCTATGACGGTTGAGAGCAAAGTTTAAATCTCCAGCCAGCCGCCATGGATGCCAACTTTCGTTGGCAACGCGGAAATAGGCTACGCAGATGCTGCCTTAGGAAGGAAAATCACGAACCGTGTTCCATTCTCGCTGGTTTCGCCGAGTTCCAGATCTCCGCCCATGGCGCGGGCGAGATCGCGGGATAGCGCAAGGCCGAGCCCGGTCCCGTCCCGGCGGGTCGATCCGGCAAAAGGCTTGAACAAATTCGCCTGCGCCTGCTCCGGCAAACCGGGACCGGTATCAGCGACGCTAAGCGCGGCCCCGTCGAACCCGACCGAGATCGCACCTGTCCCGTCCATCGCTTCGGCGGCGTTGCGGATCAGATTCGCGCAGATGCGATGCAAATGATCAGGATCGGCCGCCGCATTCGCCTGCAAATCCACCTCGTTCGTGAACGTCACGTTCTCAAATGCGGCCAGGGCTTCGGCTGCGGCTTCTTCAACAATATCGAACAGTCTGACGTTCTGGATGTTTGAGTCTGGCACAGAGGAGCGACCATATTTCAGTGTATCGCTGGCCAGGCTGATCGCCCGTTCCAGAGCGCGCTCCAGCCGTGGGAGACTCCGGGCCACCCGCGGATCTTCCGAGCGAGACAGGCTGTCCGAAACCAGCTGCGCGGTGGCGAGTGAGTTGCGCAAATCATGATTGATCTTGGCTACGGCTTCGCCGAGCTGGGCCAGACGCTCCTGCTGGCGAAACGCATTGGAGACCGCCTCTTCCATGTCTGACAGGGCGTTCTGGGCGCGGCCGATTTCGTCGCCGCGCGTTGTCGGGGACAGGCGTCGTTTCCAACCGCCCGGCTCATCCCGGATCTGCTCAACTGATTGCGTGACGCGGCGGATTGGGCGCACAACCGTCAGCACCAGCATCAGGTAGATCAGTCCTCCGGTGACCACTGAGATGATCAGCGACAGGACAAGTATATTGCGCCCGTAAGCGCTGAGCTCGCTACGCAGACCGGCTTCATCGACAACGATCTCGATGACCCGACCGGGCCGCGACCCGGCAGCACGAACGACGAGGAATCGGTCATTCGGGGCAAAAAAGGTCGCGAGCGTATCCCCCATCTCGGAAATATCAGGGCTCTCATCGAAAAGGACCATTTTTCGCGTACAGCAAATCTCCTCGCCCGGATTGAGGATCATATCGCGGCGCTCATCATACAGCTCGGCGACCGCCAGAACCATGGCGCTTTCCAGCAAGTCGCGTTCGAGCTCTTCAGACACCATGCGACTGGGCGCTGCTTCAAGGGCCAGCGCGGCCAGACGCCCGGCCTCGATCTGATCCTTCAGCCAGCTATTGCGAAAACTCGTAGCACTGGGCACGAAAATGAGGGCCTCAACGACGAGAACGCTGGCAATGGCGATCAGGAACAGCCGGAAGGACAGGCTATCCCGCCAGCGCAGCTTACGCTTTGGCGCACCGTTTTCCATCTCTGCAGTCACCCCCGGCAACTAGCCTATGGGATACGCTGCAGCAACCCTACCAGCGTACGCGACGCTTTGCCGAACACTGTCGGCGTAAAGTGCGCGCTGGCGGCGCGTTTCACGACTTCAGCCCGGGTTGGATAAGGCGAGATGAAATTGGTCAGCGATTGCACGCCCAATTTGTTGGACATGCCATAGCCGACAATCTGGATGATATCGCCCGCCCCATCGCCGACAATCGAGGCTCCGAGGATCTTGCCCTTGCGAATGACCAGCTTGGCTTCGCCGAGCGTTTTGCCTTCGGCGATGGCGCGATCATTCTCGTGAAACGGAAAAGAGGAGGTCGTGATGCTGTCACCATACTTTGCGCGCGCTTCGGCTTCGGTGAGGCCGACTTGTGCCACTTCGGGGGCCACATAGGTGACCGCCGGGAGCGGCAGATCGCTTGCCCTGCTGCCTTGTTTAAACAGCGCACGCCGGGTGAAGACGCTGGCATGCCACCCGGCAAGGTGGGTGAACTGGCCCTGACCCGCAATGTCGCCGAGCGCCCAGACGCGGGGATTTGAGACTGACCGCAATTTGTCGCTGACCTGGATACCGCGCCGGTCATAATCGACATGACCCGCTTCCAGATCGAGACCGTCCAGCATGGCGCGGCGTCCCACCGCTACAAGCAGATGCGTGCCGGTGATGGTCTTCGTGCCGTCTTCGCTCTCTGTATCGACAGAGACGGAACCGCCGCTTCCTGTGACTTTGACCGCCTTGTGACCTTCCAGAATCGTGACGCCTTCGTCGCGGATCGCGTCGACGGCAATCCTGGCATGGTCGGCATCTGCGCGGGCCATGGCGCGATCCATTTCGATCACAGTCACCTCTGATCCGAGACGATGAAAGGCCTGCGCCATTTCCATGCCTATCGGTCCACCGCCCAGAATGATCAGATGCCGGGGCTGCTCAGGCAGGGAGAACACTGTTTCGTTGGTTATGTGGGGCGTTTCGGCGAGGCCCGGTATGGGCGGGATAAAGGCCGTCGAGCCGGTCGCCACAATGATGCGGCGCGCGGTGGCTTCGGTGGTGGCCGAGACCACGGTCTTGCGGTCCTGGAACCTGGCATGTTCGCGAATGACGGTGACCCCGAGGCCTTCAAACCGCTCCTGGCTGTCGACCGGCGCGATCGTGTCGATCGCCTTCCGGACATGCGCTTTCACCTGCTGCCAGTCCACGCTCGGCTCGGAAACACTGACCCCGAATTTGGCGCTCTCGCGTGCGGTCTGTGCATATTTCGCTGTGGTGAGCAGCGCCTTGGACGGCACGCAGCCATAGTTCAGGCAGTCGCCGCCCATTTCAGCCTTTTCATACAGAATGACATTGAGGCCGAGCATCGCTGCGCCTGCGGCCGCGGACAGACCGCCTGATCCGCCACCAATGACGATGAGATCAGCTTTGAGCTTGCGTGTCGCGCCCGTTTCACCTGGAGTTTCGGTCATGGTGCTCGTCTCCGCAGGCACAGTTTCCGCGACCCGGCCGGCAGGTGTTGCAATCGTGTCGGACATCTACACCTCCACCGGATCAGCCTTGCGGCCTGTGATTTTCTTGTAGGCAACCGGGATCAATGACACCACACCAAGCGCTGCGAGAGCAGGCAGCATGTTTCGGGCGACGCTTGCCAGATTTGGATCCTCGCCTGCCGCAAAGGTCGCGCCCAGGCCGGATCCCACCCATGTGTAAGCAATGACACCAGGTACAATGCCGATCGCCGTAGTGATCGCATATTCGCGATACTTCGCGCCGAGCAGAGCTGGTGCAATGTTTGCGACCGGGAACGGAACAACCGGCAGCAAGCGCAGCGCAAACATGTAAGAAAAAGGGTTCTCGTTAAAGCCGGCCTCCATCTTGGTCATGAAAGGGCCAGCACGTTCGCGCAGGGCGCTGCCAATTGATGTCCTGGCGGCGAAAAAGAGCAGGCTCGCGCCTGTCGTGGCTCCGACAATCGTCGCCAGTGACCCACCCACAAGACCAAACAGGAACCCTCCTGCAATCGTAATCCAGAGCGCGCCGGGCAGCATGAACAGCGTGGCCGCGGCATAGACGGCGATAAAAATCGCCAGGGCCAGCACGAGATTGTTGGCGACAAAGCCTTGCAGCACCTCCTGCTGTTCCCGCAGCGTGTCGAGCGACAGATACTGGAACAATCCCAGTTGCCATGCGGCGATCATAACCGCAGCGATCAGATAGACCGGCCAAAGTTTTATCCAGATCGGGCTTCGTTTTATTTCGGTCGTATCCGACATCGTATCAGTCCTTCTTTCGCGTTGCGCCGTCTATGAACCAGACGCGGCCTCAACGTCGTTCAGTGCCCAATCGTACTCATGTTTTGTAATTCTGCGTTTCGCCTTGATCTGCGCCGCGAGGTCTGGTTCGGCATAGTCCAGTAAGTGGTCGATGACGCCGTCATTCGACCCGCCAAAATCCTCGCGAAACCATTTATAGATTGTCGAGACCTGCAGGGTCCCGTTTGAGCGAACAGTGACGCCGCGCGGATCATTGACATATTCACGGGCTGCGCGGTCGAGTTCCTCGTCCAGGGTTTCGGCAAACCAGGCCTCTGTCTGCAGGTTGGGACAGCTATAGGCCGCGCAATTGATCGCATAGTGAACGCGCGGATCTTCCCATTCGACGCGCAGGATCTCGTGCTCGATCGCATCCAGCGAGCGCTCCTCGCCATCAATCCTTGTAACCACGCGCTTCCAGGGACCGACAATATAGCCGGAACGGATCGATTTGGTCGGATAGCGGCTGAGAATATGCTTCACCGTCAGCGCATTATAGACATTCGAATAGGCCGCAAATTGTTCCGGTTCCGTCAGACTGTCGAAATCGAGATCCGCAAAAACATCGAGATAGGCGTCGAGCTTGGCAACATCGCCGGGGGTTTCTTTCAGAGCGCCATAGTCAAACCGGTTCACGCCATCATCTGAAGCCACAACATAGGTGCCGAGGATCTCGTTCCATGGCTGGTGCAGCTCGGTATCATCTGCCGCGGCAGTTCCGGTAACCAATGTCATCGTCATAGCTCCAGCGGCAACAAATTTGCGTAGCATAATTTTCGGCTCCTTCGAAACAGTGTTCGACGCCGATATATTTCTTGCCGCTGCAATGCGCACGACACAGTCCGGTCGCGATTGATCACTGATCCGTGAGCGTGGTTTGAGGTGCAATCGGCCTGCAATTCCTGCCGGATTTCCCTTGACCTCCTCCGCCCTGGCCCGTATTAGCCCCGCTTTCGAGTTCAACACATTTCAATTGAGGCGAGACGCCCATGAAACGCACATTCCAGCCAAGCCGCCTGAAGCGCGCCCGTACACACGGCTTCCGCTCGCGTATGGCAACCAAAAATGGCCGCAAGGTCCTGGCCCGTCGCCGCGCCAAAGGTCGTAAGGTTCTGTCGGCTTAAGTCCGATCCGCCAAGGGTTTCCCATGGCAAATAAAGACACATCTGAAACTGGGGTCGTCCGTCTCAAGACACGGCCCCAGTTTCTTTTTGTCCGGGGCGGATATTCGGAGCGCCGGAAAACACTCGTCGTGCAGGCCCGGCAGCGTCAGGACTCTGACCAGATCGGCGCTGGCTTCACCGCCACCAAAAAGATCGGAAACGCGGTCGTCCGCAGCCGCGCCAAGCGGCGCCTGCGCGAAGCCGCCCGAAAACTTCTGCCTCTTCACGGAAAGCCCGGCACTGACTATGTGTTCATTGCCCGAATGGATACTGCGACGATTGGCTGGCAGCGCCTGCTTGACGATATGGAAAGCGCGCTGATAAGCCTCGCCGAACAAATCTCAGCGGGGACAGGACCAGCCTGACCCCTCTTTTTATATTTGCAGGATGCGATCTGCCCATGTTGCCCAATCAACAAAACGGTATGGACCCTCAGGACCAGCGCAATTTCATTATCGCCATGGCGCTGATGATTGTCTTTGTGTTTGGCTATCAGGCCTTCGTCCTGGACCCTGCCGCCGAACGCGCGGCTGAGCAACGCGAAGCAGCGGCGGCTGAAGCTGGGATTACCGAAACGGTCGATCCGGCCCTGCCCGCGACGGATGTCGTCGCCGAAACCACACCAAGCGTTCCGGAATCCATCGAAGCTGCGCTGACCGGAACCGAGCGCGTTTCCTTTGACATGAGCCGGGTCGACGGCTCCTTCCTGCTCAAGACCGCCGAAATCGATGATCTGAATCTGAAAGACCATTACAAGACAGTCGAGCGCGAGGAAGAATTGCGCCTGATGCGCCCGCGGACAACGCTGGAAGGCAAGACAAGCGGCTATTCGGCGACCTGGAACTGGAGCGTATTGAACGATGCCGATCCGCAAAACCCGACTTATTTCCAGGTCCTGCGGCCGGAGGATTCCTGGGCAGCCTCCACAGATGCGATCACCAACGGGGAATCGGTCACGCTGAGCTTTGAGCGCGGCGGCCTCGCCATTCAGCGCGTGATCTCGATCGACGAAAATTATATGTTCACCTTCCAGGACACGATTACCAATAATTCGGCTCGCGATTTCACGCTCAGCCCGAACGGGTATGTCCGCCGCTATGGCGCCTGGAAGGACTTCCTCGAAGAAACTGATCCCGGCTCGTCGCGAAAGATGGGCCTCGCCCATCAGGGCCTGATCGGCGTTTTCGATAATAGTCTGACCCTGCGCAACTATAAGAATCTGGCCAAGAATAAAGGCATCAAGGATGCCGACCAGACCGGCTTCAGAGCTGCTGAAGACGGCGGCTGGATTGGCCTGACTGATATGTACTGGATGGCCGCCCTTATTCCCGAGCAGGGCCGAACCTGGCGGTCGCGCGTTGAGCAGAAAGAAAACCTTCTCGAACTCGTGGTCGACGCGCAGGATGTTCAGATCCCCGCCGGCCAGTCGGTGACGATCACCAACCAGATTTTCGCCGGTGCCAAGGAATATAATGTTGTCCGTGGGTACAAGGCCGATGGCGTCCCGCGGTTCGATGACTCGATCGATTGGGGCAACATTCTCTATTACATCACCCGCCCCTTCTTCGCGCTCCTGAACTGGCTGAAGACGCAGATCGGTTCGTTCGGCTGGGCGATTCTGGCGCTGACCGTGATCGTGCGCGCCCCGCTGATCCCGCTCTATAATCAGAGCTACAAATCGATGGCCAAGATGAAGAAACTGGCCGAGCCGATGAAAGAGATCCAGGAGCGCTTCAAGGCCGATCCTCAGCGCCGCCAGCAGGAAGTGATGAAACTGTATCAGCGCGAGAAGGCCAATCCGCTCGCGGGCTGTGTGCCGATCCTGTTCACGATCCCGGTCTTCTTCGCGCTCTATAAGACGCTGTATGTGACGATTGAAATGCGCCACACCGCGTTCTGGTTTATTGGCGACCTGTCTGCGCCTGACCCGACCGCAATCGGCAACCTGTTCGGACTGCTGCCCTGGGCTGCAGCGGATGTGAAAGCGATTCCGCTGCTCGGATTTGTGATCGGGATCGGTATCCTGCCCATCCTGTATGGTGTCACCATGGCGGCAATTCAGGCGCTTTCGCCCCCACCCCCGGATCCGACTCAGCGCACCATCATGATGGCCCTGCCATTTGTCTTCATGTTTGTATTTGGCGGGTTCGCCGCCGGCCTCGTATTGTACTGGGTCTGGTCCAACCTGCTGTCGCTGTTCCAGCAATATTTCATCATGCGCAGGAATGGAGTCGAGACGCAGTTCGACAAATTGATAAAGCGATTAATCGGACGGGGCTCATCAACCCCGGCAGAATAGCGCTCTCCCATATTCCTGATGAAAGTCAGGATCCATGGCGGGCGAGGACGGAAGAACGCTTTGGTCTCGACCGCCATAGACCCCGCTTTTCAGCGGGGATGCGGTCTCCGGGATTATATGAGAAGAAGCTGACATGACCCAACCGACCTTCTCCGAAGAAGCCATTGAGGCGGGGCGAAAGCTCTGTGTCGGTCCGGTGGAGTTCATTCTTGGCGCCGCCAGCCTGCAACAACTCCCCGATGGCAACCGACCCGAGATTGCGTTTGCTGGTCGCTCCAATGTCGGCAAATCTTCGCTCATCAATGCGGTCCTTAATCGCAAGAATCTGGCGCGTTCATCGGCAGAGCCGGGCAAGACGCGGGAGCTCAATTATTTCGATGTCGGCGATGGCAAGCTCTGGCTCGTCGACCTGCCGGGATTTGGCTATGCGAAAGTCTCTCGCGAGCAACAGGCCAAATGGGTTCAACTGACCAAACGCTACCTGCGCGGGCGGGCCAATCTGCGCCGCGTGTTTCTGCTCGTCGATAGTCGCCGCGGCCTGATGGACACGGATCTTGAAACCATGGAGATGCTCGATACAGCGGCGGTCAACTATCAGATCGTGCTGACCAAGGCCGACAAGATCAACAAGTCCGAACTCGAGGCCGTCACCGCCAGGATTGAGGCAAAGCTCAAGAAAAATCCCGCCGCCCACCCGATCCCGCGTGTGACCTCTGCTGAAAAAGGCTATGGTATCGCCGAGCTGCGAGCCGAAATCGGACAATTGGCGGAGGGCTGAGCATGACGATCATCATTCAGAGCGCAGACCTCAACACGCCTGAATTTGCCGATCTGATCGACACACATGCCGACCTGATGCTCAGCCTGTCCCCGCCGGGAAGCTGTCACTTTTTGCCGATGGACGGCCTGAAACGCCCGGACGTCACGGTCTGGGAGATGCGGGATGGTGAGACTCTGGTGGGATGCGGGGCTCTGCAAGAATTGACCGCAGACCATGGCGAAGTGAAATCCATGCACACGATGGCGCACTATCGCGGTGCGGGCCTCGGGCGGAAGATGCTTGAACATGTGATCGCGACGGCCAGAGCGCGCGGCTATACGCGCCTCAGCCTGGAAACCGGGAGCATGGATGGATTCAAGCCGTCTCGGACGCTGTATGCCAAGTTTGGCTTTGAAGTCTGTCCCCCGTTCGGCAGCTATGTCGAAGATCCCAATAGCGTCTTCATGACAAGGACGCTTTGAAATCCGTCCGCCGGCGCCTGCGCAGGCAGGTGTCCGGGGACGGCAGCATAGTAAACAACAACACGACCCCTTCGTCCTTGGATACCTGCCTGCGCAGGAGGGTATAGTTATGTCTGAAAAAAATTGTCTGTGTTCTTCTCGGAGGGGAACGAGTTCCATTTAGTCCTCAACGAAGAGAGATTCGATTTAGTGTTGTGAACCAAAAATAGCGGTTTCCGTTGAAGATGAACTGTTCCACGATCGAGCGCCATAGCACTCGGCTCAGTCAGTTGCACAATTTTTTGCAAAGCATACTTAGTGTACTGTGTCTTCACCGGAGAGCGAAATTGAAACTGTGGCATTTGCTGTGGAGCCCGATTGGAGCGAACGAAAATTGGGCGCAGACGCTAGTCCGCGTTACGGGAAATTTGCTGCGTTGGGTCATTGGAATCCCTGCATTAGCCGTTGCGGCTATTGCCGCGTGGTTTGCTCTGCAAAACTGGGCAGATTCTCGTCCTGTCAAACCAAAATCCATTCAAGTAATGAACGGCTTGTCGGTTGGGATGACCAAAGATGAGGTGACTGTCGCCAAAGGAAAGCCGGATCTGGAACGTCCGCCAGAAGAGGATGAGAATGGCGAAGTGCTGCACGCGTTGCTTGGGTACGGTTCGATTTGGGTTTTGTTGGCGGGACCATCAGAGGAAGAATTAGTCGTATTCCGCGTCTGTGACCGCAGTTCGTCCTACGCTACTGAATACAACGGTGTTCGAAACAATATGAGCGAGGCAGCGGTGATCGAGTTGTTAGGACGTCCTGACAATGAAGTTATTCACGAAGACAAGTTCGGAAAAAACCTACGGTGGAATGAATGGAATATGTTCATTGGATTCAATGGCGGTCGAGTTGACGCGATCTGTATCGGCACACAATAACAAACCGACTTGAGGACCTATCGTAGCTCAGTCATTCTCAGGTTCGAGCCCTAGCTGGCAAATGCGCTCAGATTTCCGATGGTAATGGCCTGAGATTCTTGGACCCCTTGTTCAAAATGAGATTCTGGCCTTTGCTTGTGCTCTGAGCCCAATCCAGAAAGGCGAACAGACTCTCTGAATGAACGGCCCGGACCACGGGGCTGGGTCAGTATCTTCGGTTTAACGGCATGGATACGCCATAGGTGCGCCGGAATTGCCGTTCCATTCTGCGCCAAATCCAGCTAAGAGCCTGCGCCATGACTGACGCCCCCTTGCCTGCCGCACAATTGACCGCTGAAACGCTGTCAGAAGCCTTGCCTTATATTCAGCGCTATGCTGGCCGCACGGTGGTCATCAAATATGGCGGCCATGCCATGGTGGATGAAGCCTTGTCCGAGGCGTTTGCCCGCGATGTGGTTTTGCTCAAGCATCTCGGCGCCAATCCGGTTATTGTTCATGGCGGCGGACCGCAAATCGCAAACCTGCTCGACCGGCTCGGCATTCAGTCGGAGTTTCGCGACGGCCTGCGCGTCACCGATGATGCGACGATGGAAGCGGTCGAAATGGTCCTGTCAGGACCGATCAACAAATCGATTGTCCGCGCGATCAATGCCGCTGGGGGCAAGGCTGTTGGCCTGTCCGGCGCTGATGGTGACCTGATGCGGGTCAGCAAGGCGACACGAACAACCCGCGATGCGACCAGCGCGATCGAGAAAGTCGTCGATCTGGGCTATGTCGGCGAACCTGAAAAAATTGACATCTCGGTTCTGAACGCCCTGATGGACAGCGAAAAAGCCATCATTCCGGTGATCGCTCCGGTCGGCGTGGGAGAGGATGGCCGGCGCTACAATGTCAACGCAGATACCGCTGCCGGGGCCGTGGCTGCGGCGCTTCAGGCGAAACGCCTGCTGCTGCTGACCGATGTTGCCGGCGTTCTCGACAAGCAGGGAGAGCTGATGCGCGAGATCCGGCGCGACCGTGTTGACAGCCTGATGGAAGATGGCACGATTTCAGGCGGGATGATTCCGAAGCTTGAAACGGCGGCGAAAGCCGTCAACATGGGCGTTGGCGGGGCAGTAATTCTCGATGGGCGTGCCAAGCACGCTCTTCTCATGGAGCTGTTCACAGAACATGGCGCAGGTACCTTTGTTTACTAAGATTATCCTCAGGATTTTTGCGATTGCGTTAACCAGCCTTTTACCCGCCACCGCGTCGGCGCAGGCCAATTCGGACGGCTGGGAAGTCTGCAACGAGACCAGTTACATTATCGAGGCGGCCACGGGCCGATATGAAGGCCAGGGCGTCGTCGTCCAGGGCTGGAAACGCCTGCGCCCCGGGTCTTGCGAGAAAGTCATCGACGGCGCGCTGCAGCCGGGCATCCATTATCTCTTCGGACGCTCATCCACAGCCCATCGCGGGGGACGAAAAGTCTGGGGCGGGAAGAGCAATCTCTGCATTGACCCGACCGGCAGCTTTGCGGTTGAGAACATCCCGAATTGTTCTGTCATGGGTCTGGAATCGCGCGAGTTCCGTCCCGTCCTGATTGAGGATTCCAAACGCTGGCGCACAAGCTTCACCGAAACCGACAAGCGCAACCTGGAGCAAGCGAGCGCGGCGGGCGTTCAGCGCCTGCTCGACAATGCCGGTGTGTATTCGGGGCGGATTGATGGCTATCTCGGCCGCAAGACCCGGGCGGCCATTGGCGACTTCCTGTCCTCTAAAGGCCTCGACGCAAATACTTCCGATGCCGACCTGATGGATATTCTCGAGCAAACCGCGATCGAGCGGGCCCGCAATGTTGGGCTGACATTTTGCAATCGCACCAATAAACGCATCTGGAGCGCCATGGCGCGGCGGCGCGGCGAAGGCTGGGAGAGCCGCGGCTGGTGGCTGCTTGAAGCCGGCGGCTGCGCCCGCGTGATTGATGAACCCTTGCTGCAGGCTGGCCTGTTTGCCTATGCAGAAATGGAAACCGGCGAAGGCGAAATCCGCACGCTCACCAAGGGCAGTGACTCATTCTGTGTCTCGAAAGCCAAGTTTGCGATCACGGGGCGAGAGGCCTGCGAGGAAGCCGCCTATCGGACAGGCCGCTTTGTGGCGACCCCCGCACCAGTCAATCGCAAACTGGTATTTGAGTTTTTTGAACGCGACTTCGGAGATCCGATTGATGCCAGCTGATGGCGAGCGAACGGCATCAACGCTCATCGATCGGCAAGTCTGGGTCTTTGATCTCGACAACACGCTGTATCCGGCTGAATGCGATCTGTTCGCCGAGATCGACCAGCGGATGACGGATTTCGTGGCGCGTTTTCTGCGGCTGCCACGTGAAGAAGCGCGCGCCACGCAGAAACGGTATTATGCGGAGCATGGCACAACCTTGAACGGGCTGATGACCATGCACGGTATGGCGCCTGATGAATTCCTCGCGCATGTGCATGAGATCGACCTGTCGCCCCTGCCGCGTACGCCTGACCTGGCCGAAGCCATTCGCGCGCTGCCCGGTCGGAAATTCGTTTACACAAACGGATCACGGGGGCATGCGCGCCGGGTGACCGATTATATGGGGCTCGGAGACGTCTTTGACGGGCAATTCGCGATTGAGGATAGCCATTTCGAGCCAAAGCCCAACTTGTCTTCTTATGAAGCCTTCAACCGTCTGTTCGGTATTGTTCCGGGCGAAGCTGTTTTCTTTGAAGACCTGGCGCGCAATCTCGCACCGGCGCATGCGATGGGTTACACCACAGTCCTGGTGCAGTCCGACAAGGATTGGAGCCACGAACCTGCGGCAGCCCGCCCCGCTGGAATAGGGGATGACCTGCCCCCACATATCGACTATGTGACGCGCGACCTCACCGAGTTCCTGCGTTCGATCAACGCCTGAACGACGATTAGAAAGACGATACGACGATGCCTGACCGCTTAGCCGCTCTCATCAATGCTGCCTGGGAAGATCGCGCTGATCTGAATACCGAAACCCAGGGCGAAATTCGCGAAGCCGTGGAAGCCTCAATCTCCCTCCTTGATAGCGGTGAAGTGCGCGTCGCCGAGCCTGATGGAAATGGCGGCTGGCTGGTCAATGAGTGGCTCAAAAAAGCGGTACTCCTCTCCTTCCGACTGAACGAGAATGTATTGATGGAAGGCGGCCCCGGACATCGCGGAACCTGGTGGGACAAGGTGCCAAGCAAGTTTGAAGGCTGGGGCGCGACCGAGTTCGAAGCCGCCGGCTTTCGCGCCGTACCGCCCGCCACAGTTCGACGCGGGTCCTATATCGCGCCGGGCGCGGTGCTGATGCCATCCTTTGTGAACATCGGGGCCTATGTCGATAGCGGCACCATGGTGGATACCTGGGCGACCGTCGGCTCCTGCGCGCAGATTGGCCGAAATGTCCACATTTCAGGCGGCGCCGGGATTGGCGGCGTGCTTGAGCCTTTGCAGGCCAGCCCGGTCATTATCGAGGACAATTGCTTTATCGGGGCCCGCGCTGAAGTCGCAGAAGGCGTGATCGTCCGTGAAGGGTCGGTCCTCGCCATGGGCGTGTTCCTGTCGCAATCGACCAAGATTGTCGATCGCCAGACCGGCGAGGTGCGTTACGGCGAAGTCCCACCTTATTCCGTCGTTGTACCGGGCAGCCTGCCTGGACAGAATGGCGGCCCGGCGCTTGCCGCGGCTATCATCATCAAAACGGTGGATGAGCGCACCCGCTCCAAGACCGGGATAAACGAGCTTTTGCGCGATTAACCAAGGATAGGATGACAAAGACGTCATCGGAACGCGACTTGCATTCACAAGTTTATCCATCGATTTATTGCTGATGGGGCTCGATTTGCGGAAAATGCTCGTTATACTGGGCACTTAATAAACGGAGTTCTCCGTGACGATAAAAATCGCAGGACGGCATATGGATGTAGGAGACGCGCTCAGCGAGCGTATTTCCGATGGTCTGGAAGCCGCTGTCACCAAATACTTTGATCGTAGTTTTGATGCCAATGTGACCGTGGAAAAACGCGGGCACGAGGTGATTACAGATTGCAATGTGCACCTTCCTTCCGGGATTGTGTTGCAATCAACCGGGGCGGCCAGCGACCCTTATTCCTCGCTCGAGGATTCGCTTGAAAAGATGGAAAAGCGGGTTCGTCGATACCATCGACGTCTCAAGGATCACCATAAGAGATCCCCGATGCCGAGCGAGCCAGCCAATGCTTTTATTATTAAGGGGAGCGATGACGAAACACCCGAAGACAAGGGTGAAGCGCCTCTGATCGTTGCTGAATCCGCTTCAGACGTGAAAACCATGTCTGTTTCGGAAGCTGTTATGCAGCTGGAACTGTCAGATACCCCTGCCGTTTTGTTTCGAAATGTGAAACACAGCGGCCTGAATATGGTGTACCGCCGCGAAGACGGCAATATCGGGTGGGTAGATCCGGCGGGACATTCCGCCACCGGTTGAACCGATAGGTCAGAGTAAAATGGCAAATGATCTTTCCAGCCTCCTCTCGGAGGGCATAATCCTTGGTTCGCAATCGAGCGAAAGCCGCAAACAGATCCTGCGGACACTCGCGGCTGCGATTGGCGACAAGACCGGAATTGACGGGCGCGATATTTTTGACGCGGTGATCGAGCGCGAAAATCTTGGTTCGACCAGCGTCGGCGAAGGCGTCGCTATTCCCCATGCGCGTATACCGGCGCTTGAAAAGCCGATCGGGGCTTTTGTGAAACTGGACGAAGGCGTGGATTTCGACTCCATCGATGGTCAGCTGTGCGACCTCATTTTCATGCTTTTGGCGCCAAACGCATCTGGCGCAGACCATTTGCGGGCTCTGGCGCAGGTTAGTCGCACCTTCCGCAATGCCGATTTGCGCGACGCCTTGCGGGCTGCCGACGACCTCGAGGTGATTGAGCGCCTGCTCTGCCCGCAGACTGTCGACGCCACAGCCTGACTTCATCGTGACTGGTCAGCCCGGCCGATGAGCGTATATCTCTTTCCATATAAAGGAGAGAGTGATGAGATTAGCCCCTAGCCTGTTTGCAATCGGCCTCGCCGTTAGCCCTGCTGCTTTTGCCCACAACACGCACCTTCACCTGAGCCAGCAAGCGCAGCCGGTTCCCGTCACCACGACTGATCTTGGTGATGGCTTGTACATGCTGCAAGGCCGCGGCGGGAATGTTGGCGTCCTCGCGGGTGATGATGGCGTTTTCGTCATAGACAGCCAATATGCCGACATGGCGCCGGGGATTCTCAGCGCGATCAATGAAGTTGCCGGCGAAAAGCCGCGCTATCTGGTCAACACGCACTGGCATGGTGACCATACGGGCGGGAACGCGATCATTGGCGAGACCGGCGCGACAATTATCGCCCACAATGGCGTGCGAGATCGCGTGACCGTCGATGTCACGCGCGATTTTTTCGGTCAGGAATCGACGACACCCGCAGCGCCGGAAGAAGCCTGGCCCGTGATTACGTTCAATGACCAGATGACGCTTTACCTGAACGGCCAGACCGTGCGGCTCATCCACGCGCCGGATGCGCATACCGACGGCGACACGTTCATCTATTTCGAAGAAGCCAATGTGCTGCATACCGGAGATCTGATGTTCAACGGCATGTTCCCATTTGTCGACATCACATCTGGCGGTTCATTTAGCGGATTTGTCGCTGCCTCGCAGGCTATGGCCGATACGATCAATGACGAGACCCGTATCATTCCCGGGCATGGCGCGCTCGGAAGCAAGTCGGATATTGGTGCGACACTGGCCATGCTTGAGGGCGTCATGAGCGCGGTTCAGGCTGAAATCGATGCCGGGAAAGACATCGATGCTGTATTGGAAGCGGCCCCGCTGACCCCCTGGGTGGATGATTGGGCGACCGGTTTCATGACCGAACCGCGCTTTACCCGACTGGTCTATGCCGACCTGACCCGGTCTGCCGAATAGGCGCTAGTCATTGCTATCCGGGCGATTCTCTCCCATGCGAGGGTCGCCCGCGGGAACGATCTCCACCTCGTCGAGCGCGTTCCATTCCACTTCCAGCATGAAGGCGCGCACATCCGCGATCGATTGTTCGGCCGCTTCTTCCTGCGGCAGGTGTCCGACGCCGTCATAAATTACCTGGGTGGAGCCTGCGATGGCGTCCGCAAATTTCTGAGCGGCAGATACGGGCACCAGATTATCGTCACGGCCCCACATGATCAGGGTCGGGACCTCAATCGCGCTGAGTTTTTCAGCTGTCGCTTCGACGCGCTCGCCCGCCATGATACCGAGCAGGGTCTCACGGTGCCCCGGCGCTCGTGAGAGGGCGACATAGCGCTCGACCAGCTCATCGGTGACAAAGCTCTGATCGGTGTAGGAATCTTCCAGTCCCGAGCGTGTAAGCGAGGTCATGTCGAGATCCTTCATCACCGCGCGCGCCACGGGATTTGCCAGCAGACGGAAGATGAAGGGGCTGTCTTCGCTTTCTTCGGCGGTTTCTGGCCAACCCGACGCATCGACCAGAATCAGGCCTTCCAGCGTTTCCGGATAGGTCAGCGCATAGGACCAGGCGGTGTTGCCGCCCATCGAGTTTCCGGCAAGCGTAAATTGCTCAACCCCAAGGTCCTGCGTCACTTCGTGGACGACAGCAGCGAAGCGTTCAATCGTTGGCTGGATCGGATCATCGGCGCGGGTCAGGCCATGGCCAGGCAGGTCCAGCGTTATCACCCGAAAATCAACCTCGAGATTGGTCTTCCACGCCTCCCAGGTGTGCAGGGACGACGAAAATCCGTGGACCAGCACAATCGCGGAGCGGTCCTG
This sequence comes from Henriciella sp., assembly GCA_041984335.1. Classification (GTDB taxonomy): domain Bacteria; phylum Pseudomonadota; class Alphaproteobacteria; order Caulobacterales; family Hyphomonadaceae; genus Henriciella. The sequence continues at coordinate 309,960 of JBHIYI010000001.1, read as the reverse complement.
CGGACCAGTATCGGTGAAGTGGACCTTCAGCCCATCATCCAGGGTCATGAATTGCGTGTCTGGCGTCGAGTAGATGGTCTCGAGCGTGTCGTACGGAATATCGGCGCGGCGCAGCGCCAGCCAGCCCGCGGCGAGCACAGCAACAATGGTCAGAATAACGGCGAGCGTTCTGCGTAACATCCGAGTACTCCACAAACCTTACTGTCGTAAAACCGTCAAAAATTAACGCTGTCAAAGGAAAGATTCACTGCCCGCAGACCGAACAGTCCGGGTTCGGACGAAGCTTCAGAACCCGGTTTTCGCCGCGAAGCCCATCGATTATAAGCAATCGGCCAATCAGTGGCTCGCCAGTTCCGACAACAAGTTTTATGAGCTCCAGCGCCATATTGGTGCCGACCATGCCGGTCACGGCGCCGACAACACCAACCTCATCGCAGGCTTCCGCCTCTGGGGGGAGCTCTGGCACAAAGCACTGATAGCACGGCGCATCGGCTTGCACGCCCGACGCATAGACCGCGACCTGCCCGCTCCATCGGCTCGCCGCGCCGGACACAAGAACGCGCCCGCTTTCATGCGCCAATCTGTTAAGCAGGAAACGGGTTTCGAAATTGTCGGTGGCGTCGATCAGGATATCGCCGCTCGCCTCGTCTGTGTCTGAAAAACGGGCCTCACGGACTACGGCTGACACATCCGGATTGAGCGCCGTCAATCGTTCACACAGAAGCTGCGCCTTGCTGCGGCCAATGTCAGCATCGGCAAACTGGATTTGGCGCTGGAGATTGGAGCGATCAACCGTGTCATCATCCCAGATCTCGATTTGGCCGAGACCTGCCGCGGCCAGGTAAAGCGCGCACGGCCCGCCAAGCGCGCCTGCCCCGATGATCGAGACTTTCGCGGCGCGAAGCTTGGCGAGGCCAGGACCACCGATCTCCTTTAACAGGAGGTGGCGTTTATGGCGCTCGATCTGGTCAGAGGTCAGGCTCATACTGGCTGTCTATCGTCCCAAATGAAATGTGGCGAGCCCATATTCCTCTCGCCAAAATTCGTCACGTCCTTGTCTTAATTGATCAAATGCCTGCCATAAGTCCTTACTAAAAGGTTAACAGGATAATAGGGTCCCAGACTGGGAGGTAGGCTGATGACAGAAAACGCACAAAATGCGTCGGGCGCTCTGACAGATCAGGATATTGTCGACCTCACCCGTCGACCCAGCGACGCGTTCAACGAAGTCGTGCTTCAGGCTGACTATACAACGCGCGCCACGTTGAGCTTTTACCGGTTCCGCCAGCTCGGCGGCGACTATCGGGTTCAGAACGAAAATTATCTCGCGCATAAAAAGAAACTTGCCGCCAAGAAAAAAGCGAGCAACGCCGCTGGCGCAGGCGACGCAACCGCAGAAAACGCTGAGCGCGCACCGGAACGGTCGCGAAAGCTGCGCTTGGGGGAATCAACCGGCCGCGGCGTGCACTATGTGTCCAGTCACCCCAAAGTCCCATTGTTCCAGATGTCGATCATCGCCCTGATGATCCTGTTCGAAAGCGCGGCGAACGCCTATTTCTTTGCCAAGCAGAGCGAGTTCGGCCTCGCCGGCGGTATTTTCCAGGCCGCGGCGGTTTCGCTGGCCAACGTGGCGGTGAGCTTTTTCATCATCGGGTATTGGGGGCTCCGCCATGTTTCCATGCCGCTCGACTGGTCCAATCGCGGATTCAACCGCCGAAATCTCTATGTTCTCAATGGTCTGTTGGCGATCATAATCGGGTCCATCCTGGTGCTTCTGGTCAATCTCTCGGCCGCGCATTACCGCAACATCCTCGATATTCAGGCCTTGGGATTAACGATGCCAGACGGGATCGGATCCAAGATTTTCCCGCACTTCATGGTCAATCCGGATGTTTGTGAAGCGATCCTGACCTCGGATCTCGGCAACACGATTGGCAGCGCGGCAACCAATGCCATGTGTCGTCCGTTTGCCATCCACTCGCTCGATGCGATGGTGCTGCTTGCGCTTGGCCTTGCCATTGCCTCTATCGCCGCATTTGAAGGCCGCCGCCTCGATTCGCCGTTCCCTGGCTTTAGTGACGCGGCGCGCTCGCTCGAGAATTCGCGCACTGATCTCGAATACGCCATTGACGATTTCAATGAGAGCTATGAGGACATTTTTGAGCTGGTCTCAGAGATCAAAGGCGGGGCTTTGACGTCGCAGGAAAAAATGGTGGTGATGAACACGATGGCGGATATGATGCGCCCATACCAGAATTTACTGCGAACAAGTGATCAGATTCTCTCCGACGAGTTCGGGCTGGAACAGGATATTATCAAACTCCTCAAGGTGAATGCTGCTGGGGCCGGCTGATGGCACGAAGACGAAACAGGCGTGAACGAAAACAACGCAATCAGGCGATCCTGAATTTCGTCCTGGCGGGCCTCGCTGTGGCGATTATCGGGTTCTCGTTCTACGCACTGCAGCCAGAACCGTATGATGAGGTCACCCTTTGCGAGATCTCTGACGAGCTACCCCCGCATACCGCCATCATCATCGACAAGACAGACGAGTATAGCGAACAGCAGGCCGATCTGATTGCCGCTGTCATCCGCCGGACGCGCAACCGCCTGGAAATTGGCGAGCGGTTCACTTTGTTCGAGCTGGATCAGGATGGGCAGTTCGACCCACGCGGTCGTTTTTCGCTGTGCAATCCTGGCCGCGGTGACCAGGTCAATGCGCTGTTCCGTAACCCGGTACAGATCGAAGAGCGGTTCAACGAAAAGTTCAATCAGCCGCTGGAATCGGTGCTGGAAGATCTCGTCGAACCAAAAGAGGCGCCAAGCAGCCCGGTGCTCGAAGCCCTGGCGCGGCTCGGCCAGACAGATGCGTTTTCCGACCGCGCGCCGGCCCGCCGGATCGTGATCATCTCGGACATGCTGCAAAACTCTGATGTCTTCACCATTTATGGCGGCGGCGGCGCCCTGCCTGAGACCATGCCGGAAGCAATCAATGTTGCCGATACGGTGATGCGGCGGTTTGGCGACAGTCTGAACGGCGTTGCGCTGGAGATCCGGCTGATCCCGCGCCCGCGCTATGTTGATTTGCAGCGCGGCGCGCTCAAGGACTATTGGGACGAGATTTTCACTGAACTCGGCGTCAGTGTGACCTGGCGCGATCTCTAGGCGCTACGCCGAAACCCGGAACAGGGCCATGCCGTCATACCCCTTGGCCCCGACAGTTTGCAGCGCCGTCATCTCGACCCCGTCGAGCGTCGAGGCATAGGCTAGCATGTCCCGCACGCCGCGCACGCTGTTTTCCCGGCTCTCCGCATCGAGTACCGCGCCGCCACGAACGATATTGTCGGCGACAATCAGGGTGCCAGGACGGGCCATTTGCAGCGCCTTTTCGAGATAGTTCCGGTGGTTGACCTTGTCCGCATCGATGAACACGAAATCAAACACCGCACCTGCCGTATGAGCGCGGTCCAGCGCCTCCATGGCGGGGCCAATCTGCAAGTCGATACGGTCGGCGAACCCTGACCCATCGATATTAGCCTGCGCGACAGCCGCTGTCCGTGTATCGATCTCTGTTGTCAGAAGCGTCCCACCCTCCGGCAAGGCACGCGCCATCGCGACGGCGGAATATCCACCCAGGCATCCGATCTCCAGGACACGCCTGGCCCCGCTGATGCGGATCAGAAACGCCAGGAATTCCGCCTGCAACGGTGTCACCGCATGTGGAACAAGTCCGGCTTTCTCGCTATTTTGTGCAATCGCCTCCAGAACCGGATCGGGACGCAGCAGGGATTGTTCAAGAAGGACATCCATTTGCGTAAAGGTTTCAGCGAGCTGCATTGTTAATGTCCCTTAACTAATCTTCGCCCTTGAGCCGTACCGGAAACCTGCGTACGACTTGTACACGCGTGTAGAGTTTCACAATAAAGGGTCATCATGCTTCTAGCCCGTCTGCGTCCCCTGGCGCTAGCATGCATCGTCTCATTTTCCGTCGCAAATGCGCAGAACGGCGCGGCTGTCGATACGCCTGCTGTGACCGAGCAAGGCGCTGTCTATGAACAGAATCGCCAGGACGTGACCCTGCCCATCGCTACTGTGGAACGGTTTGAGAATGGCTCAGATGAAGCGGTCACGGTGTCGGTAGAAAATCTTGCCACGCCGATGCGCTGCATGGCGGCCTGGTCCTATCTGGCGGCAAGTACGATCCGTACACCAGAGGATGCCAAGGCGAAGCACCCGGATTTCACCGAAGCGACGGCCAGCGCGCACTGGCAACATTGGCTCAAGCTCGACATGGACGCGCATCAAGGCCTGCGTAGCCAGGATTTCCACCAGAGACGCCTCGCCGCAGAACGCGCCTTCGCGGCTGACATGGCGCGCGAGGGTGAGCGATATGCCTATCGGACGCTGGGAACCTGCTATGTCGACCCGAGTGAGCGCGAAATCGCGGATCCGACGATCTTGCTGCGAAATTTCATGGTTGAGTTTCAGGGCCTGCCTGAGGAATACACGATCCCGGTTCTGCAACGCCAATTGCGGGCCTTTCCGATCAGCGAGACGATCGAGGTCAATCCAAGCCAGAATTGCGATCAGGACTCGACCATCTATGTCGAACATGCCCGGGTCAAAGCGATCAATATGTGCTTTGAGCGGGGCGGCATTCTCGCCTCAAAACCGAAAACCCTGGTCGAGGATCTCGATGGCGCCTGCCGCGCAACGAGCACGGTTCAGTGCGAGAACATTCCCTAGCCTGACAAAGCCGGTTATGGCTGGCCGTTCATGACTGATTTGCCCGCCCTGACCAACGCCGAGACGCCCGACACGATTTACGCAAAGCCCGCGGAATGGGTCGGCAGCGGCGCGGGCGCACAGGGCAACCTGTTCCTGACCGGGCGCGCGGGCACCGGCAAGACCACACTTTTGCGCAAGTTCGTTGAACAGGCTGGAGAGAGCGCCATCGTGCTCGCCCCGACCGGCGTCGCTGCAATGAATGCGGGCGGACAGACCCTGCACAGTTTTTTCAAGTTTCCGCCGCGCCTGATCGAGCCACAGGACGTCAAACGCCTGCGAACAGCGCGGATCATGAAAGCTGCAGAGACCATCATCATCGATGAGATCTCGATGGTCCGGGCCGACATGCTCGACGCCATCGATCGCAGTCTGAAGCTCAATCGTGGATCGAAACGCCCGTTTGGCGGCGTGCGGATGATCCTGTCTGGCGACCTGCATCAATTACCGCCTGTGGTACGCGGCGATGAGGATCCGATCCTCAGGGAACGCTATGGTGGCCATTATTTCTTCAATGCGCCCGCCTTCAAGGAGGCAGAGTTTGCGCTGCTGGCGCTCAAACACGTGTTTCGTCAGGAAGATCCTCGTTTCCTGGCTTTGCTCGGCGCGATGCGACAAGGCCGTCTAACGCCCGCCGATGAGTCGGTCTTGCGCAGTGTCGTGTCAGATCGTGACGCCGTCGAAGCGAGCGAGACCCATATTGTCTTAACCCCGAACAATGCCAACGCCTTTCGGATCAACCAGGCCCGGCTCGACGATTTGCCCGGCCCCGAAAAAGTATTCGAGGCGCGGGTTCAGGGCGATTTCGACGAAAAGACCTATCCGACGGAAGCTGATCTTGAGCTCAAGGAAGGCGCGCGAGTGATGCTGATCAAGAATGATCCAGAGGGCCGCTGGGTCAATGGCTCGCTCGCGACGGTCGCTGGCTGGTCCGGGCGCAATGTTCGGGTCGAGCTCGACGGTCACGAGTATGAAATCGAGCCCGCCGCCTGGGAAAAGTACAAATACGCGCTCGACCCCGAGACGAAGAAAGTCTCACGCGAAGTCGTCGGGACGTTCAAGCAGGTGCCGGTGCGCCTCGCCTATGCGGTGACCATTCACAAGGCCCAGGGCCTTACCCTCGACAAGGTCTATATTGACCTCGATCGCGGCATGTTTGCGCATGGCCAATCCTATGTCGCCTTCTCTCGGGCGCGGAGCCTTGAAGGGCTCGAGATTTCACGCGCGCTCCGCCCCAGGGACCTAGTCATGGACCGGAACGCTTTTGCATTCGGAAAGCTCGAACCGATCGAGGACAATGACGCCTATCTACTCGCCAGGTTCGCCAAGGAAGACGATGTGCTGGTCTAGCCAGCGCCGCCCTATTCCGGTTTCTGCCCAACCATGAAAACCGCCATCCCATTATCGGGTTGCCAATAATGGACGGTCTTGAAGCCGATTTCCTCCATGTCGCGCTGCAATCGATCGGCCGAGAACCGATACACTTTAGGCCATTGCCCGAGCGCATGCATCAACGGGAACAGAGGATCCATCAGGGTGAACAGGAGTTTCTCTCGCAAACAGGCCGTGCTGGAAATGAAATGCCCGCCGGGCCTGAGAGCCTTGTAGACTTCCCGCATCGCTGTCATCCGGTCGTCGAGCAAGTGCAGGATATTAAGCCCGAGCGCAGCATCATAGCTCTCCGGAGCCGGCTGAAAGCCGTCCATGTCCGCCACCCGAAATGTCACATTCTGCACACCCGCAGGATCCAGCTTGTCTTTCGCGATCCGGATCATTTCCGGCGACACATCAATGGCATCGATATGCTTCACGAAAGGTGCGTGCAGGATGGCTGTTGACCCGGTCCCGCAGCCAAACTCGAGGACCTGCGAGTCTGGCGTGAAATATTCTCGCGTCAGGTCGAGCTTGATTTCATAGGCTTTCTGATTGGCGATTGGCTGTTTGGAATATTTCTCCGCCGTTCCGTCCCAGAATTTTGCTTTGTCGGGCATGGTGGCCTCCTTGCTCAGCCCCGCGCGGCGGGGAATACATGTATGATCGAATTGCATGCACCGCATCTAGCTATTCGCAAATCAAATAGAAATTGCGGTTTCTTGGAAGAGTCCTATACACAAATCCATGAATTGGCAGGCAATCTCTTTTGACTGGAACCAGGTCCGCGCCTTCCTCGCAACAGCGGAGGAGGGCTCGCTGTCGGCCGCGGCGCGGGCGCTCGGGCAGACCCAGCCAACGCTCAGCCGACAGGTCGCCGCCCTGGAGGAGGAACTCGGCGTCACTCTATTCGAGCGCGCCGGACGCGCCATGGCGCTCACCGATGCGGGTCGCGACCTGATGGAACATGTCCGCATAATGGCCGATGCCGCGACCCAGGTTTCGCTTGTCGCTTCAGGCCAGTCCCAGACTGTGGAAGGCAAAGTTGTCATAACCGCCACGGGCGCCGCGGCGACATATTATCTGCCACCGATCATCAGACGAATTCGCGAAGAGGCGCCTGGCATCACGCTGGACATCGTGACGTCAAATGAAGTCCAGGACCTGACCCGCCGCGAGGCCGATATCTCCATCCGCCACGCGCGGCCAACCCAGCCCGACCTCATCGCCAAGCTGGTTGGAGACTCGGCCGCGCATCTCTACGCGTCGGAGGACTATATCAAGTCGCTTGGACCGATCCACACGCTGAAAGACGTCGAACATGCCGACTTTATCGGCTTCGATCGCAATGATGAACTGATCGCTGAAATGGCGCGGCATGGTCTCAATCTCACGCGCGAGAATTTCACCATCAATGCCCGCGCCGGAACGGTGATGCGGGAACTGGTAGTGCAAGGCCTCGGCATCGGCTTCCTAACCCGCGATGTTGAACGATTGGAACCGCGCATCAAGCCGATCCTTCCAGACGCCCTGACCCTGCCCGTTCCGGTCTGGCTGGTCACGCATCGTGAGCTACATACGAGCAAACGCATCCGTGTCGTGTATGATATCCTGTCTGAAGAACTCCCGAAATCAGGCATGGTTTGACCGCTGAGCGTGGAAGTGCCAGCCTGCCTTGAACAAAAAGGATCGTGTATGATTGCGCTCGCCCTGAAATGGCTGTCTCGTGCCTTGTTCGCGCTTGCCGTATTCGCGGCACTGACGGCGATCTATATGTTCTACACGCTGAATTATGGCGGGTGCGCTGAGGGCGGCGCAGACTGCAACACGCATGTCGCAACGCTCTACGCGGCGGGCATCGGGATTGTCGGCTTTTCCGTATCGGCCTATGCCGCCCACATCATCGCCAAGGGCTTCGAAGACGCTGGGGAGCGCTAGGCTCAGGCGAGACGCGAGATTTCTTCGCGCAGGCGATTGTCACCATCGGTGGTGATCTTCTCGAGGACCTTTACGCGGTCCCGCAGTCGAATAACTTCCCGCTCAAGATCTTCCATGCGCAGACGCGTCTCTTCGTCAGCTGTCGAATTGGCGCGTGTTTCGATCCAGGTCTTGATGACCCCCGCACCGACAGCAATCAGCACGATCAGCACCACCATCGTAAAAGGGCTATCGATATCCATTTTTTTGTCCTGACTCTTATCGTTTTTCGATATATAGCGTGTCTGGACGAAAACGCAAGGATTTATCTTCCAGTTGATCCGAACCCGCCAGCGCCCCGCTCGGTATCGTCCAATGTCTCCACCTGCTCCCAGACAATGCGCGTCACGGGTGCCAGCACCATCTGGCCGATCCGCTCGCCGCGGGCGATGGTAAATGCGTCGCTGCCATGATTGATCAGGATGACTTTCAGCTCGCCGCGATAATCGCTGTCAATTGTACCCGGCGTATTCAGACAGGTGATCCCATGCTTGGCCGCCAGGCCAGAGCGCGGACGCATCTGGATCTCGTAGCCTTGCGGGATGGCAACGCTGAGACCGGTCGGGACCATGGCGCGCGCTCCAGGGGTCAGCACTATAGGTTCGCTCTCAGGCACCGCAGCGCGGACATCCATGCCAGCGGCCCCCAGCGTTTCGTACGCCGGCAGACCCAGCCCCTCAAAATGCGGCAAAGGCCGCACAGCAACAGTCACATCAGTCATGATCTCGCAAAGCGACGGAGTCGGGGCCGCGAGTCAAGAGCGGTGCGATGGGAATATGGCGATGCTCGAAATCGAAGGCGGAAGGTCTGGGCAAACGGACAAGGCGAATCCCCATTTCGGGTCGGCAGCGGGGATCCTCTCCCCAGGCCCTCATCCTGAGTGAAGTCGAAGGATCAGGGGTCGGGCTTCCCAAGGGTTCGCCAGTCCCTGCGCAGGCAGGGACCCAGGGACTGGACTCGACAGTCTCAGAGGCAGTCGATCGTCCATGGACACCTGCCTGCGCAGGTGTCGGCGAGGGGGTGAGTATTACTAAAAGTCCGGGAAGCCCGCCTCGTCCTTCGACTTCGCTCAGGATGAGGCTCAATTGGCTCGGGATGAGGCGCAAAAGTTTCCGAAGTCCCGGACTTGATCCGGGACCTCTTGCCACCAAAACCGGAAGCCCCGCCGGAGGTCCCGGGTCGAGCCCGGGACTACGGGTGCGGTTGGCGTGCAAAATTCGATTGTCATCCCGGCCGTAGCGCAGCGGAGAGCCGAGACCCAGACTTATCGCCCCCAACCATCTGGGTCCCGGATAAGCGCTCACGCGCTTTCCGGGATGACAGCTCAAGGTCCGTCCTGCCAACGCAAGTTGGCACCCATGGCGGCTGGCTGATCAGCGTCCTCAACCGCCATGGGTCCTGACTTTCGTCAGGAATACGGACCGAAAATTCAGACCGCTCCGAAGCCGATAGCAGCCATTTCCGAAGCGGCTCCAGATTCACCTCAATTCATCACCGCGATACCAATCGAAATTGCGGACACAACCAGTGACAGCGCTGCCAGCCGGGTCGAAATGATGAACCGCTTCCGATTGTCCTGCAGGTCTGCGAGCACGGATGTCAGCAAAGGAAAGTTCACGACGTGCCGGTCATTGGCGAGGCGCATATTGAAGAAGTTGACGTCCTGGCCGTCACCCGTGCTGGAGCCATATTTCTCGTTCATGTGATAATAGAGCCGCCCGAAAATGAGGTCGGGATCGCAGCCGAATTTCTTGCCAAGGGCCTCAATATCGATCGGCACCCAGATTTTGGTCACCCTTGTCTTGTTCTCCTCTGACCACTCCGAAAACGCCCTGAGGTTGCGTTTGTAGATGGTTGCCAGAAGCGTTTCGTCTGTCGGAATTGCGCGTGCCATGACCTGTCCTCCCACACGAATTGGAAGACGCTAACACATGCCGGAGTCCAAGGGGAGGGTCGAGCGAGCAGTGTATCGCTGGAATGCGAGCTGTAACTACTGCGCCGCGATCTGACCGGATTCGTCGTCGAACTCTTCGACAATCCGCGCGACGAGGCGGACGGCGACATCTTCCTTGGTCATGCGCGGCCAGCGGTCTTCGACGCCTTGCCGCGTGACCAGTGAGACCTGATTCATCGCGCCACCCATGACATCGCCGCTGACATCATTGGCGACAATCCAGTCACAGCGCTTGCGCTTCAGCTTTGCGACCGCGAGATCCTCGACATCATGCGTTTCCGCGGCAAACCCGATGACGAGGCTCGGCCGACGTTTCTTCTTGCGCGACAGGGTAGCGAGAATGTCCGGGTTTTCGGAAAGCTCAAGCGTCGGATGCGGATCGCCTTCGCCTTCCTTGAGTTTCATTTTTTTCGCAGCCGCGCGGCTGGGGCGCCAATCCGCGACGGCGGCCACGGAAATGAACACATCCGCTGGCAGCGCGCTTTCGCAGGCCTCCAGCATGTCGCGCGCCGTCTCAATCGGAACGAGATCAACATTTTGCGGCACCGGAACCGAGACAGGCCCTGAGACCAGTGTGACACGCGCGCCCGCCGCCGCCAGGGCGCCGGCAATGGCATAGCCTTGCTTGCCACTGGAATGATTGGACAGGAATCGAACCGGATCCAGTGGCTCGCGGGTCGGCCCTGCCGTGACCAGTACGTGACGTCCGTCAAGTGGCTTTGACTCCAGTCCATACAGGACGGCGCTACCATTGAGTTTCGCTTCGATCCGGTCAGCAATGGCCAGCGGTTCCGGCAGCCGACCGGGGCCAAACTCGCCGCACGCCATCGCGCCTTCATCCGGATCCATCACCTCGACGCCGTCAGCGCGCAGCGTTTCGATATTGCGCTGCGTCGCGGCATGTTCCCACATGCGCACATTCATCGCGGGGACCATCAGCACCGGCTTGTCCGTCGCCAGTAGTGTCGTGGAGGCAAGATCACCCGCCAGCCCGCCAGCGGCTTTTGCCATCAGGTCGGCTGTGGCTGGGCAGACAACGACCAAGTCGGCCGAGCGCGAGAGCTGAATGTGGCCCATATCGGCTTCGTCATCGAGATCGAACAGCTCGGTAAAGACTTTCTCGCCGGACAGCGCCGAAACAGACAGCGGCGTGACGAATTCCTGACCACCGCTGGTGACGATGCAGCGGCTCTGAATGCCGCGCCGCGATAGCTCGCGGATCAGTTCCAGCGACTTGTAGGCGGCGATACCGCCGCCAATGATCAGAAGAATACGCTTACCCGACATGCCACATACTTATGCCACTTCCGGGCCATTTGGCACAAAACAAATGAAAAAACGACCACACAGATGCGTGAGATTGACGTTTTTGGTTAATTGTTGGGGGATTGGCGTGCTGAGCGGAGGCGATTCTCAGGTTGCGTTTGGTGTCTGAACCGCCCGCAATGTCCGTCCGTATTCCTGACGCAAATCAGGATCCATGGCGGCCGGGAATATGATCAGCCAGCCACCTTGGATGCCAACTTGCGTTGGCAGCGCGGGAGTTGAGGTGTCATCCCGGAAAGCGCACAAGCGCTTATCCGGGACCCAGATGGTTGGGGGCGATAAGACTGGGTCCTGGCTCTCCGCTGCGCTCCGGCCGGGATGACAATCAAATTTTGCGCTCCACCCCCACCCGTAGTCCCGGGCTCGACCCGGGACCTCCCTCGCGGGCTTGAGCGCTTTGCAGCACGACGTCCCGGATCAAGTCCGGGACTACGGAAATTTTGCGCCTAATCTTGAACAAAAGAGCCTCACTCCGAGCAAATTGAGCCTCATCCTGAGCGAAGTCGAAGGACGAGGCGGGCTTCCCGGACTTTTAGTAATACTCACCCACTCGCCGACACCTGCGCAGGCAGGTGTCCATGGGCAATTGTATGCCTGTCAGATTGGAGAGACCGGTCCCTGGGTCCCTGCCTGCGCAGGGACTGGCGGACTCCGGGAGACGCGGCCCTGGGAAGCGCGGTCCCCGATCCTTCGACTTCGCTCAGGATGAGGGCCTGGCGAGAGGATTCACGTATATGACCCTAAACCGACATTTGACGGACAAATCGCGCCTAACTCCGCCAGCGCAGAACGGTCGGTTTGATCTTGTTCTTGAATTCGCGGCCGGCTTTGCGGGAGGCGGCCCATTCCTTCTTTAGCATCTGGTACCACTTGGCCTGGACGTCGATATCGTCGATCCACATCATCGCCTTCTGGTGTTCCATGCCGAGATTCTGCAAGTCGACCATGTCGCCATCCTGACGCAGGAATTTGCGCGCCATCGGCTTGGCAATCGGAATGGCGAGCTGCAGCAACGGCGCGCCGGTCCACCAGGTCAGCTGAGTGATCCGCGTGCGTTTAGGCCCCTCCGGCGTCAGGCAGGTCAGTGTCAGCAGGCGGGCTTTTTCATTGGAAATGATTTCCCAGCGGAATCCCGGCAGCTGGAAGCGGATTTCTGTTTCCACCTCGTCGCCGAACACCCATTTGTAGAGCTTCGAGTTTGAACTCGGCTTGTGGCGATCAATGGCCCAGCCACGATCGGCTGGAATGAACGGCTTTTCCTTGAGCTTCAGCCCCACTGAAGGCGGTCGCCACCACCATTGATTGTGCACGAACGGGACATGCGCCGGGTCCATCAGTCCAACCACAGCATCGTCCATATGCGCGTTGAAGACATCTTCGATGACGAATTTCGGCTTCTCTGGCAGCGGGCCAAAATTCGGCGCGGGTACATCCGGAGCGCCGGTGAAGCGCGGATCATCGGCGATGAAGACATAAATCGCGCCATGCGCCTCGTGCACAGGATAGCGCCGGACTTTCACCTTGCCGGGATCATAGGGCTCGTCACCGGTCAGGCTGGGCATGTGTCGGCACACACCATCGCTGCCAAACCGCCAGCCATGATAAGGGCACTCCAGCGTCGCTTGGCCTGCTGTCTCGACCTGACGCCCGGCGCTCAGCGGCACCAGGCGATGCGGACAGATATCGCGCAAAGCGAACACTTCGCCTTTTTCCGTGCGCGCCACAACAAGCGGCTGTCCCAGAACGATGCGGCGCACTTGCCGCCCTGGCTTCACTTCGGAAGAAATGCAGGCGAGATACCAGCTATCGGTCAGCCAGCCTTCCGGCGTCAGCCCGGTCTGTGCCTTGACTTTGGTCTCGATGAGGGTGTTCGTGTCGGCCATGCTGAACCTATAGCTATTCCTGATAGATGCGGGAATAGTCAGCAAACTCCGTGCCTGCCATTTGTTCGGCGATGCGCGCGCTCGCGAGATCTGCATCAAGCACACGGCACGTCAACTCAATCGTAGTGTCTGTAAGGGTTTCCCCCTCGCAAAAGCCGAGGCCGGTCCAGCCCAGAACCTCGGTCAGGGCGTCCTCTGCCTCTCGAATCTTTAACGTGTCATCGCGCCGCCAGTCATCTGAAAGTGGATATTCGACGATCAGAGTCTGATATTCGCCCGGCTCAATCTCGCTAAATCCGAGCGCGCGGGCGGGATCCAGCAGGTCATCGACCTGTTTCTCGAGGGACCTGAGCAGCTTGATCCGATGCGCATCGGTGTCGCCGCGTGTGCCGATCATGCCCCAATGCTCGACGATCCGGCGCGGCTTCAGCTCGACCCAAACCTCATGATAGGCCGCAATCCGCCCGGTTTCATCGCGTTTGAACAGTCTGAACATCGTGCATCATCCGTGATTGCGGCGTGGGACGAGGGATTATCACGAATCTCGAAGCCAGCGATAGCGCGCTGCGCTTCCCGCCACGGCACCCTTGGAAATTGGCCGCGCGCGCGTTACCTTTAACGTGAACGTCAGGAGTCCCGCATGTTCCTCAATTTCTTCAATGAACTTCGTGCCGCCAAGGTCCCGGTCACGCTGAAGGAATATCTGTCCCTCATGGAGGCGATGGACAAGGGCGTGATCGACCGAGATGTTGAGGATTTCTACTATCTTGCCCGCACCGCGCTGGTGAAGGATGAGCGCAATATCGACAAGTTCGACAAAGTGTTCGGGCACGTCTTCAAGGGTTTGGACAGCCTCGGCGAGGCGATTGAAGCGCAGGACTTGCCCGAAGAATGGCTGCGCAAGATGACCGAGAAGTTCCTGACACCGGAAGAAATGGCCGAGATCGAAGCCATGGGCGGTTTCGAGAAGCTCATGGAAACGCTGAAAAAGCGCCTCGAAGAGCAGAAAAAGCGCCATGAAGGCGGCAATAAATGGATCGGCACCGGCGGCACCTCGCCGTTTGGGGCGAATGGCTACAATCCTGAAGGCATCCGCATCGGGCAGGACAAATCCCGCCACCGCCGCGCCACCAAAGTCTGGGACAAGCGTGAATTCAAGAATTATGATGACAGTGTCGAGCTCGGCACGCGCAATATCAAGGTCGCGCTGAAGCGCCTGCGCAAATGGGCCCGCACCGGCAGCCCGGATGAGCTGGACCTCGACCAGACCATCAAGAATACAGCGCGGCAGGGTTATCTCGATATCGAGATGCGGCCCGAGCGACGCAATTCTGTGTCCGTCCTGCTGCTGATGGATGTCGGGGGATCGATGGATCCGCATGTCAAAGTCATGGAAGAACTGTTCTCTGCGGCGCGCTCCGAGATCAAGAATCTCGAATATTACTACTTCCACAATTGCCCTTATGAGGGGCTATGGAAGGATAATCGCCGCCGCCGCGCCGACGTCATCCCGACCTGGGACGTGCTGCACAAATACCCAAGCGAATACAAAGTGATCATTGTCGGCGACGCGACTATGAGCCCTTACGAGATCACTTATGCGGGCGGCTCTGTCGAACACTGGAATGAAGAACCCGGCGGCCTGTGGATCCAGCGCCTGGTGCAGCAATATCCGAACCTCGCCTGGCTGAACCCGGTCAAATCCGGAGCCTGGGATTATACCGGCTCCATCCAGCTGATCCGCGAACTGATCGGCCCGGACCGGATGTTCGAAATGACGCTGGAAGGGCTCGACGGCGCGATGAAGGAACTTGGGCGCTAGGCTCTATTCCGGCAACGCAAAGGCAACAACGTGGTCACCGATCCGGGTGCCGGATTTGCCATGCCCACCTGCGGCAATGACAACATATTGCTTGCCGTCCCAGACATAGGTCATCGGCGTGGCCTGCCCGCCAGCCGGCAGGCGGCCCTTCCAAAGTTCCAATCCGGTCTCGACATCCAGCGCCCGCAAATAGTCATCCATGGCGGCGCCGATGAAGATCAACCCGCCGCCGGTAATGATCGGTCCACCAAAGTTCGGTGTCCCGAGCGTCAAGGCGAGACCGCCAGGCGCGAGGTCGCGCGTGGTTCCGAATGGCCGCCGCCAGACAATCTCGCCGCGTGCCACATCAATTCCGGCAATCACGCCCCAGGGCGGCGTCGAACAGGGCAGGCCGAGCGGCGAGAAAATCGGCTTTCGGCTCATCGCATAAGGCGCGCCTTCCATCGGCGCGAACTCGGCATCATGGTCGATCTCTGTAGCGTCCCGCGACTCCGTGTTCGGGTGCATATGCACGGACTGCGCGACATTGTTCATATTGATCACGACCAGGTTTCGCGCCGGATCGAAGGCAGCGCTGCCCCAATTGGCGCCGCCTCCGGTAAACGGATAGGCGAGCGTGCCGTCGACCGTTGGCGGGGTATAAAGACCCTCCTGACGCAGCTGGCGCAGCTTGTTCGTACACGCCATCTTGTCCCACAGGGTGATTCCAAAGGCCTTGTCCGGATCAAGCCGGTCCGGGACAACGGCCTCGGGCCGCACCGGAAATGGCTGTGTCGGCGACAGCACCTCACCGTCGACGCCGCCCTGCGGTACGGCGCGCTCCTCGACAGGTATGACCGGTTCGCCCGTGTCGCGATCAAGCACGAAGACGAGCCCCATCTTGGTCACCTGCACGACGACATCGCGCGACGCGCCATCCTGCCAGATCTGGTACAGGCCCGGCTGCGACGGCAGGTCATAATCCCAGACATCGTGATGCACGATCTGATAGGCCCAGACCTGCTCACCCGTGCGCGCGTCGAGGGCGACGACTGAGTTGGCGTTCTCATTATCACCGGGTCGTTCGCCGCCATAATAGTCGGGGCTCGCGGTCGATGTCGGCAGGAAGACCAGGCCGCGCGCTGAATCCACCGACATGGTCGACCACACATTGGCATGCCCGATCGGGGTGTTGCCGTCGGCATGCCAGGGGATCGGGTTGTATTTCCAGAGCGGCGCGCCGGTCACAACATCGAAGGCGTGCACGGTTCCGAGCGGTGCATCGCTGCGTAGATTGTCGCCAATCGAAGTGCCGGTGATGACCACGTCCTCGTAGACCACGGGGGCGGAGGTGATCTGAAATTCACCGGGCCAGCGCAGGGACAGGCTGGGCTCAATCCGCACGCGCCCGGCATTGCCGAAAGTCGCGCAAGGCTCGCCCGTCTCACTATCTACCGCGATGATCTCGGCTTCCACGGTTGCCATGAATATGCGCGACTTACAGGTCTCATCCGGCGGCGTTTCGGCGCGGGCAAAATGCGCCACGCCCCGGCAGGCAAATTCATTTGCTGGCCGACCATCAATCGGAACTTGCGGGTCATATTCCCATTTCAGGGCACCTGAGCCCGGATCGAGCGCTACCACTTCATTGAACTGCGTGCAGAGGATCAAGGCCTCGTCAACGAGGATTGGCGTCGCCTGGAACGAGGCGCGATTGCGCGCCGAGTCTCGCCCCTCAAACGCGCCGGTTTTGTACGTCCATGCAACTGCCAAACGCTCAATATTATCGCGATTGATCTGGCCCGCGGAAGAGTAACGATTGCCACCTTCATCCCCGCCATAAGCCGGCCAACCAGCGCCAAGGCTCTCTGGAACAGCCCGCACCGGTTCGGCGCGGCCATCAATTGACAAGTCGTCGCCAAATCCCATAACCCGCCAGATCGCGGTGCCACCAAACAGGCTGATCAGGATCACGGCCGCTAGCATGATCAGGGCGATTCTGAGCGGAGTCGGTTTCATGGCGCGGATCCGGATCTAAAGAAGTTCCATGTTGTCGACTCAAAGCGTGACTGTCTATCTCAGCGATTGGCCGCTGCTTCGAGAACGCGAAGGAAATTGCCACCCCAGATTTTGTTTATCTCGTCATCGCTATAGCCGCGCGCAACGAGTTCAGTTGTGACATTGATCGCCGAATCCGCCTCCTCGAAGCCAACGATACCGCCGCCATGATTGAAATCGGTGCCGATACCAACATGGTCGACCCCGATGCGCTGAACCACATAATCGATATGATCGACCATCCGGCTCACGCTTTCGCGCCCGACCAGAGCCCGCATATTGGTGAGAAACGCAATCTTCTCCGCGTCCGATTTCAGTTCCCAATAGAGCTCGTAAGGATAGGAATAGGTCTCGGGCAGCCCCGCCGCGAGCCGCACGTCGCGAATACTGGCTTTCAAATCCGGATCAGAAAGGTCGACCAGATAGGCCGAGAACGCGGCGATATGGATGACGCCCCCGGTCTCGCCAATGCGATCAATCTCCTCATCAGACAAATTGCGCGTCACATCCGACAGCGCCTTGACATTGGAGTGGCTGGCAATGACCGGCAGCGTCGCGAGATCAATCGCCTGTAGGGTCGCCGCTTTCGACATTTGCGAGACGTCGACAATTGCGCCAAGCGCATCGATCCGCTGCACTGCGGCAACGCCCAGAGCAGACAATCCCCCATGTTCCTCGGTCACTTCATAGGTGCCGGTCTCGCCATCAAATCTCGGGCGAGACGAGTCGGCAAAATCATTGTGGCCCAGATGGGTGAGGGAAAACACGCGCACACCCTCGGCGTAGAATTCGTCGATGCGCTCAATGTCACCTTCGAGCGATTGCGCGTTCTGGAAGCCGAGAATGATTGATATGCGCCCCGCCGTACTATTGTCGCGCACGGCCTGCGCCGTGGTGGCGAGCGCAAATGTATTGGGATTTGATGCGATCAGGTCCTGAACCGCGGCCAATTTCGCCAGGCTCTCGGCCCGCGCCTTGGCGTCGCCCTCGGGCGTACGCAATTGAGGTCCCGCGGCGATTGCCATGATAACGGCATCAAATTCACCCGCGACCAGTTTTTCGGGCGCGACCTTGGACTGTCCGTCTGGCCCGAGATAAAGCGGCGACGTCTCTGCGAGCGCAATGTCCGCATGCGCGTCCAGCACGATCGCATCGGTATGAATGCTCGGGATGTCCCTCGCTGCGGGTAGTGGACTAACCGTCTGACAGGCAGTGAGCCCAATCATTCCCGCTCCAACGAGCAAAAAATTCAGCCTTTTCATCATTTTACTCCTCCTGCGCGACCGCCAGTTTGTTTCAAGGTCACAACCCCTCCCCTGCGACAGGCAAGGCGTTTTAAACCGTCCATAGCCTGCCGCGCCAATTAACCACAAAAAAGTGTGCCAAACCTGCTGAATCTGGCAGAAGAGTTGCATCTGTTCGAGCACGTTCAGTCTTGATTGGGGACAATGATGCCGATTTCGGAGAATGTGACGCTGAAAGGCGCCGTAAAAATCCCTCATCCGAACCTGGTCAACCTGTATGGTTGTACGGTCGGGGACGGGACGATGATTGGCACATTTGTCGAGATTCAGAAGAACGCCACGATCGGTGAGCGCTGCAAGATTTCGTCGCACAGTTTTGTTTGCGAAGGCGTCGAGATCGAGGACGAAGTGTTTGTCGGCCATGGCGTCATGTTCACCAATGACCGGTTCCCGCGCGCCACCAATCCGGACGGAAGCCCACAGACGGACGCGGACTGGACGGTCGAGAAAACTCTGGTCAAGCGGCAGGCTTCGATCGGCTCGAATGCCACCATTGTCTGCGGTGTCACCATAGGCGAAGGCGCAATGATTGCGGCCGGGGCCGTCGTAACGAAAAATGTACCCGATTTCGCGATTGTCGCCGGCGTTCCCGCGACTGTGCGCGGCGACATGAGGGATTTAGAACAGTGACCCTTAGTGACGAGAAACTGAACATTGCCGTGATTGGCTATGGCTATTGGGGCCCGAACCTTGTGCGCAATTTCGCGGAGCTGGACGGCGCCCGGATGCATTCCGTCGCCGACCTGAGTGAGGCGGCGCTGGAAAAAGTCTCGAAACGCTATCCGACGGTGAACACAACCACGGATGCGATGTCCCTCATCCATCATCCGGATATTCATGCGGTCGCGATTGCGACCCCTGTTTCGACCCATTTCGATCTTGCCATGGCGGCGCTGAAAGCCGGAAAACATGTCTGGCTCGAAAAGCCCATGGCCGAGACGTCGGAGCAGGCGCGCACCCTGGTCGCAGAAGCTGAGGCCCGCGGTCTTGTCCTGCATGTCGATCACACGTTTCTCTATACCGGTCCGGTTCAGAAGATGCGGGAGCTGGTCCAGTCCAGGTCGCTCGGAAACCCGCTTTACTATGACAGTACTCGAGTCAATCTTGGCTTGTTCCAGCGCGATGTGAACGTCATTTCGGACCTTGCGGTTCACGACTTTTCGATCCTCGATTTTGTCTTCGACATGCAGCCAAGCGCTGTTTCCGCATCGGGGATCAACCACTATCCCGGGACGCCTGAAAATTTGGCTTTCATCACGCTGTTCTACGAGACAGGCTTTATCGCCCACGTCAACGTGTCCTGGCTGGCACCGGTAAAAGTCCGCAAGATCCTGATTGGCGGCACCGAGAAGATGATCACCTTTGATGAGCTCGAGCCGTCCGAAAAACTCAAGATTTATGACAAGGGCGTCTCTTTTACGGATGATCCGGAGCAAATCCAGGAAATGCGGGTCGGGTACCGCGTCGGCGACATGTGGGCACCAAAAGTCCCCAATATCGAAGCGCTGCGCAATGGCACCGAGCATTTCCGCGACTGTATCCTGAACGCCGCGCGGTCGATCTCGGACGGGCGCTTCGGGCTACGCATGGTGGAGGCCATCGAAGCGGCAACGCGTTCCATGCAGGACCGCGGCGCAACGGTGCAACTACCTGCCTATAAGGATGCGTAACATGGTCCCGTTTGTTGATCTCAAAGCCCAGTACCGTTCGATCAAACCCGAAATCGACGCGGCTGTGATGAAGACGCTGGAAAACTGCGCCTTCGTCCTCGGTCCGGAAGTGGCCAGCCTGGAGCAACGCTTCGCGGATTATTGCGAGACTGAATTCGCCGTCGGTGTGAATAGCGGCACGAATGCGCTCTATCTCGGTTTGCTGGCAGCAGGGATTGGCGAAGGCGACGAGGTGATTACCGTCCCGCACACATTCATCGCGTCGGCATCGGCTATCCACTATACCGGCGCAAGAGTCGTATTCTGTGACATCGATCCCGTCACTTTCACGATGGATCCGGAGGCCCTGGAAGCTGCGATCACACCGCGCACCAAAGCCATCGTCCCCGTGCATCTATATGGCCAGATGGCGGACATGGATCCGATCATGGCGATCGCAAAGAAGCATGGCCTGATCGTGATGGAGGACGCTGCGCAATCGCATGGCGCTGAGTATCGCGGCCGCCGCGCAGGTTCGATCGGGGACCTTGCGGGCTTTTCGTTCTATCCAGGCAAAAATCTCGGTGCTGCGGGCGAAGCGGGAATGACGGTCACCAAGCGCGAAGACTGGACTCGCAAACTCCGCATGCTTCGGGACTGGGGCGCGGAGCAGAAATATCACCACGAGATCATCGGCTACAATATGCGGATGGAAGGCCTGCAAGGCGCCGTCCTGAATGTGAAGATGAACCATATCGAGCGGTGGACCGAGGCCCGCCGGGCCGCCGCCGCACGCTATCGCGACCTGTTCGAAGGCAGCGGTGTGCAGATTCCCATTGAGGCCGAGGACCGGCGTCACGTCTATCATGTCTATGCGATCCGCACCCCGGACCGCGCACGCTGGATCGATGAATTGACCGCAGCCGGCGTCGCCACAGGCATCCATTATCCGTTCGCCCTGCACCGATTGAAGGCGTTCGAGTTTCTGGGTTATCGCGCCGGAGAATTTCCCAATGCGGAGCAGGCGGCTGCCGAAGTCCTGTCACTACCCATGTTCCCCGAGATCACGCCGGACCAACAGGAAATCGTCGCAAACGCCGTCTTGCGCTTGCAGGCAGAAACAGAAATCGACGCCTAGAGCGCCTTCGACAAAAGAGACAGAAAGTCACTCCATATGAATCTAGATGGTGCAAAAATTCTCGTCACAGGCGGATGCGGCCTTATCGGCTCCACCACGATTGATCAGATCCTGGCAAACGAGAATCCGGGCGAGATTGTCATCTTCGACAATCTGGTGCGCGGCTCCATGCGCAATGTTGAGCAGATTCTGAAAGATCCTCGCGTGCGGCTGGTCCGAGGCGACATTCGTGATCGCGCCGCCATTGAATCCGTGACCGAAGGCATGGACGCGGTCATCCATATGGCCGCGATCCGCATCACCGCTTGCGCCGCAGATCCGCGCGAGGCGATGGAAGTGATGAATGACGGCACCTACAATGTCATCGAGGCCGCGCACAAAGCGAATGTCCAGCGTGTCCTGGCTGCGTCCTCAGCCTCGATCTACGGCATGGCCGATACGTTCCCGACCACAGAGCGCCACCATCCCTACAATAATGATACCTGGTACGGGGCGTCCAAGGTCATGCTGGAAGGTCTGTTCCGGTCCTTCCACGCCATGTACGGCCTGGACTATGTCGCGATGCGCTATTTCAATGTCTATGGCCCGCGCATGGATATTCATGGCAAGTATACAGAAGTTCTGGTGCGCTGGATGCAGCGGATTGAGGACGGTGTGCCTCCGCTCATCCTTGGCGATGGCCTCACCTCAATGGATTTCATATATATTGAGGAACTGGCCCGCGCCAACGTTCTGGCGCTGAAATCGGACGTGACTGATGAAGTCTTTAACGTCGCGTCGGGCGTCGAAACAAACCTGAACGAACTCGCCGCAACCCTGATGAAAGTGATGGGGGCCGACCCGGACATGGCGCCAGAATATGGCCCGGAGCGCAAAGTCAATGCCGTCTCGCGCCGCCTCGCCGATACCAGCAAGGCGGAAGCGCTACTCGGCTTTGAGGCCGAGGTGGATCTCGAAGAAGGCCTGCGCCGCCTGGTCGACTGGTGGCGGGACAACAAGGATCTGATGGAATGATCCCGATCATCAAACCTTTGATGGGGGAGGAGGAGGCCGCCGCCGCCTCGCGCGTTATCCTGTCCGGATGGGTCACCCAGGGCCCGGAAGTCGCCGCCTTCGAAACCGAATTCGCGGACTATGTCGGCGCCGAACATGCGGTCGCGGTATCAAACTGCACGACGGGCCTGCATCTGGCGCTGCTCGCGGCGGGTATTGGCGAGGGCGACGAGGTGATCACGGTCAGCCACTCCTATATCGCCACCGCAAATGCCATTCGATATTGCAATGCCGAGCCCGTCTTTATCGATATCGATCCGCTGACCTGCAATATGGATCCGACCCTGATCGAGCCCGCAATCACACCGCGCACCAAGGCAATCCTGCTGGTGCACCAGATGGGGATGCCTGCAGATCTTGCGGCCATCGTCAAAATTGCGCGGGCGCATGGTCTGTTTGTGATTGAAGATGCCGCTTGTGCCGCAGGTGCTGAAATCTTGTGGGACGGCGAATGGGAAAAGATCGGGCGCGTGCGCGGCGACGCGGCAGTCTTCTCATTTCACCCACGCAAGGTCCTCTCCACCGGAGATGGCGGCATGATCACGACGCCGCACGCCGACTGGGCGGCCCGCTTCAAACGCCTGCGCCAGCATGGCATGAGCGTGCCGGACACAGTGCGCCACTCATCGAAACAGGTGGTCTTCGAAACCCATCCGGAACTCGGTTATAATTACCGCATGACCGACATTCAGGCGGCCGTCGGGCGCGAACAATTGAAGCGCCTGCCAGGCGTCGTCGAACGTCGCCGCGAACTGGTTGAGCACTACCGCGCCGAGCTGGCCGACGCTCAATGGCTGCATTTTCCGCGCGAGCCTGACTGGGCACGCACCAACTGGCAAAGCTTCAGCGTCCGCCTGCCGGATGCGTGCGATCAACGCGCTGTGATGCAGGCCATGCTCGACAAAGATATTGCCACCCGCCGGGGGATCATGTGCGCGCACCGAGAGGACGCATATCGCGATACATCCCTGCCCGCACCGCTGCCGCATTCGGAGAAGGAACAGGACAAGCGCATTATCCTGCCCCTTTATGGACAGATGAGCGATATGGACGTGCGCACCGTGGCCACCGCGCTCAAGGCCGTCACTGCAGATCAGGCGCGCTGATGGCCAGCGTCGATATTGTCGTCCCGTGCTATAATTATGCGCACTTCCTGGAAGATTGCGTTGCGAGCATCCTGTCGCAAAGGGATGTCCACGTGCGGGTCCTGATCCTGAATGATGCATCGCCTGACAATACAGATGACATTGGCAAGGCGCTCGCCGCATCCGATCCGCGAGTCACCTATCTCAGGAATGAAACAAATCTCGGCCTGATCGGCACCGCCAATCGCGGGCTGCTCGACTGGGCCAGTGCTGATTACGCCCTGCTCCTGTCGGCCGATGACCTCCTCACACCCGGCGGTCTCGCCCGTGCGACCTCGGTGATGGAGGCGCATGACGACGTGCATATGGTCTTCGGCCGGGCGCTTTTGCTGGGCGAGGGTTTTGAGCGTGCAGCGACGCCTGATGCGCGCGACGGCGCCGAGTACAAGATTGTTGCTGGCCCAGACTTCATCCAGCGCAATTTTACGCACGGCAATCCGGTTGCCTCACCGACGGCAGTCGTGCGCACCAGGGTTCAGCAGGAGCTCGGCGGCTATCTCCCACAATTCTCTCACACCTCCGACATGGAAATGTGGATGCGCTTCGCCGCCAAAGGCCCGATTGGCGCGATCAAGAATCTGCAGGCGGAGTATCGCATCCACGCCTCATCGATGAGTTCCCCAAAAATCAATCGGGCGATTTCTGATCGCCAGGAATGCTTTGAAACCTGTCAGTTCGTTGTCGACAATTGGTGTTCTGATCTCCCCGAAGCGAAAACCTGGCTGATCGATATGCAACGCAGAATGGCAAACGACATCTATTGGCGCGCAACGCTGTCAAAATATTCAGCGGACGAACGCCGCGCCTGCGCCGACTTTGCCAAACGCATTGATCCAGCTGGCCCGCTCTCATTCCTGCGGATGAAGTATGAGCTCAAGGCTGCAATCCTCGCGCTTTTGCCCAAAACGCCTGAGCCGGAAACGGTCGAGCATTTTGCGCCCACATCTAACATCTATGGATGGTGGCCAGGCGAGGCTTGACCCTCAACGAAGTCTAGCTCTCCGCCGCATCCTTCGCTGCCAGTTCGCGCGCGAGATCCAGTGCTTCTTCCGGGTCGTCCGCCCAGTAAATCGTGCTGTAATTCTCGCTCGAATAGTCCCACACGGCGCGGTTCTTTCCGTACAGGTCGGGAAGCATCACGCAATATTGCCCGCGCAACGCCGCCAGAACGTGAGGATGCAGGCGATCCGTGACCAGGACCCGGCCCCGATCCAGCGCCTGATTTCCACGCCGGAGCATCGTCCTCGAAACCGACATGTAGGCACGCTTCAACGCGCGATTGGTTAGTGGATTGAAGACCGGCGCAATATCTCTGACTTTGGAGCAGACCCGACTGGCAAGCACATCGGGGCTGTAGGGCTGGAGCATGCTCGGCCAATCAAAGACCATAATATCTTCGGGCCGCGCAAATCCAGCGCCCTCATGATCATTTCGCGCGAGCCAGATCACATCCATCTCCACCGCCTGTTTATTGCGCGGCTGCGGCGGCAACATGAATGCCGTATCGTGAACTGTCTCTACATTTACCGTATCGGGAAACGCATCGCGGCCCGATTGGGCGCTCAGTTCATCGCGGGCCAGCATGTGGGCATCAGCATGCCCCTCCCACAAGTGTGATGCTTCGGCGCGATCCTCGTCATCGATCAGGATCATGGTTGAAGGCAGCGAAACCAGGCGATTGTCCGGACAAGCCGCAGCGACTTTGCGCTTCACTTCTGCGTGCCAGGGCCAGAGGCGCGATACAGACACGCCGCCGAGAAACACGACCGTTCCATCACCCACAGCGCGCTTGAGGTGGTCTGTATTCAGCGTCCAGGGCTGAGCGGTATAGGCAACCCGGATCCCGCGAGACTTCAGATAGGTGTTCACGGCAATCCACATCATGTGATTGCCAACATTTCCATCGAACGGAAACGGGATGAATGCGATCGGTTTGTCTGCTGGAATGTACTTATCCAGCGCCGCGCAGATTTCCGCACTCTGTCTCGCGAACAGGGCCTGATCGGATGGCTGGAGGACGGAAGATGACATGTGGTCCGACGCCTTAGACCGGTTTTGAGTTGGGCAAAAAGGATTGCACCATTTCGAGTATCTCGCGTTCCGGCCCCTCTGGTTTACCTGCCAGCCACCACAGCCCGATCGTTACACCCACGTAGCTGATACTTCCGGACACGACCAGAACCGCGATATCCAGAACTGTCGGGGCCGCGATGCCCAATATCTGAAGCCCAAGCACGACAACCACCATTGCAATTGACGCCGCCGCGGCTCGCCAGCTTGGGAAAATCTGCTGCACAAAGCTCGCGCCGGTCAGACGCCGCGCCAGGAACAGGTCCTGGCCAATGATG
This sequence comes from Henriciella sp., assembly GCA_041984335.1. Taxonomy (GTDB): domain Bacteria; phylum Pseudomonadota; class Alphaproteobacteria; order Caulobacterales; family Hyphomonadaceae; genus Henriciella. The sequence continues at coordinate 284,168 of JBHIYI010000001.1, read as the reverse complement.
AAGAAGGTGGTCACGCATCGCGCCGCGAGCAGCCCGATCAGTCCACCCATCAAGAAGCCGGCGATGAGAATCGGAAATCGAACGACAAGATTGATCACATCTCGAATGAAAATCAGTTTCGTACGTCCCAGCCCCATGGCCATGGGCGCGAATGGTGTGGCAATTGCCTGTAGTGCAAACAGGGTGCTGAGGACTTGAATCACCAAACCCGCGGTGGCCCATCCTGGTCCCAGCGCAAACTCAACCAACGGGCCCGCGACGAGCGCAAAACCGATTCCGACAGGAAACGCGACCATGGCCAGAATGCGCTGCGCCCGCACATAGGCATTACGCAGGCGCGCAGACTCTTCTTGCAGCTTGGAAAAAGCAGGAAACAGAACGTGCACCAGCGGCGCGACGGATTCGCGAACCGGCAACGCCGAGAGCCGGCCACCCACGTCGTACTGACCCAGGACAGAGGGACCAAGCACGGCATTGACCATCAGCTTGTCGCCGCGCCAGTTCAGCTCACGTATGCCCGAACCCAAAGCGACCCAGCTTGAGAAGGAGAATAGCGAGCGCCAGTGGCGCAATGAAATGCGCGGCAGATATGGAATGAGCAGATAGGACAATACCACTGAAATAATCTGAGACGCTAACCACCCGGCAACGATCGCCCAGAATGTCTGATAAATCAGCGCGATCGTCACCGCGGCGACAATGCTGGCAAACTTTTCAGCCAGTTGAATGAGCAATTCCTGCTTGAAAGACAAGCGCCGCTGGAAGTCGATAATCCTGGGATTTTTGAGTGCCCCGATAATCGCCGTCGCGCCGAATGCGTACATGATCAGCTCAATCCGCGGATCTCCGTATATGGCGAAGAAAACGCCGATGCCGCACAAGAGTGCACCAACAAATACACCGCGCATGACCTCAAGCGTCCAGGCCGTGTCATAGTGCTCGCGCTGCGGGTCTTTGTGTTGGATCAGTGCGGCCGCCAGCGAAAGGCCGGTGAACGCGGAAATGATCGCGAATACGACCGACGCAACAGCGACGAGTCCAAAATCCTCGGGCGTCAGCAGCCTGGCCAGGATCACCGTGTTGGCGAGCCCCATCAGGCTGATTCCTGCGCGCACGCCGGCGGTCCAGATCGACCCGACTGCCAGTTGCTTGCGCATCGCCATGCAAACCTATCCTCGCCAGAGTGAGCAGCTCGGCGCGGAAAGAATCACTCCGCGCGATATGCGCACTATCACACCCATTCTTCCCAACTGTCGAATGCTCCTTTGAGGAGCGCTCTGAAGATGCGGTCATTATCAAACTTGGTGACAAATGTGCGGGGCGCAGTCCCGGGAAATCCTGTGCGTTCGGCCTGCGAATAGATCGTATCATAGCCAGCGCTTTTCGCGAGTTCCTGCGCCTTGGCATTCCAATTGGCGGATTGGCCATATGGGATGGCAAATGATTTGGGAACAAAACCTAGATTCTCAGCGATCCCCTCTCGAGACGCTTCAAGTTCCAAAATCATTTGATCGGGCGTGAGCTTGGAGAAATCCGGATGACTTACGGAATGACTGCCGATCTCCAGATCACCGCCCATCAGGTCCTGCAACTGTTGCCAGTTGAGAATGTCCTTGCGGGTCCAGTCATCCGCGTGATCACTCCAGCCGCTGACAACAAACAAAGTCCAGGGCAGACCGCGCTTCCGCAAAATCGGCGCGATGCATTCGGCGGCGCTGGTCCATGCATCATCAACAGTGATTGCGAGTTGTTTGGGGGTACCGCCCGTATGTGCAATTTGTATCGCAGGCACGAATTCAAAGCCGAGCTCGATGGCGATATCCAGTTGTCGCTCAAACCGGCGCACGGATACATCGTTCACGCCGGTGCGCGGCTGGCCGACAGAGTGATACGCGAGAATTCGCCCCCATTGCCGGTTTGCGCCATTGCGCGGAATCGATGCAAGCGTTGCACGCTCCATAGCCATTCGCGTGGCGGCAATTTGCTCGCGCCGAAGCCCCACGGATCGCAAAGCCGCTTTCGCGCTTTTTTTAATCATGCTCGCCCTCTCAACACACGCGGATCGCTGATGCCACCGGTGAAACGAGAGTCGATTACGCCGCCACCAGTTCTTCTGGAGGCTTATGCAATTTCGAGACCTGAATTGGTCTGAGGTGTTACTTGAAGACTGCGCCCGGGAAATTGCCCTGCGCAATGGCTGACAGTGGACGGCGTCTAAGCCATCTCAGCCAGGTCTTGAGCAATTGAACCCGCGAGATTCCATATCTTGTTCGGACCTCGCGCAGATAGGGCGTGTCCGCCAAGGCTTGCCAGTACAGCCACCACCAAGCGTGGTAGCCCTCCATGTTCCAGGGTTTTTCCGGTCCGGTATAATGTACGATTTTTGGGTTTTTGAGCGCGGCGAGACTTTCCGCAGAAAAATACGGCTGAAACGCCTTGATGAACTGCGATCTCTGAACATTCCACTCACGCGGCAGATACGTCCACTGGTTCCAGTAGACGCGGTTTAATGCGTCCTGGTCCTGATAAGGTAAATCCGCGCCGCGCTCGGCGATAAAATCAAGCGCCCTGGTAAAGCCGCTTTCGCGACGAACCTTGTCGAGGTCGATCAGCAAGACGCCCGCATTCATATAGGCCGCGCCCATGTCATCCACCCATTCGAGCCAATGCTGATCGTCGGATGGAATGGCTTGGGACAGGCCAGGATCAGGCACACCGCCAATCGAGGCGCCGTTCAGGTCAATATCCCACAACTCCTGAAGATCGGCCATCACGATCAGGTCAGCGTCCAGGTAGATTAATCGCTTACACGCCTGGGGTGCGAGCTGTTCGAGCCCAAGCCTAAATAAGGTGGCATAGGTAATGTGATTGGACACCTGATAATCCGGAAGCTCGAAATCGGCCATGTCGATCCAGGTGAACTCGGCGCCTTTGGCAATCTCCTGAATGGACTCGCGCTGGCGCTCATCAAACCCGTCCTGCAGGATCAGGACGTGCAATCTGTTTGACGGCGTGTGGCGAACCACAGATGCAAGGGTGGCGGCAAGATGGGGCGCGAAGCGTCCGTCGCAGCCAAAGGCAACCCAAATCCGGTCCGACATGTTCATTCTCTTCTATGAGCCCAAGGGCAAATTCCGGGCGTCTCGAGAACGATCGCGATCCACACCATGCTGCCGTAGTGAAAGGTGATTGCAAAAGAAAATATAGGTCAGTTTTCCGGGTCTGCAAATAGAGTATTGCGATCAATTCGCAATTGTACTTGAGGCCCCCATAGCAACCATAATTGCGCAGTGTATACACCTGGCTTCAGCTCGGTTCAGTGCGCCCAGGCTTGCCCAATCCAGAAAGAACTTTGCGCAGCGGCCGATCAAACAGTCTCGTCGCCAGCCAGGCCGAAATTGCCGAAATAACAACCACCAGAGGGTAGTCGATCAGCTCGAAGGTCGAAGACACACCAAGAAAACCGCACACACTCCGCAGCCAGAAATAAATCGGCTCATGCAAGACATAGACTCCGTACGAGACCAGCCCGAGCCAGGAGGCCACTTTAGCGACTCCCCCGGAGGCATGGGCGTTTTGCACAAGAACAATAATGCACGGCATCAACACCAGGCACGCCATGGCGTCGAACCAGCGCCGCGCCTCATCTGGAACGGGCAGGCCGAGCATCAATAGCAGGAGCCCCACCGCCAGCCACACCGGCACAGGCGGCGTGTCAAAAACCGAGCGCGCACGATAAATTGCAATTCCGGCGAAGAAACCGAACATGGCGCGCGCAATCCCGATATGAATATCAGAAAGCTTCCACCCCGCCCCGAGATCCGGTTCATTCGGGATGAAATGCAACACCGCCACCCCGGAAACGGCCAGAACAGCCACGAGCACGCGGAGCGACAACCATGGCGCGAGCGCCGCATAAACCAAATTGGCGACCAGTTCCGAAAACAGCGACCAGGACGGCGGGTTGAGCGGATATAGGAGATCGCCGCCCGATACGAAGGAAGGAACAGGAAGGAACAGTAGCGAGATCGCCAGCATCGCAGCCAGGTCATTTAACGACGTCGTCGCATAGCCCGTCAGGCCGAGGAACAGCATATGCATCGCTCCGAGCATCAACCCAAGCATGTAGAGCGGGTATAGTCGAATGAGTCTCAGTCGGAGAAAGCCAAACGTCCGAATATCGGATTTGAGCCGCGCGCCATAAGCGTGGCAGAGGACAAATCCACTCAACACAAAGAAGAAATCAACGGCGAGGTATCGACCGGGAATCAGGGCGCGGACGAATTCAGACGGAACGTGATCCGCGATGACAGCGAACGCGGCGATCCCGCGCAGGCCATCCAGCACGACAAAACGATGTGTGCGCACAGCAGAGTCTTGTTCTTTGCCGCTCAAACCCAGCCCTCCCTCATACCCTTACGCTGCAATTGTCGCCCGCTTGATCGCGCGCTCAACCTACGTCTAACTGCCCGAAAACATGTCATGTTCCGGGTGTGTTGACGACTCATGATTCAAACGGGTGCGTTCAACCTGAAAGTCCCCGTCATCGAAAAAATGCATGGTAAACGCCGATCATTGCAGACAGGGTCTGTTTTCACGTTTAGCTGGCACAGACGCTGCATAATATGGCTCGTATTTGGCGGTCATTCAGATTTTGTCGTCAAACCGGGAACGGACGAGGGGACCGCAAGGATCGCAGATGAATCAGCTGGCCAAGAAAACCGCCACCGGCGCGATCATCAACATATCGGTCACGCTGACCAAGAACCTCGGCCAGTTCCTGATCGTTATCCCCATTTTGGCGCGAATACTGACGCCGGAACAATTTGGTCTGCTCGCCATGGCGATGACGCTTGTCGGCTTTTTGACCATGTTCAACGATCTTGGCATTTCCGCTGCCTTGGTGCGCGCAGAAAAACCAGACGCTGCCTTCTGGTCCAGCGCATTCTGGCTCAATCTCAGCTTCGGCCTGAGCATGACGATCGCGGCCTATTTTGCGGCGCCCTGGGTCGCGGCATTCTTCGGCGAACCACAAGTCGAAGAGCTGGTGCAGGTCATGTCCTGCATTCTCCTGCTGCATTGCGTCTTTCTGGTCCCGATGGCGTGGCTGCAAAGAAACTACAAATTCCGCACCATTGCCTTGATCGATTTGAGTGCAATCGCGCTTTCATCCACGGCCGCGATATACCTCGCTTTGACCGGTCATGGCGTATGGGCGCTCGCCTGGCAGCAAATCATTCTCTACGCAGTCAAAGCGCTTGCTGGGCAGCTCCTGAACAAAGCGCCCATTCGACTGACCTTCCAGTGGTCGACGATCAGGGCTGTCCTGCCTTTCTCACTCGGTCTCACGGGCACCGCATTCGTTCGCTTCCTGAATCAAAATGTCGATAATGTCCTGATCGGTCGTTTTTTTGGGGCGGACGCGCTGGGCTATTATTCACGCGCATATCTGATGATGCGCATGCCCATTCAAACCCTGTCCAGCGGGCTGAATTTCGCCCTGTATCCCGCCTTCTCGTCGATCAAGGATGACACGGAAAAGCTGGGCAGGGCGTATGTCAAAACCGTATCCATCATGAGCGCGATCGTGTTCCCGATGATGACGGGTCTGGCGCTCGTCGTGGTGCCTTTTGTCGATTTGCTATTCGGCTCGCAATGGGGCCCGGTTGCCCCTGTTTTGAGGATCCTGGCCTTTGTCGGCTTGATGCAATCGGTCGCCTCCAGCGCTAACGAAATGTGGAAAGCGCGCGGGCGCTCCGGTGTATTGCTGAAATGGTCGATCATCCGCGCGGGAGGATTTATCATTGCATTTGCGATCGGCATCAATCTGGGCACGCTTGAAGCCATGGCTTCGGCATTCCTCATCGCCAACATCATTCTCCTCATCCCGTTTCAGTATGAAGTTCTGAAACAGCTGGACGTAAAAGCCACCACCCTCCTCAATGCCATGCGACCGCAATTCATCTCCACCCTGATCATGGCGAGCGCGGTACTCTCCGTTGAGATAGCATTCCCGGAAATTCAGGCCCTGAACAGCACGCTTCAATTGCTGATCCTCGTCCCTGTGGGCGGCGTCGCATACCTGTTGACGCTCCTGCTCTTTTTCAGGCGCTTTGTCCGCACCTCACTCGATGATTTCCGCGTGCTGCGGCGCAAAGATGCGCCTGCAGCGCCCACCGCTTCCTAGATCGCGGTGAGCTCCGCCGATTACTCGATCGACACAGCCTCATAGACCGGCGCAGGCGCCTGCGTCTTCAAATGGCCATCGAGAAAGTTCAGCGTCAGGTCGAGCAATGTCTGTCCACGAACGGATTGGTCCTGGCTCTGTAGGGCGATCCCCGAATATCCGTGGCGCGCCCGCTCGACAATATAGAGCGCGGCGCCAACACCAACCGCATCAGCCTCAGCCTTCAGATCCAGGCCGCCCTGGACCGAAACCCGATCATCAGCGCGGCCGTGCAAAAGGAAAATTGGCGCATCCTCGGACTGAATCTGACCCCTGATAAAGGACATGCCCCAATAGCTGATCACGACGTCGACGTCTGGATAACTGATTTCATAAGGATCCAGCCCGTACGCCACATGCGCGGCAATAATCGCTCCTGCTGATCCGCCCCATATTCCGATCCTCGACATATCGATGCATCGGTGCTCAGGCGAGTCTGCCTGAAGAAAGCGCAAAGCCGCGACGGTGTCTTCAATCGCCGCCGTCACGCCGCGGGCATAGACGTCCAGCGGCCGCGTGTTCGAGGGCAAATCGGCCTTCGCCTCGTAAAGGTCTGCCCAGACCGATTCGAATTCCTCTGAGATCACGGGCTCGTCCGGGATCAAGCGATAGTTGATCGCGGCGGCAATATAGCCCCTGCGCGCCGCGTCTTCTGCGCGCGCATTCCAGCCATTGCTCTGCTTGGAACCCCGTACGAAAGCACCGCCATGAATGATCAAGACCAGCGGTTTGAGCGCCTCACAAGTATCGCCCGTTCGATACAAGTCCATGTGTAGCGGTATAGATCCGCGTTCCGTCATTCCCTGCGCGTAGACCACGTCTTTCTCAACCAGGAGCGCATCTTCATCAGCAGGCGTGACGGACTTAGACCCTGAACAAGCGACAATCAGGCTGCATGCAAGCACCAGTGCAGCGCGGGTTCGATAAATGCTCATCTTCGGACGATCCAGGCCTCCTCGGCCGAGTTTAGGCGCGGGAATAGCCCTGTCGTCAAGATCGCACGAGTCCGATGCTTCGGTCGTCTAGTTGATCGTCACGCTTTCATAAACGGGCGACGGCGCCCCATCCTTGAGGTGGGCATCAAGGAAATCCAGCGTCAGCTCCAGAAGGGTCTTTCCATTTACGGACTGGGTCGAGCTCTGGATCGAGATGCCGGAATAACCATGCCCCGCGCCTGCAACGATATACATGGCGTTACCGACGCCAATCGCATCGGCTTCGGCCTTGAGATCTCGCGCTTCCTGGACATCGATCAGGTCATCATTGCCGCCATGCAAAATAAACAGCGGGGCTTCTGCAGCACCGATCATCCCATCGAGGAACACCATACCCCAATAGTCGATGACAACATCAGGCTTCGGATATGTAATCGAATATGTATCGAGGCCATAGGCCACATGCATGGCCGTAATCGAGCCTGCCGATCCACCCCAGAGAGCGATTCGGGACATGTCGATACAGCGGTTCTCGGGAGAATTGCTCTCCAGATAACGCAGGGCCGCGACAGTATCTTCAATCGCCGCCGTGATACCGCCTGCGAAGACCTGAACACTATTATTGTCCCAGTCCTGGTCGACATTCGCCGCGACAAGGTCTGTAAGGACAGGATCAAACTCGGCGGAAATCACTGGATCATCCGGTATCAATCGGTAATTGATGGCCGCAGCGACATAGCCTCGACCAACCGCATCCCTCGCCCGATTGTTCCAGCCTGAACTGGTCTTCGAGCCGCTCCTGAACCCCCCGCCATGGATAAGCAGTACCAGTGGACGCAGCGCGGTACATTCCTCACCCGTTTGATAAATATCCATCAGCAGTGTCTTGGAGCCACCATTCGTCAGTCCGGACCCGTAGACCACATTGGTCTCATTCACCGGCGTCACGCCCGTCGGCGGAGGCGGCGGAGGTGGTGGTGGCGGAGGTGGTGGCGGGGGTGGCGGTGGCGGAGGAGACGGCGGCCCCCCGATTGGAGACGGCACAGAGTTCGATGACCCTCCCCCGGAGCAGGCCGCTACGAGACCAACCGACAACAGGGCCGCAATTACGCAGTAACTTGGTTTCATTCTGAATCCATCGAATTGTTCGCGCTGAGGTAAACCTTTCGAGTGTGGGGCCCGTCAACCTCTTTCAGCATTAATAGAAAGCCATGTTCGGTGCAGGATCAGCGCCTCTACCCTTCTGAAATGGATGGAGAATCCGTCAACAAGGCGCGAATTTTTACAGCCATATCGGACACTGCGGGCTCATCGAAAACAGTCGCATGCGTCGCATCCACGTCCATTGGAATATATGGCTTTTCCAGATGTTTTTCCCACCCGAGAGACGGTCCAAGATTGAGATAACGCAAGTTTGTCCGTCGGGCGCGAACAATCACGACCTGTCCACCATATGGCTCGGGATGATAGGCCCGCGCAGCAATGCCAAATGCGTCATAGACCCGCCACCCAGCTTTTTCGAGGTCAGTTTCAACATAATTTGCGGCCCGGTGGCCAGGGATGATTTTCTTCAGAACCGGCACGCGATGCAGGACCCGTCGGATCGTTTCCAGCGCAATGCTCGGATGCAGGCGCGGAAGGTTCTTTATCCGGTCGATCGGTGTGTTTGGAACACAATCGGCCTGCGGATGCATGGTATCGAACATGATAACCAGATCGACCAACTCTCCAGCCGTCTTCAGCTGCTGCGCCATCTCATAGATCACGATTCCGCCACCCGAATATCCCGCCAGAGTGTAAGGCCCGCGCGGCTGAACCGCACGGATCACGTCGATATAGCGCCGCGCCATTTCCGGGATGGACTGCAAGGGTGTCTGCACGCCGTCCGTTCCATAGGCCTGAATACCATAGACGGGGCGCGTGTCCGGCAACTTGTCGGACAGGGATTTGAATTTCATCACATTCCCCTGCGCGCCATGAACGGCGAAGATTGCGCGAAGTCCGGGTAGACCTTTCTTCAAGGTCACGAGCGGGGACCACGCTTTTTGCGGGGCATTCTGCGGCGTGTCGAAACCTCCATCTTCATCGCTCGCGATCGCGGCGCCGACGCCTTGCGAAGCCATGAGATCGGCGAGTTCCGCGATGGTCGGAGTTTCAAACAATGTCGCCAGCGGCAGGGACAGTCCATGCTTCTTCCGGATGGCCGCAAAAACGCGAACGCCGATCAGGGAGTTTCCGCCAAGATCGAAGAAATCATCGCGCCGGCCGACTTTCTTAACCCCCAGAAGTTCCGACCAGGTCGCCGCGAGATCTTGCTCAACCGGGGTCTCGGGGGCCTCATAGTCTGAGGCGAGTTGGGGACGTTCAAAATTGCTGTCGCCGTCAACATCACCCGTTTCGGATTCTGCCTCTTCGTTCAATTGGCGCAGCCAGAGATCTGGATCGACAGAGGATGCGATGGTTTGCACCAGCCCCGTCTGAGAGATGATCCGGGAGAAGGCCTCAACACCCTCATGCGGGCGGATGCCTTGCTGCAAGAGCGCTTCCAGCGCTTCGTTCTGCGGCATGGCTCTGCTGGCAGGCGCAGCGCTGGCGAAGGCTTCATCTGCAGCGAGCCGTTTCATCGTGAAGCGCTTGATGTCGGCAAAGACGTTGCCGGACGCATCCGCCAGGGTGACGTCGAAATAGGCGAGACCATCTCCGCTTCCCGGAAGACAGCGCACATGGCTGAACACGCGCGCGGGCATCGCGCCGAAGACCCGAACACTGTCATAGCTCAGCGGGACATAGAATTCCTTGTCGAGATCGACGCCGGGAATCAGGCGTTGGACGCCGCCCGTGGCCATGTCGAGCACTGCTGGATGAAGGCCAAAAGACGAGAGGTCAGCCTCGAATGCTTCCGGCAGGCGCAATTCGACCAAAGCTTCATCGTGTCCTAGCGCGACCTGTTTCATGTTCGCCCAGCGCGGACCAAAGGCCATGAAATCCTGATCCAGGAAGCCATCCGGTGAGACCCAGCAGTCCGCTGTGCATCGCGCTTCCATCGAATTCAGATCAATCGCGGCGGGCACGGCATCTCTCAGGATCACGGCATCACAAACCACCAGCGGCGGCGTTTCGAGGCTGGAACCGTCCCGGATCGAGATCTCCAGACGGCCCGCTCCGGCTGGAACCGCGTGCAGGCTGAGGCGCCGGGTCTCGCCCGGACCAACAATGAACGGTGCCAGGAAAGTCAGGTTTGACAGATTGATCTGCGCCCCCGGGTGCAGGTCAGCAACCGCAGCGCGGGCGAGCTCCAGCATAGTCGTTCCGGATAGTAGCGCATTGCCATCCTTGACCTGGTGATCGCTCAGGATCCAGTCCTTCGCCACCGACAAGTCACGCACATAGAGCCGGCCACCGGCCACGTCCGTGTACCCATCCCAGGCCGGGCTTTCACTTGGCATATAAGGCGGGGTTTCGCCCGCCTGTGCGCGCTGGGCGGCATCGGCCATTCCGACATCGCGCCAGGCATTCCAGTTGATGACGACAGAACGCCCTGCCGCCCGCGTGTTTCGCGCGCGGGCAAAGGCATCGAGGAAGGCATTGGCAGCTGTATAGTCCACCTGCCCCGGAAGGCCGAGGAAAGACGCCACCGAAGAGAACAGGACGAACAGATCCAGATCTTCCGTAATCGCTTTGTCGAGATTCACGGTCCCGGCGACTTTTGGTGCCAGCAACCGCTTCATCCCCGCGGCGTCTTTGACCATGAGCGGCGCATCATCCATGCTACCAGCGGCGTGAATAACCCCATTGAGCACACCGAATCCGGCTCTGATTTCGCGCAGTGCAGAATCCAGGCTTTGCACGTCTGTGACATCTCCCGCGACGACCATCACGTCTGCGCCCTGCTCCCGCAGCGCGCGAACGTGTTTGATGCGCTGAGCGACCTGACTTTCAATGGGCGCAGCGACAATCGCATCCCATTCGGATTCCGGCGGCAGTCCCTTGCGGGCCATCAAAGCCAGTTTGACGGGCTTCAAGCGGCTCATATGTTGGGCGACTTCCATGCCAATACCGCTGAGGCCGCCGGTGATCAGATAGACGCCGCCTTCACGGAGCCAGTCATTCGCACGCGTCTCGTCGTTCACAATCGGACTTGGTGTCAGGGCGCGCACCCAGCGTCCGGATGGGCGCAGCGCGACGACGGCATCATCGCCTTCATTGCAGAGTTCTGCTCCGACGCGTTCCAGCAGGTCAGGCGTCCACCGACGCAGGCTTGATCGCGCGGGCAAGTCAACGCACCGGGTCTGAATATGGGTCAGTTCGCGCGGAGTGGTGAGCACCGGTCCGAGCGCCAGTGCCTGGTACGGGTCAATCCGCTCTCCACCGAGGTCGGCGAGTCCAGAGGTCAGAACCGACAGTTGGACTGGCTCAGACCGACCACCAAGGGCCTGCGCAAGATAAGTTGGATGCAGGAACAGGCGGTCTTGCTTTGCCACATGCGTTTTCGTTGCTCCGCGCGGATCCTGTGTCAGGAAGACGATATGATCCGGCAATCCTGCCGCCTCTTCGATCTCTTCCAGAACCTCAGCAAAGTGATCGCTCTGGTCAAAATCAATCGTCCAGGCGTTGGGACCGGTTTGCCCGACCGCTTTGCCCGGCGTGACGACCTGAGTATCCGTGTCATTGAGCGCGGAAAGAATTTCATTTGCCAGCGCCGCTGAATGGCTGAAAACGACCCACTTACGCTTATCGTCAGCGCGCGGCGACCGCACGAGCGGGGCTTCGCGATAGGAGAGCTGCGCAAACCAGTCTTTCATGTCGGCGCGCTTGATCAGATCCTGATCGGCGGACGCCGCGGCAGACTTGCGTGCATCGATCCAGAAAGAATCGCGCGCGAAGGGATAGGTTGGCAATGGAATGCGGTTGCGCAGCTGCGCCCCGTAGAATTCATGCCAGTCAATATTTGCGCCCGCCGCCCAGATCTTGCCAAAGCTCGCCAGCGCAAATTCCAGGTCGCTGGCGGTCTCCTGCGGATGGCGCACGGTGTTGAACGCGTGCCGATAAGGCGTCTCCTGCGCCTTGGCGAGCATGGATAGCGTTCGGCCAGGACCAATCTCGACTAAAACCGGATCACCGAGGCTGCGCAGGGTTTGCAAGCCATCGGCGAAGCGCACGGTCGAGCGAAGATGATTGACCCAATAGTCAGGATCGCAGGCCTCTTGCGCGGAGATCCACTTGCCCGTCAGGTTGGAAACGAATGGCATGGTCGGTGCCTGGAAATTGATCTTGCGACACGCCGCGCGGAAGCGTTCCAGGATCGGATCCAGCATGCGCGAATGTGCAGCGACATCGATACGGATCGGCGTCGACTCAATTTCTTTCTCAGAAAGCGTCGCCTGGAAGGCATCAATCTGATCGCGCGGCCCTGAGGCGACGCAAAGGTCAGGCGCATTGACGGCTGCGATGTCGAGCGTGTCGGGCGCCATAGCGCGGACGTCACCTTCCGACATTGGCACGCTGAGCATACCGCCGCGGTCGATACATTCGAACAATTCGCCGCGCAGCATGACGAGCGTGATCGCATCTTCAAGCGAGAACACCCCGGCTTTGCAGGCGGCGACATATTCGCCCATGCTGTGCCCGATAAAGGCATCTGGCTCGAGGCCCCAGGACTCATACAGGCTCGTCAGCGCATAAGTTGTCGCAAACAGCGCCGGCAGCGTCAGCGAAGGTTGTTCCAGCGTGCGGGTCGCGGTCTCGACCTGATCGGCTGGTGGGTACATCAGCGATTTGAGATCCCGTCCGAGCTTCGGCGTGATGATCGCCAGGCACGCGTCAATCGCTTCGCGATAGACCTCATCCTGCTCATACAGTTCGCGGCCCATGCCCGCATATTGCGCGCCGCCGCCCGGGAACATGAAGACCGTCTTCGGGCGATCTGCGTTCGCTTCCAGTGTCGCGACCATTTTGTGTTTTGGATCGCGCAGTCTGGCGATGGCGTCCTGGTGATCCCCAGCCACAACAATACGTCGATGCGGCATTGGTCGCCGCCCCAGCGCCAGCGTGTAGGCCGCATCGGCGAGATCGATTTCGGGATCGGCTTCAAATCGGTCAGCGAGATTTGACGAAGCTGCATCCAGGGCTTCCCTGGTCTTGGCCGAGAGGACGAGCAATTGCTTGTCGCGCGCATCTTCGCCGGGCAAGGCGGCTGGCGCCTCTTCCAGGATAACATGGCAATTCGTGCCGCCAGCACCCAGCGCCGTCACCGCGCAGCGCAGCGGGCCATCGCTCGACCAGTCTTGCAGGTCCTTGTTCACATAGAACGGGCTGTCTTCCAGATCCATGGCGGGGTTTGGTGTTTCGAAGCCAAGACTTGGTGGCAGTTGACGATGCTTCAGGGCCATCACCGCCTTGATCAAAGACGCCGCTGCTGCGGTTTCTCCAAGGTGGCCGATATTCGATTTGACCGAGCCAATGCCGCAATAACCGGTTTTCTCGGTGTGCTGACGATAAGCTTCGTTCAGCGCTTCGACTTCGATCGGATCGCCAACGAGAGTGCCGGTTCCGTGCGTCTCGACATAGGTGATCGTCTCGCCCGGGATGCCAGCCGCCGTCAAAGCGTCGGCAATCACATTGGCCTGACCATCAACGCCAGGCGCGAGATAACCGACTTTCATCGCGCCATCATTATTAATGGCTGAGCCTTTGACGATGGCATGAATGGTGTCTCCATCGTCGAGCGCATCGTCCAGGCGTTTGACGATCAGCGCCCCTGCGCCGCTGCCGAAAACAGTCCCGGCGCTCTTGGCATCAAATGGGCGGCAATGTCCGTCGGGAGAGAGAATCTCCCCGTCGCGATACATATAGCCCTGGCCCTGCGGAATTAGGATTGTCGCACCGCCAATCAGGGCCATGTCGCACTCGCCCTGGCGCAGGCTTTGCGCCGCCATGTGCAAGGCGACCAGAGCCGACGAACAGGCCGTCTGAACATTCATGCTCGGCCCGCGCAAGTCCATCTCATAAGAGACCCGCGTGGCCAGGAAATTCATGTCATTGCCGGTATGGCGGACGAGGAAATCGCCCATGGAGTTCATAATCTCCGGGTGCGTCCTCACATTCTCAACATAATAGTCAGGCGCGCCGGCCGTTGCGAACACACCGACTTTGCCGTCTTCGGGCAGCGCCGTGTATCCGGCATTCTCGAACGCGGCCCAGGCAATTTCAAGGAACACCCGGTGGGCCGGATCCATGACCGAGGCTTCGCGCGGGTTAAAGCCGAAGAAGCTCGCATCAAACTTGTCGACATCGCTCAAGAGCGGGCAGACTTTGACATAGTCGGGATGGTTGATCTCCGCCTCGCTGACACCTGCAGCGCGCAAGGCGTCATCATCAAGCGGCACAATTGATTCGACGCCGTCACGGACATTCGCCCAGAATGTCTCGACATCCGGCGCGCCGGGAAAGCGAGCGGCCATGCCGACAATTGCAATGTCGGTTGAGCCGACGGGATGAGAACCTGTGTCTGCCATTCTAATCTACTCGACTCTTTCGCGTCTTTTAGCCCGGCGCTTGGCCGCAGCTTCTTCACGTCGATTGGGTCTGCTAATCGCGGTGTCCGCCTTCACGGCGGGACCGGACGCATCCGACCCCAGATGCGCCGCCAGAGTTTCCACAGTAGGATAGCGGAACATAGAGACCAGAGATACGCGTCGACCCAGTTTTTTCGACAGCCGCTGGTTGGCCTGCGCCGTCATGATCGAGTTCGCGCCGATATCGAAAATATTATCCGTGCGTCCGACCTGAGACAGTCCCAGCAGCTCCATCCAGATGCCGGCAATTGTCGTTTCCAGCTCATTCGATGGCGGGACATATTCGGCTTGCACCGGCTCGGTCTTGGCAGTCGGCGCAGGCAGCGCCTTGCGGTCGATCTTGCCGTTTGGCGTCAGCGGGAATGTGTCCATCGCTACGAAGACGGATGGGATCATATAGTCCGGCAAATGCTCGCGCAGATGCGTGCGTAGCTGGTCAGCGAGCTGGCTTTGGTCGCCAGATTGCGATGCCGGTTGGTTGGCATAGACCTCTGGACGCTCAAGGGCCGAGACATCGGCGATGCGCGGTACGAGCGATCCGGCATGGTCTTTGTGCCGCAAAACGACATCAAACGTGGCTGGATCCTGTTTATTGAAATAGCTGCTGACCACGTCATAGTCAGGATGCAGATCGGACAAGCTGGCTGGATCAATCCCCACCGAGCGATCCCGCTCCAGCGTTTCTCGTAAAGCTGCAGCACGCGTATCATCATTGCCAGCAATTGCCGTTTGAGCCGCATAGACCGGTGCGAGGCGCGCATTTGTCAGCCCCGCCAGAGCAATCACTGGCGCGCCTGAGTTAAGCAGATCTCCAACTTGATCCAACGACTCAGCCGATTTGGGAGCAGGAAGATCGAGTGTCGCTGGCGCTGTTTCGCCGACATGCAGCACGACATCATAACGGTAGTCCGTCATTTCATTGGCGCTCGCGCCCTCTTTCAAAGTCAGTGAGACGCCTTGCAGTCGCTGCACATCCCGCACCAGGGCATGGAAGAAATCTTCGCTCAGCAGGAGCTCGCTCTCGCGTTGCAGGCGTTTCTCGATGCGGCTTCGCAGCGTAGCTGTGTCGAGGTCGGCTGTGGCCTGGTTCAGTTCGATGGCCGTATGGAAGGCGGTGAGCTGTTCAAGACTGCGGACATCGCCGACAATGATCTGACCGCCGTCACCGACGAGCTCGCTGGCCGTTTTCAGCACGTCTGCGAGATAGTCGGCGCTTGGGAAATATTGGGCGACCGAGTTGATCACGACTGTATCGAAGCTTTCGCCTTGAAACTGTCCGATCGCATCAGCCGGTAGATTGCGCAAGGTGACCCTACCTTGTTCTTCAGGTGTCAGCTCAGCGCCAATCCGCTCCAGCGCATTCGTCGAGAGATCGATCCCGGTATAGTGCTCGACGCTGTCCAACACAGAGAACAGGACCATGCCTGTGCCACAGCCAATTTCGAGAAGCCGTTGCGGCGCGACACTCAGGATTTTCTCCTGCGTCGCATCCCGCCATTCGCGCATATGCTCTGCCGGGATGGGCGCGCCTGTATAGCTGTCATTCCAGCCCGCGAAGTTGAAGCGTGCATCGCTTTCTTCATCGCTCTGCTGATAGGCGGTGTCCCATAGCCCCTGCCAGTGCTCGACAAGATTGGCACCATCATTCTGACCCTGAGGCGATGTATAGTAGGCGACGAGTTGCGACACGCCATTTTCAGTGTGCGCGGAGACCACGCTCTGCCAGATATCGGGATGGCGGCTGAGCTGGGTTTCAATCTCGCCAAGCTCAATCCGATAGCCATTGATTTTGACCTGCTGGTCCATGCGGCCGAGATATTCGATCTCTCCCGCTGCATTGTACCGTGCCAGGTCGCCGGTGCGATAGAGCCGCCCGTCCGGCGCATAGGGATCGGCGATGAAGCGCTCGGCTGTGAGGTCATCCCGGCCAAGATAGCCCGGCACGACGCCGTCGCCGCCAATGCAAAGCTCTCCTGCTTCCCCGCGCGCAACCATGTCGCCGCTCGCGTCGAGCAGGCGAATGTCGGTATTGGCGATGGGGCGCCCGATTGTGATCGGCTCACCCTTTCTGACAGGCGACGTGGTCGACCAGATCGTGGTTTCCGTCGGGCCGTACATATTAGTGAACTTGCCGGTCAGGGCGGTGTGCAAAGTCTCCGCAAGATCCTCTGGCAAGGCTTCACCGCCAAGCATCAGATGCTTCAAAGATCCAAATTGCTGCAGCACTTCCGGATCGTCGATCAGCATCCGCGCCATGGACGGCGTACATTGCAGATGCGTGATATCGTGCGCCTTGAAGGTCTCTCCGACGGGGACGAAGCCGCTGTCCTCAGTTGCGCCTGCGCCTGAATTGGCGAGCGCTCGCAACTGGTTCAGATAGGGCAGGTTCTCGATAACCGTCTGGGATTCAATGCCGAAATCGACCAGGCAGGCAATCTCGTTGACGCCGATATCTTTTAGCTTCTCGACCATGCCAAGTGCGTGCTCGGGCGAACCGAACAGACCCGCCGTTTCGAAATAACGATCGAAGGCGTGATCCATCAGAGCTGCAATGTCTTCATCGGTGAACTGAGACGTGTCGAGCTGCTCCTCTGCCCCTTCAAGTGAGGGCCGCTTGAAGGCAGGGAACATCCACGGTGCAACTTTGACCAGATCGAAAGAGCTTTGCAGATAGTTGCAGAACGGCTCCCGCGCGATCTCGCGCGCCTTCTCCGTATCCTCACACACATAAGTGTGCAGCATCAGCGAGACCTGGCCTGGGCTTTCAAATCCGGCTTCCGCGCGTGCTTCACGATAGGCAGCCAGCTTGGTGCGGAGATCCTCCAGATCCTGGCCCAGCATATTGGTCAGGATATTCGCGCCGAGGCGTCCGGCAGACTTGAATGTCTCAATATTGCCCGCCGAGGCGATCCAGATCGGCGGTCGATCCTGGATCGGTCGCGGGAAGGTCGAGACCTTGATCATGTCACCTTCGCCGTTGGCGACTTCAACTTCTTCACCGGCCCAGAGTTTGAACACCGTGTCGATACTCTCGACCATGATCTCGCGGCGACGCTCGTAATTTTCGGGCATCAGCGCAAAATCATTGGCGTGCCAGCCCGAGGCGAAAGACAGTCCGACCCGGCCATTGGAGAGCTGATCGAGCACCGACCAGTCCTCTGCGACACGTATTGGATTGTGCATCGGCAGGACAACGCTACCGGCGCGCAGGGCAACATTCTCGGTAATCGTTGCGAGGGCTGCCGTGGTCACGGCTGGGTTCGGGAAGATACCGCCAAATTCGTGGAAATGCCGCTCCGGTGTCCAGACGGACTGGAAGCCATTGGCGTCGGCAAACTTGGCACCCTCAAGAAGCAGTTTATAGGTCTCGCCAGGACGCGCGTCGCCCTGTGATGAGGAGAAATAAAACAGGCCGAAATCCATCGGCGTATCGGACACCTCGACCCGGGCCGCATCAGACAGACTGCTCTGGTCCATTTCGCCCTGGATGACGACTTCAAAGCCGCGCGCAAGGGTCCAGAAAATCTCCAGCACAGAAATATCGAAACTGACGCTTGTCACCGCCAGCCAGACGCCGGGCTCGGTGCCGATCACATCATCCATGCCTGCGAAGAAATTTGAGACATTGCGATGCGCCACCTGAACGCCCTTCGGACGCCCGGTCGAACCTGAAGTGAAGATCACATAGGCAAGATTGTCAGAGGAAACGGTGACTTGAGGAGCGGCCGCGATTGCCTCGCCGGAAATCGATCCCAGCGTCAGCATGTCGACGTCCTCGAAGGCCAGGGATTTCGCCAGCGACGCACTCGTCACGACGACTTTGGCAGCTGAGTCCTCCAGCATGATAGCCAGACGGTCACGCGGATAAGATGGATCCATGGGCACATACGCTGCGCCCGCTTTCATCACCCCCAGCAGAGCTGCAACCAGATCGGTCGACCGGTTGACGCACACGGCGACGAAGTCTCCTGGTGCCACGCCTTTCTCGATCAGCGCGTTGGAAATCTGATTGGCGCGCGCATCCAGCTCTCGGTAAGAGAGCGACTTGTTCTGGAAAACCAGGGCGGTTGCGTCTGGTGTGCGGGCGGCTTGCGCTTCAAATTGCTGATGTACACACAGTTCGCTCGCATAAGCTTTGCGCGGACCTTCTGAGAGATCCAGCAGCGCGCGCTTCTCCACTTCAGGCAAAAGATTGAGCTTCGCGACCGGGGTCTCCGGACGCGCATTGGCCTCTTCTATCAGTGTCTCGATCCGCGCCATGAGCGCGCGCACATCTGCTTCAGGCAGCGCGTTTTCGTCATAGCTCAAAGTCACCTGATCGAACGCATCATTGACATGCAGCGTGAGGGAGGTCCCTGCGATCAGGCCGGGCGTGCCGTCCGTCTGCACACCAATCGACAGGCGCTCTGGCGTTTTCTGGCGCAGCTGGTCGTAGCGCTTCAACATATCGCGCGCGTAGGTGCCGCGCTTGTCTTGTACCGCAAGCTCGGACTGAACCTGCGTCTGCATCTCCGCGAACGGAGCATCCATGTCGACATCCAAGCGCATCGGCGTTGCGGTCGCGTAATAGCGGTCCGCATGCAGCGGCAATGTCTTTGCGAATGCCAGGTCAAAAACAGTGTCATCGCCAGCTCTTGCGATATAGACCGCCAATCCTGTCAGATACTCGCATTCCGTATACTGACGAGCGATTGAAATTGCCGACGACGCAGCCGACCCTGCCGTTTCGCGAATCTGTCCGAGTTTCGGCGCAGACTGCGCGGCGACGCGGCGCATCCAAAACCGTTCATGCTTGGTCAGCTTCGCATCAAGCTCTGCCAGGGCAGTCTCGATATCACCGGACGATGGGACAACCGTATTGAGGTGATTGGTGAACTCTCCCGCGCTCAGCGCCTGTCCATCCAGTCGCGTCAATCCGCTGAGGCGAACCGCTGCGTCTGTCGCGGCGAGGGTCAGGCTGTTTTCTGTTGCCGCCAGGACCGTTCCCGGCGCGTTTGACGCTGGTCCCTGCGCAATTTCAGCATGATCCACGAGATAGACTACATCTGCCAATTGGAGCTTGGGCAGACACATCCAATTATCATCGCGGCCAAGGTGAAGCCCGCGCACGAAGCGGCTGATCGTCTCAGCGGTTTGATTAAAATCAATCAGACCGAGTCCCGGTCGATCCGAGCGCAGATGGAACTGATCTGCGGCGGTCTGCGACGTTTCAGCCATGGGCGTGCCGGTTTCGGCTTCTACCTCAAGAGCCTTGAGTAGTTCGGCAAACGTTTCCCGGCATGCATTGGCGCATTTCACCGCCAGCGAGAAGGCTGTGTCTTCCTGCGAAATAGCGATCGGTTTTTGCAGCAGGATTGCGCCGCCATCGACGTCGGCCGTCATCGTATGCCAGGTCACGCCGTGCGTGTCGGCTCCGTCCATGATTGACCAGGATGTGGCGTTGAACCCTGCATAGGAGGGCAGCAAGGAATCGTGATAATTGATCGCGCGTTGCTGCGGTAGCGCCACCACCTCATCCGGTAAGATGGCATGGTTGACGATTGAGAACAGGTAGTCGAAGGGCTTGCCTGCGAGCGACGCGGCGAGATCCTGTTTGGGAGAAACCAGAGAAACCCCAGCGGTCACCGCCCAGGCCGTTACATCTGGACACTCACTGATGACCGCCTCAACACCGCCGCCGGACGCCGCCCATTGCTCGACACAGTCGACGAGCACCTGAGTGCTTCCGACGAAGACCGCATTGTTCCGCATCCCAGACATTTTATTGTTTACCCTACGCAGCATTTGAATTCGCTCTCATTTGACCCGGAGCCAGACGTCCCCGGCGATTCAAAGCAAAATTCGTTCCATTCGATACATCTACGGCCGAATCTTCCCCCGATACGAGAATTTGGGCATATTTCCCTTTGTTTTCACCGCAAGCGCGAGCCGCAGACCAGGCCGTGCTTCTCGCGCTTCGAAACACCATTCTTCCGGAGCATTGGTGTCGTTGGCCACCCGGAGCAGTGCCGGCTCGGAGCCATATGGCGACATGTCGAAGTCCTCCAGAGGAAAGGAGACACCAAGCCCGAGCGCTTTTATAAACGCTTCCTTGAGCGTCCAGTATCTGTAAAACGCTTGTAAAAGATCTGCCTCTCCAACACGCGCGAGATCTGCCCGCTCGCGCTGCGAAAGAGGCCACTCCATTTCTTCGCGGCTGATCGGCTTGATCGACTCGATATCGATCCCGACCTGCGCCGACCCGCAAACCGCGAGAGCAGTCCACGCGCCATCGTGACTGACGCTGAATGAGAGATCGGATTGCTGCAGCGTCAAATGCCCGAATGCGTCTTCTTCAAACACGAGGTCTTCAGCCGCCACACCGGTAAATTTAGCCAGTTCCTGACGAATCCTTGCACGCGAAATCGCCCAATGCAGGCCCTTCGTCTTACAGAATTGACGGTCGCGTCGAGCACGTTCTTGATCGTCAAGAACACGCAAGAGATCTTCAGCCGCGTTTGAGAACTCGGCATTGTCCCAAAGCCAGACGTCTGCCGCGATTTCATTGTCTGTGAGATTCTCAATCATGGCAAAATGGTAGCGAGACGCCTGCGGTTGGACCAACGCGCCATCTAACAAACAAGTGTGGAAGTCCCGTTTATCCATCAACGCTAATTCACTCTTTTCCTTGTTTAACCTTTTATCGCGCTGACAGCATGAATTGAACGAACTGGAAGGCGTTGCCGATTTCACGTCCTTTGACAGCGCGCTTGATCCGCCAACCAAATGACCGCCCTAGCTGCCGAACGATTTGCCGACCAATTGAGGACTGCGCCTTCAGTGCTTGCATTTTTGCTTTGACCTGATCCGACTCGAGCAATGGTGCGCAGCCCAGGCCGTAGCCTGTCGACATGCGGATCAGGCCAATTTCATAGTCGGTTAAAGTCGCGCCGGGAGAAGGCTCAATCGACGCCCACGCGTCCAGCGCTTCGTCCCAGAGAACGTGACGCCCAAAGATCGAGCCCTTGCGGATCCTCGCCATACGGTCGCGCAGGTCGGCCCGCGACGGATCGTTCCAGATTTCCGCAGGCAGCAGTTCCTGATCAGAGACCTCCTCAAGCAGAGGTTTGATAATCTGGCGATGGTACTTGATCCACTTTCGGTTCGCATCCTGCATCGAGAACCGTTCGCTTGCTGCGCCGCGTACGCCCTGATGCTCGCGGTGCAGGAACACGACGTGCGGTACGACCCGGCCTTTACCATGACGCGTGAGCCTGAGCAGCATTTCATAGTCCTGCGACCGGTTGAGGCTTTCATTGAACGGCCCGACCTGATCGTAAAAAGCGCGGCGTACGATGAGCCCTGGCTGAAAGATGTGGCACCCATCGAGCGCATCGGAGAACACGTCCTCTGACCGGGACGCCTTGGAATAACCCGGTTCCTTACAAACATTCTCACCGGTCTGCGGATCGACATAGAAATCCTTGTGCAGGCCGGCGCAATAATCCAGGTCCGGATCAGCCTCCAGTTCACGCATCAAGCGTTCGCACGCATCGGGCAGGACCAGATCATCATCATCGCAAATCCAGACACAATCCCCCTCGATCATGGTCAGGGCGAGATTTAGCGCAGCTGATTTGCCGCCGTTTTCCTTGTGGTGATAACGCACCCGGTCGCCGAAGACGGCGACACGCTCGGCCGTCGCATCTGTCGACCCATCGTCGATCACCAGGATCTCATCCACAGGTCGCGATTGCGCCAGCAAGCTATCAATCGTGTCTGAAATCAGATGTGCGCGATTATAAGTAGGCAGGATGACGCTCACACGACTATTCATCGGTCTCCCCATCGCACTTGTATCCATTCTACACGCCAGGCTCATGGCCTCGCATCGTCCCTTGTTCTGACCAATTCGGGGGCTGTTCTTGGGTCCCACGCGCTCCCGAGTTTGATCGCAAACTACATGCCACTACACACAAAGTCCCGATGCAACTGTTTTTTGGCGCTTTTATGGTCATCGCAGGTGGTTTCCATACCCGATTGCAATTCGCCATTCTGGCATATGACTTGCTCTGGAAAGGGTTGCTTTCAGCCATCTGTACAGCCAAAAAATGACCATGACATTCGACGCTCTGATCTTCACCGATCCCCGGTTTTCCGGAGGGACGTCGGCGGCTGTCGCAACCGATGTTCGAGCGATGTCGGAGGCGGGAATGAGCGTGGGGCTCGCTTTGGTCGAGTCGGTTGGATTCTTCCAGGATTTTGACTCGGAAAACGAAACCATTCTGCAATTGAGCGACTTGCCCGGCGTTTCGCGGGTCCGGTTGGATGACATAGGCGCTGTGCATGGCGACATTGCTTTTTTTCATCACCCGTCCGTGTTCGAGAATCCGGTAGTGCAAGCTCGTCCCGTCCGCGCCACACGAAGCGTACTTGTTGCACATCAGCCTTTGTTTCTGGGGGATGGCGCGCTCGCCTTTGATCCGTTTCGCGTGCAGAGAAATATCCGGCAGCAATTCGGACAAACGCTGCTTTGGGCGCCGGTTTCGGGGATCTGCCGCCAGCAGTTTCGCGCCTATGCTCCGCTACTGCGCATGACGCGCGAGGACTGGCCCAACGCATTTGATGTCAGCGCCTGGACGCCCCGGCGGACGAAACTGCAGAGTCCGGTCTTGACGATTGGGCGGCACGGTCGTCCCCATCCCGATAAATGGCCTGCCACAGGTGCAGAAATTGCCCTCAGCCTGCCGTCGAGCGCGAATACGAAGATCAGCGTGATGGGCGCGGATCCCGAATTCCTGCGTAGTAAGGGCGTGGACACATCCGACTGGTCAATCCTCGCTTTCAATCAGCAACCGGTCGCGGACTATCTCGATGCACTCGACGTGTTTTCGTATCACCACTCGCCCTTGTGGGTGGAGTCCTTCGGCCGGACCATTGCTGAAGCCATGTTGATGGGTGTGCGGTGCCTGTTGTCCCCGGCCTTGAAACCGACATTTGGATCGCACGCCCTTTATGGAACGCCCGCTGAGGTCCCTGCAATGCTGGACTATATCCGGGCCAATCTTGATGCCGAGCGCGCCGCCGCGCTGCGGGCCCGCGATTATTGTATCCAGGCGTATTCCACGCAATCTGTCGCGAACCGGTTCGAAGCCTTGAAAACCGATACCGGGACCGTCGCGCGGTCGCCGCAACCGGATATTTCACCGCTCATCGCCGCAAAGAAGCTTGTCGGGTTTCGGCGGCGCCGACGAAAATCTCAGACGAGCACATAAGCCATGCCCGAAGCCTCTCCTCTATTCATTGTTGGCGCGCCGCGGTCAGGCAATACGTTGACGCGCCGCGTCCTGATGGCGTCCGGGCAGATCTACATTCCACCCGAGACATATGTCCTGGGCGAGATCCTGTCGCGATGGCGCAAATGGCGCGGACTGACCTGGCGCGAGCAAGTCTGGTTGTTTTGCGCCTTCTTCGATCGCCACGCCATGTTCGCGGACTATGAGATCGAAACCTTTTCGCCATTTGCGAAAGAAGCCTGCGCATTTGACCCTGATCGTCGCACGCTTGAACACCTGATCGACCGCTTTTATGCCTTCATGGCGCGCGCGCATGGATTTACCGAGCAGCGCTGGGGCGACAAGACGCCCTGGAACACGGTTCATCTGAAGGACATTGTTCGCACCTATCCCGATGCCTACTATTTGTACCTTAAGCGCGATGGCCGCGATGTTGTGGCGTCGCAGCTGAAGTCCGATATGCGGGACTTCGAAGGCTCCGTTCAGCGCTGGATTGATGCGAACGCTGCCTGCCGAAAACACTTGAAGAAAGCGCGCCGTACGCCGCTGGAAATCTCATATGAGGATCTCGTCACCGATCCTGAGGCCGTGTTCCGAACCATTTTTGACTGGGCGGATCTCGACTACAATTCGGACTATCTGACGAAAATCCCGGAACGCCTCGGCGATGTGGGTCGCCACGAACACCATGCGGCGGTCACGCGCCCGATTACCGCGGACTCGATCGGCAAATGGCAGGAAAGCATGCCTGCTGAGAAGTTTGCAAATGCAGGTTCGGCGTTCAGCGACATGATGCGCGCCCTCGGATACGCACTTTGAGGATCTTGCGCGGCTTGGGTCGCGCATAACGGCTAAGAGATTTATTCAGCCACAGTGGGTCCTAGATTTCCGTAATATTCAGCCTCTTTCACGGAAAAGAATCCCGCCGCAACACCGCTGTGAAAGATGGCGCGAATATAATGTCGCCGACTGGTCGGCTTGGACCAAAGGGTCAGAAGAGCAAGCAGCATGAGGTAGGCGACCTTGACCATGGATGCAGCGAGCTTGAACAGATTGCTGATCAGTCCGCCCTGATAGACCACCACTTTTCCATACGTGATCCCTGAGCGGAATTTGTTCTTCACCAGCCAGTCCAGCGACAGTCGATTGTCCGCAACGGGCTCATAAACAAATGCTTCTTTGGTCTCTTCGATTCTTGCACCGCCCTGAAAGCAATGGTGGAAGAATTGAGTATCTTCGCCGCCTGAACGCCCGCGGTCTTCGCTGAATCTGAGAGGAGCAATTGCCGGGTGCTGACGTCTGAAAAAGGCGTTGCTGGTATGTCCGGTCAGGATCGGGCGACGGTCCCCGACACTGATGGAGTGCAAATCAATCTCGCGGATCCAGTCTGGCGCATGATCGGGATAAATGGAGACAACAGGTCCGAACGAAAGATCGATATTCTCCTGAATGACCTTGTCATAATGGTTCTGAAGCCAGCTTTCGATGGCAATTTCGTCATCATCGATAAAGGCGATCCACTCACCTTTCGCATGGTCTAGGCAGGCATTGCGAGCGATTGAAATATTACGCGCGGGCGCGTGAACATAGGTGAGATCGAGCCCGTCAAACCGCGCCGCCGTTTCCTCAACAAGAGTCCTGGCCGATGGCTCAATATCATTGTCGACCACGATGACTTCGAAACTGATTTCCGCGCTGATCTTCTGGCCCGCAATCGACTCAATTGTCTCGCGAACCGACTGGCGGCGGAAGGTGCAAATACAGACGCTGATCAGGGGAGAGGTCATCACGACAATCCTCGCCTCAGGCCTGATCCGGCTGGCCAATAGCAATTGGCGCAGTCGGCGTTGGTGTTCTCGCGCTGATAAGCTGATCCAGCACATCCGCCATGAAACCATCTGGCTCTACGAAGACTCGGTCGGGTAGTTCAAGCACAGTTTTGCGGCAGGTTTCGATTTTGTCCCGCTGCGAAATCAAATCTCTGAGGGTTTCGATCAAGGTCGCTTCAATTGGTTCCGCGACCACATATCCCGCATGGTTTTCGCGCACCCAGGCCCCGGTCTGGGTGTCAGACGGCGCTAGCGCAGGAACGCCGAAGTAGCCGCCTTCATAGATACGGTTCGGCAGCAACCATTTGGAGTTCAGACCTGCTTCCATAAAATCACCAGACCAGATCAGATCGAGTTGCCCGTATATTTCGGGAAGATCCTTCGGCGCTTCGTAAGCGCCTTCAAAGATAATATTGTCATGCGGTGCGATTGCTTCGTGAAAATCCGGCACGCTCCACAGATCGGGCCGTCCATGCACGCGGATTTCGATCTTGTCCCCGAAAGCCTCCGCCGCACGCACCATAAGATTGAGGGTTCTCTTGCAGCGCAAAATCCCCACCCAGCCGAGCCGGAGCGGGCCATCAGTCTTTGGTTCAATATGAACAGAGGGGCGCGCCACGGTCTCTGCGAACGTCGCAGACAGTCTGTTTTCCACCAGAAAGGCCCGGTAGCGACCCGCATGGCGGCGCTCGAAATGGTGCTCAATAAAAGCCGGCGAGCTGACAATCACGCCGCAGCTGCGCTTGACAAAGGCGCCTTCAAACTTTCGTGCAATCCACCCGATCACGTCTTCCCGGCAGAGCAGGCGATGCACGTCGAGGCATTCATACACGACTGGCGTCGAGAGCCCCGTCAGGCGCTTGGTCAGATACGCCGTCGCCAGCATATCGAGGTTACGCGCGACAATCAGATCGGAGTCCTTGAGCACTTGTTTGTGCTTGGCCGCCCGAAACGCCCCGCGAAAGACGCTCCAGATCCGATCGAAATAGGCGCCATTCTCCGTCTCTCCGAGCTCCACGTTCTGGAATTCGGGGACCGGTCCGTCGAAGCGCTTATTCATGAAGCCCTGGACTTCATATCCGCACTTTTCAAAGGTGCGGACCCGTTTGCGAATAGCTGCGTCCGACGAGTCATGCCCAAAATAGGAAATGCGCATCGTCTTAGCCATTGTTCAACATGGAGCGAAGTTGTGTTGACGTCTCCTCGTCTTCACCTGGCACAGACGGCTCGTTGAGATTGGCCGCAGGCAGCTTTGCCACGGACCGGTTGCGGCGAGGGTTGATCCAGCGCCAGCGCGATTCCGACGTGTAGTATTTTCTGTAGGCAGACGAGGTTGATGCCTGTTCGGTATGGTGGCGCTTCTTGGTCAGGTCGACCATGTTGAGGCCAATACCCAGCACATCCGCTTTCATGCTCTTCAGCATTTCCAGCGCGCGGCGCACAGAGGATCTGCGGGACTTCATCCAGCGCACGATCAGGATCGTCTTGTCCGTCTTGCTCGCAATCACGCCTGCTTCGGCGATCAGCAGCAGCGGCGCGGTATCGATCAGGATCAGGTCATACTCTTCCTTGAGACGCTCGAGAAGCTTATCGAACGCCTTGGTGCCGAAGACATCATACAGCGTTCGTCCATTCAGCGTCAGAGCCAGCAGGTCGAGGCCGGTATGCTCTTCGCGATAGATGGCGTCTTCCAGGTCGCACTCGCCAGAGAGGAATTCGACAAGGCCGGTCTGCGGATCGAGCCCAGCGGACGCGGTCAACTGACGACGGCGGAAGTCGCCATCAATGACCAGGGTCTTGTCCCCGGATAGCGCCGACATACGGCCAAGGCTCAGCGTCAGGCTGGTCTTGCCTTCATCCGGCAGCGAGGAGGCGATCGTGACTGTCTTGGTTTGGTCTTCCATGGCCGAGATTGCGATCGAGGCACGAATATAGCGCATACTCTCAGCATAGGCCGACAATGGGTCCTGCACCAGGAAGTCGGCTGGCACCCGGCTGCCGAAGCCGAGGAATTTCAGCGACTTGATCAGCGGCACCGCACCGAGGCTCGGGAAGCCGAACTTGCGTTCAATTTCTTCGACCGAACGGATCTGGTTGTTGAAGATTTCCAGAATGATGGCGAGGCCTGCGCCGGTCATGCCGCCGAGCAGAAGCCCGACAATCAGGTTCAGCGTTGTGCGTGGCGAAGATGGCCCCCACGGAATACCGGCAGGCGACAGGATGCGCGAATCTGGTTGCACCAGTTCGTCCTGCTCGCGCGTCTGCGTGAAGCGCTGTTTGAATTCCTGCAGGATCAAGCGGCTGGCTTCAGCTTCGCGTTGTAATTCGTTGAGGCGCACTTGCGATCGGTTGTTCCGCGCAAGTGTCGCGCGAGATTGATTGATCCGGCGATCAAGCGCCGCAATCTGGTCATTCGCCACTGCCAGTTCGACGCGAAGGTTGTCGATAATCCGGCTCATCTCAGCATTGATTTGAGACTCATAGTCGGCAATCTCGCTGTCGACCGCGATCATGCGTGGGTGTTCTGGCCCAAGCGATGTCGACAATTCGGCTTTGCGTCGCTGTGCGTCTGAGAGCTGGTTCTTCAGGGCGTTGACGACCGGCGAGCTCAAAACCTCACCAATCGAGTCCGCACCGGCGCCAGAATTCAGCTGGCGGCGCATCCCGTCATAACGGGCGCGCGTGCGGGCGACTTCACCCTCGAGCTCCACTTTCTGGCGTTGCAACTGGGCAATGCTGGATTCGGTCAGTGTCGTACCCTGAGCGGCCAGCAGGCCGGACTCAGTCCGAAAGTTTTCGACAATCAGTTCCTTGGCCGTCACTTCAGATTCGAGGACTTCGACGCGTTCGGCCAGGAAACGGGTGGCGCGCGCGGTCGCTTCGAGTTTTACTTCAAGTTGTTCAATTCCGTACTGCTCAGCGATCGCATTGGCCAAGCGCGCTGCCATTCGTGGCGACGTGCTGGTGACGCGGATCTGGATGAGATAGGTCGAGCCAACGCGGCTTACGCGGACTTTGCCGGCGAGGCGATTCGTGGCGCGCTTCTTGAGCTGTTCTTCTGTTGGCGGCGGGCCTGGCTCGGCTTCTTCAGCGGCACCTCCGAACAACCGCTTCAACAGGCCTGGCTCTTCAGGCGGAAGAAGGCGCGGATTGAATTCCGGTTCGTTGATCAGGTTTTCCTTCTCGACCACTTTCGAAAGCAGCGCCTGCGAACTGATGACGCGAACTTCAGTGTCGAGCACCGAGGTGGTGAGCGAGGTGCCGCTCAATACGTCGCCCAGGTCGATGACATTGGTGCGCTGGCTGTCGACGATCACAGTCGAGGTCGCCGTGTAGAGCGGGGTTTGAGAAAATGTGTAATTGGCAATCAGCCCGAACACGATGAGCGCGGTCACGGTAATCAGCACGAACCGGCGCAATGCCAGTTCGACGATCGATTTCACATCCCGAAAGATGTTGTCACTCATCGAGTCAGAATGCTCTTTGAAGTCAGGAGCAAGCTCGAAGCTAATCTTTTGTGACATTATCGACCACCATGTTTCGTATCATCAATTTATTTCTATTCGGCACCCGAGGCCCGAACTGCCTCGCGCCTTGCACGTCCTGTGCCGAATTTCGCCAGTCCCGCGATGAACCCGCACCCCCACGACAAATGCATGGCCGCGAGCGCTGGTCCGGTCCACAAACCACACAGGCTTTTCTTGACAATCGCAAAGGCGATGGAGACGCAGGCAAGCAAGGCGAAGTAGCTTGCAGGGAGTAAAGCAAGCCAGGGCGCAACCGGCAACATGACAAATCCGAAAATAACCCCCAAAAGCGCCAGAACCGGGATCATTTGGCGTATTTTCGGGCGAATTCGATGCTTCAGCGTCGTCCGGGCACGGCCCTTACCATAATTATAGTATTGGCGGGCGAGCGAGGTCAGAGAGCCGCGCGGTGTGTATTCAATGCGAATATCAGCATCGAGATAGACTTTCCCACCGGCCAGGCCGAGCCGGTGATCATATTCGGCGTCTTCATTGTGGGTGAACGTCTCGTCATAGCCATCGATCTTGCGAAACCAGTTCAGGTCGAAGCCAGCATGGTGTCCGTGATCAACATAGCCGGACGTCGCGCCGCCCCGATGGGCCGCCCCGCCGGATCCAAGCGGCGTATCCACCGCCCAGGCATTGGCTTTTTCAAAACAGCTTGACCCGACCGAATCCATAACAGTGACAACAGACGCCGCGCCGGTCCGCTCTAATGAAGCAACGACATTCTCAATGAAATTCTCAGGGTAAATGGAATGCGCATCACAGCGCACGATATAGCGCGTTTCAGAGGTCGCGTGCGACGCCACCGCATGATTGATGGCAGCCGATTGCAGTTTCTTCTCATTGTCGAGAAAATGCAGCTCGGGATAAGTCTCCTGCAGGGCCATGACGATCTCTTGGGTTCGGTCAGTGCTGAGCCCATCGCAGACAACCGTGGCGCAATTCAGACCGCCCTGCCCCAATAAAGACCGAATACAGGACTCAATGTGATCCTCCTCATTCAGGGTTGGGATCACGACCAGAACATTTGCGAGGTCGGGTTGGGGCTCGGGCATTTGAGTCTCTTCTAATCCGTTCACATGTCTGCTCGCTGAATGCGCGTGTGCGGCTGGCGAAAAGGTTTGTCTCGTTTTGATACAGTACTCATGACGCCATTCTCCCTCGCCCTGAACCTGTCAGCTTTCCGTAGACCGTGCGTATCAGGAAGAGCGGCGCAGACCATGATATGAACAGCCCCGAAAGGAACTTTCCGAGATTTCGCTCGCGGCCCGCCTCGATCAGGGTCCAGCTGGCCCACTCTTTTTTCGAGTAGGCGAGGTGCCCGCGAATAGCGCGTTGTTCAGCCCGGCTAAGGTCGTTTCGCTTCAGGAATTGGCGGTCAATTTTCGCAACTTTTCGATGCTCATCGCCAGCTTGAGATCGCGAGCTGCTGAAGTCGCGCTGGATGAAATAATAGCCAAGCCCGTCGGTCAGCACTGCTTTCGCCCCGTCGAGCAAGAGCCGCGTGTAGAGCTCATAATCCTCGGCGAAGCGCAATTCATCGATATAAGGCGCATACGGGTCTTGCAGGATCCTTCGGGAGATGAGCGGTTTGAGGAAGCCAAGCTCGGACCGGGCCTCTGGCATGTCATAGGAATGCTCGACAAAGAATTCCGCGCTGAGCGGTAATATGCCTTCCGGCTTTGAGGGCCAGAGCGGGCGGACAATCTCAAACGGGCGATCTGCATGCGTGACGAACAGGTTATCGGCCACCATATCGGCTTGCTCCGCCTCGGCGATCGCGAGCAGCTTGGACAGACGGTCCGGCGCCAATGCATCATCGCTGTCGAGCGGCATATACCAGGCTGCATCGCTCTGGCGCAGCGCCTCGTTCCGCGCCCGCGACGGTCCGCCATTCTCCACCAGTTGGAATAGCCGCGCGACGGAGAGCTCGTCACAAACCGCCTTGGCAATCTCATATGTGTCATCGGTCGAACAATCGTCGACAACAACGACATCCAGCTCAAAACCTGCCGGTAAAACCTGTCCGGCGGCCGACCGGATAGCGCGCTCGATGTGATTGCGGTCATTGTATACCGCGATGACAATAGCGACCTTCTTTTCGACGAGTTGGCGCGGCATGGGTTCGGGCAGGCTTTCTGGTTAGAGGTTTGGACTTAACGGCGAAGCAGGCGTTTGACGAAACGTCCCATGGCCTGAAACCAGCGAGGACGGGCATCTGCATCAATAGCAGGCTTGATCATGGCAACCCGAAGTCCGTTTGGCGACAGTTGCAAACTGGTCCACCAGAGGAATTCCCAGATTTTCTTCACGCCGCCCGCCTGCTTGATTTTTCGTGCCTTTGAGCGCGCCAGCAAGTCCCCAAGTGTATCGCCCTCTATCGGATGCTTATCCGGTTCGATAATCATCGAAACGACCCGCTCCTGAAGCGCGAAATCATCATCTTCAAACAGGTTTGGATTGACCTTGAGATTCAGCTTTTTGGCGTGTTCGCGGGTCGAGTTGTGGCGATCCATCGTATGCTTCAGGCGCCAGCGGGCACGCTCTGCATAGACTTTGCTGAATTGCGAATGCTGGCGCGTATGCAGGCGGTAGGCTGACACCGGCGTCGCATGTGTCGCGCTATCGCCGTAGAGTGGCACCGTCGAGCAAAGATAACCATCTGCGCCATAGCGATAGGTTTCTTCATCCATCGGCATGACTTTCGAGACCGCCTCGCGTGAGAAAACCAGACCGGACGTCACCGTGCCGTCATAGTGGCCGGTGGTGCGAAGGCGCTCTGAAATATTGCCCTCTGCGAGGGGGCGCTCGATCGGCGGATACATCCCGTAGGTGCCGCCGTCTTCATCTCCATATCGCATGCGGTAGTGATAGATCGCGACATCTGGCCGGTAATTGGAAAGGATTGTCGCCGCACCGCCCGGAAGCAGGAAATCATCGGCATCGAGAAACATGACCAGATCACCGGTCGCAGCTTCAAAGCCCGCATTCAAACCGCCGCCCTGCCCGCTATTTTGCTTCAGCAGAATTGTCTCAACGCGATCTGCATATTGATTGATCACATCCACCGAATTGTCCGTCGAGGCATCATCAACGACAATGATCTGAACCTCTTCGTCCTGTGACAGCACGCTTTCGATGGCGGCGCCGACGAATTTCTCGTAATTGTAATTCGCAATGATCACGGACAATGTCGGGGGAGAAGACGCAGTCAATTTTTATACCTTGTGGTGTCGTTCTGGACATGGATCGGGCTCTGGCAGACAGGCGTTTCAAACAGGTTTAGCCAAGCCCTCGATCTCGCTCCATTCATCCCTCATGCCAATTGGCGGTTTTGCCCACTCTATTATGCACCGCGATGGCACTGATGTTGCAGTCGCCCTTTATTTATCTAAGAAATAGCCACGTTTGTGCTATTAGTATCCAATTGGAGTAGAGTGGGGACATTATGATGCTGAGACTGAAGGCGCTTGCCGTCCTGTCAATGGCTTCAACCGCGCTGACAGCCTGTACGAGTCTCGACCCGTCGGGTCAGACATCAACAGCTGCGGACACGGCGGCGCAATCCCAGACAGCCGCACAGGACACGGAGGCCACCCGACCGGCCTTCTTCGTCGACTGGACCGAGCGCGCGATCGATTCCCGCTGGTATGTTTCCAATCACAATATGAAGAACGGACAATGGCAGAGCGACTGGCGCGCCAAAAACGTCGTCGCGCTTCCGAATGGATTGAACCTGCAAATGACGGCAAAGGCGCCGACAAACGGAACCTGGCCCTGGGCTGGCGGAGAAATTCAATACCGTCAGAGACTGGGCTTTGGCGAGTATCAGATGATTGTGCGCGCCGCTGAAGGCGCGGGCCTTACCAGCGGCTTTTTCACCTATACGGGGCCGTATTACGGGACTGATACGAACGAGATAGACGTTCGGTTTGTCGGCAAAGCGCCGAATGAAGTCCATTTCAATGCGTTTTCCGGCCCTCGCGACGCTGGCTTGATGAAATACCCGCTGGACTTTGATACGACGAAGAATTTTGCCCTATATTCGTTCATCTGGGCCCCGGATCGCATCACCTGGTACGTGAATGGCGAATTTGCCCACGAAGTGACCGCGGAGAATTTCAACATTCCTCAGGAACCAAGTATCCTGTTCGCAAATGTCTATCAGTCGAGGAATGAAGACCTGGTGGGGGAACCAGGCTTCCAGGAAGGGGCAACGGCCTCCTATCGCTGCATGTCCTACAGACCGCTGGACGACACCAATTCGCGCACCTGCGCAGACGCCTACGAATCCTACATTACGGGTGAATAAACCATGGCACTGAAGACTCTTGTTCTCGAACTCAACGAGCTCTGCCCACCGCTGCTTGATCGTTTCATTGCAGAAGGGCACCTGCCCAATTTCAAGAAGCTGCAACAAGGCGGCGCAACCTTCGTCACACACACCGATGATGAAAGCCTGGAGCCCTGGGTCCAATGGGTCTCATTTCACACCGGCCTGTCGCAGGATGCCCACCAGATCAATGAACTGGATCAGGGTCACAACATCGCGCAGCCCAGCCTGTGGGACCAACTCGCCGAAGACGGACAGACCAGCCTTGTATTCGGCGCGATGAATGCCGGCCCGTCGACCCATGAGAACGTGACAATCGTTCCAGACCCATGGTCCAAACATGTCCCGGCTTCGAAGCCTGAATTCGGTGCCTTCCACAAATTCATCGCCAAACAGGTGGCCGAACATTCCAATCCGGACGACAAGATCACGCTGTCTGAATTGACAAAGTTTGGCGTCTTCTGCCTGCGTAACGGGCTGTCACTCGAAACGGTGTACAAAGCCGTCAAACAGATCCTCAGCGAAAAAGTGTCATCGCGCGACCTGTACTGGAAACGCGCTTGTCTGCTTGATGACCTGCTCTGGGACGTCTTTTCAACCACGGTGAAACGCCAGGACCCACAGAACGCCTTCTATTTCGGAAACTCCGTCGCGTTCCTGCAGCACCGATATTGGCGTCATCTGATGCCGGAAGTCTACAAAGTGAAACCGTCCGAGGCCGAAATGTCCTCCTATGGTGACGCGGTTCTGCATGGCTATAAGAGATTTGACCGCACCATCGGCAAAGCGCTGCAATTGCTGGGTGACAATGGCGCTCTGGTGCTCGTCACAGCGCTCAGCCAGGAAGAAAATCTGCGCTATGAAGAACAAGGCGGAAAGTTCGTCTATCGCGCCCGGAACTTTGAAAAAGTGCTGGAATTCGTCGATGCGCCGAAAGGCGTTTCGGTCGAGCCGGTCATGACGCATGAAGCCTGGGCCACGTGCCAAAGCGCGGCAGACGCCGAGACTTTGGTGGAGCGCTTTCAGGACATTCGCCTAAAACAATCGAACGCCCCCATGTTCGGCTATCGTGAAGCCAAGGGTGAGCGCGTGATGTTCTGGTGTGATCTGGTGACGAAAATCCCCGATGATACGGTGATTGTCGACACCAAAACGGGGCGTGAAGTTGCATTCTTCGATCTGTTCGCCAGCGTTGGCCAGGTCAACAATTCCCAGCACAATCGCGACGGCGCATTCTGGGTCTATCGAAGCCCGGTCAAATGGGAGGCTTCGAGCGAGAAAATCGATCTTACCGACGCCACCCGAATGG
This sequence comes from Henriciella sp., assembly GCA_041984335.1. Taxonomy (GTDB): domain Bacteria; phylum Pseudomonadota; class Alphaproteobacteria; order Caulobacterales; family Hyphomonadaceae; genus Henriciella. The sequence goes on along the minus strand of JBHIYI010000001.1, from coordinate 249,154 downwards.
TGCTGGAAGTCGCGCGCGCATAGCGCCGTTCAAATCCGATTTTTCAGGGAAGCGAGGGCCGCTTACGCGCTCTCGCTTTTTTGGTGGTACTGCCCATATGGCCGGAAGCGGTAGAGATAGCTTGGAACCATCGCCTCAATTGTTTCCAGCGTCGTGACACCGAGGTCAGCCAGGGTCAGCGCTCCGTCCGAAACCACATTGTCCGATTTCAGCATTTCGACCTGGTCACCGGTAATGGGCGGCGCCCCGAGAATGCCTGATGAAAGCGGCCATATGAACCGATAGGCGGTCCCGAAGGCCAGTCCCAGCGGCTTGGCGATAAAAAATGGCAGCGGCAGCGCAAACCGTTTGCGATCGATCGTTTCGCCAATGAACGCGTAGAGCTCCTTCATCGTGTAGACACTCGGGCCACCAAGTTCATAGGTCTTGCCATCGGTGTCGTCGCGCTCGATCGCGTTCATTATCGCGTCTGCTACATCACCTGCATAAACCGGCTGAAGCTTCGTATTTCCACCGCCAATCGCGGGCAGTACGGGAAAGATGCTGGTCAGCGGGTGGGTCGACAATGCCGCGAAGCGATTGAAGAATTCATCTTCGGGTCCGAAAACAATGGACGGACGCAAGATCGTCGCGCTGGGAAGGATTTCGCGAATAGCTGCCTCGGCTGCGCCCTTGGTTTCGGCATAATCTGCTTTGGATTCCGGATCGGCGCCGATGGCCGAGATGTGGACGAGATTGTCGATCCCGGCCGCGGCGCAAGCCTCGGCAACATTGATCGCGCCATCGCGCTGTGCCCCTTCGAAGCTCTGCCGTCCTTTTTCGTAGAGGATGCCAACCAGGTTGACGACCGCATCCGCGCCCTCAAGCGCCGCGTCAACGGACTTGCGGTGGCGAATATTGGCCTGCACGATATCGACCCAGCCTGGCGCGCCTGCGAGGCGGACATCTCCGGCAAGGTGTGGACGCCGCACGGCGACGCGAACGCGATATCCAGCCTTGACCAGGCTGCGGGCCGTGTATCGTCCGATAAACCCAGACCCACCAAATAGAGTCACCAGTCCTTTTGGCATCAATCGTCTCCGAGAAGTGCAGTTTCAAATCATCTCGCGGCGTTTGATCATGAGCCTTCGCAAAAGTCCATGTTCAACAGGTGTGACCTGGTGCCCAAATGCAGATTGAAATGCCGCTGCAGAACGGATTATGGTCTCAAATTGGTAAGATCGTTCCTGTAGAGATCGATCCTGCCGGGGAAACTGCGAGGACACCAGAAAATGACTGACCAAAATGATCCGCTTGAAGTGATCGACAAATTTCTTGGTGCCTTGCGGTCGGAGCTCGCTGCAAACCCGGAAATGACCTATCGGATCATCAAGGCGCTGCCGGTGAGCGTCAGCTTCGAAGCCTCCGATATGGTGGAAATCGTCAATCCACTTGAAGTGATCTCGCAGAACGGTGCCGAGAAAGCGCGCGAACTGTTGCATGCGTTCAAGCCAGTCGAGCTGAAAAAGATGGCGCGACGGGTCAATCTCGCGAGCAGCACGGACATGGCCCGTCTTTCACAGGATGACCTGATTGAACTGATCATCAGTCGCGGTACGCGGAAAATCGCCGAGCGCTCGTCCGCTGGGTGAGTTTTTTCTAACAGCTCGCCTGAGACGCGAATTCTTGAGCTGTAACGATCCCCTCCCGGATCATTCCTCCTATCGGCCGCGCCTGTGGATAAAAACTGATGCAAAAAAACCGCGCAAATGTGGTGTGATCGTAAGCAGCTGATTTTTTTCTGCTTTCCACTAAAGATTTGTCATCGTCTCGTCTTAGTTCATGGCGAGAAATCTGGTATATTAATTGCAGTCGGGACACAGGGGACGAGTTTCAGACCCAATTGATCGGTATCTCGCATTGGTGCGAAGCTTCAGAGTTATTCATGATTTATCTGTATGACAAAGTGACAGGGTTTTTCGCGAGTGTGTTTTCCGCGCTTTCGTCATTGCTCGGTCGGCGCTCTGATGGCGTGACGGGTACGACTGAGCCGATTGAGACCTCTGCGCGTTTTCAGCGCTTGAGTGACGTGAACCGCCGCGACAGCGCCATTCGCGCACATCATCACTTTGAAAACAGCATTATCCACGCGCCCGAGCTTCCCATCTCATCGCCCGTCTATGCCATTGGTGACGTACATGGGCGGGCCGATTTATTGCACGCCCTTATCGATGTCATCATCCATGACAGCCGCTCCAGCAGCGATCGTCCGCACCTGGTTTTTCTGGGCGATTATATCGATCGCGGCTTTCAGTCCCGGGAAGTGCTCAGCACTCTGATTGAGCTCGGCCGTGACGACGCATTCGAAACCGTGTTCCTGAAGGGCAACCATGAACAAGCCATGTTGCGGTTTCTGCACGATCATAAAATCGGACCCGACTGGGCAAATTTTGGTGGCCGGGAAACTCTGATTTCATACGGCATCTCACCGCCAAAATCCGTGAATGCCGTGGAAGAATGGCAGGAAATCCAGAAAGAACTCGTCCAGACAATCCCGAACCAGCATGTCGAATTTCTCGAAAAGCTGGCGGTCAGCCACAAGATCGGACCTTATGGGTTTGTTCATGCGGGTGTGAAACCAGGGGTGCCTTATGAGCAACAAACGGACGAAGACCGGATGTGGATTCGCGACGAGTTTCTGAACGCGAAAGACAAGGAAGACCTGTTCATTGTCCACGGTCATACGCCCGTAAATGCGCCATATTCGGACCACAGACGCGTCAATGTGGATACCGGCGCGTACTTTACAGGCAGACTGACGGCCGTTAAAATTCAAGGCGATAAAATGTCCTTTTTAACCAACCAATTCCAGGCGCGGGAGGCCTCATAATGACCAAAGAGTTGAAGGGCATTGTTCAGCTGATTTTCTGCGCATTGTGCCTTGGCCTGGCGACGGCCTGTCAGTCGACAGTGACAACCTCCCCGCCTGCAGGACCGCCAGATGTCTCAGCCAGCCCGGCCTATGATGGCGATTACCGCCTCGGTCCGGCAGATCAGCTTCGGGTGACTGTTTTCGGGCATGATGACCTGTCGAACCAGTATACGGTGGCATCGAATGGCACGATCTCGTTCCCACTGATCGGCGATGTTGAAGCAGCTGGTCTCACCGTTGCCGAATTCCAGCGGATCACGGAACAACGCCTCAGCGAAGGCTTCCTGAAATCGCCGCGGGTTACGGCGGAGATCATGACATTCCGTCCGTTCTACATTCTCGGCGAGGTCACGCGCGCGGGTGAGTATCCTTATACAAATCGCCTGACTGTATTGAACGCGATTGCCACGGCTGGCGGGTTTACGCACCGTGCCAACCGCAGGGTGATTGCAATAAAGGGTTTTAACGACACGGATGAACGCCGGGTTGAACTCACGCCAACCACATATGTCCAGCCGGGCGATACCATTCGCGTCCTGGAGCGTTTCTTCTAAATACACACGCCTTCGAGGGTGAGCGCGTCGACCAAATCACCCTTCAGTTTGGTCAAAGGGGTAGAAAACCAATGTCGAAATTCACATCCGCCGCCATCGCGGCCTTCATGCTCAGCAGTTCGACATATGCGTTCGCTCAGGTCGCAGATCGAAGCTATTATGGCGGCGCCACTGTTTCTTCACCGAGCGCCGGGACCTTCTTTGTCCGCAATCGCTACACGGCCGCCACAGCACGTAGCTATCCGGGAATAGATCCTGTTCCTGTGCGCCTGGGTGCGTTTGAAGCCCGCCCGGTTCTGCTGGCCAGCGCGCTATCCACGAGCAATGTCTTCTTGAGCGACACGGTTGAGGAATCCGATACAGTCATCGCCATTCAACCTTCGGTGTCCACTGCCTCAACCTGGTCACGTCACCGCATCGGCTTCGACGCATCGGTCAATCATGAAGAGTATCTCGACCGCGACGACCAGAGCGCAACCGAGTATGGCGTTCGCGGCTTTGGACAGGTTGATGTCTCTTCTAACTTTGCAGTTGCCGGCTCGCTCACGCATCAAAATCAGCGCGAGAGCCGTTTGACCATCGGCGGGCAGAGCGCCCCGACCACTGCCGAGCGTACAGAGTTTGATCGTACGTTCGGCGAAGTGAATGCGCTTTATGCCACAGATCGCTTACGCTTGCGCGGCCGGGTCGGCATGACCGAACTTGATTATTCTGATGCGAGCGGAAACTCATTCGATCAGGACTTGCGCGATCAGGAAGTCGTAATCTTTTCCGCTGGAGCCGAGTACGCGGTGACCCGCGACTGGGCCGTTATCGGGGAAGTTGCGAGCGTTGATCGTGACTATACTGATCCCGCGTCCAACCGCGACATTTCAGGCATGACTTACCGCGCGGGTGTGAATTTCGAGCTTCCGGTAAACCTGCGCGGGCAGGTTGCGGGACAGTATCAGGACTTTGATCCTGAAGACCCGGCCCTGGAGAATATCGAAAGCACCGGGATTGATGCGGCTGTGCAATGGTTTCCGACCGAGCTCACGACTGCTAATTTCTTTGCGTCACAGAGCGTTTCGGATGCGGGTAATACGGCCGATGCCAACGTTGAAGTCACGCGCTACGGTGCTGGCTTGGATCACGAATTGCTTCGAACCCTGGTGCTAACCAGCCGACTGGCGTTCGAGAACCGCCAGTTTAACCCGTCAAACCGCGAAGACGATCTGACGATTTTCAATCTCGGAGCAAATTGGAAGCTCAATCCAAATGTCCAGATCCGCGGGGGTTACGCCTTTACGAGCCAGGATTCGACGGTCAATCCGTTCGACGATCACACGCTCTCCATCGCAATTCGGTTCTTCCCCTAGCGGCTGAAACAAGACGTGCGCGGTCCATCGATCGCGCCAGACTCGGGGATCACTCGGCAAACAAGACAGAAGTAAATAAGCGCCTGGGAAACATTGTCCCAGGCGCTTATTTCTGTTCAGCTTTTTGGGGGTTGCGGCTGTTGGTTTTTTTGTATCGGACAGTTCGGTCAGGCCGGAACGGCGTTACGGAATACCATATTGCCCACATGACTGCGCCTCGCCCCGCGCGCATAGACGGCACCCGCTGCAAAGACCAGGAAGGATTGTACGTTGAAGCCGGACCACAACCAGGATTCGGTGAACGAGGTGATCGCACCAATCGCGATCACTGCACAAAAGGCAACTGTCGGCATATCGTGACGCGTGATCAGATTTTTAAACGAAAACCAGAGAACAGACAGCACAGCCAGAAGGAATGCGGCGTAGCCGATAATGCCAAGATGCACCATGACCTCGAGGTGAACATTGTGGAAGGTCAGTCGCGTGCCGATCGGTTTGTGATCGTTGATGTTCAGGGTCTGCGCCGAGCCAACATCATACTGCCAGAAGCCATCGAGGCCGACTCCCAGAAAGGGGCGCATGCTGATTTGATTTCCGGCCTCATCCCAAAGTGCCGTGCGGCCCGTAAAGGTTGAGTCCTTGCCGAATCTCGCAAGAAAATCGTCGATGACTTGTTGGTCGACGAAGGTAATAATGGCGTAAAGCACAATCATTGACAGCATAAGCCCAAGCACAACAAGCAGAGCCGACAAATGTCGCACTTTCTGGCTGTCCACAAAGAACAGACGCATACCAAACACCAGCACGCCGCTGGCCATCAGCATCAGGAGCGAGGTCGTCGAGTTGGCACTGACCACAATAAACGAGAAGACTGGTAAAAGCAGCGCACCAAAAAGACGAACCGGGGCGGCTTCTTTCGGATTGAGCGCGACGGAGGAGCCGAGAATGAAGCCCATAAGCATAAACTGGGCCGCATAGTTCTTGCTGCCCATGCCAGCACCGGACGCGACCGGGATCGGCTGCAGCATGATATAAACGGCCACGCAGGCAAGGGCGATCATCACGCAGCGGACAATCTGTTGCGGCGTGTATCTGGCTGCAACAACAGTGACGACGACCGTGGACAGGATCATCAGGACCGAGGTCCGAAACGCATCAGCCGCATAGGGTGACCAAAAGACCGATAACAGTGCCACGACCTGAAATGGCCAGAGCCACCAGGCCTTGACGACGCCGGTCAAAATATTGCGCGACTCAAGCAGGAAAAAAGACAGAAAATACAGGATGAACAGATATCTGAAAGGCGTCATGATATCCAGCGGCAGACCAATCACCAGGAACCAGATGACGAGAAGCGCCTGCTCATAGAGTTTCCCACCCGGGAACCGCTCATAGACGCGCGCAATGACCTGTTCTGATTGCATCGGGTATCTCTTTGCCTGCGAGCGGGCGCATCCATCAGTTTCGGGTCGACCATCCTGGCGCGCGCACAAGCTCGCTCGCGCCCATATCCAGTCGTCCGGAATTAACCTTGTCTACAGTCGTCTATGCACCGATCATACCAATGCAGAGCTGCATTAGAAGAGGATGCTGAAAAAAGCGGTCCAGAATGTGGCGCAGAACAGAGTGACGCCGAGTACGGTCCACCATAGTGGCCATTTCTGACTTGAAGCAGGACGCGCTGTCTCCCGGAACGACCCGATGGCCGGCGCAGACAAATCGATTGTCGTCGCGCTGATATTGGAGTGTCCGGTCACGTAGGTCATTTCGCTCTCATCACATGCGCTGCGAGGCAGCGTCGTATGAGGATGACCTTAAATTGGCTTTATTGATCAGTCCTTAAAACGGACGGGAAGATTCGATCTGATCGCTAGCGCGCGCCAGCACGGCGCAAGACTGCGGGAATCGTCATTAGCAGGATCTTGAAATCGAGAAAGAATGAGTGCGCTTTGACATATTCGACATCAAGCGCGACACGCGTTTCATAGCTGGTGTCACTGCGTCCGCTGACCTGCCACAATCCGGTCAGCCCGGGCCGCACAGCGCAATAGTGGCCAAAATACTCGCCATACTTTTCTGTTTCGCTCTTGGTGATCGGACGGGGACCAACAACCGACATCTGCCCTTTCAGGATGTTCAGGATCTGCGGCAGCTCATCCAGCGAGGATTTGCGCAGAAAATCACCGAAAGGTGTGATGCGTGGGTCATTTTCCAGCTTCTGGGTCGCGTTCCATTCCGCGCGGGCAGCAGGATCTGTTTTCAACAATTTTTCCAGCCGCTCGGCCGCATCGGGCACCATTGACCGGAACTTGTAGAGCATGAATTCCTTGCCATCGCGTCCAATGCGTTTGTGCCGGAACAAGATCGGGCCGCCATCAGACAAGCGTACAACGATTGCGATCGGAATCAGAACCGGCAGCAGGAACAGACCGGCGGCCAATGAAATCGCGACGTCCGTCAGACGCTTCAGAAGATTGCTCACGTGCCGGGACGATGGCCCGTGATGTTTTGCCACAAAGTCTGCATTCTGCAGATCACCTGGGTAAGGTTGATAGCCCATTTCTTGTCCCACACCGATCTCGATCAATTAGGTTTACGCATAACTCTCAGAGTGTTGAGCAAATTTCCTGCCAACTTCTCCGCCAGAGCTTCGGTCCCCACGAAAATCTACAGATCTCGATCCAAAAGATACTCTTGTGAGATCTTTATGTTGGAGGAATCGGGCCAATGCAAATTACTTCGCCTGTGAAGCGAGTTTTTTAGGCAGTTCATCGCAAAACCAGGCCAAATGGGGCATGAACCTACTCCCTTGGCTGGCGAATTCGCAGTGGCAAGCATGCACCGATGGGAATTTGCATGGCATCAATGCGGATCGCACCTTTCAGGAAGTTCGCGGATATGCAAATAGTCGTCTGCAGGGAGACGGATTCAAATGCCAGCTACTATTGCGGCGATCGCAAATCTCAAAGGCGGCGTCGGCAAATCTACGACCACGCTTATGCTGGCTGATGGGTTGGCCTATTATTACGGTGCCGATGTCCTGGTTGTCGACCTGGACCCGCAAGCCAATTCCAGTCAGATGCTGCTGACCGATCGCGGTTTGCAGCTCGCCTTCGAACAGGGCAAGGGTGTGCACCATCTGCTCGAGCAGTTTGCCGCCAATCAGCCGCCAAACATTGCCAATCTGATCCTGCCAAATGCAGTTACGCTGGAAGAGCTGCGCCGCGCCGAGGAGCGCGATGAGCGCCAGGGCTGGATTTCGATCCTGCCATCGCATACGCAGCTGCGCCTGACCGAAATGGAGCTTGAAGAAAAGATCTATACCAAAGGCATGGCACCGAGCAGGCTCGCCAGTTATCTTGCTGACCATATCGCCAAAGCGCTCGAGCCGTTGACCAATCTCTATGATGTCATCCTGATCGACACGCCGCCTTATCTGTCACCCGTCTCGCGCGCCGCCTTATCCATTTCAGATCAGTTCATCACGCCAACTCTCGCGGATTCCGTTTCCATCTGGGGAACCAAGCAATTCTCTGACTGGATCACGGCGAATGTCACACCGCATCTGGCCTCGCGCAATTTTGTCGTGATCACGCGGTTCAAGAATACCCGCTATGCCCGCAACGCGGAATCCGAGTTGAAAGAGATCTACCTTAAGGATCGAACCTTTGGTCCGACAATTCCGGAATCCGTGCAGGCGCTCAGCGCCATGGATCGGCCGGATCTCGACAGCTACGACTCCATTCGGGGGAAATATGGCCGTCTGCGGGGCGAGGTGAAGCGCCTGTCGGAGAGTTTCGCGGAATTCCTGGCCAAGCGCAGCAATGTCGCTCCGCCCAAGCGCGTTCGCGACTAATCAGAGTTTTTGCAAGGCAGCTCGGAGCGCGGCCAGGTCTGTTGGCAGGGGCGTTTCAACAAATACAGGTTCGCCTGTCACCGGGTGCGTGAAGCCCAGGCTTGCGGCATGCAGCGCCTGGCGGGTCAGTTTCCGGGCGAGGCTGGTTGCTGCGTCAAACGCCTCACCACGGCCATGCGCTTTGATCCCCCGATGTCGTCCATAGACCGGATCGCCGATCAGTGAGCAGTTCCGGTGGGCCATATGTACCCTGATCTGATGCGTGCGCCCGGTTTCCAACCGGCACTCGATCAGGGCGGCCGCAGGCCGGGCTTCGACTTTGCTGATTTCGCCATAGGCCTCCAGCGTCTTGTAATGGGTAATCGCGTGACGCCCCTCCCCATCCGGCACCACCGCCATTTTCTTCCGGTCATTCGGGCTGCGTGCAATATCGGTTTCAATTGTGCCTGCGCCAGGCCGGGGCGCGCCGCGGGTCAGCGCCAGATAGGTCCGATCGATCGTATGGCTCGCGAACAGATCCGACAGGCCCTTGTGCGCAGCTTCCGTCTTGGCCACGACCAGAACACCTGTTGTGTCCTTGTCGATTCGGTGAACAATTCCGGGCCGCTCGACGCCGCCAATCCCCGGCAGCGCGCCCTTGCAATGGTGCAATAGCGCATTCACCAAAGTGCCCTGCCAGCTTCCCGGCGCCGGATGCACGGCCATGCCGGCCGGTTTGTTGACCAGGATCAGGTGCTCATCCTCGAACAGCACATCCAGTGGAATGTCTTCCGGCTCGGGAACGGCCGCTACGGGCGCCGGCAGATCCACCTGATAAATAACCCCTGGCTCTACCCCCCGCCGCGGGTCGATCTGAACCTCAAGGCGCGCGCCGCGCTGCTCGGAAACATGACCCTCCTTGATCAGTGTTTTCGCCCGCGAACGAGACAGCGATTCAATCTGCTCGCTGAGGAAACGATCAAGTCGGGTTCCCTTATCGGATTCGCCTGCTAAAGCTGATAATTCTGTCATGAGACGGGTATAAACCTGTGCGGCGGAGAAGGACATGCTGTAAACGCAATAGCGGCAGCGAGCGGAGAGACCGAAACGATGAGTAAACTGACACGGCGCGGCCTTCTGGGAGCCAGCACCAGCATTCTTGGGCTCGCAGCCTGCAATAATGAACCGATTCTGGAGCCGGAAGCCCGCATCATGGTCAGCGCTGATGAGCGCCCGGCCTATCCAGGAACCGTCAGCTTCATTCACGGCGTCGCGTCTGGTGACCCATTGCCGGACAGTGTCATCATCTGGACACGGGTGACCCCCGACGCGGCTTTCCCCGGCGATCCGGTTCCGATCAGCTATGACGTGTTTGAGGATGCCGAGATGCAACGCGCCGTGAAATACGGGCAAGGCTTCGCCTTCGCGGACCGGGACTATACAGTGAAAGTCACATTGTCGGACCTGGAACCGGACAAGGAGTATTTTTTCCGGTTCCGCGCCAAGGTGACGTCCGGGGATGTCATTTCTCCGGCGGGCCGGGCCAAGACGACGGCGCGAGGCGGTAACAAGCCGGTCAAGTTTGCGGTGATCTCCTGCTCAAACTACCCGTTTGGCTTCTTCCATTCCTATCGCGAGATTGCCAACACCTCAGATCTCGATGCGGTCATCCACCTAGGTGACTATCTCTACGAATATGGCGTGGACGGCTATGGCGGCAGCGTCGGTCAGCAGATTGACCGCAATCATGAACCGCCGCTCGAGATTGTTACGCTGGACGATTATCGCGCCCGGCACGCACAGTATAAAACAGACCCGGATCTGCAAGCCGCTCACGCGGCAGCGCCCTGGATCACGACCTGGGATGATCACGAAAGCACGAACAATTCCTACCGCTCAGGCGCTGAAAACCACAATCCTGAGGCTGGCGAAGGCAACTGGACCGACCGCAAGCAGGCCGCAGTCCAGGCCTATCTGGAATGGATGCCGGTGCGCGACCCGGAAGTGGGCAAGCCCCGCGAAGCACTCTATCGGCGGTTTGATTTTGGCGATGTCGCATCCGTCATCTGCCTCGAGACCCGGCTGACAGGTCGCTCGGACGAGATCAGCTGGTTTACTGAAATTGGCGGCAAACCCGCAGCTGAAGTCCCCCTCGCAGCGGCTGCGACCATGCTCAAGGTCCAGGACCCTGCGCGCACCATGCTGGGCGCCGTGCAGGAAGCCTGGCTCGATGCTGAGTTGAAAGACTCAACGGCTAAGGGCAAGGCCTGGCAGGTCCTCGCCAACCAAATCGTCATGGCGCGGGTACGTCCGCCAAACTTCACCCAGACCCTGACCGACGAACAAAAGGCGGCCCAGGATATTGGCTACATCCAGCAACTGATCCCGTTCAGCCAGCTCGGCCTGCCCTTCAATCTCGATGCCTGGGACGGCTTCCCGGCTGCGCGCGATCGGCTTTATGCCAGCGCCAAGGAAGCCGGGGCGCGCCTTGTAACACTCACCGGCGATACGCACACGGCCTGGGCAAACACGCTGGTTGATGCGCAGGATGAGCGCCGCGGCGTCGAATTTGGCTGTACGTCCGTCACGTCGCCGGGCCTCGGCACCTATATCAAACAGGTGCCAGACCTTGGTCCGCAATTTGTCGATGCCAATCCGGAAGTGGACTATCATGACCCGTTCGATAGTGGCTGGACCCTGGTCACGCTGACGATCGATGACGTCCGCGCAGACTTCAAGAAAGTGACCGACGTCACGCAGCCCACTTACACGGCCACAGACGTTGCCTCCTTTGTCTCAGAACGCGACGGCGACAGCCTGACCGCGCTCACGCCAGCCTGACACATCCGCCCCGGCGGCAACCTTGCCTGCACCCATGATCCATGCTGTCTCAGCTCAAACTGAAACAGGATATGGAGGGCGCCATGGGCGTATTGGATGGTAAGGTCATTTTGGTGTGTGGCGGCGGCAATGGCATCGGCAAGGAATGCGCGCTTCTGGCCGCCCGTGAAGGCGCCAAGGTCCTGGTCAATGATCTTGGCGGTGCGCTGACCGATGATGGATCTTCGTCAGGCGATGCCGGTCTCGCCGAACAGGTTGCCCAGGAAATTCGCGATGCCGGGGGAGAAGCGGCTTCCAATTCTGAAAGTGTCACCGACATGTCAGCCGTCCAGGGCATGGTCGAGCAGGCCAAGGATACTTTTGGCGGCCTGCACGGCATCATCAATCCAGCCGGCATCCTGCGCGACGGCATGTTCCACAAAATGAGCGAGGATGACTGGAGGTCGGTCATCGATGTCCATCTGCACGGCTCGTTTAATGTTACCCGCGCCGCCATTGAGCATTTCCGGGAGCAGGAAGACGGAAGCTTCGTCCTGTTCACGTCGACCTCTGGCCTGATCGGAAATATCGGCCAGGCCAATTATGCCGCCGCCAAAATGGGCATTGCCGGCCTGTCACGGATCATCGCCATGGAAGGTGCGCGCAAGAATGTCCGCTCAAACATCATTGCGCCCTTCGCCTGGACCCGCATGATCGCGTCAATCCCGGTCAAGGATGAGGAAGGCGCGAAACGCGTGGAGCGTATGCGCACCGGCATGCGCGCAGACCAGGTCGCGCAGCTCGCTGTCACCCTGTGCGCCGATGGGGCCAAGCACGTGAACGGCCAGATCTTCAGCGTGCGCGGGAACGAAGTCGTGCTGTTCAACCAGCCGCGACCCGTGAAGTCGGTGTCCCGCCTGGAAGGCTGGACACCGGAATCTCTGATCGAGCATGGTTTCAGCGCCATGGAAGGCAGTTTCACCGATCTCGGCGCGACAACCTCTGTGTTCCCTTACCCGCCCGTCTGATCGATGAGGCGCTGCGCCGGTTGGTCAAAGTAAAATTAATCTGGATTTGCTAGGTCCATCGGATCGGATGACCCGGGCACAGATGATGATGCACGCCTTCAAATCGAACTGGCGCCTTACGGCCTGCGCCTTTGGCTTAAGTCTGGCACTTTTGCTGTTTCATGGCCTGACGGGAACGCCGGAAGGCGAGTCCTACAAGTTCAACCTGCCCTGGTTTGACGCCTTCAGATCGAGTTTCTGGGCGGGAGATTTCTATCCGCGTTTCCTGCCGGAGCTCTGGTACGGCATGGGCGGTTATGATTTCTTCTTTTACGCCCCCTTGCCGTTCTGGCTGTCGGCGATGCTGGGCGCAGCGACCTGCCCGGGCTGCGAGAGCGGGACTGTTTTCGCGCTCGGCGGCGCGTGGATGATCATCCTTTCGGGCCTGACCTTCTTCCTGTTCGCGCGGCGTTTCTTCGAGACAAGCTGGGCGGGCTTCGGCGGCATCCTCTATGCCGTGTTGCCGTACCACTATCTGATCGACTGGTTCGACCGCCAGGCCGTAGGCGAAGTGGCAGCGATGATCTTTCTCCCCCTCATCGCACTGTCCATGACCAGGCTGATTGAGGACAAGAAAGGCGGGGTTCTGTTTGCGCTGAGTTTCGCAGGGCTCGCACTCAGCCATCTGCCGACCACGCTGATCACGCTGCATCTTCTGGCCGGGATCGGCGTGTGGGTGTTTGTTCGCGAGACAGACTGGCAGGCGCGGTCGGAACTGGTCGCGCGGTTTGCGCTCTGGGGCGGCGTCGGCGTTGCGCTGAGCGCCTTTTACTGGCTGCCAGCCCTTGGCCTGCTCGGTAGCGTCTCGCCGGATATGCTGGCTACCGACTTTTACACACCCACCGCCTGGCTGTTCCTGGACGGACGTCCCGAAATCTCCGCGGAGCGCGCCCTGGTGATGAAATGGGCACTGGCTCTGGTTGTCAGTATCTCTGGCGCGAGCGTCCTGATCCTGCGCGGCAAGACCGTGCCAAAGGCGCTAATGGTATGGATTGTCGGGCCGAGCCTGTTTGCCTTTTTCTTCATGACCGTCTTCTCCTACCCGATCTGGGAGATCTGGATCCTGAACCGGGTACAGTTCCCCTGGCGCAGCCTGGTGGTGGCGGACCTGTCGCTGGCGCTCGGCGGCGTGGTGATCGCGCGCGCGCTCATTCGCGAGCATTCGGGCGGTGAGGTCATGAAACGCCGCATCCTCGCAGCTTTTTGCGGGATTGTTCTCGGTTCCACCCTGCTGGTCCAGGGCCCGAAAGTGACGCAAACCATTGACGCCGGGCGCGCGCTCTCGGGTGCGTTCAAGCCGGTCGGCACGCCGGAATATGTTCCGCCGCATTTCCTGCAGCCGGCTCTTGAGCGCTTCCGCGCCACCGTCACCGATGCCGATAAGGGCGATGATCGCTATGATCTGTTCTTCGCCGAGATGGAAGCGAGTATCGCGAACGCGTATCGCACTCTCGAGGAGCAGGCACCCGGCGCTGTCCTCATCGCGATGCCGCACGACCGGGTGCAGCTGAACGTTGAGCTTGCCCGCGCCGGAGATATTCGTGTGCCGCTGCTCGCCTGGCCGCATTGGCGCGCGGAGACGGCAGAGGGTCAGCCGCTGGAGGTTGGCATGGACGCCGCGCTCGGCCTCGCCACAGTCGAGCTGCCGTCAGGCGCAGCGGAGATCGAATTTCGCATCGCTGAAACGGCACCGCAGAAAATCGGCTCCACGATCAGCCTGCTGACGCTTGTCCTACTACTCATCGGTGTTGGAGTCGGCGGATATCGGCGCAAATCCGGGGCTGAAAAGCCTTTGGCAACTTCTCCGCGCTAAGACAGGTTCAAGCCTGCAGGAGCGCGCCCGATGCCCACACTGTCCATCATTGTTCCGATGTATAATGAAGAAGACGCGATGGATGGCTTCTTCAAGCGCGTGCAGCGCGTGCTCCAGACGGTTACCCCATCCTACGAAATCATCTGCGTCAATGATGGTAGCCGCGACCTCACGCTGGCCCGCCTGCGGCAGGCTGCGACACGCGATGAGCGGATCAAGGTGGTCAATCTTTCGCGCAATTTCGGCAAGGAGATTGCGCTCTCGGCTGGACTGGATCACGCCACAGGCGAAGCGGTGATCCCGATTGATGCCGATCTGCAGGACCCGCCGGAGGTTATTCCGTTACTGGTTGCGAAATGGCGCGCCGGGGCGAAGCTTGTCCTGGCCAAGCGCCGCGATCGCTCGTCTGATGGCTGGCTCAAGCGCATGACCGCAAATGGCGCATACTGGCTGTTCTCCAAGCTCACCCATCCCCGCATCCCGCAAAATGTCGGCGATTTCCGCCTGATGGACCGCGATGTGGTCAATGCCATCAAACGATTGCCGGAACGGTCTCGCTTTATGAAAGGCCTCTTTGCCTGGATCGGCTACGAAGCCGAGATGGTGGAGTATGATCGCGAAGCGCGGTCTGCGGGCGAAACCAAGTGGAATTACTGGAAGCTATGGAATTTTGCCCTGGATGGGATCACGTCCTTTTCATCCCTGCCACTGCGCATCTGGTCCTATCTCGGATTCGGGGTCAGCCTGTTCGCGATGGCCTATCTGGGATTTACCGTCGCCAAGACGGTGATTTTCGGGCTTGATGTGCCAGGCTATGCGTCGCTGATGAGCGTCATCCTGTTCTTCAATGGCGTGCTTCTGGTCGGCATTGGCGTGATCGGCGAATATCTCGCGCGGATCTTCACCGAAGTGAAAGCGCGGCCGCTCTACATTGTGTCGGAAACGATTGGGATAGATGCGGCGACCGGCACAAGCGCGCCGTCAGAACTGCACCACCGCGACGCGGTCTAGCTGAACTCGTTTTCCCGCCTCCCTGTCGAAAGTCAGGATCCATGGCGGTTGAGGGTTTATATATTTTATCCGCCGGACATGCCGCCTTTCATTGGCGACGCGGCTCTTCCACCGCTCAACTCACGCATATCTAAACTTTAACAAAGAGTCACAATTTCCCTATTGACCACACCTGTAGTCATCATTAATGACCACATTTGTAGTCAAAAGGTGAGATGATGAGTCTGCAAATCACTCCGGCCGAACTGGAAATCATGAAAGTGCTGTGGAAGCAGCCTGGCATTGGGGCGTCGGAAATCGTCGACGCACTGGACGGCGAACAGGACTGGAGTCCGCGCACGGTGAAAACCCTGCTTTCGCGCCTGGTCGAGAAAGGCGCGCTGGAGACACAGGCAGATGGTCGTCGTTACCTTTACCGGCCAACCGTCGCCAAACGCGACTATCAGAAGAAAGAAGCCGGACAGCTGATCGACAAGCTGTTTGGCGGTCGCGCCGCCCCGCTGGTGGCGCAACTGGCTGATGCCCGCGGGCTCAGCGATGACGATATCGAAGAACTCGAAGCTTTGTTGGGGAGACTGAAGCAATGAGCTGGACAGAATTTCATCCACTTGTTCAGGAAGCCATTCTGACCACGTTTGCCGTTGGCATGCTGGTCCTGTTGGTCCTGGTCATTCGAAAGCCCTTTGCCATGCGCTTTGGGGCTAAAGCGGCCTATCTGCTCTGGGCCCTGCCGCTGGCGCGATTTGTGACGCCGCCACTCCCCGGAAACTGGTCGCTGGCGGGCCTGCTCGGCTTCAATCGCCCGGCGCCAGTGGAAGAAGCGGCTGGAACGCACGAATTCATCTGGTCCCCGACGAATGAGTTCACAGCGCGCATTGATGTTGAGTCGGAGGCCCTCATCGCGTCGGTCGAACCGCCAATTCTAGCGATTCCCGATACTGCTGCCCCAGCAGCGGCCACTGGAACAAGCTTGCTGGAGGCTATCCTGGTCCAGGCGCCCCTGATCCTGACGAGTGTCTGGCTCACCGGGATGGTCCTCTGGCTTGGTCGCTCGCTGTATCAACAGCGTCAGTTCCTCGGTCTTATCAAAGCCGATTCAGAACCGGCTGAACCTGCTACCGTGGCTGAAACGACGCGTATCGCCAAGCAATTGGGCGTGAAGCGCATCCCCGACGTACGTGCCAGCCTCCTCTGCAGCGGTCCTCTGGTAACCGGGCTCACCAAGCCTGTCATTCTTCTACCCATGTGGTTCGAAGAGGATTATGACGCCGCCGAACGCCGCGATGCGCTCGTCCACGAACTGATGCACCTGAAACGCCGCGATCTCTGGGCATTCCAGGCGGCACGCATCGTCGCTGCGACGCAATGGTTCAATCCGTTTGCCCATGTCGCGCTGAAAGCTTTCCGCACAGATCAGGAAGCGGCCTGTGATGCCGACGTGATCGCCCGTGCGAAACTGTCTCCTGCCGCTTATGGCCGGACCCTGGTCAAGGCCGCTCGCCTTGCCCGTCCTTCAGATCGTCGCATCGCTGCGGCGAGCCTGACCCTCGCTCATCCGATAAAAGAAAGACTAATAATGATGACGCATCCCACACCTACTCTCCGCAGCCGGCTCATGGGAGGCACACTCGCTGTGGCTCTTGGAGCCGGTGCGATTTTCGCCACCGCATCGTGTACTTCCTCCGTTGCACAGGAACTTGACGGCGCTCCGCAAGAAGAAGCGCTCAATGATGATGAATCTCACAACGTGTTTGTGGTGGACGGCGCGAGCGATATGAGCTTCTCCTTCACCGTTGATGGAGAGACCTTCGCTTTCGACATGGACGACATGCCGCCAATGCCCGCCATGCCGCCTATGCCCGCGCTCCCAGGCTTTGACGGCATGATGTTCGAGCAGGATGGCAACAATTTCCGCTTTGAGTTTGATACCGAAAAGCTCGCCGCGCTCGAAGCCATGGAAGACTCGCCAGAATTCGCCGAATGGGAAGCCAAGATGGAAGCCTGGGGCGAGGAAATGGAAGCCTGGGGCGAAGTCGTGGAAGAGCGCGCCGATGCCTGGGCCGAGCAGATGGAGCCGCACATCGAACGCTGGGCAGAGCTTCACGCCGAGAATATGGAAAGCCAGATCGAATTGATGGTCGAGCGTGCCGAGCGTGACGCCGAACGGGCGGAGCGCGTCCGGGATCGGGCCGAAGCGCAGGTTGAGCGGGAAGCCGCCCGCGCTGAGCGTCGCAATGTCTGGATCATGCGCGCCAATGGAGATGACGAAGAATATGAAGGCGTCACATCTCCGGAAACGCGCGATTTCGGGACCAGCAATTTCAACAAGGTTGATGTCGGCAGCGGTATCGCTGTGGTCTACACCCAGGATCCAAACCCGTCTGTCACTGCCAAGCTCGAACGCGGCAGCTGGGAACAGGTCGAGATCAAAGTCGCAGACGATACTCTGGTCGCAAAGCGTAAGAACGGCTCCAAATGGGGTCGCCGTGGGCCGCAGCTGACCGTCTATGCCGCGTCGCCGAACCTCACCTCAATCGACACCGGATCTGGCGCCTCTTTCAAAGGCAATGTGGTCGCCGGTGATCTGGAAGTGGATGCGTCAAGCGGTTCGTCGATCAGCATTGAAGGCGCCTGCCAGTCGCTCGACCTCGATGCCTCTTCAGGATCTAGCGTGTCGCTGCAGAAGCTGGAATGCAGCAGCGCCGATGTCGACGCCTCCAGCGGCTCGTCCATCCGCGTCTTTGCTTCGACAAGGGTTGATGTTGATGCCTCCAGCGGCTCATCGATCACTGTCAGCGGCAATCCTTCAGATGTGACCAAGGATACATCCAGCGGCGCGTCTGTCCGGATCCAGTAGATTATCCCCCTCCCTGGAACCCAACGCACAGGTTCCCCTTGAGAGAAACCCCCGCTTCTGGCGGGGGTTTTTTCGTTCGCCTCAAATCCTGAGCCCGCGAAGATCGCACTTGCCCATTCTCTCATTTGGTCGCTAGTCTTCCTTGCAAAGACCGAGGGAGGACACGGCAGCATGGCAGAACATGAGCATGACGTGCTCGTGATCGGGTCGGGGGCCGGCGGCGGGATGGCCGCCTATGTGCTCACCCAGGCCGGGGTCAAGGTGCACATGCTGGAAGCCGGGCGCGATTACGATCCGGCTCAGGAAACGCCTATGTTTGCAGAGAATCGCGACGCGCCGCTGCTCGGCACATCGACGCCGGACAAGGCTTTCGGTTACTATGATGCGACCATTGATGGCGGCTGGGACATTGAGGGGGAGCCTTATTCCTCCGGAGAAGGATCCGAGTTCAAGTGGTGGCGCACCCGTATGCTGGGCGGGCGCACCAATCACTGGGCCCGCAACTCGTTCCGGATGGGCGAGTATGATTTCAAACCAAGGACCCGCGACGGCCTCGGCTATGACTGGCCGATCAGCTATGAAGAGCTCGCGCCGTGGTATGATCGAACCGAAGAACTGATCGGCGTTTATGGCGTCAATTCGGGGCTAACCAATCACCCGGATAGCGGCGCGGGCGTGTTGCAGCCGCCGCCGAAAGCGCGCGTGCCAGAACTGTTCGCAGCGGCCGCAGCCGCCGATATCGGTATCCCCTGCGTCCCGGCCCGGCGCGCCGTCCTGACCCGAGATCCCGGCGATGGGCGCTCGGCCTGCTTCTGGGCATCTGAGTGCGGCCGGGGGTGCAATATTGGCGCGGCCTTCCAGACCACGACATCGCTTCTGCCCTGGGCGCGCGAAACGGGAAGACTGACCATCACGACGGACGCGATGGTCTATGAAATCACTACGGGCGACGACGGCAAAGCCAATGGCGTCCGCTATATCGACAAAGCCACAGGCGAGCACCGTTTCATCGGTGCCCGCGCCGTCATTCTCGCCGCCAGCGCCGCAGAGAGCGCGCGCATCCTGCTCAACTCGAATGCCAGGGATAGTGGCGGCCTTGCCAATTCATCAGGGCAAGTCGGACGCAATCTGATGGACACAGTCGGATCCGGCATCACCGGTCAGATTCCAGCCCTGGAAGACCGCCCGCGCTATAATGAGGACGGGGCGATGGGCATGCATGTCTATATCCCGTTCTGGCTCTATGAAGAACAGGCCGCAGGTCAGCTCGACTTTCCGCGGGGCTATCATCTGGAAGTCTATTCTCAGTTCAGCGCGCCCGGCATGGGCTGGGGCGCCGGGATGGATGGCTATGGGCGCGGCGCCCTGGAAACCGCGCGGCGATATTATGGCAGCTTCATCCATTTCGCTCAGCGCGGTGAGATGATCCCGAACGAACATTGCTATGCCGAGATTGATACTAACCAGAAAGACAAGTTCGGCATTCCAGTCCTGAAATTTCACTACAAGCATTCCGAACATGAATATGGCCAGGTCGCTCACGCGCAGCAGGCGTCCATCGAGCTGATTGAACGGATGGGCGGGCGTGTTGTCAGTGACGTCAAGGCCCCGGCAGAGGCGATTGCCGCGGGCGGCGAAATCATCCACGAGATTGGCACGGCGCGCATGGGCGCGCGCGCTGCGGACTCCGTCACCAACAGCTATGGGCAAACCTGGGACGTGCCGAACCTGTTCATTCTGGACGGGGCAATCTTCGCCTCGAAGGCACACAAGAACCCGACGCTGTCTATCCTCACATTGGCGATGCGCGGGGCCGATTATCTGGCGAATGAGATGAAGCGGGGGACACTATGAGCAAGCTCAATCTTCCCGAGACCGACCGGCGCACAACCCTGAAATGGCTGCTGGTGGGATTGGGGGCGACACCTGCATTGGCGGCATGTTCCCCTGCCCAACCGCCCTCGGAGCCTGACCTGTTGCTCGGCGTCCCCAGCCCGATCTCCGGAACAACTTATGGCGCCGACCCGGATATGATGAACCCTGTCGCGCCCTGGCAGCTGACCATGACACAGGCGCAAAAGGACCTGGTCTCGGCACTGATCGATCTGGTTGTGCCAGCCATGGACGAGATCCCGTCCGGAAGCGCGCTTGGCCTGACCGGTTTCATCGATGAGTGGGTGTCGTCGCCTTACGAACAGACTCAAACCGATCGCGAGACTCTTTTTGCGATGTTCGAGTGGCTCGAAGCGGAGGCTCGCGCGGCTGGAAGCGCCTCTTTCGCCAGTGCCTCAGAGACGGTCCAAACCGGCGCACTCGACCAGATCGCCTGGGCCGACCGGGTGGGCGATGGCCTTGCGCCGCACGCCGCCGCGTTCGACCGGTTCCGCAATCTTTCCGTATCTGCCTTTTTCGCATCCGAGCCCGGCAGCGCCTGGCTGGGCTATATCGGAAACCAGCCGTCGATGGGGGATTATGCGGGGCCCACGCCACAAGCCCTCGAACATTTGCAATCTGCCCTGGATGAGCTCGGGCTCGACATGCCGGAAGGACTTTAATCAGATGACCACCACCCCTCACCTCCGCGTCATCGGCCTCAGCGCCGCCCTCCTCGCCGCCAGCGCCTGCACAGCCAGCGTGCCGTCCGCCAGTGCCCAGGACAAAATATCCCTGTTTGACGGCAGCACACTCGATGGCTGGACGGTGACGGCGGAGAATCCGGAGAGCTTCCGCGTCGAAGATGGCGCGATCATCGCCGAAGGCCCGCGCGCCCACCTGTTCTATAGCGGCGAGCATGGCACAGAATTCACCGATTTCGAGCTGTCCCTGAAAGTCATGACGCAGCCTGGTGCCAATTCCGGCGTTTATTTTCACACCACCTATCAAGCCGAGGGTTGGCCAAGCAAAGGCCTGGAAGCGCAGGTCAATGCCACGCAATATGACTACCGCAAGACTGGCAGCCTCTATGCAATCGCTGATATTCGCGCCTATGCGAGCGACGAAGAGGTGCCTGCGCTCGGTTTTGATACCAACGCCTATGTCACCCGCGAAACCGCGCCGCATCTCGACGAAGAATGGTTCGACTACGTCATCCGCGTCGAAGATGGCACGGTCACAACCCGAGTGAATGGCGAGCTGCTGGTCAAATGGAAACAACCAGATGACTGGGCGAATCCGGACATTCGTCTCTCCTCCGGGACGTTTGCCTTGCAGGCTCATGACCCTGACAGCCGCGTGCACTACAAGGATATTGTGCTGCAAAAGCTGGACTGACCGGCTTAGTCATACACATTCTGCATAATTGAATTCAGGCGCGGCGCCCTACCCGGCAGGTGGCCGCGCCGCCACTTTGCCTGCAACGCAACACTTATGGAGGCATTCATGATTGAAATCAGACGCTTTTCCGATTTGGGAACATTTGAGAATGACTGGCTGAACGCCCATTATCATTTCTCGTTTTCGCATTATTACGATCCATCCCGGATGGGGCATGGCAAGCTGCGGGTCTGGAACGATGATACGATCCGTTCCGGCACCGGTTTCCCGCCGCATGGCCATCGCGACATGGAAATCATCACCTATGTCCGAACCGGCGCGATCACGCACCAGGACTCGATGGGCAATAAAGGACGCACTGAAGCCGGTGATGTTCAGGTGATGAGCGCCGGGAACGGCGTCCAGCACTCTGAATGGAACGCAGAAAGCGTAGACACGACCATCTTCCAGCTCTGGATCGAACCAGCAGAGGCAGGCGGCGCACCGGATTGGGGCGCCAAGGCCTTCCCGAAAGCCGATCGGTCCGGTGAATGGGCCGTCCTCGCCAGCGGCCGCGGTGAAGACGGCGCTTTGCCGATCCGCCAGAATGCAGCTGTTCTTGGCGCAACGCTGAAAGCGGGCGAAACGCTGGACTATCAGGTCAGCGAAGGGCGCTATGGCTATCTGGTGCTCGCAGCTGGCTCGGTTGAGCTGAACGGCGAGGTCCTGAACGCCCGTGACGGCGCCGCGATTACCGGCGCTGCAAGCCTCACGCTCAAAGGGGTCGAGGACGCTGAAATCGTGTTTGTGGACACAATTTAACCTGGCTCCCGAGCAAGTGATTGGAACAGGATGGAATATTGCACTATATTCTATCCTGTTCTGATCAGGAAAGGACTGTGCCCATGAAGACCATCTTTGCTGCCATTGGCGCTCTGGCAATCCTGCCGACCGCCGTCGCGACCGAAGTTGCCGTTACTTATAGCGACGACTTTGCCGAAGAGCTCAGCGAGAATTTTGGTGAGCGCGAGGGCGAAACGCTGACAGAAGACATCATCGACGACCTCGACAATGCGTTTGAAAGAGCTGGCGTTTCACCCGCGCGGGTCGACGTCGTCATCGTCAACGCAAAACCGAACCGCCCGACTTTCCAGCAATTGAGCGACCGCCCCGGCCTCGATTCATTTCGTTCGATTTCCCTCGGCGGCATGGAACTCACGGGAACGGCCTATGATGCGGACGGAAATGTGCTTGCGACCCAGGAATATGGCTGGTTCGAAAACAATATACGTAACGTGATCGGATCCGGAACCTGGACAGATGCCAACCGCGCATCACGCCGCTTCGCCAAGAAGTTTGCAGCACAGCTGACCGACAGTTAAGCCCGGTTACCCGGATAAGGCGGCGACCATCGACGTCGAGCCTGGCCAGGTCCACGCATCACGTGGATTCTCCAAAGCTCAGGCAAGGCTGCGGGACGCTCTAAACTAGATATTTCGCGCGCAATTGTGCTGTTTCTGCAGACCCCACGCCAAGCGTATCGGCTAGATAACTATCTATGCTACCGGCGCGCGCGGTGATGCTGTCGAGGGCCCCGTGGAGGAATTCGGCGCTGACGCCCACGAAGGGATGATACACGTCGTCGTCATAGTCCTTGCCGATATGCTGATTGAACATAGCCGCCATTTCCGGCAAGCGCTCAGCAACATTCGCCGCCTCATTGGTGAGTTCATAATCGGCGAAAATCGTATCGTGATCGACACCGAGAATATGATGCGTCAAGGCGCACAGGATGCCGGTGCGGTCTTTCCCTGCAGCGCAATTGACGACCGCAGCGTCCCCCTCATCCAGATCTGCGAGGGCAGAGAACCAGGCGGAAAACGTCTCGATATGCTGCGGCTTGAAGGGCGCTTCGCGATAATAATCGACCATCCAGCCGCGCGCCTGCGGAGCATCCACAGCCACTTCTGAGAGAAACCGCACATGCGGCGCCTGTGTGGCGGATCCGAGGTCGCTGGAGATCACGGTAACGCCTTCAATCGGCCAGCGATGGCCATGGCGCTCTCGCTCGTCCGGGCGGCGCAAGTCTGCCTGGACCCTGATGCGATAGGTTTCGAGCGCCGCCATGTCGGCCTCGCTGGCCTCGCCGAACTGAGCAGACCGAAACAGCGCGCCCGTTTTGACACGCGCACCGTCGGCGCCCTGATATCCACCGAAATCGCGAAAGTTGCGAACATTCTCGAAGCTTTTGACCCGGTCTTGCATGACCTCTCCTATCTGAATGGCGGTTCGTCGAAGGCGCGCAGTTTCCGGCTGTGCAAGGCGGCGCCTTCACTGGCCAGTTTCTCAAGCGTCGCGACGCCAATCTGCAAATGCTGACCGATAGATTTCTCATAGAATTTATTGGCGGCGCCGGGCAGTTTGATCTCGCCATGCAAGGGCTTGTCGGAGACGCAGAGCAGGACGCCATACGGCACCCGCAACCGAAAGCCATTGGCCGCAATCGTGGCGCTCTCCATATCAATCGCAATCGCCCGCGACTGGTTGAACCGGCGGGCGCTATCAGAGAAGCGAAGCTCCCAGTTGCGGTCATCGGTTGTAACCACGGTTCCCGTGCGCAGGCGTTTTTTGAGCGCCTCGCCGCTCTCGCCCGTCACGTCGGCGGCTGCTTCCTGCAAAGCGACTTGCACTTCGGCAATCGGCGGGATCGGAATATCAGGCGACAGAACGTCATCCAGCACATGGTCATCGCGCAAATAGGCGTGCGCGAGCACATAGTCCCCGATGGTCTGGCTGTGGCGCAAGCCGCCGCAATGTCCCACCATGATCCAGCATTCGGGGCGCAGCACGGCCAGATGGTCGGTGATCGTCTTCGCATTCGATGGTCCGACGCCGATATTGACCAGCGTAATGCCAGACCCGTCTTTTGCTGTCAGGTGATAGGCAGGCATCTGGAACCGGCGCCACGGCGCATTGTCGATCTGCTCACGGGCGTTTTCGGTCGTGCTATCGACGACAAGCCCACCAGCCACGGAGAGCTGCTTGTAGCGCCCGCCATTGCTCAGCTCTTCCAGGCCCCAGTCGACAAAGGCATCGACATAGCGGTGATAATTGGTGAACAGCAAATAGCGCTGAAAATGCTTTACCGGTGTGCCGGTATAGTGCTGCAAGCGCTTTAGCGAAAAGTCAGTTCGCGGCGCATCAAAAAGTGCGAGCGGGCGATGGTCATAGGGCTCGAACAACTCGCCATCAGCAATCTCATCGCCAATGTCGGACAGTTGCGGCGATGGAAACCATTTTGCCAGTTCCGCCGGATTAATCTCGTCCAGCCCATTGGCTTGACCCTGTTCCCAGACGTAGGCGTAAGGGATTTCCGTGGTCGAGCGGCGGACATGAACGTCGACATCATAGTCACGCAGCAAGAGCTCGAGCTGCTCGCTCAAATAGCGGCTGAAAAATTCAGGCTGGGCAACCGTGGTCAAGTAGGTGCCCGCTTCTGACATCTTGCCAAACGCCCGTGAAATAGGGGGCGGCGGTCCGTCCGGATTATACTCGATCACGAGTTCCGGATAGCAGAACGCGCCGTTTGCACGCGCATCCGGGTCGGGGGTCTTGCCATCCTGGAGGAAGTCTTGAAGGGCAGAGCACAGCGCATCAACCGCTTCTGAATAGAGCTTTTCCAGCTCATTTATTATTGTTTTTGTAGTTTCTAGTTTTGTCATGGCCTCCTTTGCCGCAAACCCGTTTCGGGGTCAACGGCGCTGACATGTTATGCATGCCACCTATTCCGGCTTGATCCGGTACAGCCTGACGACGCCATCGGTTTCAGTCAGGCCATCCGCAGGTTCCAGCCAGTCCGGGATCTCGTCCCGGTTGAGCTGCGCCGCCAGGCCATCCGGCCAGATATCGCCATAGCGGGTGGTTTCCCGCAGGCCCCTGCAGAAAACCAGGTGCGTCGCTCCCATATCCAGCAATTTGGCGTGAGCCTGATCTGCTGGTCCTATCAAGACATCAATTGAGCGTTCAATACCTTGAATGTTGCGATGATAAGGACCGGCAAAGACCGCATGCGGCGTACGCGCGATGATGTGCGGCCCGATAATAATGGGCGCCAGAATACGCATCTCGGCGCCCGCGTTAAGACCTGCATAGGCAGATGGCGTGATGCATTCCACATTCTTCGCGGGCGCCAGCCGGCTCGGGATCGCGGTCGAGACCTTCTCCCAGGTCATGGGCGACACCAGGAGACCCGCGAAAATAGCGGCAAACAGCGGACCTGCGCCGCCCTCGGACCGCCAGCGCGCGAAGAGAATACCGACGAGCCATCCAGCCCCGACCGCCGCGAAGACGTGTGAGAAGGACTGGCCGCGGATCTGCCAGATTGTTGTGATGACGGACAAAGCGAACAACAAGGCCAGACCTATCCGCGCCATGCGCTGGTCCTCGCGCGCCGTGTAGATCATGGCGGCGGTGGCAACACTGGCCGCGGCGAGAAATCCGAACACCCAGATCACGCGCCCGGGTTCTTCTGCCATCAGGGTGGTCAACGGTTTGGCTTCGCCAACCAGGTTGAGCCAGGACAAGCGCACCGATTCTGGAACCGTCGCATAAGGATCAGCAAGGCAAGCCGGATTGACCGCGACGACGACGGCCAGCGTTATCGCACCTGCAACTGCTCCGGCAGCGAGCCGCGCCCACCATGTCCCTAGCGCGCCTCCGAAAATGCCCAGCAGAAGGAACAGGCTGCCGCCAGTCAGGAAACCCGCTAAGTGCGACGTGCCATACGCATCACAGGTGAACCGCGCAGCTGACCATCCCGGCGCATCCAGTCCGTAGAACAGGAGCGCAAATGCGATCAGAGCGCCGCCAAATGCGCCGAGACGCACGCCTTCACGATGACCGCGCACGATCCAGAACAGGCCCATAATCGCGATCAGACCGGCAACATAGGGCAGCGATTCAAGCGCGATTGAGAGCATCGCTGTGACGCAGAGGGCGAGTATGATTCCAGACCGATTGCTGAGCGTTGGCGACAGGACAGACGCGAACCCGCCGAGGGTCAGGACCACAACAAAGCCATGGTGATCGATCCGGCCGGGCCAGAAATTGTAAATCGCCGCGGACGTCGCAAAAAAGATCAGGCCAAACACCTGGCCAGCCCTGTTCATCTGCAATCGCTGCATGATCTGGGTCAAAAAGGTAAACGCCGCGGCCAGCAGAATGAGGGGCCAAATCCCTGCCGCGAGCGATTCCGCCGCTGTTCGGCCCAGAAAGGGCTGAAAGATGAGAATGAGGCCTGCAATGAACAGATCCGGGATGCGGGACCAGTGCATCTCGCCGCCTTCCGGGGTGAGCAAGCGCGCCTGATCGACATCGAACCAGCTTTGTCCATCGAGCATGTCGCGAATTTGCTGCAACCGCGTCAGGTCGTCTGCATCAGGCAGCCAGCCTGCAAACATATCTGAGATCCGCGGCAGCAAGAAGAGCAGGAACGCGCCTGCAACAGCCCAGACCGCCCATTTACCATCGATACGCCCGTCAGCAGGGCGAATGTGTGAAGACGCCATTAGTAATTTGCTCCCGGGGCCTTACCCGTCCTTAAGTATAGTCGGGCTATCGCATAGTGAGGTTACTGAAAGGCTTCACCGATGCGCCGCGCCTTTGAAGGCTCCAATCCATCCGCGCAAAGCAACGCCGCAGAGCCCCGCATCGCGGTGACGATTCCATGCTATAATGAGGCGGTGACGATCGCCAAAGTGATCGCCGATTTCAAAGCGGCCCTGCCGGGCGCAGACATCTATGTGTTCGACAATAACTCGACCGATAATACAGCTCAGATCGCTCGCGAAGCCGGTGCCATCGTTCGCAGCGAGCGCCGCCAGGGTAAAGGCCATGTCGTGCGCCGCATCTTTTCTGACGTGGAAGCCGACATCTACCTGATGGTGGATGGCGATGACACCTATGATGCCACAGTCGCGAATACGCTGATCGAATTGCTCAAGCGCAATCATGTCGACATGGTGGTCGGCACCCGCGCAGACGTGACCAAGGATGCCGGCCGCGAAGGCCACGCCCTTGGCAACAAGATCTTCAACAAGATCTATGGCCGCTTGTTCGGCAAACAATTCTCCGACATTTTTTCGGGCTATCGCGTGTTTTCGCGCCGCTTTGTGAAGTCCTTCCCGGCTGTCTCCAGCGGATTTGAGATTGAAACCGAAATGTCGGTACATTGCAGCCAACTCGGGATATCGACCCTGGAACGCCCGACCCAGTACGGCATTCGCCCGGAAGACAGTCATTCGAAACTGCGCACATTCAGCGATGGATTCCGGATTCTCGGCATGTTTGCCATGCTCGCCAAGGAAACCCGGCCTGCTGCCTTTTTCGGCGCCATCGGGCTGGCCCTTGTGGCGCTGGCAGGCATTCTCGCCGCGCCGCTTTTCCTGACCTATATCGAGACCGGACTGGTGCCGCGCTTCCCGACAGCAATCCTGGCGACCAGCCTCGTCCTGATGGCGTCCATTTCAGCGGTTTGCGGCCTGATTCTGGACAGCCTGGCGCGGGCCCGCACCGAGGCAAAGCGCGCTGTCTTTCTCAGCTACCCCGCCCAGGACTGGACAAGATGAACACGGCGCAGGTGAACAAGTTCGCCCGATTTGCAGGCGTCGGCGGCACCGGCTTTATCGTTGATACCGGTCTCACTCTATTGCTCATCCATCGCGGGATCGATCCGTTCACCTCGCGTGTCTTCGGGATCATGTTCGCGATGATAACGACCTGGCGGCTCAATCGCGCTTTGACGTTCGGCGCCAGCCGCACGAGCCAGACCAGCGAAGGCGCGCGTTACTTCATCGTGGCGATCCTGGCCGCTATCCTGAGCTATGCCATCTACACGGCGCTTCTGCTCAGCCTTTCAGGCTTCCCGCCAGCGCTCGCCATCATCGTCGCTGTAGGGACCACAACGCTCTTTTCATTCCTCGGATATAGCCGCTTCGCGTTCAGGACCGCCGCCTGACCAGGTGTCCCATTTTGCGACCGGGCTTGGCTTTCCGCTTGCCGTAGAGCGTCAACACGCCGTCGGCCGACAAGACGTCTGGTGGCACCAGCGCTTCTTCGCCCAGCAGGTTTAGCATTTCGACATCATGATATCGCGTCACCGGACCAAGCGGCCACCCGGCCACGGCACGGATGTGCTGCTCGAACTGGCCGGTCGCGCAGGCTTCCGGCGTCCAGTGTCCTGAATTGTGGACCCGCGGCGCAAACTCATTGGCGAGAAGGCTGCCGTCTTCGAGCACAAAAAATTCCAGCGCGAGCACACCGACATAATTCATCGCATGGACCAGCGCTTCAGCGGCGGCTTCGGCGCGTTTGGTCACGTCCTCAGCAAGGTCGCTCGGCACCACCGAGCGCTTCAAAATGCCGTTCACATGCTCATTGCGCGGCAGGTCATAGCAAAGCGTGTCGCCGACCGCATCGCGCGCGATGATGACAGACACTTCCCGCTCGAACGGCACCATGGCTTCCAGGATGCAGGGGGCGTTGGCGAGGGCTTTGTGGGCGGCCTCGAGATCATCGCCTGTTTCGAGCCGCACTTGCCCCTTGCCGTCATAGCCGTCACGCCGCGTCTTCAGAATCCCGCGGCCACCAAATCTTTCCAGCGGCGCTTCAATATCGCCAGCTGTGTTGACCTCGGCAAAGTCCGCCGTCTCTATCCCGCATTCGCGCAAAAATGATTTCTCGACCAGCCGGTCTTGCGAGACTTCCAGTGGCTGTGAACCCGGGCGGACGCAAACCCCCGCCTCGATCAGCGCCTTGGCGGCCTCAACCGGGACGTTCTCAAATTCATAGGTGACGACGTCGCAGCCTTTGGCCCAGTTCAGCAACGCCTCGATATCGGTATAGGCCCCACGCGCATGGCTCGCCGCCACACGCGCGGCTGGGCAGTCCTGTTCAGGGCAATAGATCGAAACATCAAAGCCGAGCTGGGCTGCAGCGCTAGCCATCATGCGTCCGAGCTGGCCGCCGCCAAGAATGCCGATCGTGGCGCCAGCCGTAAGCGCGCTCATGTTTGCGGCGTCTCCTGCACCGCTTCGGTCTGCGCCGCCCGGAACGCGTCCAGCTTGGCAGCCACGCCTGGATCTTCCAGCGCGATGATTGAAGCGGCGAGAATTCCGGCATTCGCCGCGCCTGCCTCTCCGATGGCCAGCGTCCCGACAGGAACCCCTTTCGGCATTTGCGCAATCGACAACAAACTGTCGATCCCACTCAATGCACGCGACTGTACGGGCACGCCCAGCACGGGAAGCGGGGTCATCGATGCGGCCATGCCCGGCAGATGCGCGGCGCCGCCAGCCCCGGCAATGATGACTTTCAAGCCTTTCGCCCTGGCATTTGTCGCATACTCATAAAGCCGCTGGGGCGTGCGGTGCGCGGAGACGATCTGCGCCGCGTACGCCACGCCAAGCTCGTCCAGTATTTCGCAGGCTTTTTCCATGACAGGCCAGTCCGACTGACTGCCCATAATGACGCCGACAACCGGCGCATCGCTATTCGAGGTTTGGGCCATCCGGACCCCCCGTTTCAAAGCGCGCAACATAGAAATCTTGCTTGCCGCGTCAACCATTGAAAGCCTTGTTCGGAGCCCGAGAGTCTCTGGGCTTCCCGGGCGAGTTCCGCTACGGTCCATTAATGCCTGAGTCGCTCGACAAGACCGCCATGGATCGCCGCTATGAAGCGCGGTGCCAGGCCCGGCGTGACCTGCTAGCGGCGATTGGACTTGACCCGCAGGCTCTGCCGGTTCGCGAGCGCGCGGCAATTGAAGCCCTGGCGGGCGAAGTGCTCAGCCTGCGTGAGGACCGGGCGCGCCTGAAACAGGAGCTAGAAACCGCCGCGCACCTTGCCGATCGGGACGCGCTCTGCCCGATCTTCAACCGCCGCGCATTTGAGCGGGAACTGGCCCGCGAAATCTCTCTGGCTGAGCGTTACGGCACACCGCTCTGCATGATCTTTATCGACCTCGACCGCTTCAAGCTGATCAATGACCGATTCGGCCATGCGACCGGAGACACGGTCATCAGGCATGTTGCCGAAACCCTGGTTGAAAATCTCCGCCAGAGCGACATTGTCGGACGGCTCGGCGGAGATGAATTTGGTATCGCCTTCACCCACGCAGAACTGTCAGATGCGAATACCAAAGCGATGAAGCTGGAGTCGCTCATCGGCGCGATCGTGGTGCGCGATGCGGACAATAGTGATCTCGAATCGGTGCATCTCGGGGCGTCCTGCGGGGTCGCGGAATGGCGACGCGGACGCAATGCGGCAAGCCTTATAGCGGAGGCAGATGAAACCATGTTTCGACGCAAAAACGAAAAAAAGCGAGCGCCGGAGAACGCTGGCGCGCAAGATCATTTCTAATTCAAAATTCATCGCGACCGCATCGTGACTCTCTCAACAACCTATGTTTAGCTGTTGCCCATAAGACACAGATTTCGTTTCAGAGAGAGAAGGAGCCTGCCTATGTCCCTGCAAGGTCGAATCGAAGAGCTTAAGAAACGCCACGAGCAACTCGACGAAAAGATCCACGAAGAGCAGAAAAGACCGGCGGGCAATGATATTGTCCTGAAAGATCTGAAACGACAGAAACTTCGACTTAAAGAAGAGATTGGTATGTTGAGGGCGAGCTAGGCTCTGACAGTCCGCCCGTGCGCCTTGTCAGCGCCTGAACATTGCTGGCGGGAGCGCACATATGGATAAACCGGTTACCCTGATCATCGGGCTTGGCAAAACGGTGGGCGAGTCTGTCGCGCGCCGTTTTCTGGACGAGGGACATGCCGTGCTCGCCGTCGATCCGGACGCGGCGGCACTGGAAGAGCTGCGCAAGACGACCGGTGACAAGATTGCCTATCATCACGGCGCGATCCACACGAAACTCGGCCTGCGCAACGCCATGGCGGCGGCACTCGAAACCTATAATTTCGTCGACAATGTCGTCTGCATTCCGCCGCTGCCAGAGTCGGACCGGCTGCTGCAGCTTGAAATGGAAGATTTCGAAGGCGTGCTCATGAAAACCGTACGCGGTGCGGTCCAGACCCTGCGCGTGTTTACCCCTGAGCTGATTGCCGAGCGCCCTGAGACTGAAAACGCGGCCGACCGCTCACGCCAGACTGGCACGTTCACTTTCGTGCTGTCCCTCGGCGCGCGCATGTCCCAGCCCGGCTGGTTCAGCGAGAGCGTGTCGCAGCATGCTATTCTCGGCATCGTCAAGGCCGCGGCGATCGAACTCGCGAATGAAGCTGTCCGTGTAAACGCCATCGTCGCCTTGCGGCCGCGCGACGAAGGCCGCGAGCCCTGGCTAAAGGATCGCACCCCGCTCGGCCGCCCCTCCCTGGCGGAGGAAATCGCCGAAACCGCGGCTTTCCTGAGCAACCCCAATAGCGCCATCATCACCGGCGAAGCGATCACGCTGGACGGCGGCCGCGGCCTGCTGTCCGGATTGATCGAGCGCGACGAGGATTAGAGGCGGGGGGCTTTGAACCGCGTTTGGCTTCCGCTTACATTCAGGCACGAACATCGCTTCCCCAGGCCCTCATCCTGAGCGAAATCTAAGGATCGGGGGCCGGGCTTGCCAGGGCCGCACTTCCCGGAGTCCGCCAGTCCCTGCGCAGGCAGGGACCCAGGGACTGGAAGCTTCGGTCTGGCTGGCAGTCGATTGTCCATGGACACCTGCCTGCGCAGGTGTCGGCGAGTGGGTTGTGACTTCCGGAAGCCCACCTCGTCCTTCGACTTCGCTCAGGATGAGGCTCAATTGGCTCGGGTGAGGCGCTTTTGCTTGAGCTGCGGCGCAAAAATTTCCGTGGTCCCGGACTTGATCCGGGACCTCGTGCCATCAAGAGCTCAAGCCACCGAGGGAGGTCCCGGGTCAAGCCCGGGACTACGGGGTGGGGTTGGAATGCAAGACTTGAATTGTCATCCCAGCCGGAGCGCAGCGGAGAGCCGGGACCCAGCCTTGGGTGCCCCGCCATCCGGTTCCCGGATAAGCGCTCACGCGCTTTCCGGGATGACAGTTCAAGGTCCGCGCTGCCAACGCAAGTTGGCACCCATGGCGGCTGGCTGATCATGTACCCAGCCGCCTTAGGTCCTGACTTTCGTCAGGAACACGGACGGTTTGTCTGGACGGTACCCACACCGGGAGTAGACGCCATACAACCCCATTAAAAAGACCCCTCAGCCGGGTGCGGCTGAGGGGTCACCGAAGACAAACGTTTCTGTTCTGGGAGGAGTGACGCCTATTTCGGGTGGCAGATGACCGGCATCCAGGTATAGCCTTTGACAAAGGCGCCGGAGGTCAGGCTTGGTTCGTCGAGGACTTCGATGTGGCTGAAGCGCTCGAGGATCTCTTCCCAGAGAATGCGCAGCTGCAGCTCGCCAAGACGATTGCCGACGCAGCGATGGATACCGAAGCCAAAGGACAGGTGATTGCGGGCCTGTTTGCGGTCGATAATCAGCTTGTTCGGGTCTTCTTCCCAGAACCGCTCGTCACGATTACCGGAAACATACCACATGGCGATCTGGTCGCCTTTCTTGATCGTCTTGCCGTGCATCTCGACATCTTCAAGTGCTGTGCGGCGCATGAAGGCGAGCGGGGTCTGCCAGCGGATCACTTCCGACACCATGTTCGGGATCAGCGATGGATCGGCTTTCAGCTTGGCATATTCTTCCGGGAATTTGTTGAGGCCATAGACTGAGGCGGTCATGGAGTTACGGGTTGTGTCATTGCCGCCGACGATCAGCAGGATGACATTGCCGAGCAGCTCCATCGGCGCGAGATCCTTGGTCTTCTCGCCATGCGCCAGAAGACTGATCAGATCATTCTTGAGCGGGATACGCTTGCGCTCTTCATACATGCCCATGAAGGCGGTCAGGCATTCGAGCAGCTCTTGCTTCCACTGCTCCTCACCGCCAGGACAGATGTCGGGGTTCTCACGATTGGTCGTGACATCCGACCAGCGTGTGAGCTGTCGACGATTTTCGAACGGGAAGTCGAACAATGTGGCGAGCATCATCGTTGTCAGCTCGATTGACACCGTATCCACCCAGTCGAACGGCTCGCCGACCGGCACCTGATCGAGAATCTGTTGTGTCCGGGACCGGATAAGCGGTTCGAATTCTTTCAGCATATTCGGGGCAACTGCCGGCTGAACCGTCTTGCGCTGCTCAGAGTGGCGCGGTTCATCCATCGCAATGAACATTGGCAGCTCGAAATCTTCCAGCGGCTCACCCAAAACGATCCCGCCATGCTCCCAGCTCGAAGAGAAGCGCTTGTGATCGATATCGATCTTCATCACGTCCTCATACCGCGTGACGGACCAGTATGGACCAACGAAACTGTCCGGGGTCCAGTGCAGCGGATCTTCGTCGCGCAGGCGCTTGAACCGGTCCCACATCTTGCCCTGGCGCCAGAGTTCGGGATCAACCACGTCAAGGGTTTCCAGATCAACTTCGGACGCCGGCGGAATGTCTGCACCGAACTCGAAATAGCCTGGGTGCAAAGGCTCGCGCACCGTGATTTTCGGGCGCTCCAAGCCGTGCGGAATTTTTGTTACTGTGTCTGCCATCTGTGCCTCCGGATAAGCGGTCTGGGGTGCCGCAATTATGACGCTAGCGTCAGCTTAACACAGCTATTCAGAAAAAACCATGACGCATGCGTCATTTTTTTAGATTCAGGTCGAATATCGCTCATTTTGGGCGTTCCAGATGGCGCGCTCCATGGCCACTTTGAGAGACTTGCGTTCAGAAGGGGTCAAAAATCGACCTATGACCCAGGCCGTGCCGCCATAGGTCAGCTTCAGCTCACTCGGTCTGCGCGCGGGGTAATCGAGGTGTACCTTCGTGAACGCGGTCGGCAGGCTGGCAGTACGCGTTTCGGCGCCGGGGCGCTCGTGTGAGAGCTCAATCTGTTCGGCGGTGATCCGGACGCGCGTTTCCTGTTTGAGACTGCGAAAGCTCCAGCGAAAGGCGAACCATATGGCCAGCGCGTCGAGGCCAAAAAACCCGATCACCGGAAACGCACCCATCGAGACAAAGGACAGCCCGGCAATAAAGCTCATCGCAACAACGATCAGCATGACCACGGTAAATGCCCGCGGGCTCAGCGAGCGGTTCGGCGTCAGGGTCGCGTCGAAATAGATGGTGTCTTGAATGGGCGGCATGGAGGTGAGTATAGGCCAAAATAATCGAGCGGCGACAAGCGCGGCGGGTGGTCGCAAAAGAGCGCTATGATCTCTCAAATCTTGTTCTAAATGCTGGCGCATTTTTCGGGATGACATTCATACCCGCGCCCTTAGAAACCTCCTCATGACCACCACGAAATCCAAATCCAAGCGCAAACGCGCGCCGCGCACCTTTGGCAAGGAAAAGGCCGCCGAGCTCTTTGCAGAGCTCGCCAAGGACCGGCCCGATCCGAAAACGGAGCTCGATTTCGTCAACCCTTATACGCTGGTCGTCGCGGTGGCCTTATCTGCGCAGGCCACGGATGTCGGCGTCAACAAGGCCACCAAGGACCTGTTCAAAGCCGCCGACACGCCGGAAAAAATGTTGGCGCTTGGCCTTGAAGGCGTCGAGCAACATATCAAGACGATTGGCCTATGGAGGAACAAGGCCAAGAATGTCATCGCGCTCAGTCAGATGCTCCTGGATGATTTTGACGGCGAGGTGCCGCAAACCCGAGAAGAGCTTGTCCGTCTGCCAGGGGTTGGTCGAAAGACTGCCAATGTTGTCCTCAACGAAGCCTTCGGACATCCAACCATTGCCGTGGATACACATATATTCCGTGTTTCGAACCGCACCGGCCTCGCCCCGGGAAAGGATCCGGACCAGGTCGAAGCGAGCCTCGAACGCACGACACCGGATGAATATAAACTCGGTGCGCATCACTGGCTGATCCTGCACGGTCGCTATACCTGCGTGGCGCGCAAGCCAAAGTGCTGGGATTGTTCCATCCGGCATCTTTGCAAGTTCAAGGACAAGACACCGGACCCGGCCAAGACGTCTTCGCTCGGCCCGAAAGCGCCGCGGCGCAAACGCGCGGCCAAGGATTGAGCTTGCGCGCTCAGCCCGTTCTCCGGTAAAGGCGGCGAATGCTCAAGACACGCATCATTCCCTGTCTCGACGTCAAAGATGGTCGCACCGTCAAAGGTGTGAACTTTGTCGACTTGCGCGATGCGGGCGACCCGGTGGCGCTTGCCAAAGCCTATGACGCGCAAGGTGCCGACGAGCTTTGTTTCCTCGACATTACCGCCAGCCATGAGGGCCGCGGGACGCTGCTCGATGTCGTCAGCGCGACGGCTGAGCAATGCTTCATGCCGTTGACGGTCGGCGGCGGCGTTCGCAACGCCGACAATTTGGTCCAGCTGCTGCGCGCGGGCGCAGACAAAGTCGCGATCAACTCCGCGGCTGTCGCTGACCCGGACGTGATCTCGCGCTGCGCCGCCAAAGCTGGCCGCCAGTGCGTCGTGGTTGCCATCGATGCGCGCAAGACCGGTGACCATTGGGAAATCTTCACGCATGGGGGGCGCAAGCCGACCGGCATCGACGCGGTGGAATTTGCGAAACTGGCCGAGGCCAAAGGCGCTGGCGAGATCCTGCTGACCAGCATGGACAAGGACGGCACCAAATCCGGTTTCGACTTGCCGCTGACCAAAGCTGTCACAGATGCGGTGAATATTCCCGTGATTGCGAGTGGCGGCGCCGGAAGCGCTGAGGATCTTGCACCGGCGGTGCTGGAAGCGGGCGCGAATGCCGTACTCGCGGCATCTATCTTCCATTTTGGTGAAGTTTCTTTAGAAGAAGCCCGCGCCGCCTTGACCGCCGCTGGCGCACCGGTTCGGCCGCTTTAGGAAAGAGTACATGTCTGAAAAACCGCTCGGCAGCGCCGCCAATCTCGCAAATCTGATGGGCCATCTGGCCGAGACCATTGATGGCCGCGTCGGCGGCGACCCGAAAGATTCCTACACGGCGCGACTATTGCGCAAGGGCAAGCTTCATTGCGGCAAGAAGATTGCGGAAGAAGCAGCCGAACTCGCGCTGGCGCTGGCAGCGGAAGGCCGCAGCGAAAGTGCGTCCGAAGCCGCAGATCTGATTTATCACATGCTTGTCGGCCTGCGCGCCAAGGGCGTAAGCCTCGACCAGGTCGCCGCCGCGCTCAGAAAACGTCAGGGAATTTCAGGCCTTGAGGAGAAGGCGCGCCGGGAAGGGTAGTTTTTCTCGCAGATGCCTGCGCGATTGCCGGCTCGCACCACCTGACCTATATCCGTACCCATGCTTCGCGCATTTACTTCATTCATGTGGCTCATCGCAGCGCTCGCCCTCGGCTTTGAGGCCGTGGCGCAGCCATGTGATCTGCGCACGGAGATGGCAGCGCCGAGCTCGAGTCATGAGAT
Source organism: Henriciella sp. (assembly GCA_041984335.1). Lineage (GTDB taxonomy): Bacteria > Pseudomonadota > Alphaproteobacteria > Caulobacterales > Hyphomonadaceae > Henriciella. The sequence continues at coordinate 212,239 of JBHIYI010000001.1, read as the reverse complement.
GCTTGCCGACATGCCCTGTCATGATGGCATGGCCATGGAGGCCAGCCACCACCCCTCGCACCATGAGATGCCGAGCCATGAAGGGCAGACCTGCTGCTGCGCCGCATTGCTTGGGAATGGCGTCACAACGGATGCCCCGAATCTGGATCAGCCAGTCCCTGGCCTGACACTGTGGGCAATGCCGCTTCCGGATTCGGCAAATTCCATTCTGCTTGAGTATGAACCGCCGCCGCCGCGGGCCTGATCCTTCACGCTAAGGATCAACTCAATCAGGAAACTCAAATGAAACTCATCCCTTATGCAGGCAGTTTGCTTGCGTTCGGCTTTGCGATCTTGTCCCCCAATGCAGAGGCGCGACCCGTCTCCTATCCGGGCGGCTGGACGGTGATGCAGATGAATAATGGCGATATGTCTTCGCTGCATGTGCACTATTCACCGACTTTCCAGGACTCGATCGGGCTCTACTCGGAGCGCAATTGGGGCGAGGACTGGCACTTTACCGGCGTGCAATACAATCGCCTCGTGAAACGCTGGAACACGCCCGATTCGCAGGCCAATCTCTATTTCAAGGCTGCCGCGGGGCAGGCCGATCCATTCGGTGACGGCGCCGACGTCGAAGCTGCGGGCTTTGTCGGCATCGGTGCCGACTGGGAGACGCGCCGCTGGTTCGCCTCCTATGAAGGCCGTGCCTATGATCTCGGTTTTGACCAGGATGCGCGGCAATCAGCTCGTATCGGTGTTGCGCCCTATATTGGTGACTATGGCGACTTGCACACCTGGCTGATGCTGCAAATCGAGAACCAGCCCGAAGCCGAAACCCCAACCAAGCTCACCCCTCTGGTGCGCTTTTTCTATGACGTCCAGCTGCTCGAAATTGGGTATACCCCCGAGTCTGAAGAGGTCATGCTGAACTGGATCGTCCGTTTTTAGAAAGGAACAGGACAGATGAAACTTATTGCAATCGCCCTTGCGGCAACATCGATCACAATCGCAATGCCGGCTGCCATGGCGCAAGATACGCCAGCCGAAGCCGCTATCGGCACTTCAGGCATGATCACCGCCAAAGTGAATGGCATGGTCTGCGACTTCTGCGCCCGCGCCGTCACCAAAGTGTTTGGCAAACAGGACGCGGTCGAGAACGTGCATGTGGATCTCGACAAGGGTGAGATCCATGTGACGCTGAAAGCCGGTGCAGACCTCAGCGACGAAACGGTCGCCGACCTGGTCAAGAAGTCCGGCTATGATCTCGTCTCGATCCAGAGAGAAACCGCGTGACCGTGGTTCAGGACGAGGTGAAGTCGCCGAGCGTCCTTCCCGCGACCCTGGCGCTGTTCACATCGGCGACAACGCTGATCTGCTGCGCCCTGCCCGCTATGCTGGTCATGGTCGGGATGGGTGCCGTCTGGTCCGGAGTCATTGGCGCGGTTCCGGGCATCACCTGGTTTGGCGCCAACAAGGCCCTGGTCTTCGGCGTGACGGGCCTGGTCCTTGCCGCGTCAGGTGCCTGGCAATGGCACGCCCGGACGCTTCCCTGCCCGGTCGACCCGGTCAAAGCGCGGGCCTGTACCCGCCTGCGCCGGATCAGCTGGACGCTGTGGGGCATCAGCGTCGCGGCATTCTGCATTGGCGGCTTCTTCGCCTTCTTTCCAGGTCTTGCCGCCGCCCTCTTCCTCTAGGGCAGAACTGGACAAAATGCTGCCGGGCGTTCACCGTTTTAAAAAAGTGGAGGACGCCCGATGGCAAACCAGCACGCCGTACCCGTCAAAGGCTACCAACCGAACCTACAATCCTGGTTCGATTATATGATGGAAGGCCATGACCGGACACAATTGTGGGACATGCTGCATCCCGATGTGGTGTTTCGCAGCCCCGTCGTCCACACGCCCCAGGAAGGGCGCGAGATAACCTTCGCTTACCTGACCGCGGCGGGAAATACGCTCGGCAATGGCACATTCAAATATACGCGGATCTTTGATTGCGGCGACAAGGCCGTGCTCGAATTCGAAACAGACATGGACGGCATCCATGTCAATGGAATCGACATGCTCGAATGGGATGCCGACGGCAAGATCGTTGACTTCAAGGTCATGGTGCGTCCGCTGAAAGCCATCCAGACGGTTCACGCAGCCATGGGAAAAATGCTTGAGCAGATGAAAGCCAAGGCTTGAACCCGCCGACCCTGCTCACGCGCCGGCTTAGCCTGAAGCCGTGCGAGCTGTCCGACTATCAAGACGTCGCGGAAATGTGGGGCGACGAAGCGGTCGTGAAGCATATCGGGGGCCGTACGCGCGATCCACAAGACGCGTGGTTCGCGCAATTACGCAATCGTGGATTGTGGCCCCTGCTTGGCTATGGCTACTGGATCGTGCGCGAGAGAAAGACTGACATTTTTGTCGGCGAAGTTGGCTTTGCCGACTTCATGCGCGGGATTGTACCGGACATATCCGGCCGCCCGGAATCCGGCTGGGTCCTCGCCAGAAATGCCTGGGGGAAAGGCTATGCAAGCGAGGCTGTGAAAGCCGCACATGACTGGCTGGATGAGGTCTCGCCCGGGCGCTCAACCTGTATCATCGATCCGGATAATACGGCCTCGATCGCGGTGGCGCACAAGGTCGGATACCGCGAAATCGGCCCGACAGACTATCGCGGCGACCCGGTCCTGGTATTCGAGCGCTACAGCGCCGGGACAGGAAAAGGCTAGCGAATTGCGCGAAGCAGCGCTATTTAGGGCCCATGATTACGACATATCTCGACTTCGAAAAGCCGCTCGCCGAACTTGAAACCAAGATTGCCGAGCTGGAAGCCGTTGCCGCCCAGGAAGGCGGTCCACAGATCAATGATGAGCTGAATAAGCTGAAGGAAAAGGCTGCCAAGCAGCTCAAGGATACCTATTCCTCGCTCAATCCCTGGCGCAAGACTCAGGTCGCCCGCCACCCTGAGCGTCCGCATTTTTCCGACTATATCGAGCATCTGTTCGAAGACTTCCAGGAACTTGCCGGCGACCGTGTATTTGGAAACGATGAAGCCGTTATCGGCGGCCTCGCCACCTTTAACGGGCAATCGGTCGTGATTATCGGGCACGAAAAAGGCCGCACGACGGAAAGCCGCCTGAAGCACAATTTCGGCATGGCCCACCCTGAAGGCTACCGCAAGGCTGTGCGTCTGATGGATCTGGCAGACCGGTTTGGCCTGCCCGTGATCTCCTTTGTCGACACATCTGGCGCCTTCCCGGGCAAGGCCGGGGAAGAGCGCGGCCAGGCCGAAGCCATTGCCCGGTCGACCGAGCGGTGCCTGACGCTGAACGTACCGATGATTTCCCTGATCATTGGCGAAGGCGGCTCTGGCGGCGCCATCGCGATCGCGGCGGCCAATCATGTCCTGATGATGGAACACTCGATCTATTCCGTGATTTCGCCAGAGGGTTGCGCGTCGATTCTTTATCGCGACGCGGCCAAGGCGAAAGAGGCGGCCGACGCCATGAAGATTACCGCCGACGACCTGAAAAAGCTGAAAGTCGTCGACGGCATTGTCAAGGAACCGATTGGCGGCGCCCACCGCGCACCCGAGAAGGCCATTCGCGCCGCTGGCAAGGCAATCGACAAGGCGTTGCAGACGCTGGTCACGCTCAGCCCGCAGGAGCTGAAATCCCAACGTCGCGAGCGCTTCTATGCGATCGGACGCGAAGGGCTGAATTAGCCGGGCGAGCCGGAAGCTCACCGAGCTCCTGACGAAAGTCAGGACCTGTGGCGGTCGAGCCTAAGTGAAAACACCTCTACCAGCCGCCATGGATGCCAACCTGCGTTAGCAGAGCCCGGTATTGAGTCGACGCCCGCTTTGACCACACATTGGTAAGCCACACTAAAGGCGTCATGTGAGAACAGGCCTGTTCAAGCTCCAAGCTCGCGCCTCGCCAACCGACAAAGAAAAAGGGCGACCCGAGGGTCGCCCTTTCTGAGTTCAGAATTGTATGGATGGTGACTAGTTTCCACCAAACCGCTTGGTCAGGCTGACCTTGAACGTACGTCCAAATGGATTGTGCGTGTATGGATCATAGTTCAGGTCGAACGCTGCAGCGGGCGGATCTTCGTCAAAGACGTTGATCACAGACAGGCCAAAGTCCAAGTCGAATCGATCACTGGTAAAGCTATAAAAGCCGTCTAGAGTCGTTTGACTATCAATCTCAGGATAGACATTACCGCGCGCTGCTGCCGGACGTTCATCATCATATGAATCAACATACCGAACGACGGCCCTCAGGTTGTGTGCTCCTAGCGCATAATTCGCGAAGGCGTTCAGCTTGAGTTGCGGTAATGACCGAGTGAAATTCGACCGGTTGAACTGTCCAGCATAGTCACCGCCACCAATCGCGACGCCTTCCACGAAATATGGATCGACTTCATACTCGAACACATAGGTAGCATCGGCACCAACCGCGAACTCGGCACCATTGTTGATATCCCAGATGTTCTCAACCCGCAAATCAACACCCGACGTCTTGATATCAGGTCCATTGGCAACGTTCACCGCGATCCTGGAGATTTCACTCGCTTCATTGATACCGTTGTTGTTGTTATCTGTGAAACTAATCCGGCTCAGTATCGCGTCGTCATCCAAGGTTGGTGTGGCTAACGCAGCAATCGCCGCAGAAACAATGTTCGTCTGCTCTTCTAGAATAATCGGATCTGAAAAGTCAAAATTGTAATAGTCTAACGACGCACTGAAGCCGTCGTTCTGATATAAAGCACCCAGATTAAAGCTAAACGCGCTTTCCGGCTGAAGGTCCGGATTACCGAACTGGTCTACAGCCTTAAACGCCGACGTGGGGGCAACAAACTGTAAAGTGGTAGCAACACCACCCAGTTGGTTAAGAGTCGGCCCTTTAAAGGAGGTCTGTGCTGATCCGCGCAGAGCTAGATTATCGCTAACCTGCCACTTCGCAGCGACTTTCGGGTCGAACGTGGAGCCAACATCACCACCGTAATCTTCGAAACGGGTAGCAACCTGCACATCTAGATTCTCGAAAAGTGGAATCTGCAGTTCGCCGAAAACCGCAAAGATAGTCTGATCACGATCAGAAGGCACTGTGCCTGCTAGGAACGAGAAAGCCCCTGTGCCGCCAGGTCCTGGTGTAATGTTTAGATTCGTCAGATCGGTTGGGGAAACTTCTCGGCCTTCATACCGGATCTGAGCGCCGGCCGCCCAGCTGACTGTGCCCCCAGAAGCTTCAACATTACTTTGACCGGAGAACACGGCATCCGCAACGATCAATTCATTGGTAGTTGTACCCTCAACGCCACCATCAGTCATCCAATCTGCGAGCGTCAAAGAGTTTGCCAGAGCGGGATTGAATTGGGGGTTGGTGGCGCCATTGATCGCACCTTGTGGGATAGCGTTTGAGAACGGGTTATAATATTCGCATCCGCCCTGGCCCGCGACGAGCGAACCGGTATAGCCCGAACCGAACGGCTGGGTTCCGGTTGCCGGATCGGTGCCATCAATTGGGTTTGTGCAAACACCAAAGCCCTGAAGCGCAGCCGTTAGACCGACAATATAGGTGTCATTGGTTTTTGAGTTGAGTTCAGAGGTCGAATATCCGAGACCGTAATCGTAGGTAACCCCATTGCTCCATTCACCTTGCAGTGAGCCGGCAATTCGGAACGTGTCGTGCTCTCTGAAGCCTTCTTGCGCGCCACCGGTACCCGGGAAACCGCCCCAGCCGTACACGCGACCGATGAACAGTGCTTGAAGCGCGCTGTCGAGTGCTGAACCCGGATTATCAGTGATGTATTGCTGCCAACCCGGATGCGACGGGAAGACAACCTGATTGGTCAGTGCCTGTGGCGGATAAGAAGGCGACGTTTTCCACTCTGGCACATCGGTCTTGCCATACAGGACTTCCAAATGGAAATCGCCAATCGCCAATTCCCGATTATACTCAGAGAAGATCTGGAAACGCTCTTCCTCTTCGACGAGATTATCGAACTGGGTGAACTGGAATCGGCACTGTCCATCTCCAGCTAGCTGACCACCGAGAGGTAAACACCCCTCATCGCGCACGTTACCAGTAACGCCGACTGACATATCTGGAAGTAGGCCGATTGTCACAAATCTACCCGGATTTGAGAGTGAAGAGTAACCTGCTACAGGATTCTCAGCGAGCGTTGGCGTGCCCCAGTCTTTTTCAAGCAATGGCACTTCAGAGCGGAATTGGTAGCCAACCGATGTCACCCAGCTCCAATCATCTCCTTGCATACCATAAGCACCAGAAATCGTATAATTACCGTCCGTGCCGTCGAAGGTTTCATAATCGCCACCAATCTCAAACCCGTCGAGATCGTCGCGCGTGATGAAATTCACAACGCCCGCGATAGCGTCCGAACCATAAATCGCGGCTGCGCCATCTTTAAGCACTTCAACACGCCCGATTGCGGCATTTGGGATCATGTTGGTGTCAACGAAGAGTTGGGCCTGCTCTCCAATTGCGGGGGGCGAAAAGACCTGACGGCGACCGTTGATCAGGACCAGCGTCCGTGCCGGTCCGAGACCGCGTAAGTTGATGTTCGATGTCCCTTCCAACCCGTTAGAAGCGAACTGGTTTGTCTGGCCATCAACACCTGATGACGGCCCGAGGTTACGAATTAACTCCGTAATGGTTGGGTTGCCCTCTAGCCTCAAGTCTTCAACAGTTAAAACATCAACTGGAAGCGCCGCATCTTCTGGGGTACCGGCAATCGCCGAACCTGTCACCGTGACCGTCTGCTGACGCAGCTCATCGCCGCCTTCGTCCTGAGCGTAGGCCGCTCCGCCTGCCATAAGCGCAGCAAGCGATGCTCCGCAGATGAGTTTTCTACTTAGCGTCATATTTTTCCTCCGTGAAAATCTAATCGACCGTCTTTTTCGTCTTTCGACGGCGCAGTCGCCCAATAAGACTAGGGCAGTAAACGACACGTGAAAGAGGGTAGTTATGTTGCGGCGCAACATGGGTGAATTGACAGCGTTGGCCATTCCCCGTCAGAATTTCGCGTCGCAGAAGAAAAATGCCAGAAACCCCTATCAATCGTCGCATAAACGCAAGTAGATGGGCGCATGAACCCTCCTATTCTGGAAATTTCTTCCTTCTTCGCAGATGCAGCAGAGCCTGCCTCGTTTCCACAGACGGTGTTGCGCTACAGCAACACGCGTTGGGCCGAAAAACTTGGCCTGGAGCTGAATGACGCGACGGCATGGACTCGCCACTTCGGACGCTTTGAATCGCTGCCGGGGAATCTCGAGACGCCGTTGGCGCTGCGCTATCATGGACACCAGTTTCACGTTTACAATCCGGACCTTGGCGATGGTCGCGGCTTCCTGTTCGCGCAATTGAAGGATCCGTCGGGACGTTGGCTCGATCTCGGCACAAAGGGGTCGGGTCAGACCCGCTGGTCCCGGCAAGGGGACGGACGACTGACATTGAAGGGCGGTGTTCGCGAAGTACTGGCGGCCAGCTATCTCGAAGCCCTCGGTGTGAATACATCGAAGATTTTCAGTCTGATCGAGACGGGCGAAGATTTGCATCGCAATGATGAACCCTCGCCGACGCGGTCAGCCGTCATGGTGCGCCTCAACCATTCGCATCTGCGCTTCGGCACGTTTCAGCGCGCCGCCTATCATGATGACACAGAAGCCATGGCGGCGCTGATCCGGCACGTGATCAGGCATTACTATCCGGACTGCGAGGATGAAGCCCTGGGCAAGGCGGCGCCTGCTTTGTTCGAACGTATGAGCGCCGCCACCGCACGCATGATCGGCCAGTGGATGGCGGCCGGCTTCGTGCACGGGGTCATGAACACTGACAATTTCAACATAACTGGCGAAACATTCGATTTCGGTCCCTGGCGTTTTCTCGAGCAGAGTGATCCGAATTTTACCGCCGCCTATTTTGACAGTCAGGGCCTCTATCGGTTCGGCCGTCAACCGACACAAGGGTTGTGGGCCTTGCAACAACTCGGCGGCGCGATGAGCCTCGTCGCGGAGGCGGACGACCTGTCCGCCGCCATGAAGGTTTACGAACCGGCCTACCAGGAGAGTTTTGCGGCGCACACGCTGGCTCTGCTCGGATTGCAGCGGGCGGAAAACCTGCGCGATGATCTCCTGTTCCTGCAGGATTTCTATGCCTGGATGACCGAAAGCGGCGCGATATGGCCGCAAGTCTTCTTTGACTGGTTTGGCGGCGAAGCCAGCGCCGCGCGCGCGCAGGCGAGCTCGCAGGCGGCCCTTTATGAGACTGATGCCTTCGCAAAAATCCGCGCGCAGATTGAGGCCCGCACCCCGGTTCGACCGGAGCGACTGGCGCATGCCTATTTCCAGGCCGCGCGCCCTGTCGATCTCATCATTGAAACGGTTGAAGCGCTATGGGCCCCGATCGCTGAGAAGGATGACTGGGGCCTGCTCAACGCGCACCTCGATCATATCGACCTGGCGCGGCAGGCTTATGCGTGGGACGCCCCGTGAGCGCGCCTCCAGCCAAGCGCGTGACCCGCCGCGAGCATTGTGCCTCCGAGCACTGTCAGCCAAGTCTCAAAATCATGCAGAGACTCGATAAAGGCTCCAGCCACCAGCAGCCACAACCCGCTTACGATCAGAGCAGTGATGGCGGTGTTGGAGGCTTTTGACGTCAGGCGCAAAAAAGACAGCGGAAATGCAGCGACGACAAACGCTTTATGAAGCCATTCAACCTCAGCCCACATGCCGACGATTGGGAGACTCGCCGACAGGATTGGAAGGACCAGACAGTGGATGAGGCAGAGGCCGGAGAGTGAGATCGCCAAGCCGTCTATCGTCGCTGCTTTGAGGGCACGGGTCGCCATTAAAACGCCACCCGAATGCCGACCCGAATATTCTGCCCCGGCGCCGGAGCCACATCCTTCAGAACGGAGGTCGCGAACCGAACCTCTTCATCGGTTACGTTGCGAGCTTCGATGAAGGCCTCAGTTCCGTCCGCGCCGATACCGAAGTCCGAGAGATCAACCTCGCCGCGCAAATCGAGCGTGGTGTAACCATCGGTGACAAGCGAGCCTTCGCCCGCATCGACCTGGTCCTCGGCCATGGTCATGGCTGCGCCGAGCTCAAACGCACCCCATTCGGCGCTCGCACCTGCGTTTAGCGTCACTGGCGGAATGAACGGAACGTTGCCGCCGCTATCGAGATCACCTTCGACAAAGTCCAGGCTGGCATCGAAGGCCCAGTCTGCGCCGAACAGACCGCCATCGACGAAATATTCGCCGTAAATCTCGCCGCCATAGAAGCTTGCGCCCTCCTGGGTGAAGGCGAAGACAGGCAAGCCGTCCGCTTCATCGCTGACGATCCCATCTTCGAATGCCAGCCCCGGCGTCAGATAAATGAAATCGTTAAACTCCGTATTGAAGACATTGATCCCGATACTGCCATTGTCGCCGCGCCAACGCGCCGTGGCTTCGAGATTGAGACCGGTCTCCTTATTCAGGGTGGCATTCCCGACTTCAAACTGCTGCGTCGCCAGGTGCGGGCCAAAGGCAAACAGTTCGCTCTCAATCGGGGCGCGCTCTGTGTAGGAGACCTGACCACCAAGGAACAGGCCGGACTTAAAGTGCTGGTGGAAGCCGAACGAGCCGCTGAGCAGATCGAAATCCGCCGACCCCATGTCGATATTGTCGAGCTCGACCATCTCGATGCGCAGACCGCCTTCGACACCGAAGCCGCTCTCCCATTCCTGGGTTTCATACAGGAAAGCACCGAAAGATTGGGTATCGGTCTCACTCAGGAAGGCTTCCTCGCCGACGGCATCGAGCGTCTTGTCGATGAACTGGACGCCGAATGCGCCAGCAAATCCGCCAATCTCATGGCCTAGCTCGACGCGGCCCTCAACGCCTTCAGAGTCAAAAATAGTACCCGCTTCGCCCGGTGCCTCGAACTCGGTATGCTCATAGTCGACAATCGCGAGTGTTCCGAGCACATCGGTCAGGAAACCATTATTTACTGAGATACCGCCGCGAATATCGATCCGGGTTTGCTCAAGGTCGATAAACGGATTTTCTTCTTCCTCTTCTTCCTCACCGCCATGATCGTCATCTTCTTCGCCATGCGCATGCTCGTGACCATGACCCGGCAGGCCATATTCCGAGGTCTGCTGGCGCACTGCAACGCCGAGGAAGGCCGTCTCCCCCACCCAGCTCAGGCCCGCGGCGAGGGTCTGTGTTTCGAGGAAGGCGTTTTCCAGCGTATCGCGGACCTCCTCTTCTTCCTCGTGTTCGTCTTCGTCACCATGCGCTTCCTCTTCGGCTTCTTCCAAAGCGCGAAGCAGGGACGACTCTGCGAAATCCGGGATGTCGTAATTGTCGAAGTCACGTTGCGAGGCTGACAGGCTGAGAACAAAATCGCCCGCGACGAACTGGCCGCGCCCTGCCAGCTCATTGCCCTCATTGACGCTATTGTACGCCCCAAAAAGATCGCCGGACATTGCGGCATCCGGTTTCTCGTCGACGATCAGACCGTCAATCACGTTGACGACGCCGCCAATCGCCTGACCGCCATAGGCAAGGGCCGCTGGACCGCGCAGGATCTCCACCGCTTCGGCATCGATCCCGTCCGCCGAGACCTGGTGGTCCGGGGACGCCGCCGACGCATCGATCACGCCAATCCCATTTGTCAGGACCTGGACACGTTCAGCGCCAAGCCCGCGCAAAACGGGACGGCTGGCACCTTGCCCGAAGAAAGTGGTCGAGACCCCCGGCTGCCGATCTAGCGTATTTCCCAATGTGCTCTGCAATGTCTCCAGCAGGTCTTCGCGGTCGATGGCGGTCGCCTTGCCGATGAGTTCGTCAGCGGCGCGATCAGGCCCCGGCGTGGTCACGATGATCGGCGCCTCGCGGCGCTCCTCATCAGATTGTGCCTGAACCATCGGGGCCAGAACAAGGGGTGAGATAGAGGCCAGAAGGAGGAAACGCGTCATGCTTTGCTACTCGTGTTATGTTATCACTTTTCATGGCTATCTATCGTCTCGCGCAGTCTTGGCAAGTGAAAATCGGCATTTTTGCAGAAAATCAGTGTCCCCTCTGCTACGGCATGCTTCGCTGCGCCGCAGCAAAACTCCGTGACTTCCCCCGGGTCGCGCCATAGATATGCGTGTCAGAACACTGGAGGAACCGGACATGGATGGATCGACCGCTGTGCAAGATAATCAAGTGCTGGCTGGCTTGACCGGCCTGTTGCAGGATGCCGTCGCCGCAACCGATGCATACAAGTCTGCGTTGCACAAGAAAGTCGGCGCCGTTCTCGCCCCGGACGGAAAAATTGATCGCGCCGCCTTCTCCGACAACCAGCACCTGGCTCACGGCTATGGCTGGATTGTCACCTATATCGAAACGCTGCGCGAAACCGCCAACTGGGCGAGCCGTCTCGAAAGCGAGGGCAAGCTCGGAGAGATTGATGCACTGCTGGCGCAGATCCTGTTCAGCAGATATCTCGCCGACCTGGTCGGGGGTGTGCCGATGAACCAGGGCGAGGCGATCCGTCCACATGAGCTGGATGCACTCGCCGAAGTCGACATCCTGTTCAATGACCCGGCGGTTCACACACTGATCACGCTGGGCCTGACGCCGGCCAGCATGGCCGCTGCCGCCGCTCACCTGCCTGATAGTCTCGGCCGCGCCACGGTCGAAAATACCGGCGAAGACGAAACCATGTCGATGATCCGCGATCAGTTCCGGCGTTATGCTGAGGACAAGATTGTTCCACACGCGCATGAGTGGCATCTCAAGAATGACTATATCCCGATGGAGGTGGTCAATGAGATGGCTGAGCTCGGCGTGTTCGGGCTGACCATACCGGAGGAGTTTGGCGGCCTTGGCATGGGCAAGACGGCGATGTGCGTCGTCTCGGAGGAATTGTCGCGCGGCTATATCGGCACGGGGTCTCTCGGAACCCGGTCCGAGATTGCGGCCGAGCTGATCCTGATCGGCGGGACGGCTGCCCAGAAAGACAAGTATTTGCCCGCGATTGCCAGCGGTGAAATCCTGCCGACAGCGGTCTTTACCGAGCCAAACACAGGGTCCGACCTCGGCGCGCTGCGCACCCGCGCAGTCAAGGATGGCGACACTTACAAGATCACGGGCAACAAGACCTGGATCACGCATCCGGTTCGCGCCGATCTGATGACACTGCTGGCGCGGACAGATCCGCAGACCAGCAATTTCTCAGGCCTTTCAATGTTCCTGGCCGAGAAGCCGCGCGGTAGCGACGAGCAGCCCTTCCCGGCCGCAGGCATGACCGGCGGCGAGATTGAAGTGCTCGGCTATCGCGGCATGAAAGAGTACGAAATCGGGTTCGACGCATTCGAGGTTCCCGCTGCCAATCTGCTCGGCGAAACCGAAGGTATGGGCTTCAAACATCTGATGGCGACATTCGAGTCAGCCCGCATCCAGACGGCGGCCCGCGCGGTTGGCGTCGCGCAGTGCGCCTATGAGCTCGGCCTGCGCTACGCCCTGGACCGTAATCAGTTCGGTCAGCCGATTTTCGAGTTCCCGCGTGTCGCCAACAAGCTGGTCATGATGGCGGCGGAGCTGGTCGGCATTCGCCAGCTCACCTATTTCTCGGCGCGCCAGAAAGACTCTGACAAACGCTGCGACCTGGAAGCCGGGATGGCCAAATTGCTGGCCGCCCGAGCTGCCTGGGCAGCCGCGGATAATGCGCTGCAGATTCATGGCGGAAACGGATTCGCTCTGGAATACCCGATTAGCCGCGTCCTTCAGGATGCGCGTATCCTCAACATTTTTGAGGGTGCCGGCGAGGTTCAGGCCATGGTCATCGCCCGGCGCGTTGTGTCTGAGAGCAACTAGCCTGCCTCTGGCGGGGTGATATAGCGCGGCGATTCCCGAGCATAACGTTCGGGGTGCGGGATAATCTCCCGGAAATATACTCTATACGGAATGGTTTAGAATATTATCCCGCCACGACGCGTAGAGCGGAATAATCTTGCGAATCCTGAGCACAACCTTGATAATTTACGTAATAAATACAATATATTAAGGGACGCCGCACTTCTGGCGTCGCAAGAAAAGGACCATTATGCATCCGATTTCGGAAACACAACTCGCACGCCTGAGACAAGGCGAAACGCGCCCGATGGCGCAAAAAATTGCGATAGGATCCTTCCTGCTCGGCGCCGTTTTTCTGGTCGCCGCGACAATTGTAGGTGTGCTCGCCGCCTAAGGCTTGAGCCCTCAATCGTCGAATAAATCCACACAAGTTTTAAGAGGCTATCAATGACTATTTCTGTTCTACAGACACAACCAAAAACCGACACAGCGCCAAATTCCATGATGGCTCCGGAGACGCGGAAAGATTTGTCCCAGATGATCCTCCGTGCCCTGTCCGGTACCTACGTTCTCATGATCAAGACTCAGGCTGTGCACTGGAACGTCGCTGGCCCGATGTTCAAGCCCGTCCACGATATGACGGAAGAGCATTATGAAGACCTGTTCAAAGCCATTGATGACCTGGCCGAACGCATTCGCGCGCTCGGATTGCGGGCTCCGATGAACTACCAGACGATGGAAAATGGCACCGACCTGAAACCGTTCAGCGATGAACGTCTGACAACCGGACAACTCATCACGGCTCTGGCGGCCGACCACGAATTGCTCGCCGCTGAGCTGGCATCAGGTATTAAGGCCGCCGCTGAAATTGGCGACCCCGCCACAGAGGACCTGCTTACAGAGCGCCTGCGCGTCCACCAGAAGAATGCCTGGATGCTGCGCGCCATGGTCGAACAATAATTGATCACCTAGCCCTTGGGAGGGGATAGTAGTGATGACTCACCCCCCGGTGCCAGACGGTATCGGGGGCTTTTTTTGCTCAGCTGCGCGGTGAATTGAACGGTGCCTCTGGGCGACGACGAAGCAGCGGGAATTTCATGCCTTTGTCAGGATCGGACTTGCCGCTCTCAAACCGACCAACCAGCCTATAGGCCAGCCAGAACCCAAGAAGTCCGAACACAACGCCGCCCAGCGCCTGACCGATCAGGACTCCGGGCGCACCGCCAAGCTGTGCGCCGATATAGATAAACGGCACCACGCCAATCGTATTCTTGCCCCAGTTCAGGAAGGTCGAAAATAGCGGTCTGCGCAGATTGTTGAACGCCGCGTTCGACACAAACAGCGTCCCGTTGAAAATGAAAAGCGGGGCCACGGCGAGGGCGAACCAGAAGATAATCTGCGCGCCTTCCTCGCTAAGCTTGAAACTGCTGGAAATAGCGCCATGCCCAAGCAACAAGACGATCCAGATCACGAGCACATAAACTGCCGTGAACTGAACCGCCTTGATCAGCGTTCCGCGCACACGGTCGAATTGTTTCGCCCCGAAATTCTGTCCGATGATCGGGCCGACCGCGCCAGACAAGGCAAAGATCACACAGAAGGCAAGCGGCGTCAGGCGGCCTGCCACGGCCATCGCTGCGACTGCGGAATCCCCGAAGTCCGAGATCGCGCGGGTGACAAAACCATTTCCGAAAGGCGTCGCAACATTGGTCAACATGGCCGGCGCGGCAATCGCGATAATCGGTTTCAGGTCAGTCCTGAACCGGGCTGCGTTGATCTTGGCGAAACCACCATAATGGCGGAAAATCGGGTAGAGCGCCGTCAGCATGGTCGCGATGCGGGCCGCCACAGAGGCATAGGCCGCACCGTCCAGGCCGAGGCCAAACCCGAAGATCAGGATCGGATCGAGAACGGCGTTCACGGCCCCGGCGGTCAGCGTCACAATCATCGCGCGGCGCGCATCACCGTGTGCCCGCAATATCCCGGTCGCCATCATCCCGATGGCGCCGACCGGCATCACCGTCACGACGATGCGGAAATAACGGACCGCCAGTTCGAGCGTGTGTCCCTTCGCCCCGAGCAAGCTGATCAGCGCGGGAGCATATATCCAGCACAAAACAGCGAGGGCGGAGGTAATAACCACACCGAACGCAAGCACGCTGGTGGCGATCTTCCGCGCTTCTTCCGCATCGCCCTGGCCAAGTCTCTGCGCGACCAGGGCACTCGTCGCGATGGTCATGCCGATTGAGACAGAAAGCGTGAAGAAAAGGACGGTCCCCGCAAATCCGACCGCCGCTGCGAGCTCCTGCTCTCCCAGCATGGAAATAAACAGGAGATCGGCAAAATCGACCAGAAACATGGACACGAGACCAATGCTCGCCGAGGCGGACATGATACTGATATGGCGCAGCAGGTTGCCTTCAAGAAAGATTGCCCGCTTGCCCGCCATGCGATGTCCCGATCGAGAAAAGACTGCACGCCCGCCCAGTGAGGCGTCAGCTAGTCTATATGGAGCCTACTGGCAGATTTGCGATGGCGCGAGCGAGAAAAACGGCATTTGTTAGCGTTGGGGGCGCGTTGGCCTGCGCGCGGGATTCACGGGTCATCCGGCCCGCACACACTCTATTAAGGCCAGTCATGGCATAATCCGGCGATATTACGTGTGAAGTGGAACCAAACGCATGCGCTTTGTCCCTGTTCTGATTGCCGCAACTTGCCTGGCTTTACCGGCCGGCGCGACAAAACCCACGCCTGAAACACCGCCGAGCGCGCCGGAAGATCTGGAACTCGCGGGCGCGCCGCTTGTGATTCAGGAAAACACGTACCGGTTTGGCGACTTGCTGCGATCCGAGCCTGCAACCAGCGTCGATGCATGCGCGGCGGCCTGCCATCAGGATGCGCGTTGCCTCGCCTGGTCAGTCACGCCAGCGGCCTATACAAACGAGGGACGCTGCGAGCTGAAAGCCAATCCCGGCGCCGCGTCCTATCGCCCGGGCGCTGTGTCTGGCATATCAGAATCTGTCCGCATGGAACCGAAGATGCGCTATCAGGTTCGCATTCCGGAAGGCTACCAGCCTGTCTCGGAAGTCGAGGAAGAACTGCTCGGCGCTGAGGTATCTGCCCCGAAGCACCTGCCGGACTTACTGGGCGATCGTGAAACGCGGGTCACAGCTGTCATGCAAGCGCCAGTAGCACCTGTTGCACCTGTCGCGCCTGTTACTCCCACGCCGCGCGCCGCACCGGTCGAGCCCATCGAAACGGCGCGCGCCGCGCCGCCACTTCCGGCTCCGCCGACTGAGCCTGTGATGAAGATTGCGGAAACCCCTCCAGCACCGACAAAAGCTGCAGCCCCGATTTCGTTCCGGTTGACACCATTGAAACCGACGCCGGGAGCGCTTCAACCGCTGGCACCCGCACCGAGCGAAAAGGCTGAAGCATTTACCGCTCAGGCGGCGTCAGACGCCGGCAGCTAATCGTCGCGGTCGCTGCGCGGTTTGCGTTTGCGAAACTGCTCAATCTCTCGTGATTTGTCGCGATTGGGCTTCGGTCCGCCGCGCCCGACAAAGCTCCTCCCCTTGCGGATCGGCTTGCCATCTGCATCAGTCAGACGCTTTGGCCGTGGCGGCAAAGACGCTGCGATCAGGGCGGCGCGTTCTTTGGCCTTGAGTGCGCGCCACTTGCCGCTCGGCAAGTCGCCAAGGTGCAGCGGACCAATGCGAATGCGCTGAAGGTCGGTCACCCGCAGACCCACCAGATCGCACATGCGCCGGATCTGACGCTTGCGCCCTTCTTTCAGGACAAAACGCAGCGTTTGCCCCTCTTCGCGCGTCACTTTGGCTGGTTTCAGGCGGCGATTGTCGAGGCTCAGTCCATTGCGCAGCAGGGTCAGTCGCCCTTCCTTGATCTCGCCCTTGACGGTGACGAGATACTCTTTCTCGAGACTATGCTGCGGCCCGATAATCGCTTTGGCGAGCACGCCGTCTTCCGACAGGAGCAGCAATCCATGCGAGTCCTGGTCCAATCGCCCGAGCGGTGCGAGGCTCGCCGTCTTGGCCGGGCCGCGGCTGCCATCCACCGCATTGCCACTCTTCAGCAGGCGCACGGCCGGAACTTGTCCGTCTTCTGGTTGGGCCGAGACATAGTCGACGGGCTTGTTCAGCACGGCCGTAAACTTTTCGGCGATCGCGCGCTCTGCCGCTTGCGTGAGCGTGAGGGTCTGTCCGGGTTCGATCTTATGTCCGGGACGCTCAATCACCTCTTCATCGATCATCACGCCGCCCGCCTCGATCAGGGCCTCCGCCTCCCGGCGCGAACACAGGCCCAGCTCGGCCATCCATTTATTGACCCGGACCGGCGCATTGCCGCGATAAAGATGCTGATCAGCCATGCCGGGCGGTGTGGCCAAGCTCAGCGCCCGCGTCAATCAAGAAATTCCAGCCAGAAAATCACAGAGAACTTCCCTTTTGCCCCGACTCCCTGCTAAAGGCGGGCGCAAGAACAGGAGCGAGCATGAAAACCGCTGTGATTGTCTTCCCCGGATCAAACTGTGACCGCGATGCGCAAGTGGCTTTGCGTCAGGCCAGCGGGCGAGATCCAGCCATGGTCTGGCACAAGGATGGGACGATCCCGGACGGCACAGATCTCGTCATGGTACCCGGCGGATTTTCCTATGGAGATTACCTGAGGTGCGGTGCGATGGCGGCCAATAGCCCGGTTATCGCGCAACTCCACGCCCATGCCGAGCGCGGCGGCTATATCCTGGGCGTCTGCAATGGCTTCCAGATCTTGTGCGAAACAGGCCTGCTTCCGGGCGCCCTGATGCGGAATATGAGCCTCGACTTTGTCTGCAAGCCGCAGCCCCTCAAGATTGAGTCGACAAACACCGCCTTTACCAGCGCCTATGGCAGCGCGTCAGAAATCTCGATCCCGATCGCGCATCATGATGGCAACTATGTTGCGGATGCCGAAACCCTGGATCGACTGGAAGGCGACGGCCGCGTGGCATTTCGCTATGCCGGAAACCCAAACGGCTCGGCCCGAGACATTGCTGGGGTGATCAGCGAGAATGGCCGGGTACTCGGAATGATGCCGCATCCGGAACGCGCCATTGGCGGCCATGAAGGCGGCACGGACGGTATCGCTCTGTTCGACAGCCTGATGGCGGCGGCGTAAGCGCTGAAAATTTTTTCTCAAACCCTGACAAATGAATTGGCTGAGCATGACAGATACATCCGCGATCATCGCCGCTATGCAGGCTGAGCAGACCGAGACCGACGCCGCAGGGCACGGTATCAATGCCGAAGAGTGGCAGCGCCTCGTCACCCGCCTGAACCGCAAGCCCAATCTGGTCGAACTTGGCATCTATTCGGTGATGTGGTCGGAGCATTGTTCCTACAAATCCTCGCGGCGGCATCTGTCCAAGTTCCCGACCAAGAACAAGCATGTCATCCAGGGGCCGGGCGAGAATGCCGGCGTCATCGATATTGGCGACGGGCAAGCGGCAATCTTCAAAATGGAGAGCCATAACCACCCGTCCTATATCGAGCCTTATCAGGGCGCGGCGACCGGGGTTGGCGGTATCCTGCGCGATGTCTTCACCATGGGTGCGCGCCCGATTGCACTGGTCAATGCGCTGCGTTTCGGCGATCCGAGCCACCCGAAGACCCGCAGCCTGGTCGCCGGCGTGGTTGCCGGGATTGGCGGTTATGGCAATTGCGTCGGCGTCCCGACCGTGGCCGGTGAGACGGAGTTCCATTCCGGCTATAATGGCAACATCCTGGTCAATGCGATGGCCGTGGGCCTCGCCGATCAGGACAAGATTTTCTATGCGCGCGGCGCGACGCCGGGCAATCCGATCTTTTATGTCGGCTCGAAGACGGGCCGTGATGGTATTCATGGCGCGACCATGGCGTCCGCTGAATTCTCCGAAGGCGATGAGGATAACCGCCCGACCGTGCAGGTTGGCGACCCGTTCACGGAGAAGCTCCTCATTGAAGCCTGTCTGGAACTGATGGCCACGGACGCGATCCAGGCGATCCAGGACATGGGCGCGGCGGGCCTTACGTCCTCGTCAGTCGAAATGGCCGATAGTGGCGGCGAGAATGGCGAAGGCATCGGCGTCGAGATGGATCTCGACAAGGTCCCGCAGCGCGAAACCGGCATGAGCGCATATGAGATCATGCTGTCCGAAAGCCAGGAGCGCATGCTCATGGTGCTTTATCCGGACAAGATCGACGTGGCCAAGAAAGTGTTCGAGAAATACGATCTCGACGCCGAGGTCATTGGCATGACCACGGATACGGGCCGGATGGTGCTGAAACAGTTTGGCGAAACCGTCTGCGATATTCCGGTCGCGCCGCTCGCCGAAGATGCGCCGAACTATGACCGGCCATGGGTCGAGCCCAGGAAACGCGCGCCGCTGGATATCTCCAAATATCCTGAGCCAGACGACTATGGCGAGGTGCTGCTGAAGCTGATGTCCTGCCCCGATATGGCGTCAAAGCGCTGGATCTGGGAGCAATATGATCGCCATGTCATGGGCGACACGGTGGACAGCTCCCAGAGCATGGGCAATGCCGCGATTGTGCGCATCCACGGCACCAACAAAGCCCTCGCCATCACCTCGGATTGCACCCCGCGCTATGTTGCGGCGGATCCCTATGAAGGCGGCAAGCAGGCGGTGGCAGAGGCCTATCGCAACCTTTCTGCTGTCGGAGCCAAGCCGATTGCGATTACCGACAATCTGAATTTCGGCAATCCGGAAAAGCCTGAGACCATGGGCTATATCGTCAAGGCGATTGAAGGCATGGCCGAAGCCTGCCGCGTCCTCGATTTCCCGGTCGTGTCCGGCAATGTCAGCCTGTACAATGAGACTGACGGCATCGCGATCCCGCCAACGCCTGTGGTCGGCGGCGTGGGCCTGATCGAGGACCTGGACAAGATCGCAACGCTGAAGGGCGCGCAACCGGGGGATGTGCTTGTCTTGATTGGCGAGACCAAAGGACACCTCGGGGCCTCGCTCTACGCGCGCGAGATCCTCGGGCTGGATGGCCAAGAAGCAGGCCCGCCACCGCCGGTGGATTTGGAAACGGAGCGGCGCAATGCTGACTTTGTGCGGGAGTTGATTGGACGCAGCCTGGTGCACGCGGCGCATGATGTGAGTGATGGCGGGGTCGCGTGCGCCGCCGCCGAGATGGCCTTGGCGAGCAACATACATGTGACCGTCAAGGCAGGCTCAGAAAACGCCCTGCAAACCTGCTTTGGTGAAAGCCAGGGAAATACTCTGTGTGCAACGTCGATGGATAAGGTGAGCCAAATCATTGATCTGGCTGCTGCAAACGGCGTATCTGCGACGCATATGGGCGACTTTTCCTCTGATGATTTTCGGGGCAACCCAAGCATTTTCATCACATTTGAGGACTTGGAAAAGGGTAACATTCTCCCCCTCTCCCGCCTCCGCGAAGCGCATGAAGGCTGGTTGCCGAGCTATATGAGCAAGGTTGATTAAATCCCCTTGGCTTTGTCGCACATGTTTGAGACCAGAGTTTCGGCGAATAGCTGCGGTTGATCCTCGCCATTGAATTTTACGCCTGACAGCGTGAGCTCGTCGCGGGTCGTATTGTAGAGCACCTCAAGGGTCGCTTTGGTCGAGACGCCGACATAGAGAATATTGCCTTCCGCCGTCACCCGGACTGTGTCGGGATCATCGGTGTGGTAGGCGCTCCACAATGTCTTGTCGTCGAAATCATTGACGTAGTAACCGAGAACAATCTTGCCGAGGTTTTCACCCGGGCATTCCGGCAAATAAGCCTTCTTGGCGTCATCAATCACGCTTCCGCCGCTGCACGCCGCTAATCCCAACAGGCAGATCGCCGCGCCTAGATATTTCACATGTCCCATCAGACTTCCTCCCGCAGCGATCATTACAGATCGCAAGCGAAATTCAAGTCAGATCAAATCAGCTCATAGTCCTCAAGCTTCACCTCTGCCACTGCGGTAGCATAGTCGCGTGTGTGAGAGGACCAGTTCTGCGTGATCTTGCCGTGTTCATTCTTGTACCAGCTATTGCAGGCTGGATCGGCCCAGACGGTCTTGTCGAGGTCTGCCTGGACCTCGGCATTGAACCGGTCCTGCGCCGCACGCGTCGGCACCATTGCTGATTTGCCAATCTCGCCGAGGCCATCGAGCGCTTTGACGGCATACTCGACCTGGCGCTCAAGCATGAATGTAATCGCATTGTGGCCGAGATTGGTGTTCGGGCCGTAGAGCACGAACAGGTTGGGAAAGTCCGCCACGGTAATACCGAGATAGGCTTCCGGATGATCGCTCCAGACGTCATTCAGCTGCTTGCCATTCCGGCCCTGGACGTTGACAGACCAGCGCCAGCCGGTGGTTTCAAACCCTGTCGCGAAGACGATGACATCCAGATCGTGATGCGTTCCAGAGACTGTCTGGATGCCGGTTTCCGTAACGGTTTCGATGGCATCCGTTTCCAGAGTGACATTATCCTTCGTGAGCGCCGGGAAATAATCGTCTGAGATCAGGATCCGGCGGCACCCGATTGGATAGTCGGGCGTCAGTTTGGCGCGAAGCTCAGGATCTTCGACCTGGCTTTCGAGCTGGTTCATGGCGATGCGATGATACGCTGCCCGGCCTTCCGGAGTCCATTTGAAGGCCTGCCAGAAAAATGTGTCAGCTTGCTCATAGATGATCTGACGATTCATCGCGCCAATCTTCATGGCGAGTTCCGGATCGGTGCCCAGAAGCGCGCCTTCTTCGGCGCTCATCGCGATATCGCGGCGCGGGATGACCCAGTTCGGACTGCGCTGGAAGACGACGAGTTCGTCCACGATTTCAGCGAGTTCCGGAATGACCTGAACGGCGCTCGCCGCGCAGCCGATAATGCCGACGCGCTTGCCTTTCATTTCGATTGAGTGATCCCATTGCGCGGTATGTGTGACAGCGCCTTTGAACGCGTCCTTGCCCGGGATTGCCGGCCAGTTCGGGCGGTTGAGCTGTCCCAGCGCGCCAATCACGGCATCGCCGGTATAGGTTGCGCCACTCGCTGTTGTGACGGTCCAGGTTTTTGCGTCTTCATCCCAGACTGCATCCACCGCTTCATCCGAGAGGTGAATGTTGGGGCGCAGCTGATAGCGGTCGACAATCTCTTCGGCATAGGCCTGGATCTCGCCGCCTTGCGGATAGGCGCGGCTCCAATTGACCGAGAGCGCGAAACTGTACTGGTACAGCGCCACGGGGACATCGCAGGCCACACCAGGATAAGTGTTTTGCGCCCAGGTGCCGCCGACCTTGTCCAGCTTCTCGACCATGGTGAACCTGTGTCCGGCTTCCTGCAGCTTGATGGCTGCACAGATACCGCCGAGCCCTGCACCGATAATGATGACATGTTTGCCTGCCATGCCGCGCTTCCTCCCAAGTCTGTTCTGTTAGACACAGGATGGCGGAACCACCCCGCTTGGCAAGGGTCACGCGAGGAGAATTTGGCTCGGGATCAGGTGCCGCGAATGCCTTCGCGGGCCGGATGCGCGGGATAAACGCCCAGAATTTTCAAAGAAGAGGAAAAGAAGCCCAGCTCCTCAAGCGCCAGCTGAACGGAGCGTTCGTTCGGGTGTCCTTCAATCTCGGCATAGAATTGCGACGCGTTGAACGAGCCCTCAATCTGATAGCTTTCCAGCTTGGTCATGTTGACGCCGTTCGTCGCAAAGCCGCCCAGGGCCTTGTAGAGCGCCGACGGAATATTGCGCACCTGGAACAGGAAAGCCGTGACCGCCCGGCCATCTTCTGGCGTGATGTCCATCGGGTCTGGCGCCATGATGACGAAGCGCGTTGTATTGTGGCTCGCGTCCTCGATATCCCAGGCGAGAATTTCGAGGCCGTATTCCTGTGCGGCGAGGGCCGGGGCAATCGCGGCCGTTTTCGGGTCCTGTTTCTCCGCGACCCGCCGCGCCGCGCCAGCTGTGTCCGCCGCGGTTACCGCTGTGATGCCGTGCTTGCGCAGATAGTTCCGGCACTGACCCAGCGCCATCACGTGGCTATAGGCGCGCTCAATGTCGTCGACTTTCGACCCCGGCAGTCCCATCAGCTGGAACTTGATCCGCATGAAATGCTCGCCGATCATATGCAATGTGGTCGCGGGCAGAAGGTGATGAATATCGCCGACGCGCCCGGCAATCGTATTTTCTACCGGGATCATGGCCAGCTGCGCTTCGCCGCTTTCGACCATGGCAATCACATCTTCAAAGGTCCGGCAGGCCACCGCATCATATTGCGGGTACACTTCTCGGCAGGCGATATGGGAGTTTGACCCGCGCTCCCCCTGGTATGCGATCTTGCCTTGCGCCATGTTGTTTGCGCCTTCTCATTTTTCGATCTTCGCCTTAGCGAGAACCAATTCGAAGTGAATATCTGGTTACGCAGACTGCGCGCATTCGCCGCTGTAAAAGCGATACGGGCGATCTGCCACATCTGTGTATATTGATCGCAAGGGAATAGCGTGCCAGAAGGCGCGCGCAAGACTTGAAATTTGAGGGATCACCTGATGGGCGAGCTCGGACTGAACAAGATTTTTGGTGCACTTTTGGCTGTTGGCCTTGTAGTGCTGGGCCTGAAAGAGGTGTCGACCATCGTATTTGGCGGCGGACATCATGGCAGCCATGAATACGAATCACTGAACCAGTGGGCTGAGGAAAACTTTCACGGCTACCGCATCGATATTGCTGAAACCGGTGGTGGCGGCGAAGTGATCGAAGAAGTGTACGATCTCGGTCTGCTGCTCCTCGGCGCAGATCTGGCCGTTGGTGAGCGGAGCTTCAAAGCCAAATGTTCTTCGTGCCACACAATTGAACAAGGTGGCGCGAATGGCACCGGACCCAATCTTTATGGGACTTTGGGCGCTGCCAAGCAGAGCCATGCCGGTTTCAATTATTCAGGCGCACTCGGCAACACTGAAGGCGACTGGACGTGGGAGCGTATGGACGCCTGGCTCGAAAACCCCGGCAGCTACGCCCGTGGTACAAGCATGGCATTTGCCGGTCTGAAGCGGGACAATGAGCGTGCCAGCGTTCTGGCCTATCTCGCCTCCTACAGCCCGGATGCACCACCGCAACCTGAGCCGCTTCCAGCAGTTGAAGCTGAAGGCGATGCGGAAGACGCTGCCGGCGATCTTGCTGAAGGCGACGATACTGCGGTCGAAGGCGTAATCGAGGATGCGTCTGAGCTTGCCGAAGACGCTGCGATCCAGGCCGAAGCGGCTGCCGATCAAGCGATTGAAGACGCTGCTGATGCAGGTGCAGGCGCTATCGCAGAGGCAACCGCAGCAGCTGAGGATGTCGTCGAGGCCGTAGATGGCACAGCGGACGATGTAACCGAGGAGCTTACCCCTGAGGAGTAAGCCAGTCCGGCGTCACGCCGACTGTTCTGGATAAATCAATACGGCGGGCCCCTGTGGGTTCGCCGTATTCTTTTGCGATCCGTAAAATCGCAGGCGCCAATGGTTCCGCCATGGTGGTCATGAATGTTCCATTCGAGTGAAGCAGCGTTTCAGCGTCGAGCATGATACCAACATGCCCCTTCCAGAAAATGAGATCGCCGCGTCGCAGCGCGCCGGGCGCGTGCCAGTCCGGAATCTCCTCGCCCAGCCATTCGCTTTGCATGTCGCTGTCGCGCGGCACCGGGACACCGCATGCGCCAAACGCAATCTGCACAAGCCCGGAACAATCGAGGCCCAGACAATCCCTGCCGCCCCAAAGATAGGGCGTGCCGATGAATTGCTCAGCGACGCCAGCCGGATCTGTTTCCAGCGTATCGACGGGCGTCACAAGATGCTCTGCAATCCACCCCGCACGTTCGAATTCCAGATAGCGGCCATCCTGCTTGCCCGAGGCCGTCAACAGTGCGCCTCGCCCCAGGACGAAACGCGCGGCAGCTGTGATGCCTGGCTCGGCATACGTGTGAAGGCGAGGCGCGACGATCCGATGCGTTGGCGCCAGAACCGGCGCGGAGAGCGCCGCGACCAGTACCCAGCCGACATAGCGATCCAGTTCGCACTGAACGAGCGCGAACTCACCCTCCTCATGGTGCAGCAAGACCGTTTCACCGAATAGAAGCTGGCTGACCTGGACGGCGTCCGGTTTCGGGTGCTTGCGCACCGCTGTCACCCCGGCGCTGATCTGGAACCGCGTCCGCGATCCGCCAGGCGGCAGAGTGAGCCGTGTATCACCATAAGTCAGCATCAATCGCTCCGATCACACCGCAATCAGGACTATAGACTGAAAACCAAGGAAAAGTTTAGGCGACCGCGCGGCCAATATCGGTGGCCGGTGCGGCGCTCGGCTCGCCGGCCTCCGCCGCCTGAATGCGTCCACCAAAAGCCCGGAGCCAGTCCATCCCTTCCGTCGTGCGCTCAATATGGACACTGCGCAGATCGTTCTCGTCCGGAATGCGGCGGATGAAATGGTTCTTTTCCAACACGTCGAGCGCGCGGGTAACCGCCGGCTTGGCGATGTTGAGGTGACCAGACAGTCCGCGCACGGTATGCGGTCCCGGCGTCAGCGCCACCGTCATCAGAACCGCCTGCTGCCGGGCTGTCATGTCGGATTCTTCGGAGCGGACATAGTCAGTGAGCGCACAACGCCAAAGATCCAGGGCCTGTCTCTGTGTCATCGCCATCTCGCTCACCTCATTTCGTTTGGTAAGCGAATCAGAATTCGATTTGCGACTCGCGTAAAGAGTCCAGAGAATTTTTTGTTGCAGGCGCCTTTTGAGATCGCCCCGCATGCCAGCCCACCCCGGATCTTATCCGGGATGGGTGGGTTCCGGACAGTCGAATGCCTAGAAACTCAGCACTTTCGCATACCGTACATGTGGCAGCGCTTTGAGCTGCTTAACCAGGTCTACGGATGGTTCGGTGTCGATTCCAATCAGCGCGATCGCCTCGCCGCCCGCATCGGTCCGGCCAAGATGGAAGGTCGCGATATTGATATCTTCCTTGCCGAGCAACACGCCCAGCGATCCGATAAAGCCTGGCTTGTCGAGATTGTTCACATAGAGCACGGTCGGGCTAAAATCGCCTTCCAGCGCCATACCTTTTACTTCGACAATGCGCGGTTGTCCGGCAATCATCGTCCCCGCCAGCGACCGCCAACCGGGTTCGGGGTCATTCTCGGTGCGCTTGGTCAGGACCTTGATCCGGATCAGGCTGTCATAGACCGGGCTGTCCTCGGTTTTGGACTCTGCCAGTTTCACCCCGGTTTCCTGCAGGATTGCAGGCGCCGAGACCATATTCACATCGCCGCGTGAAGCGCGCAGCAGACCCGCCAGCGCGGCTGCGGTCAGCGGCTTGCGGTTGAGCTCTGCAACCTCACCCTCATATTCGATGACGACTTCTTCAAAGCCATAATCGCTGATCTGCCCGGCAAACAGGCCGAGCTTCTCGGCGAGTGCTGCAAACGGCTTCAGTCGCGGCGCTTCGTCGGCGGTGATCGAAGGCATATTCAGCGCATTCGTAACTGCGCCGGTGAGGAGATAGTCACTCATCTGTTCGGCAACCTGCAAGGCCACATTCTCCTGCGCCTCGCTCGTCGCAGCGCCGAGATGCGGCGTCGCGATGAAGTTCGGGGCACCGAACAGGACATTGTCCTTGGCGGGTTCCTCGGCGAACACGTCGAACGCAGCGGCACCGATATGACCAGACTTGAGCAGATCGGCCACGGCAGCCTCATCGACCAGGCCGCCGCGCGCACAATTGACGAGGATCACGCCTTTCTTGGTCTTGGCGAGCGCCTCAGCCGACAGAATGTTGCGGGTCTGGTCTGTCAGCGGCGTGTGCAGGGTGATGACATCTGCGCGGGCGAGCATCGCATCAAGATCCTCGGCTTTCTCCACCCCGAGTTCGATCGCGCGCTCTTCGGTCAGGAAGGGATCATAGGCGAGGACTTTCATCTGCAGGCCTTTTGCCCGTTCAGCCACGCGCGCGCCGATATTTCCGCAACCGATCATGCCGAGCGTCTTGTAGGACAGTTCCGTCCCCATGAAGGCTTTCTTCGGCCATTCGCCAGCTTGCGTGCCAGCATTGGCTGCCGGGATCTGGCGGGCCGCGGCAAACATCATAGCGATGGCATGCTCAGCGGTTGTGACGGCGTTGCCGAACGGTGTGTTCATCACCACCACGCCTTTGCTGGTCGCGGCTTTGATATCGATATTGTCGACGCCGATACCAGCGCGACCAATCACTTTCAGATTGTCGGCCGCAGCGATGACATCGGCATCCGGCTTACAGGCTGACCGCACGACCAGGCCGTCAAATTCCGGAATCTTGGCGATCAGCTCATCCTTGCTGAGGCCGACAGCGGTTTCTGTTTCAAGGCCGCGATTGTGGAAAATCTCCACGGCGGCGGGGGCGAGTTTGTCTGCAATAAGGACTTTGGGCATGTCTATGCTCCGTTTGCCCCGGAGAAATGCCGGGGCCTTTGTTCATTGAAATCAAGAGTGAAGAGATCCCGGATCAGGTCCGGGAGTCTCGGCAAACAACGCTCAGAGCGCTGCCATTTCTTCGGCGAAGGTCCAGTCCAGCCAGGGAGTCAGTTTGGCGACATCATCCGGCTCGACAGTCGCCCCGCACCAGATCCGCAATCCAGGAGGGGCCTTGGCATACCCGTTCGCGTCAAAACAGGCGTCTTCATCCTCCAGCCGTTTCATCATGCGCTTGATGAAGTCGCGCTGGGTCGGCTCATCCATTTTCGCGAAGGTTGGATGGACGATCGAGAAGGTTACCCCCGAATTTGAGCGCACGGCCTCGTCGGCACAAAGGAATTCGATCCAGTCGGTCTTCGCAACCCAATCCGTAAGAATCTCAAGCGAGCGGTCAGAGCGGGCTTTCAGGCCCTGGTAGCCCCCACATTCCTCGGCCCAGTCCAGCGCCTGGAGGTAGTCCTCGGTGCAAAGCATCGAGGGTGTATTAATCGTGGCACCTTCAAACAGGGCCTCGTTCAGTTTCCCGCCTTTGGTCATGCGGAACAGTTTGGGCAGCGGGCGATCCGGCTTGTAGCTTTCCAGGCGCCGCACCGCATTTGGGCTAAGGATAAGCATGCCGTGCGCAGCTTCGCCGCCCAGCACTTTCTGCCAGCTATAGGTCACGACATCGAGCTTTTCCCACTCCATATCCTGCGCGAACACAGCGGACGTTGCGTCGCAGATCACGACACGATCCGGGTTGGGCTTGATCCAGTCTGCGTTGAGCACGCGGACCCCTGACGTTGTCCCGTTCCAGGTGAACACGATGTCCGCATCGTCGCGGGCCTGCTCAAATGGCGGCAGCACGCCATAGTCGCCGACATGGATGTTGCAATCATCGAGCTTGAGCTCATTCGTCGCGTCGGTCACCCAGTCCTTGCCAAAGCTTTCCCAGGCGAACACATCGACTGCGCGCTCACCAAGCATGGACCACATGCACATTTCTACCGCACCGGTATCGGAGGCGGGAACGATCGCGACGCGGTAATCCTCAGGCAGGCCGAGAATGTCTTTGGTGCGTTCAATTGCCTGCTTCAGCTTGGCTTTCGCTGTCGCAGAGCGATGCGAACGACCAAGGGCGGCGGATTGAAGTTTTTCGAGGGAAAATCCGGGGCGCTTGGCCGTGGGTCCGGAAGAAAAATGCGGGCATGCGGGGCGCACGTCCGGCTTGGCGACATCAGTCATCTGTTTGTACTCCTATCCTTACAGATAGGCTGGCCCTCGTTGGGGAAGGCTGGCCCACGCCGCATATGGCGTAGGTCCGCCGAGAACGCAAGGGATATTCTTGGCCGCGGACAACGTTGTTCAGCGTCAGCATCTCCAATCTTCTGTACAAAAATTTTGGTATGTCATTTGTCGTCGAGCATTGTATCGAAGAGCCAGAGGTTTTCTGATGCCAGCTCAATTTCCTGACAAGAACAGGCACGCCAAGGTGCCAGGCGCATCGCCGAACGTAGACGCCAGCGAGTTGGCCGATTGCCTGGAATTCGCCAGAGCGGCACTGGAAAGCTCCGGCGGACTGCCAGCGGAAACGCGGCGCGAGCTCGAGCACAGCCTGGATTATGCCGAAACCGTGCTGAGACGCGCAGCCGCTGAGGACACGATCTCTGTTCGAATCAAGTCTCTGTTCAGCGAAAGCTGATCTGACCCGGCAAATGGGGATATGCGACCTGCGCTCGACGGCCGCGTTGGTTTGATTTACGCGCAAAAGATGATTTCAGCCGCTCGCAAGTTACCGATCTCCTCCCAAACCGAGTTCACTAGGGATGCGAGAGCCTTCAAGTTCGTCGCACCCGAATCTGGCGCCATCGAAATTGAAGTGATGGACTATGTCGAAGGCGCAGCAAACCTGCAGCCGCTAATTATCCTGAGCCCCATCGATTTCCCATGTCCGCCGTCGGTCGCGTTTTGTGAAACCATGAAGCGGAACGGGTTTCGCGTGGTCTATATCCGCCGTCTCGGATTTGGCCGTACGCCAGCCCTACCCCGCCAACTCCTGACGGAAGCGAACATCAAGAACGGCGCGACTTTGATGGCTGAAGCCGCGCTGATCCTGCGTATCATAACCTACTTGAATCTGCAAAAATGCATTTTGCTCGGCATCAGCAGCGCCAATCCCATCTGCTACCGCCTCTGCCTGATGCACCCGGATATCAGCCTGACCGTGTTTTCTCATCCGATCTTCAATCAGGATACGATCGAAACCGTCCGCCCGCTCTGGATTCAACCCATCGCACGGCAGATCATTCTGACCA
Source organism: Henriciella sp. (assembly GCA_041984335.1). Lineage (GTDB taxonomy): Bacteria > Pseudomonadota > Alphaproteobacteria > Caulobacterales > Hyphomonadaceae > Henriciella. The sequence goes on along the minus strand of JBHIYI010000001.1, from coordinate 182,625 downwards.
AAAGCGGCTTCAAACTGGCCGCCAGAGGGTTGAGATACACGATCAAACGCAGCCCGCTTTCATTTTATGATCAGCTATACTCGAAGAGTTCGGCCGACCTGAAATACCGGCGAGACAATGAACAGGACTTCCTGGCAGCCGCTCAACTCGTGAAAGAGATGGCTGCCGAGACCTTATTTTATGAAGTGTTTCAGACGCTGACGCAGGACGCCTTCTTGAAAGATGGATTGTTTTCCAACACGTCTGCGGTGGTTCTGGCGGGCAATGAAACCACCAAGAGATGGCTTTCGAGCGCCGAATCCGAGGCTGAACGGCTATCGGTCCCGTTCGTGAAAGCGCCTCAGGGCGGAATCCTCACCGCCTACGGATCTCCCGAAACCCTGCTAGACGTGATCGGGAACCATCAGTCATAAAGGTTTCGTTCGCGGCTGACCTGGCGCGGAGCGAGTTCCCCTGACCCGTTCAGTTCGAAAATCGCGTCCGAATAAGAGAACGCGCCCCTGCATCTCTGCGGCGCGCGCTCTGAAATTCTCACTGGTTTAAGGATCAAGCCGCGGCGGCGATGCGTCCTTCAGCGCCTGGCATCTGGTCGAGCAGGAAATCGTGGAAGGTTTCTGCCCGCTGGATGAAGCGGTTGAACGGCAGTTTCGCCTTGAAAATCGCCTCCGGCGCAACATTCGCACCGCATTTCAGTGCGGTTTCGACAGCTTGATCGCGCTCCGGCTGGGCCGAGCAGACCGCAATGCGATGCTTTCCCATATTGGCGACGCGCGCGATGGTCATGTCGCCATCAAAGCTGTCGGGCAGAGTCAGATCCAGGACCACCAGATCGAAGCGTTCCAGACGCAGACGGTTTTCCGCCTCCATCAGGGTCGTTGCCATTACCAGATCAACTGGAACGCGGGCGCGTGCCGCCTTGTCTGCTGCGACCAGCAAAAGGTCACGCACCGGTTCGTGATCTTCGACCCAAAGAACTTTCATCTAACTACCCTATGTAAGACTCTACTCTGTTTTCCCCGGCGCTTCTCGCCTGCCCTCTTCTGAACACACTTTGCCACCGACGGATTACGGGATGGTAAAGCGAAAGTGACCAAAGTGTTGACAATGCTACAGATTCAGTCGCGCTGAGGCCTGTGATCGCCAATCTGGCACGAACTGTGATAGAAGTTTCACAAAGGCCGTAGATGCCAATGGAGACAGGACTTTATGGCGGAAAAAACGCTTCCAGCTGCGAGTACGCATGCCGCCTTTTTGGCTGAGCTGGAGGCCAGTGACGACCATATTGTCGACCGCCTAATAAAAGAAAGATGTCCGAGTTTTGTCAGCCATTGGAGCTGGTCCATGGTGCGACCGCTGCTTTATTCCGTGCTCGGCTATGACCGCGCCTGCCGGATGGCGGACTATCTGCAAACGCTAAATGGTGGCGACAGTTTCGACCACCTGACACAGGAACTTTCCGTCGACCTGACCCTCAACGCCATCGAAAGGATGCCCCGAGAAGGCCGTCTCGTCGTCGCCGCGAATCATCCAACTGGTCTTGCCGATGGCGTGGCAGTCTGGGATGCGCTGCGCCGGGTGCGACGAGATATTGTCTTTTTTGCCAATGCCGACGCACTGCGCGTGAACCCGGGATTCTCCGACGTGCTTATCCCAGTCGAGTGGGTGCTGGACAAACGCTCCCCCGCCAAGACGCGCGAAACGCTGCGCCTCGCCAAGGAAGCCTTTGCCGATGAAAAATGCGTGGTGATCTTTCCGTCTGGAAAGCTCGCCAAGAAGATAGACGGGGTTCTGACCGAGCAGGACTGGATGCCAACTGTTGTCAGTCTTGCGCGCAAGCACAAAGCGCCCGTCCAGCCGCTCAATCTGCAAGCGACGAATTCGTGGCTGTATTACCTATTTTCCAATGTGAACGGGGAACTGCGCGACATCACGCTGTTCCACGAGCTGCTGAATAAAAGCGGTAGCCCATTCGAAATGACGTTCGGACCTCTGATACACCCTGAGCAATTCGAAGGCGACGCGGCGGCGCACACGCTGGCGCTCAGAGAATATGTCGCCACCCACCTTGCGGCAGGTCCCGATACGGAATTCAAATCAGATCAGACCTGAGCCTGTTTTGCGCCAGCCGTGAGCGAACCGTGGCAATGCTTGTATTTCTTGCCTGAGCCACATGGACAGGGCGCGTTGCGCGGCGTGTTGGCCCAGCTATCTTCGGCCTGCGCCACCATGGAATGCGGGGCCTGCTCTGCCACACCTTGCGGCGTACTCGATCGCTGGTTCTCGCCTGTATCCGGGTCGAGGCTGGTTTCAAACGTCTGCTGCGGCGGGGTTGGGACGGGGCGCGGCTGCGGCGGCTGGACCTGCGCATTCATCAACCAGCGCGTCACTTCCAGGCGCATTTCTGACAGCATGTCATAGAACAGTTTGAACGCTTCTTCCTTGAACTCGTTGAGCGGATCGCGCTGACCGTAAGAACGCAGGTGAATCACTGAGCGGAGCTGGTCGATCTGCTGCAAATGCTGGCGCCAGCGTGCATCGAGCACCTGAAGCAGGATCTGCTTTTCGATCAGCCGGAACTGTCCGTCTGCGGCCAGCTGGGTCTTTGCATCATAGGCGGTTTTCGCCGCTTGATGGATGCGCTCAGCCACCTCTGCATTGGCGACGCCTTCTTCAGCAGCCCATTCAGCCAGCGGCAGGTCGAGGCCCAGCAATTCCGTGCAGCGCTCGCTAAGACCTTCGGTATCCCAGAGTTCAGCATGCGCTTTTTCCGGCATGTGGTGGGCGACAATGCCATCGATCACCTGATCACGCATGTCCTCGATTTCTTCCAGCACGCTGTCGGCATGCATGAAATCAATGCGCTGCTCGAAAATCACCTTGCGCTGGTCATTGATGACATCATCATATTTCAGGACGTTCTTGCGAATGTCGAAATTGCGCTGCTCGATCTTTTTCTGCGATGTCTCGATCGCCTTGTTCATCCAGGGATGGGTGATGCCCTCATCTTCCTTGATGCCAAGACCCTTCATGATCGAATTCAGACGCTCGGCTGCGAACACGCGCATCAGGTCATCTTCAACCGAGATGAAGAATTTTGACTTGCCCGGATCCCCTTGCCGTCCGGTCCGGCCGCGAAGCTGGTTGTCGATCCGGCGGCTTTCATGGCGCTCCGTTCCGAGAACATATAGCCCGCCGGCTTCAAGCGCCTTTTGCTTGGCCACTTCAATCTCGGCCTTGATCTGATCGGTGATCAGCTGCAGCTCGCCCTCAGAAGGTTCGCTGCCATGTTTCTCCACATGCGCTTCGACGGCCTTGGTGACCCGCATATCGAGGTTTCCGCCGAGCTGAATGTCGGTGCCGCGTCCCGCCATATTGGTGGCGACGGTGATCGCGCCCGGCACACCCGCGTCAGCTACAATTTCAGCTTCCTGCGCATGGTGGCGCGCATTCAGGACCTTGTGCGGGATTTTCGCCGCGGTCAGATAAGTCGAGACGATTTCCGACTTCTCGATCGAGGCGGTCCCGAGCAGGACCGGCTGGCCCTTGGCGCGGGCTTCGCGCACCTCTTCGACAATTTCTTTATATTTCGCAGCGGCGACGCGGTAGACCACGTCATCCTCATCCAGCCGCTGGATGGGTTTGTTGGTCGGTAGCTCAAATGTGGAAAGCCCATAAATATCAGCAAATTCGGGCGCTTCGGTCATCGCGGTACCGGTCATCCCGGCAAGCTTGTTATAGAGACGGAAATAGTTCTGGAACGTGATCGAGGCCAGGGTCTGGTTTTCCGGCTTGATATCGACGTCCTCTTTCGCCTCGATCGCCTGGTGCAGGCCTTCCGACAAGCGGCGCCCTTCCATCATCCGGCCGGTAAACTCGTCGATCAGCATGACCTGATCATCCTTGACGATGTAATCCTTGTCCCGGTGGAACAGCTTGTGCGCTTTCAGGGCCTGGTTTGAATGGTGAACGATGGAGACATTGGCCGGATCCCAGAGCGAACCTTCCAGAAGGCCGTCTTCTGTGAGCAGCCGTTCCATCTTTTCCAGGCCCTCTTCGGTGAAGACGACCGAGCGCATTTTCTCATCGAGATCGATATCCTCGTCATCGAGGTTCGGAATGAATTTGTCGATCGTCCGATAAAGCTCAGAACGGTCATCGGTCGGCCCTGAAATAATCAGAGGCGTCCGCGCTTCGTCGATCAGGATCGAGTCGACCTCATCAACGATTGCAAATGAATGGCCACGCTGGACCATCTGATCCAGCGAGTATTTCATATTGTCGCGCAGATAGTCGAACCCGTACTCATTATTCGTGCCATAGGTGATGTCGCACGCATAAGCGGCGCGGCGTTCTTCGTCCGACATGCGGCCACCACCGGGCACTTCGCCGCGGATCACGCCCGTGGTCAGGCCGAGGAAGCTATACAGCTTGCCCATCCATTCCGCATCACGCGCAGCGAGATAGTCGTTCACGGTAACCACGTGGACGCCGTCGCCTTTCAGGGCGTTCAGATAGACTGGCAGCGTCGCAACAAGGGTCTTGCCTTCACCGGTCCGCATTTCTGCGATCGCGCCATTGTGCAGCACCATGCCGCCGAGCAGCTGAACGTCGAAATGACGCATGCCGAGCGAGCGCTTTGCCCCTTCGCGGACGACCGCAAAGGCTTCGTCCAGGATATCGTCTAGCGTGGCACCATCGGACAGACGCTTTCGAAACTCATCCGTTTTGGCGCGAAGCGCCTGGTCGGAAAGCGCTTCGATCATCGGCTCGAGCGTATTGATCTTCTGCACGCGGCGACGAAGCGGCTTCAGTTTACGATCGTTGACCGAACCGAAAATCTTTTTCGCAAAGGATTTCATGGGAAGCGATACCACACTGTTTGAACGGCTCCTGAAACCACAAATATCTTTCCAGGATATGGACGCTCACGCAAAGCATCCTGAACAAGTCTCTCGACCCGGACTTCAAGCGGACTTAAGAACGCGGCATACGCGTGTCAATTAGGCGAATGCCGCAAAGGAATGCCGATATGCTTGAGAAATTCCGCTCTCTGGGGACCGCTATCGCGGGGACTGCCCTGCTCGCGGGGCTGAGCGCCTGCGATTCTGAGCCCACGGTGGCGACCGTGAGTTCGACCTATGAAGGCGAAACAGCTGCAATTGTGAACGGTGAACCGATCTATTTCAGCGATGTCGAGCTGGAAGCGGTCGCTCAGGGCCAGATCGAGCCCGGGTCGGAGTTCACGACCAGCCACCCCGAATATCATCAAGTGCTCGAACAATTGATCGACCAGAGGCTGCTCGCGCAGGAAGCCCTTGCCCGGGGGCTCGATCAGGACCCGACGGCACGGCGACGTCTTGAGTCTGGCCGCGAACGCCTGCTCGGCAATATTCTGGTCGAGAGCCTGGTCGCCAGCGAGGTGACGGAGGACGCGATCGATCTGATGTATGAGGAGCAGGTCAAACTCCAGCAACTCGATGACGAAGTCCGCGTGCGCTTCATACTCGCTGAGACGAGCGAAACGGCGAATGCGATTTTCGAGGAGCTGCAAAATGGCCGCGATTTCGCCGAGGCTGCGCTGGAATATTCGCGAGACACGAGCACACGGCTCGATGGCGGTGACTTGGGCTGGATCAGTCCAAATGAGCTTTCAGATCCTTTCCCTGCGATCATCGGAGACACGGAAACCGGGTCAATCTCCGGAGTGTTTGAAACGCCGCGCGGCTGGAGCATCCTGAAAGTCGACGAACGCCGCACGAAGCCGCCCAAGACAAAAGCCGAAATGCGGCCGGAAATTATCACTTTCCTGACCTTCACCCAGATCAGCGATATCTTGCGTGAACTTCGCAACTCTGCCGACATTCAGCGGCGCGACCCCGCAGAGCTGCTCCGAGACCGTGAAGAGGCTGCTGAGTCGGCTCTATCGGATGAGACCTCCACCGCCGGGACCGATCAAGAGACATCTGACGAATGAAATTGAAACCCTCTCCGTTCGCGCCGGCCAGGTTTCCTAACTTGCCAGACGTGAAAGGCGTGCGTGCGGCAACCGCCTCTCGCGGATTCTATGCCGGGCGCGGCGATCCGCGCGACGATGTGTTCCTGTTCGCCTTCGATCCGGGAACAGTATGCGCAGGTGTGTTTACGCGCTCCTCAACGGCTTCCGCCGATGTGCGCTGGTGCCGCGAAGCGCTGGCGTCTGGCAAGGGGCAAGCTGCCGCGCTGGTCGTGAACTCAGGCAACTCCAATGCGTTCACCGGCGCGAAGGGCGTTTTGAAGAATGATGCGACCCTCGCCGCCATGACGACGGCGCTCGCCTGTGAACGCAGCGCCTGCTTCCTGGGTGCAACCGGCGTGATCGGGGAACCGCTGCCCGATCCAAATTATGTTGGCGCCATTGTCCCGCAAATGGCGAGCGCGCTTGATGCCCCCGATTGGCTGGCCTGCGCCAAAGCGTTCATGACCACAGACACGTTCCCCAAGGGCGCCGGTTTTGTCCGCCGGATTGGGGATCAGGACATCGCATTCTCAGGCATCACCAAAGGGTCAGGCATGATTGCGCCGAATATGGCCACGATGCTGGCTTATGTTTTCACCGACGCCGCAATCTCGGCTGAGATTCTCGATCAGGCCCTGAGAACGGCATGCAATCAGAGCTTCAACGCGATCACAGTCGATAGCGACACTTCCACCTCAGACAGTCTGATGGTGTTCGCCACCGGGGCCCGGGGCGATGCGCCAATCACCCACACCGATGATCCGCGCTTCACCGAATTTGAAGCTGCGCTCACCGATATATGCCGTGACCTTGCCATGCTCATCGTCAAGGATGGCGAAGGGGCGAGCAAATTTATCACCATCCACGTTGAAGGGGCGCAGACAGACGGCTCAGCGAGAACCATTGCGACCGACATTGCAAATAGCCCCCTCGTCAAAACTGCCCTGGCAGCAAATGACGCGAATTGGGGTCGCGTCGTCATGGCTGTTGGCAAATCCGGCGAGCCAATTGATCTCGACGCGCTGTCAATCTGGTTCGATGAGGTGCAAGTCGCAGAAGCTGGCGGACGTGCTGAAGACTATGACGAGGCCCGCGCCAGCGCCGCGGTCGCCGAGCCGGAGATCACGATCCGGGTCCGCGTCGGCGCCGGCTCCGGGCGCTCGACTGTCTATACGTGCGACCTCACCCACGCCTATGTCGACATCAATGGAGCGTATCGGACGTGAAGATCGTCTATGTCGTTGCAGCGGCGCTGATCGATGCGGAGGGAAAGGTCCTGCTGGCGCAGCGCCCCGAAGGAAAAGCGATGGCGGGCCTGTGGGAATTCCCTGGCGGGAAAATCGAACCCGGCGAACGCCCGGAACAGGCGCTTGTACGCGAACTGGCCGAAGAATTGTCGATTACAGTTAGCGAAAGCGACCTCATTCCTTTGACATTTGCCAGTCATACTTACGAGAAATTTCATCTTTTCATGCCCTTATATGCGATACACATATGGAGGGGGACACCACTTCCAAACGAAGGTCAAAAGCTGGCTTGGGTCGCCCCCGGCGACTTGCACAGCTATCCGGCACCCGCCGCAGATATTCCCTTGTTTGATTTCCTGGTGGCCAAGCAAAGAGTGGATGAAGATGAGCGTAGATCTGAAAGCCCTTAAGTCACTGTCGCGCTGCGAGTCCGGCGCCACAGCGGTGGAATATGCCCTGCTCATGGGCCTGATGGCGCTCGCCCTGATCGGCGCTCTCAATGCGACCGGATCTGGCACGCAGGACAAATGGGACGGTGTCTCAGACGATGTCGGCGACGCCATGAACAGCGTCTGATCCCAGACCCATCGCGCCGCGTCGCGGCTTGACCAAAATTCAAATCCCGGCAGGGTCGCCCCGCAATCGGAGGGTGCCATGGCCGAGATCCAACCATTCAAGATCAACGTTCCGCAATCCAAACTGGAATGGATCCGCAAACGCGTCGAAAAATACAAATGGTTCCCCGCGCCTGCCGGACTTCCCGAATGGCAGCTTGGCATGTCGACGCCGGTCCTGAAGGATCTGCAATCCTATTGGCTGAAATCCTATGACTGGCGCGCCGCAGAGGCCGCTCTGAACGCGCAGCCGCAATTCATGGTCGAGATTGATGATCTTCCGATCCATTTCCTCCACATCGTCGGCGAAGCAGGCGGGAAACGCCCTCTCCTGTTGACCCACGGATGGCCGGGATCGGTGTTTGAGTTTTTCGACGCCATCGGTCCCCTGGCCTATCCGAGCCAGCATAGCGGACGCGCAGAAGACGCGTTCGACCTGATCATTCCCTCCTTGCCGGGTTACGGGTTTTCCGGAAAACCGGCCGCCCCGCTCGGCCAGCGTGCCACGGCGGCGCTTTGGGACAAGCTGATGCGCGACGTCCTTGGATATGACACCTACCTGGCACAAGGCGGAGACTGGGGCGGGATGGTCACCTCATGGCTGGGGCTCAATCATGGCATGATTGATGGCAAAGGCGGCTGCCGGGGGATCCATCTCAACATGATGGGTCTGCGCCCAACGCCGGCCACACCACAAAGCGAAGCCGAGACAGAGTGGTTGCAAGCCTCGCAGGCCGCAATGCAGGCCGAAGGCAGCTATCTGATGCAGCAAGCGACCAAGCCGCAAACGCTGGCTATGGCGCTGATGGATAGCCCGATGGGAACCGCCGCCTGGATCCTAGAAAAGTTCCACACCTGGAGCGATTTGCGCGGCGGAGACCTGTTCACGGTGTATTCGCGCGATCAGCTGCTGACCAATCTGATGATCTATCTGGTGAACGATGCGATCGCGACGTCCGTCTGGTACTACGCCGCCTTTTTCGGCGAAGGCGGAAATGCGCTCCCGGACGGCGTTCGATGCGAGACCCCGACGGGCTTTGCTAATTATCCCGGCGAGACCGTGTACTTTCCGCCGCCGCGATCCTGGTGCGAGCGGGCTTACAATATCACCTATTGGAGCGAGCAGACGCATGGCGGGCACTTCGCCGCGATGGAAGCGCCGGACCTGTTCGTCGCTGATCTGCGCGAATGGGCGCGCACCCTGGCCGATTAGTTAGTCTCGCCCGGGGCGATAGGTGCGCGAAGCGTTCGCCTCAATATCGGCGCGCTCGAGCAGGGCCGGTCGCCACTGTTCAGCGGCGAAAAGCGGCGCCTGATCAGCATAGTGAGGTGACGTCTCATCGAGGGTCGCCGTGCCGAATTGGTGGATAACGTCTGCGCGCTGCGTTCCGTCAGCATCCCATTCGACGATTGCGATCCAGGTGTCGCCCGCATTTGCCTTCAAGATCCCGTCACCTCCAACTTCAGCTGGATAAATTGCCCGTAAAATATCAGGGCCGCCACTCACGGGCAGGTTTGCCTCACCGCGGATGAGGCGATTGAGGTCTCCCCATTCCGGATCGATCTGGCCATGATGCAAGTTCAGATAGTCCACCGCATCGCGAAACGCGTCAGCGGGTTCGGGCGCGGGTATGCCTGTCAGCTTTTCCGTCACCGCGTGGATCGTCGTCAGGACGCCAAGCGCCGCGTGCCTGTCTGTTTTGTCGGTTGAATAAGACCATGCTGCGAGATGCTCCGCTGCCGCTTGGAGCTCCGTATCTGCGCTCCAGTCCTCAGCCAGAACCGCCTGAACGACCTGGTCCGCGACAGAGCCCTGCGCATAGGAATTGTCGAACTTGATCGCCAGGAGCGCCTCACGCGTTATCGGTGAGGTACCATCCGTCAGCTCGACGATGCGCAGCGAGCGATTGGTCTGATCGGTCTGCAGGCCCATACTGTCTGCAAACTGCTGCGGCCTGAGATTGTCCGGGCCATCGGTAGCGGTGAATGGCTCATTATTGGCGTCAAACACCAGGCCTGATTGCGGGCTGAGCAGAATCGGCACGCGGTCATAGGGCAGATAACCATCCCAGATCAAATCGGAGCGATCACCCGGCAAATCCTTGCTCCAGTCCCAGCCCGGGGCCCGGTCGGGGTATTGCCCATTGTGAATCATCGCAATGACGCCGTTCTTGTCGGCATAAATATAGTTAAGTGCCGGGACCGCGTGGATCGCCATGGCAGCGTAGAACTCGTCCCAATTTCGCGCCTTGGCCGTGCGCATGCGTTGCTCAATCTGGCGCATCGCGCCCATCCCGGCATATCTGATCGCATAGGTGCCCGTTTCTGATCTTATCACCGGGCCATGCCGTGATGAGAGCACGTCCTGCTTCACCGTCAGAGCGAATGGACCCCACAGCTTCACTTTCAGTTTCGCCGTCTCGATTTCGAGATCCACCCACGCGCCATCCAGCTTGTACTGGTCAGGATTTTCCGGATTGATCGTCAGGACGTAAATGTCGGCAAGGTCTGGTTTGCTGACTGTATTGGCCCAGCCGAGATGGCGGTTGAACCCGTGCAGGATTGAGGGTGATCCGGGGAAGACTCCGCCATGAATGTCGAGGCCTTCTTCTGAAACCATATGCGCTTCCCACCAGGCGACAGGCCCGGTCATCGGTTGATGGGAATTGATGATGAGGCGCGTCGTGTCATCGCCTGATCGCTCCGGCGCGACAGCGAACGCGTTTGAGCCCCGCGGCGGCGCTGTTCTCGGACCCACCAGCCACGCCCCGCGCCCGGCGCCCGGGTCGAGCGAAATGCTCTGAACACGCGCCTCATTATAGACATCGAGCAGCGTCTCATCGAAGCCATAGAAAAACGGGGTTCGGAACAGGGATCCCGCGAAAATGTCCTGCGGCTTGAACGGGGCCAGACCCCGCCAGGTCGCCTCCGGATGTTCGGCGGCGTACAGGTTGAGGCCATCTACATAGGCCTGGGCGTAGGCTTTGACGTCGGCCGGGACCTCGTTTTCATAGCTCGCCTCGATCGTGTCCCAGACGTTGAGGAGTTCAATCAGGTAATCCGTCCGCGCCGCTGCAGCGCCTTTATACCGACCCAGCACGCCTCGGGTCGCAGCAACTGTTTCCTGGATTGTCTCGAAGTCATCTTCCGCATGCGCGTAAGCGAGACCAAAGGCAGCATCATTGTCCGACTTGCCGAATATGTGCGGCACCCCCCAATTGTCGCGAATGATCTCGACGTCATAATTTGCAGCCGCCGCTGACAGTTCTTCTGCCTTGGGGTTTTTCGGAAGCGGATCCCACGTGTAGACCCCCGCTGCCAATACGACCACGGCGACGAGGGCGCCGAGGCCCAACAGGATTTTCTTGATCATGCGGCTCAGACTTTCACAGGGGGCTCGGCATAGGATGCAGTCTTCCAGATCACTTCATCCGGGGCTTGCAGCATCTGCATATACATGTCCTTGGGATAAGCCTGATGCGGCTTCTCCGGATCGTAGGGCGGCTGCTTCACAGCGCCGCCTTCGCCATCATAGGGATCGGGATTCTGGTACTGGTCAGCCTCTTCGGCGCTGATCCCGGCTTTTTCCAGGACGTTTGGATCGATCCAGGCCTTCTGATCAATTTCAGCGTCTGAGGTGGCCACTTCCAGCGTCAGGCTCTCAGGGCCAGCAAAATAGATTGACTGGCACATGCCGTGATCGATCGGGCCAATCACATTGACGCCCTTCTTTCGGATCCGGTCGCGAATGGCGACCAGCTCATCAGGCGTGTCGACCTTGAAGGCGAGGTGCTGCATCGTGCCGGGCGCGCAGGGACCTGCGCCCGTGCCGGAATGTGTCACCCCGATTTCGATGGGAATGTCTTTCACCGCGGGCAATTGAACAATCGAGAAATAGCAATCGTCATCGAGATGCATGAACGCATGCAAACCACCCGGAACGCCGTGCATATCGAACAGTGCAGACAGTTTGCACCCCATGACATCCGAGAAAAACTCGATATGGGTTTTGATGTCCGCGGACATGATCGCGATATGGTGGATCCCCGTTGCTTTGACCATCAGACTGGCTCCTTGTCTTTGCGTCATACTGGACTCGCTGGAGGAAACCGCCAAGTCTTGACCAAGCGGGAGGCGCGCCATGAGTGATTTGATCCGTGAACCCTATCTGGTGCTGCATCAGGAGACATCCAGCTTCAAGGATGTCTATGGCGGCGCAGGCGCGACGGTTGTCGTCGAATGCATGCGGATCTTCAAGAAAGGCACAACGTCAAAATCGGTGATCGTGTTCTCGCACCCGATCGGATCCGGTGCGTTTCTTCCGCTGGTCTCGGCGCTCGCACATGCCGGACACCATGTGATCTATTGCAACCCGCGCTATCGCGGCAATGACACGGCGCTGATCATGGAAAAGTGCGTTGCTGACCTTGGGGCGTGCCTCAATCATGCCCGCAAGAAGCTCGGCTATGAGACAATCATTCTCGGCGGCTGGTCGGGCGGTGGGTCGCTCTCGCTGTTCTATCAGGACCAGGCCGAGAACCCGACCCTCACCCACACGCCTGCGGGGGACGCCTATGATCTGACGGCGCTCAAGCTGCCACCCGTGCAAGGGATCATGTTGCTGGCGGCCCATATCAGCCGCGCCATGACGCTGACCGAATGGATCGACCCGTCGATTACCGACGAAGCCAGACCGTTCGAACGCGATCCCGAACTGAATATCTATGATCCGGACAATCCCAACCAGCCTGCCTATACCGAGGTCTATGAGGCCCGATATCGCGCCGCGCAAATCGCCCGCAACCGCCGCATAACGGCCTGGGTGCAGGAAACCCTTGAAGACCTGCGCAAGGCGGGAGAGCCGAACGCCGAACGCGCGTTCACCGTCCACGGCACCATGGCCGATCTGCGCTGGACCGATCCAAGCCAGGACCCCTCTGATCGCCGACCGCATGAGTGTTATCTCGGCGTACCGAAAATCGCGAATGACGGTCCGGTCGGGCTGGCGCGCTTCTCGACCTTGCGCTCCTGGCTCAGCCAATGGGGCTATGACACGACCAATGCCACCGGGCTTGGCAATGCGGCGCGGATATCCTGCCCGGTGCTCGTCATCAACAATACGGCCGATCTCGCCTGCACCCCGAGCCATGCCCGGCGGCTATTTGAGGCGGTGGGCCATGATGACAAGGAGCATCACGACATCAAGGATGCCGATCACTATTATATCGAACGCCCGGACCTGCTGCCCGAGGCCGTCCGTCTCTGCTCGGATTGGCTCGCCCGCAAGGGCTTTGCGAGCTGACGCGCGCTTGGCCTTATCAGAGCGTTCCGATAGAGTGACGACATGAATGAAGCTTCGATCCTCGCCCAGCATATTGACGCCGCAGACCGCGTCGTTGTCTTCACCGGCGCCGGCATCTCCACCGAAAGCGGAATTCCGGACTTTCGGTCGCCCGGCGGTGTCTGGTCGAAGATGCAGCCGATCTATTTCCAGGATTTCGTATCTGACCGCGAGGCTCGGCGGGAAAGCTGGCGGCGCGTGTTCAATCGCACCGAGGGCTGGACCGGGGCTGAGCCGAATGCCGGGCATTTCGCGATCGCGAAACTGGTCGAGACCGGCAAGATTACCAGCGTCGTGACCCAGAATGTCGACAATCTGCACCAGAATGCCGGCGTCCCGGATGAGAAAGTCATCGAAGTGCACGGCAACGCGTCTTACGCAAAATGCCTGCAATGCGGGAAACGCTACGCCTATGACGCGCTGAGGCCGCGCTGGGAAGCCGATGAAGATCTGACCTGCGATTTCTGCACGGGCCTGCTGAAGTCTGGGACGATTTCATTCGGTCAGGCGATGCCTGAGGACAAGATGAGTTTTGCCGAGAGCGAGGCCCTTTCCTGTGATCTGATGATCGCGCTTGGATCCTCGCTGGTTGTCTATCCGGCAGCCAATATTCCCCTTATCGCCAAGCAGAACGGGGCGAAATATATCATCGTGAACCGCGAAGAAACCGAGCATGATCTTTACGCCGACGCGGTCTTCAATACCGAGATTGGCCCGCTTTTGCGCGAAACCATGACGGAACTTGACCTGCCGCTTGCCTGAGCAGGCGCACAATTGCGTCAAATCCGCCACATATGCCTCGATGAGATGCTCTGAAAACTCCAATATCTACGCCAGTTGCATGACTGCGCTGTCCTTACCCTTTCCTCGATCACGGATATGTGCTTTGAGGACGACCGTTGCACTGCACAATAACCCTTTACCCGAGGGCAAGCAGTACCCATATGTGCATAGCAGGCGGGGCCTGCTGTGAATTTTCCGATAGGGAGGGCGAGCTTTGCTGGTCAATATGTTGAAGGGTAAACTCCACGCGGCAACTGTAACCCAGTGTGACGTCTATTATGAGGGTTCGGTCTCTATCGACCAGGATCTGCTCGACGCCGCTGGCATCCTGCCGCATGAGCGTGTGGATATCTGGAACATCACCAATGGCGAGCGGATCTCGACCTATGCGATCGAAGCCCCACGCGGCTCTCGCACAATTGGCGTCAATGGCGGCGCCGCCCGCAAATTTGCCCTCGGCGACCGCGTCGTCATCGCGGCTTTTGTCCAAATGGAAGCCGAGCTTGCGCGCCAGCACAAGCCGCACGTCGCCCTGATGGACGAAGATAACAATATCAAGACACCGAGCGCGGCCTACTGAGCCGGTACGATTTCAGTAGAGTATGCGTAGATTGGGATAAGCCCGCCTAATTGGCGGGCTTTCTCAATTCGAACACAACATTCACCGTCACGGAATAGCCGACCTCACCACTGGCAATCGGCGTCGACCGGTCCATGCTGCGCGCTTCGGCCATCATCGCCATGGGCTGCGGGCGCATGCCGCCGCTTTCGGAAATCGTGACCACGCGGGCGACTTCATAGCCCGACGCCGCCGCATAGAGCTCTGCCCGGGAAATTGCTTCCTTCATCGCAATGTCGCGTGCAGCGTTCTTGGCGGCGCGGTCGTCTTCCAGCGCGAAGTTCAGCCCACTGAACGTGTTCCCGCCGGCAGAGACCAGCGCGTCCATGGTCTCGCCCAGGCTGTCCAGATCGCGGACCTTGACCGTCAGCTGGTTCGACGCCTGATAGCCCGTCAGGCGCGGCTGACCGTTCTCGCGATTGGAGTAATCATATTGCGGCTGCAGCGAGAAGTTCGAGGTTTGCATGTCCCGCCGCGCGACATCTGCCGCGGCCAGCGCGTCGAACACGCCGTTCATCGCCGCCGTATTCGCCGTCATCGCTTCCTGGGCGGTTTTGCCCTGCGTCTGCACGCCGGCATTCAGATAGGCGATGTCCGGTTCGCGATTGACTGAGCCTTCAGCGGAAATGCTGAGGGTCGTCTCCGGCTGGATCGAGTTGGGGTGGGTCGTCTCAATCGGGTCCGCATTCGGCGTCACGGACGGCTCCGGAACCGACGCCGCGGAGAATTCGACGGGTGCAGGCGTATCCGCCTCTTCTGTCCCTGATTGACCACCGCCGCAAGCGGCCAGGCCGATCAGCGCCAGACCGGAAAATCCGGCCATCAGGCTGTGTTTGAATGTCACTGTCATGCGTCCCTCCCTGAGGTTCAAAAAACTTGCAGTCTCTATTGAATTGCGCCATTGCGGCGAGATCAAGTCTGGCGTTTTATACTGGCGTTCATCTTGAGATCCGTTTTGGATCAAAGGGCCTGTAGCTCAGTTGGTTAGAGCGGACCGCTCATAACGGTCTGGTCGGGGGTTCAAGTCCCTCCGGGCCCACCATTTTATCGAAAATCCAGCGCGCTACCCAGCCGCCACCGCGCCCAATCCTTTCGGCGCTATTAGTAATTTCACTCCCTCGATTAACCATAAATTTCTGCAAACCCGCTAGGGTTGAATTTCAACAAAATCAATTTGATTGAAATGCGTGCGAAGATTCTGGACCTGATGACCGATGTATCGAACCTGATGCGAATCTGCGGGGTCGTGCTGGTGATCGGCGCTTCATTGCTGGCTTTCAGTCATCTTGCCGTAAGCGGGGCTGGCGCTCTGCTGACTGCGTAACTAAGGAAAGGTGACGCCTTCGTCGTGACACGACAAAAGTCGGGGCGACGCGGGCCAGTGGGTATAAATCTGGTGGGACGAGATCAGAGCATGATGCTGTCGACAGCGGCTGCGCGCGCATGGAGCGCAATCGCGGCCCTGTGCCTGATCGGTGCGATAGCCTCCCTGCCGCTGGACCTGAACGGTCAGGCCTTGCTCGCCGTTGTTACCGTCGCGGCCCTGATGGCCGCCAACTGGCTGTCGCCGCCGAAAGGCCTGCTGCAGACCATCGTCTTCCTGCTGATCGTATTCACCTCAATGCGCTACATGTTCTGGCGCGTGAACGAGACTCTGCCCTATGGCGACACGCTCGGCTTTGTGTTCGGGATCGCGCTGTTCGGGGCGGAGCTGTACGGCCTGGTCATCCTGCTCCTGTCCGTCTTCATCTCTGTGGAAGCCCTCGACCGCGCGCCGAAACCTGCGCCGCTGACGGCTGAGAAATGCCCCTCCGTTGATATCCTGATCCCGAGCTATAATGAGGACGAGGTCCTGCTGGAAGTGACACTCCGCGCAGCGATGAATGTCAGCTATCCGGACGGCAGGAAGAGAGTCTACCTGCTCGATGATGGCGGGACAGTGCAGAAGCGGACCCAGGCCGATCCGGAAAAAGCCAAAGAGGCGCAGGAACGACATGACAGTCTGCAGCGATTATGTGAGCGCACCGGCGCGACCTATCTGACACGCGAGAAAAACGAGCATGCCAAAGCCGGGAACGTCAACTCGGCTCTTATGAATCATACGTCCGGCGAACTGGTGCTCATCCTGGACGCCGACCACGTTCCGACCACGGATATTCTCAACCGAACCGTCGGCTATTTTGTTGACGACCCAAAACTGTTCCTGGTCCAGACGCCGCATTTCTTCATCAACCCGGACCCGCTGGAGCGCAATCTCAACACGTTCGACGATATGCCGAGCGAGAATGAGATGTTCTATTCCGTCATCCAGAAAGGCCTCGACGGATACAATGCGTCCTTCTTCTGTGGCTCGGCCGCGGTATTGCGCCGGAGCTGTCTGGAAGAGATTGGCGGCATTCAGGGCGACACGATCACCGAGGATGCCGAGACTGCGCTCGAGCTGCATGCGCGCGGCTATCGCAGCGCCTATGTCGCCCGCCCCATGGTGGCTGGCCTGTCGCCGGAGACGTTTTCAGGCTTCATCATTCAGCGCATGCGCTGGACACAAGGCATGGTGCAGATCTTCCTGCTCAAGAACCCGCTCTTCAAGCCCGGCCTGACCATCGCGCAGCGCCTTGGATATCTGAACTCCTGCTTTTACTGGTTCTTCCCACTGGCGCGGTTGATCTTCGTGTTGGCACCGCTGCTCTTCCTGTTCTTTGGCGTGCGGATTTATGATGCCGGGCTGAATGACTTCCTCGCCTATGGCGCCCCACATATTGTCGGCGCGCTGTTGCTGGCATCGACACTTTATGGCCGCACGCGCTGGGCCTTTGCCTCGGAGCTCTACGAAATTTCGCAGGCCATCCATTGCTCCGGCGCGATCCTGCAAGTCTTCCGCAATCCGCGAGCCCCGACCTTTGCGGTGACCCCAAAGGGGGAGTCACTGGACAATAGTTTCATTTCGCCTCTGGCGCGGCCTTTCTACTATCTGCTCGGACTTGTCCTGCTGGGCCAGTTGGTGGGGATTGGACGGCTGATCCTGCAGCCGGAACAGGCCGGTTATGTTTCGGTTCTGCTCGTCTGGAACACATTCCACCTGTTCCTGCTCATGGGCGCGCTCGGCGCCTTGTATGAGCGATCACAGCGCCGCACATTCCCGCGCCTCAACCGCAATCAGGCTGTCGGTGTGACCGCAGGTGAAACGACTCTGTCGGCGCATGTTCTGGATGTGTCAGTGACAGGGCTTGGCCTGAAACTCGCTGAGCCTCGCGCCTTCAATGAAGGTGAAATCGTCCAGATCGACGCCCGGGATCTTGGCGCGCCCTATCCGTTGCCACTCAATTTGAAGGTGGAAGGCTCCTGGACCAGGGATGGCGCGCAGCATCTCGGGCTTCATTTCGACATTTCCAGCCCGGACGAGTGGCACGCGGTCGTAAACATTGTCTACGCGCGCAGCCGCAACTGGCAGAGTTTCCAGAGCCGGCGCAACACGGCCGGACATACAGCCGAGAAAGTCGGCTTCCTCATTTCTCAATCAATCAAACACGCCTGGGCGCACGTCCGGGCCATTCGGAAGGCAGCATGATGTTGAACACAGTTCAGTCTGCATTGGTTCTCTTGGCAGCCCTGGTTTTTCTAGCCACGCCGGCCCAGGCTCAGCAATCGAAAGCGTCGAGCACGCTGACCAACGCGGATATCTATGCGCGGTATGAGCCGCTGGATCAGATCACGACAGAGCGTCTCGCGAACGGCCAGTTCCGGGCGCGCATTCCGCTCGCTACCATCCGCGCGGCGCAAGGTCCGATGCGGCTCGAGGGCGCGCTGGCGAGTGAAACGCTTGGCCTCGCCATAGCGCCGCAAGCCGAGATCAAGAGTGCCAAACTGATCATCCGCCACGTGACGGGACGCGGCCAGGCCCATTCTGACGCGCATCTGCGCATTGGACTCAACCAGCATTTCATCGCGCAGCTTGATGCGGCCACCAGCCTCACCGCAGCCATGGATGAAATCCGGCTCGATCCGCGCCTGTTCAAACCCGGGTTCAACTTGCTCGCCTTTGATGCGGTGCAGAGATACACATTCGAATGCCAGGACCCGACGGCGGCGGAGCTCTGGACCGAGATTGATACGCTGCGCTCTGAAGTCGAAATCACCTATGAACGGCGTGACTTTGCAGCCAGCCTCGCCGACATCAGCGCCTTCCTGTCGCCAGGGATTGGCGGCGTGGAGAATTTGCTGATCGCCACTGGCGCAGACCAACTCAGCGCACAGCATCTGGAATGGGGCGCACTGATCAGCCAGACGGTCGCCAATCATCTCGAATACCGCCTGCCTGAGATCAGCCATGCTGCCATTCTCCATGACACGAGCGGAAAGCTGACACTGGACGCGGCTGACGAAGCGAACCGCACCCAATCCGACCTGGTCCTGGTCGGAACGTTCGACGAGATCGGACACGTGCTGCCGGTTGATCCGGAGAGCGTTGCTGAGAATGATGGCTATGTCGCACTGCACCCATCACCGTTTGATGCCTCCCGCTTCATGCTGGTTGTCTCCGGACACACACCGGCAGCGGTGTCGCGCGGCGTGGACGCCATTTCGATGGCCACTTTCCCGTTTGCCGATGATCGCGAGACACGGATTACCGAGCTTGATGCCCCTGAAGGCGTCGTATTAGGCGACAAGGCCCCGCTGCGGACTGGAGTGTCTTATGCCTTTGCAGATCTCGGCTATGAAACCTATTCATCCCGCGGATTTCAGTCGGCGCAAATGGATGTCGAATTGAACCTCCCCGCTGACACATATTTCGAGGAAGGGGACGACGTCCTCTTGTCGCTCGATTTTGCCTATGGTGCCGGCCTCAATGAGAAGTCGGTTCTGAACATCCTTGTGAATGGCAGCTTCCGCGCCGCGGTGCCGTTGCAGAATCCGCGCGGAGAGGCGGCGTCGGGTTATCAGGTCCGCCTCCCGGCGCGCGCTTTCCAGGCTGGCCATAATGCGATCAGCCTCGAAGCGGAACTGTCGAAGAACCAACAAGGTGCCTGCGCCGCGCGCAATGATCGCCACCTCGCCTTCATGATTGAGGACAGCTCGATCCTGCACTTGCCTGAGACCCGCCGGTTCGTCGAGCTGCCGAACCTGAAAGTGCTGTCCGAGTCGGGCTTCCCCTACACCAAAGTCTCGGCGCAGCCTTTCTCCGTACGGGTCGCCGACCGGTCGAGCGAGACTGTCGCTGCTGCATGGACGCTGGTCGCGCGCCTCGGACAGATTCACGGCGACCAGTTCCGGGGGGTGGCGTTCGAATTCGACACCGCGCCAGCTGACACACACACATTGCTCGTCGGACCGCGGCGCGCGCTGAGCGAACTGTCGACCAGTGGCATGAGCTTGCAATCAGAAGTCTCAACCCTGGTTCGCCAGCGCGACCGGGTGGAGCTGAAGGAAACCGTGGCGACAGCGCAAGTCACACGCCTCGGGCGCAATGGATTGCTGATGTCGGGTGAGAATCCGGCCGCGAAGGATACGCTGCTCACCGTTTTGACCGCGCAGTCCAGCGCCAGCCTGCTCGATGCTGCGCGCAATCTGGTTCTGCCCAGTCATTGGAGCCAGCTCGACGGCGCGAATGCCGTCTGGCGCCAGAACCCCGCCACGTTCGGGACAATGCCTGCGACCGAGACCTTCTTTGTCGGTGATCTTGATCCACGCACTTTGGTCGAAATTCAGAACTCGCGGCGGCCCTGGCTGTTCATTCTGGCGATTGGTGCCTTCCTGTTCGTGACCGCCAGCATTTTGTCCGGTGTCGCTCATTATCTGCGCAAGCAGTTGAAAAGCGAAGGCTAGACCTGAATGGCGGTGTGGAAGTGGATATGCCTCGTTCTGCTATCCGCGACCGTCCTTTCGGTTGCGGCGGCTGAACCGCTGCGCGCAGACACCGATATTGAAGTTCGCCGCCTCGGCATTCCGGCGCTTGAGATCAGCGTTGAGCCGCGTCAGCCTGATGCCGACTATGACCCGGATTGGACCGCGGTCGATGCGATCTGGTCGGCTGCAAAAAGTCAGGAATGGGCAACGGCGAGTGCTGATCTTTCGAGGCTCAAACAGCAGGCTCCGGAGTGGACCCCGCCGTCGGACCTGACGCAATTGATCGAACAAGGCCTGCACCAGCAAAAAATCGAGGACGCCGTCCGCGAAGAACGCTGGGATGACGTTCTCGCCCTGCATGGATCGAATGATCTCTCCTGCCCGGACCGCACGCAGTTCTGGGCGGTGAGTAAAGCTCTGGCGAAAACCAGCCAGATGCAAATCCTGAGGACCAGCCTCCAGCGCGCTCTGGTGGACTGCAGGTCCGCTTCGAACCAAGCGCAGATTGTCGACCGGGCCCTGGAATACCTGTCGCTCGAGCATCTACGCGCTTTCGACGCTGGCTCGACCCTGCAGACTGATAACCGTGCGCGGCTCACCACACGGATTGACGCCCTGGACCGCTCGCAAGCCGCATCAGAGCAAAACTGGACGAGACTCGCAGCCCTCGCCCGTGCACATGGCGCGCGCGATGCGACCCTGCAAGCTGCCTGGGCTTTGCTGGAAGACGACCCTGCAGCGGCGCGCGCTGAGTTCGAGTTTGCCCTCTCGCGCCTGAATGATGTCGAGGCTGAATATGGCGCTGCGCTGGCCGCCTATCGAGACGGCGATCACCACCCTGCCCTGGCGCTTTCGCTCGACGCAGACCCTGCGCCGTATCAGTCTGAACGCGCAGAACTATCAGCCTATGCGAACTTGCGCGAAGCAAGTCTTTTGATTGAGTCCGGTGACTATCGATCCGCTGAGAATTATGTCGACGCCGCACGCCGTCTGTCCGCCAAGACACGCAGGAATGCTGACAACCTGTCCGCGACCGTCAGCCTCGCGCGCGCAGACGACGCCTATCGCCGAGAAGATTTCGCGTCTGCGATCTCCTTCGCGCGCGCAGCTGAAGGCAATCGACAGACGCAGGCCGCCGCAATGTCGCGCATCGCCTGGTCATATTATCAAGCCGGCGACAATCGAGCGGCATATGATGCCTTCTCAGCCCTGTACCAGTCGACGGGCTCCGATGCGGCGGCTGACGGACTCGTCCTGACGGCCCGCCGCGCCGGATGGCTGGATCGACTGCAGCCCTTGGCAACGACGCGATCCGGGCCGCTGCTCAATCGGCTGAAAACAGAACAGGCGCGCGCGGCTCTTCAACGGGGTGACTATCTCATCGCCCAGCAAAGTTCGCCGGTGCCGCTGGCGGAGCTGGTCGGCGTTGACCGCCCTTATATTCGTCAGTCCATCTCTGTGCGCTCGAATGATGGCGCCGCCGGCGAAGGCCGCGTGCGAAGCGAGACGGCGCGCACGTCCGTCGGCTTCACGACGGGCCAGACACATCTCGAAATCGGCGCCGTTATTGTCGACATGTCCACAGGTACCGGCGCGGCGATCACGCGATCATCCAACGAGCGCGGCGTGGCGCCCTTCCTGAAAGTTGAACGCGAAGGCGCGATATCCGTCTCGGCACAAGTCGCGACGACCCCGAGTTCGGGTCCGGTGGCGAGCAAGCTGACCGGGGAGATCGCCGTCTCGCGCGAAATCTCAGATGGCATGCGCACAGGCGCTGCGATTTTCAGACGCGGCGTCGATGAAAGCCTGACCTCCGCTTTTGGCCGCGAGGATTCGGTTACTGGCGAGACCTGGGGCCGTGTCGTCGAAACCGGGCTTGAAGCAGGTTTCGCCGCGCCCATCAGTGAGACAGTGAGTCTTCAGGCGAGTGCGAGCGCAAGCCAACTGGAAGGTGAGAACATAGAGACGAACCAGGCGGTCAAGGTTGGGCTGAGCGCCACAAAATCACTGAAAGTGAAACAACATGCCTATCTATCGACCGGTCCGTTCTATCAGTTCCAGGCATTCGACAGAAACACCAATTTTCACAGCCCCGAACATGGCGGCTATTTCAGTCCCCAATCCTATCACCGCGCCGGCATTGGCGTGTTCGGTCAGACAGAAGACCTGAAAACCTGGATGGTGCGATACGAACTCGCCGGCGCTGTTGAAGTGACCGAGACCGATGCTACGCTGGTGCGTCCGCGCAGTGCCCCAAATGGAGCGGTCTATGCAGGCAGGTCCGAGACGATGCTGGCCGGGTCAGCTCGGATCGAACTGGCGCGCAAGCTGAGCGACGACTGGACGCTGTCGGTTGGAGCGTCTGCAATTGCGTCTTCGGCATTCAATGAAGCGCAGGCAGGGATTGCGCTGAAATTTGTTCCTGGCGGCAAAGCACGGGTGTCGACCCGCGACCTCATGCCCGACCTGTTCTCGAGGGATATCTTGTGACCCCGCCATTTTCATCCCCAGCCATTGCACCACTTGCGCCTGAGGCTCATCCGGACCAGCGCCAGCACCCGGCGGCTCAGCTTGTTCCTGATTGGCATGGTCGCTATCAGGCGCGGCGCGGCCGCCGGCGCAGCGATGCGAGATTGCTGCGATACCTGAACGCGATGGCTGTGGCTGCGATCATTGGCACCGCGCTGCTCCTGTCATTCCTCCTTTTGCAGGACCTTCGCGAGACGGATCGGTTGCACGCGGAGACCGCGAGCCTGGAGGCGACGGTCGCTGTCGAAGATGTATTGGAAGAAGTCGCGGCGACCATCGAAAGCGTCGCGCCTGCCTTGAACGCCTATTCCACAGACCCGGATGTGATGCCCGCCGCAGCACAAAGACAGTCTCGCCGCGACATTTTCACGAGATTGGCGGACAGCCCGGTTGCCGGTCTGGCCCTCGTCGACGCGCACGGCACCGTCTTGCTGGAGACAGGGGATGCTGAGCGGGTCAACCTAGCGTCCTGGACAAAGCTACCGCTCGAACCAAATGCCTGGCTTCTCGAACAACAGGTGGCGTTTTTGTCGCCGGAAACGGATCGCGGCGTCCAGGCGCTGTTTATGCTTCCGGACCGGGAACGCGCGATTATTGCCCTTATCGACGAAATGCCACTAGCGGATGCGCTCAGGCCTAACGCGACTTCGATTGGCCAGGTCTACCTGTACGATGATGCCGGGCGGATTCTCTCTGCCGCACACGGCAGCGGTCGCGTTGCGGGTGTGGCCGATCCGGCGCATCGCGCGGGCGGCGTCTCCCGGGCCGAAACCCGGGTATCAAACCAAATCGCGGAAGCGGCGTTCAATGACCGGGGACAGGCGGTAAGCCGCTCCCTGAACGAGGCCGGACTTCACATCATGGCGCTGCCGCGGCCGATAACCATTTCCCGTTTCATCGGCGCGGTCGGGCATTTACTAATCGCAGGAATTGTCCTTGCCGTTCTGACGATCGGCCTTCTGGTCTATATCATCCAGACGGAATGGAAGAAGCATGATCGCCGAGCCAGTTTGGACGAAGATGTGGTCGCGCGCGCCGAAATTGCCGCGGACATTATGGGTGCCGGCATCATCGACTGGCGCGTATCGGATGCCGTCGTGTCCTATTCCGAAGGCTGGCAACGTTTGTTCTCGGAAGGATCGCCCACCGAGGATGAAGAGATCTTCGACTGGATCGACAAACTCCATCCCGATTGCAGATCCCAGGCGCGCGAAAACTATGAGGCCCTGCTTGAGGGACGGATCTTCGAAGTCGAACATGAAATACAAGTCCGTCGCAGGGATGGGGAGTATGTCTCTGTGCGCGAGCGCGGCCGGGCCCGGATGAATGCGCGCGGTTTAGCAACGCGCGTCGTTCTGGTTCAGCGCCCGACACGGGGTTAAGTCGCCAAGGCTCAATCGGGCAAGGCAAAATGCTTGGAGAGCTTCAGCCCCTGGCCCTGGTAATTGCTCGTCTTGCCGCCATAGAGCGCCTTCGGTTTTGACGCCATCGGCTCGTAGACGAGCTTGGCGACGGGCTGACCATGCTCAAGCACAAAGGGCACATCGCGCGAGCGGACTTCCAGCACGGCGCGGCTGCCGCCTTCATTCGTCCCGAAGCCCGGATCAAAGAAGCCGGCATAATGGGCACGAAACTCCCCGAGTTCAGGCGCTATCGGCGCCATTTCTGCTGCCTTGCCGGGCGCCACTTTCACCGTCTCGCGACTGGCTAGAATGTAGAATTCTTCGGGGTCCAGGATCAATCGCCCGCTGCGCGCATAAAGCGGCTCCCAGAACTCCTGCACATCATGGGCGCCAATCCCGCGCAAATCAATCAGTCCGCCGTGGCGCTTGGCGCGCCAGCCAACCGGTCGTCCCTGCGGCTGGTCGAGATCAATCGAAACCGTCTTCTCTGTTGTGTCGGCGCTCTGACCTCGGCGCAGTCGCAATTGGGCGAGGCGATCGCCAGGCCGAACCAGGATTGGAAACGTCCGCGGACTGATCTCGAGCCAGAGCGGGCCAGAATAACCGGTCGGTACCTCGTCGAACGCTTTCGAGCGATTGGTCACGACTCGTGTGAAAACATCGATGCGCCCGGTTGAGCTTTTCGGATTGGCACGCCCCGATATCCCGGCGGGCAAACGCAGGCTTTCCTGAAGCGGCACCAGGTAGACGCATCCAGTTTCGAGAACGGCGCCTTCATCGGTCAGGGAAATCCTGTGCAGTTCCGTGCCTGGATGCTCAAGCACATCGGCGACTTTGCGGCGGTCTCCGGGCAGGAAACTCGCGCGAATGCGGTGCGCCTCGAATCCCAGGCGCAGATCGAGGCTGGCCGGCTGGATCTGATCCTGATCGAGCGCGCTTTGCGACTTGATCGCACCCGCCTCGAACAGACCCGCCAGTTCGCGATCCGACAAAACCCCAATTTTTCCGTCAGCCATGCCTTGATCCCTTTGCAGGCTAAGGCTTATGACGATGCGCCTCGAATGCAAAGGATTTCGCCATGACAAAGCGCAGCGATGATTGGGCCCCAGCGACCAAATTGGTCCGCGGTGGAACCATGCGCTCTGAATTCGGAGAAACCTCAGAGGCTTTATTCCTGACCTCTGGCTATGCCTATGACAGCGCGGAGCAGGCCGCAGCCCGCATGTCTGGCGACGAAGACGGCTATGTCTATTCGCGCTATGGCAACCCGACAAACCAGATGCTGGCCGAACGTCTGGCATTGCTGGAGGGCGCGGAAACCTGCCGGATCACAGCCTCTGGCATGGGTGCGATCTCCTCCACCTTGATCGCCCCTTGTAGCGTGGGAGACCGGGTTGTAGCGGCGAGCGCGCTGTTCGGATCCTGCCGACACATCTGTTCGACCATCCTGCCGCGTTATGGCGTCGAGACCGAATTCGTAAATGGGAGCGATCTCGAAGCGTGGAAGCGGGCGCTGTCCAAGCCGACACGACTGGTGCTGATTGAGAGCCCGTCCAATCCATTGCTTGAAGCGGTGGACATCCAGGCTGTGGCCGACCTCGCGCATGCGGCCGGTGCCTTGCTGGTGATCGACAATGTGTTCGCCACGCCGATCCTGCAAAAGCCACTGGAGTTTGGCGCTGACCTCGTCGTCTATTCTGCGACGAAGCATATGGATGGGCAGGGCCGGGTCCTGCTCGGCGCGATCCTCGGAAAAAGCGAATTTATCGAAGAGCACATTGATCCTTGGCTTCGCCATACCGGTCCGGCGGCATCGCCGTTCAATGCCTGGGTGGTGCTCAAGGGACTTGAAACGCTGGATCTGCGGGTACGACAGGCGAGCGCCAATGCAGCGCAGGTTGCCGACGTGATCGCCGACCATCCAAACGTCCGCGCCGTGCGATATCCGGGCCGTTCCGATCATCCCCATCATGCGGTTCACCAAAAACAGATGAGCTCTGGCGGAACTCTGGTCGCCTTCTCGATCAAGGGCGCACGGGCCGAAGCGTTCAAAGTCCTGAACGCCTTCAATCTGGTCGATGTTTCCAACAATCTGGGCGATACCAAGTCGCTGGCCTGTCATCCGTGCTCGACCACGCACCGCGCCCTGTCCGAAGAGGAGCAGGCAGAGATGGGGCTGGATGAGAGCTGGATCAGGCTATCTGTCGGGCTGGAAGATGCGGGTGATCTAAGCCGCGATCTGGTTCAGGCGCTTAATGGGCTTTGAACGCAGCCGGCGCGTCACAGGATACACAGGTTTCCACGGCAGGGTTCTGATCCAGACGGGACACGCTGATATCCGTCCCACAGCTGACGCATTGGCCAAACGTGCCATCGGCCAATCGAAAGAGCGCGCGCTCAATCATGGCAAGTGTTTCTGTGCCATTGTTCGCGCTATGCGTGTATGGCGCAGGACAAGCCAAGTCAGCCTCCGCAATGAGGTCATTCTCTGCACGTTTTCTACGTGAGGATTTCCCCGCCACGACGGCCAAACCCTTAAGGTTGGGATCTGTCGGCGTCTTCATGAAAAGTATCCTGTGGACTCTTTAAGGGCTTGGCAAGCCTAGCAGGGCAAAAGAGTGGACCTACATATCGATAATCGAAAGATTCAGAGCGGGAGATGGGCGCATGGGCGATGAAATGCCCCTGAAAATGACCGGAGTGAGCAAATGGTTCGGAAGTTTTCGAGCGGTTTGCGAGCTTGATTTTGACGTTCCGAAAGGCTCCATCGTCGGGTTTCTCGGCCCAAATGGTGCTGGAAAGTCGACCAGCCTGCGCATGGCGCTGGGGGTCCTTTCCCCGGATCGCGGTGAGGTCAGCCTGCTCGGACAACCTCCGAATCTGGACTCGCTGAAGCGCGTCGGGTTCCTGCCGGAAGAGCGCGGCCTCTACAAAAAGATGACCGCCCGCCAGATCATCACCTATTTTGCCCAGTTAAAAGGCATGACGGCCAGCGACGCGAAATCCCGCGCCGATGAATTGCTCGACATGATGGGCCTCGGAGAGTTCGCACGCAGCCGCGTCACCAAACTGTCCAAAGGCATGGCGCAAAAGGTTCAAATCCTCTCGGCGCTGGCCCACCGGCCGGAATTTCTGATCCTGGACGAGCCATTCTCGGGCCTCGATCCGGTCAATCAGCAGGCTTTGGAAGACCTGATTGTTGAAGAGCACAAACGCGGGGCGACAATCATCTTCTCGACGCATGTCATGGAACATGCCGAGCGCCTGTGCGAGAAGATCGTGATGATGGCGCGCGGCCGCAAAGTGTTCGAAGGGACGCTGGACGACGCCTTCACCGCGCTTGGGCGAGCGGTGCATATCGGCGTGAACGAAGGGTTCGACCTCAACCGCGCGATCGCCCCGGCTGGCTTCGAGGCGGTTCAGGATGGCGACCATTGGCGCATCAGCCTCAATCAGGCGCAAACTTCGCAGGACGTCTTGCGCGCCGCGATTGATGCTGGCGCACCAATTACCAGTTTCACACCCGAAGAAGCGCGCTTGCGCGATGTCTTCGTATCCCTGGTCAGCGAAGCTGAAGCGCAGGACCTGACCGATACCTTGGCGGCGGATGCCGCGCAGGGGAGAGACGCCGCATGATCCGTTCGACCTATCTCGTCGCCCGCCGCGACTATCTCGGCTATGTCTCCGCCTGGGGATTCTGGCTCGGACTTCTGTTCACGCCGATTATTCTCGGCATTTTCATTCTGGCCCCGACCTTTGCACAGAATGCGCAGCCGACGCGCTACTACACGATCATCGAGCAAGGCACGGATTTTACCGAGGCGATGCGCGCCGAGATGTCGAGTGCCGAAATCCGAACCGCGCGCATCATTCTTGATCCCGTTTCGATTGCCGATGGCGTTGAGAGCGAGTCGCTCGCCGCGTTCGATCAGGCGCTTGGAAATGGCGAGAGCATCCGTGAGGCGTTTGAAACTGCAGGCGGTAATCCCGCCACCCTGCCGCGCGCCGATTTCATAGAAGTTGATCCACCTGTGCAGACCGGCGCTGAGTTGGCGCCCTATCTGCTCGGTGAGACCCTGATCGAAACGGCAGAAGGCCCCCAGCCCCTGTTTGCGGCGCTGGTGGTGAATGAAAACACGCAGGAAATCGAATATTGGTCAGAAAATCTGCAGGCGCGGGCGCTCATCTCTGCCGCCCGGCAAGCCGAACAGGACTTGCAGCTCGATCGTGCCCTGGCCGCGGTGAATGTCAGCCGCGATGTCCTTACAGACGCGCGCGCCGCGCGCCGGGATGTCAAACAACAGCGCGTTCGCACCGGTGATGATGCCAATGAAGCCAGCGAGGTCACACAGGCCGACCAGGCCCCCTTTGTGGTCTCCATCATGATGGCCTTCTCGCTCTGGTTCCTGATCTTCTCTGTGATCAACTACCTGCTCATGGGCACGATTGAGGAACGCTCAAACAAGATTTTTGACAGCCTGCTGACCTCGGTCAAACTCCCGCATCTGCTGGCTGGGAAGCTGATCGCCGTGCTCCTGCTCGCGTTGACGCTGATGTCATTCTGGGGGCTCGGGTCTTCGCTGCTGACCTGGTTTATGCGCGACGCCATTCCCGATGATGTCGGCAGCTTCCTCGGCAGCATGATCACGGCCGCGGCCAATCCGTCGCTTTTTGTGCCCGCCATTATCAGCTTCGTGCTCGGCTATCTGATGTATGGCTCCATGTTCCTGGCGCTCGGCTCGCTGTGCGACACGATCCAGGAGGCGCAGACACTTATGACGCCGCTCTTTGTGACGCTGATGGCACCGCTCGCCATGCTGGCTTTTGCGGTACAGGACGCCGACTCCGCGCTGATCGAAATCATGGCCTGGGTGCCGTTTTTCACGCCCTTCCTGCTGATCCTGCGCATGCCGACCGAGCCGCCGATCTGGGAAGTTCTCGCCCAGCTCGGCATGATGGCGCTGACCACTTATATCATCCTGCAGCTGGCGACCCGCGTCTATCGCGCTGGAGCCGTACATGGGGCGGGCGTGAATGATGTCATGGCTTTCTTCGGCAAACTGGTTCCCGGCAAGAAGAGCGCGGCCTAGACCGCCTGTTCTTCGACGCCGTCAAACCGGTCAGCCTGCGCCAGCTCGGGGAACAGCCGGCGCCATAACAGGCAGACCCCTATGGCCACCGCACCGCCAAACAGGACGGCTCCGACCGGCCCGAGAATGCGCGCAGCAATGCCGCTTTGAAAGTCACCGAGCTCATTAGATGCAGAGATGAAGATGAAGGAGACCGCTGACACGCGGCCTTTCATTTCATCGGGGGTTGCCAGCTGAATCAATGAGGCGCGAACGAAGACGGAAATCTCGTCTGCTGCGCCGACAATGATCATTGCCGCAAAACTCAGCCAGAACACAGTGGAAAACCCGAAGACCAGTGTCGCTGCGCCATAGACACCGACCGCCCAGAACATCCAGGACCCAACCCTGCGCGCCAGGGGTTTTCTTGCCAGGAGGAAGGCGACCGTCACCGCCCCGATGGCCGGAGCGGCTGCCAGAAAGCCGAGGCCCGCTTCACCGACTTTCAGGATATCCCGCGCAAACACAGGCAGCAGCGCCACCAGTCCTCCGAAGAACACCACGAACAGGTCCAGAGAAATCGCGCCCAACACGATCCGGTTGCGGCCAATATAGCTGAGACCCTTGACCACCATTGAGAGACCCTTTGCATTGTTCAGTTTCTCATGCGGCGGCGTCTTGGCGGTTCCGATGCTGAGGATTCCAAACGCGACCAGACCGAACACAACCCAGTAGACCAGGCTTAATCCTCCGAAAGCGAGCAGGATCCCTCCCATGGCCGGGCCAGTCACCCGGGCGGTCTGAATACCGAGGGAGTTGAACGCGATCGCCGTGGGCAATTCTATTCGCGGGACCAGTTGCGGATACAAAGCGCTCGCCGCCGCCGGTGTGAACGCATTCACGGCTCCGATCAGGAAGGCGACGGCAAAAATCAGTTTCATCGCGTCGTCTGCGGGTAAACTCAGCGAGACCAGCAGGCCCGCCGTAGCGACCAGTCGGAACGTATTGGCGACGACCAGGATCATCTTGCGGTTCAGCCGATCGGCCGCTTGCCCACCGACCAGGGAGAGCAGCAGGACGGGAATGAACTGCACCAGGCCAACCACGCCGAGAAGGAATGCGGCTTCATTGATTCCGAGCCCCAGGCCGCCCTGAGCGACGGGATCGCGCCCCAGATCATAGACCTGCCAGCCAATCGCCACGAACTGCATCTGCCGCGCCGCCGACAGCGACACGCGCATCAGCCAGTATTGCAGATAAGCCCGGAATCGAAAGATCTGAAGCGAGGGAATGATGGCCATCCGCGCCTCCTAATCCTTCGATGGGACAAGGCAATCAGAAATTTTGTCAACGACACTGGCGATTATGTATTTGACAAACCACACTAGATAACCTACATTCAGGGCATAGGAGATTCCCATGTCCATTCTGTCTAAAGCCTACTTCCATGATGAAGCCGAAGCTTTCGCCCATGTGGAATCCATCCTTTGGGCTGATGGTCCTGAGTGTCCTCACTGCGGCACGGTGGATGATGCCTACAAGTTGGAGGGCGTTGTACCTCGACGCAAAGTGAAGGGCAAAGATGGCAAGCCTTTGAAAGATGAAAACGGCGAATTTGTCTGGAAGTACAGCCCAGAGCGTCACGGCCTGTACAAATGCAAATCGAAAGAGTGTCGTAAGCAGTTCACTGTTCGCGTGGGCAACATCTTTGAAGAAAGCCACTTGCCGATGCACAAGTGGCTTCAGGCGATCTACCTGCTTGTATCCTCGAAGAAGGGCTTCAGCGCGCACCAGATGCACCGCGTTCTGGAAGTCCAGTACAAGACGGCCTGGTTTCTGTGTCATCGCATCCGCGAAGCCATGCGCACTGGCGGCCCACTTGAGCCATTCGGCGGCGGTGGCGGCGACGTTGAGATTGATGAAACCTTCATTGGCAAGGACAAGGACGCCAACCCCACAGGAAAGCGCGCGGCGCCATGGGAGGAAGCCAACAAAGTCTTGACGCTCGTGGATCGCCAGCGCGGCCAAGCCTACAGCGTCGTTATCAAGGATCTGAAATCTTCCACGATCCTGCCTATCGTGCAGCAGAGCGTGAATTACGAGACTCGCATCCTGACCGATGAGGCGCGCCGCCTTCGCCCGGTCGGCGGCAAGTTCCACACGCACAAGCGCGTGAACCACACTCAGAAAGAGTATGTGAACCTACAGGATCGCTCGATCCATACAAACACGGTTGAAGGTTATTTCAGCATCTTCAAGCGCGGGATGAAAGGTGTGTATCAGCACTGCTCCAGCAAGCACTTGCATCGCTATCTGGCGGAGTTTGATTTTCGGTACAACAACCGATCCGCCAACGGCATTGAAGATCAGCAGCGGGCCTTGATTGCACTTACTGGCGTCAAAGGTAAGCGCCTCACATACAGGCCAGCTGATCAGGCCGGAATCTAAAAGAGTCGTAATGTTGCGCTCGCAACGCAAGCGAGGGTTGCAACGCAACGCGGATTAGTCCATGAGTCACCCTATGGTTAAAGTCCGCGAAGAACTTGCAAATATGCAGCGCTCACTGCGAAATCAGCTCGGTCGCCTGACCACTGAAATCGAATCAGTGAAGCTGGAGCTGCAAGATGTTGATACCGCCCTTGCTGCCATTGACGGCAAGATTAAGTCTTCGAATGTTGCGCAAGTGCGAACAAATAATGAAAGTTCTGCTCCTCGGACAATTAAGGAGATGATCCTTGAGATTTTGGCTTTGATGCCAGACGGGGCGGAGGCCACAGAATTGCTGTCGTTTATTGACGAACGGTTCGGAAAAAAGCTGGAAAGAACCAGCCTTTCCCCACAGCTGAGTCGGCTGAAAAAGGACGGTCTGATTTCTCTGAGCGGGAAAGTCTGGACAATAAACGAAGAAGGCTCGGACGAATCCGAGCCTTTTAGGAACGTGGGGGCGGTGGATGGTTCCCGGGAGCTGGATTCCTACCCGCAGCCCGACGGTTCGATTCCGTCCGCCTCCACACCAATTTCGCGGGACGACGGGGAGTTGCCCCTCTCCGACATCCCAGATTCAAACCCCGAACCCGCGCAGGAGCGAGAAAGGAGTTCAGCATGACCTGTTCCGTTAGAATATAAGTGATAGGGCTTAGGCTCTGATCACTCATCTTAGGCTCGGCCATACGCGGTAGGGGAAACCCTATCGCGATGTGCTACGGACTACCGTAATTCGCGATAATGTCAAGGAATCACAATGGCTAAGAAGCCCAAAAATCAAAGAGAAAAATTCCTGGAAGCCGCGAAGAATAACCAGTGCGACACCGGCGAAGCAGCGTTCGATATGGCTCTAAAGAGGATCGCCAAATCTCCCAAGACCGACCCAAGGTCGAAATCCTCTCCTAAATCCAAAGACTAATTCTCGTCAGGCTCACGTCGCAAGCGTTTGCGAAATCCGTGTGGTTTGTCAAATACATAATCGCCACGACACTTGACATGTAAAGTCACCTTGTCTAAATGACAAGCACACTTTACAAAAGAGATTATGATGCAAACTCTGAAACACCCGCTTTTACCCGTACTGGCGACGATCACTGCCTGCCTCATGGTGCAAGTCGGATTCGCGCTCGGCGTGTTCGGTCCGGCCTCGTTGAGTCCGGTCCTTTCACTCCCTGCGCTCGCCTTGATCACCTGGCTATGGCGACGCGCTGAACGCGAAAGCCGCGCCACGCGCGCCTTTACCGACCTCGTTATTTAAGTTCTCCGGAGACCCTAAAATGACCCAGCAAACCTTCAAATCCGCGAAGCGACGATATCATCGCGTGTTCTGGCCGCTTATGATCGTCTATCTCATCATCATCCTGGCCGGATCATTCGGGCTCAATCAGCTCGACCCTGAACCGAAATGGCTACAGGCAAGCCTCGCCATTGCGAGTGCATTACCGGTCATCGGCGCAATGCTCGCCATGCTGCGTTATACCAACGAAACCGACGAATATACCCGCCTCATGCATCTGAAGGCGTTCGCCTGGGGCGGCGTGATCACGACTAGCGCAATCTTCGTATTCGGGTTCTTGCAACTGTTTCATGTCATCGACCGGATTGAGATATTCTGGTTCGGCCCTCTTTTCTTCATCGCGTACGGTCTGTCCAAGCTCGCGCATGGCGGGAGAGAATGCGCGTGAAGAATATCATCCGCTCACTTCGCACTGATCGTGGCTGGAGCCAGGCCGCGCTCGCTGATCAGCTTGGTGTATCGCGTCAGTCGGTCAATGCCATCGAGACCGGCAAATACGACCCGTCCTTGCCGCTCGCCTTTGCGATTTCGCGCCTGTTCGGAAAATCGATTGAGGAGATATTCGAAGACGGCTCTGCGTCTGAAACCAAACTCGCCGCTGAGTAGTCGCCAAAAAAGAGGGGGTGCGGACCTTGCGGCTCGCACCCCCGTTTTGGCTTCATTTGTGTCGCTAGTGACAAGTTCCGCTAAGTCCCTGCCTTCGCGCCTCAAATAGAGGCCTGAAACTTCCCGTTCTGCTTGCGCAGTTTTGTTAAGTCCCACCATCCAGATCCCGTAACCGGTGTTCTTTCTGGCCTACGTTGCGGCTCGTGCCCCGTTCGTAGATACGGCCCTGTCTCCTGCCTCTAGCTGGCCCTCGACAGACATCGCGTTGCCTTCCCCTTCATCTCCTCCGGGATCCTTCATTCCCCCCATTTCTGAGGTTCGCTCCTGATCCGGCCTCGTCCGGGCGCGACGTTCTTCCGGCGGCGCTTTCCGGTGGCTTCCCGGTTGTCGCTGCCGACAGGTTTAGAAAAGACTCAGATCGAAAAAGAGTCGATAGCGTTGACGCAAGATTCATCCGGAATCACATCATCTCTCCACAGAAAGCATGATTCTGTGGACAAGCTGATTATTTCGTTCCGGATTCGAACCAAACCTGTTCGCAAACGCGGTTTGGCTTGCCGCCTCTTATCATGTCGGAATGGTGTGTCCAGCGCTTTTCCGCGTCCGCACAGGCAGGTTAATTGTCGCTCTCGATAAACTCGACACCGACATCGGTGCGTGTGCGCCAGCGCATTTTGCCGCGCTTTTTGACGCCGTAGCGGGAAATGTTGACGACCATCCCGTCGAGCAGGCTGTCGCCATTCTCGAACCGCAAGCGGGCCCCGTTCGAAGACAAATCGAGGGCAATGCCGCGTTTGAGGAAGCGACCGCTGTTCGATTTTGCAACGACATCCGCATAGGTGTCATTGCGCTGAGCGGTTCGGCGCTCAACGATTTCAGCCTCTTGTTCGACCCCAATTTCAGGTTCTTCGGTTTTCTTAAACCATCCAAACACGCAGATTCTCCTTCGCAGTACCAGAGAAGGAGCAATTCGCGTGCCAGTTTACGATTGTGTGAGGCTTCCTGTCTCCGTGTCGAGTGTGCGGTAGAAGCAACTTGTTCGCCCGGTATGACAAGCGCCGCCGGTCTGACGCACTTTCAGCAGGACTGCATCCTGGTCGCAATCGACGCGAATCTCGACCACCTCCTGGGTGTGGCCGGAGGTTTCGCCCTTGACCCACAACGCCTGTCGAGACCGGCTCCAATAGGTGCCGCGCCGCGTCTCAATCGTGGCCTGCAGCGCCGTTTCGTTCATCCAGGCGAGCATCAGGACCTCGCCTGTTTCTGCATCCTGAGCGATCGCCGCGACGAGACCGTCAGCGTTGAACTTGGGGCGCAGTTCGAAGGTTTCGTCCTGCTCAGCGCCTGAAAGAGGCGGTTCAAATGACATTTTCGGCTCTCAATCTGTCTCTGTCGGCTGGGCTGTAGCCCAGAATTTCGAGAATTGCATCCGTATCCTGTCCAAGCGCAGGTCCGGCGCTTGCAACCTTGCCCGGTGTATCGCTCAGCTTTGGAAACACGGCCTGCATCGGAACCTCGCCGCCAACCAGGGGCGAGACAACCCGGACGATGGCGTCCCGCGCCTTGATATGGGCATCGACCAACATATCTTTCGCGGTGTTGACCGGTCCACAGGGAATGGCATGCGCCTCACATTCCCGCAGGACTTCTGCCATGGTGTTGCTGCGGGTCCAGACGGAGATGAGGGCATCTAGCTCCGCCTGGTGCTGGCCGCGCGCATCATGCGTCGCATAGCGCGGGTCTTCGGCCCAATCTGTCCCGATCATCCTGGCCAGCCGGGCGAAAAGCGTGTCCTGATTGGCGCCAATGATCACCATGCCGTCGCTGCATGGATAGACGCCGGACGGGGCAATGCGGGGCAGGATCCCGCCCGTCCGCTCGCGAGTATGCCCGCCCAGCGCATATTCCGGGATCAGGCTCTCCATGAAGGCCATGACGCTCTCATAGATGGCAGCGTCGACGACTTGCCCGCGCCCGGATTTCTCGCGGTGATAGAGCGCCATCATCGTGCCGAGCGCCGCGAATGTGCCGGTCATTGTATCGCCAAGACTGACCCCGGCGCGGGCCGGCGGGCGATCCGGTTCGCCAATCAGATGCCGCAATCCGCCTTTGGCTTCACCGACGCTGGCATAGCCAGGCTTGTGGCTTTCCGGACCGGTCTGGCCATAGCCCGAGACACGCGTAATCACGAGGCGGGGATTGATGGCGTGCAGGACATCCGGCCCGAGCCCCCATTTTTCCAGCGTGCCGGGGCGAAAATTCTCGACCAGCACATCCGCGGTGCTGACCAGCCGTTTGAGGATCTCCTGGCCCTGCGCCAGACGCAGATTGAGGGTCAGGGACCGCTTGTTTCGCGCAATAATCGCCCAGAAAACGCTCGCTTCATTAACCTTCACCGCGCCCCAGTCTCTTGCGGGATCCGGCCGATCGGGCGCTTCGATCTTAATCACTTCGGCGCCAAAATCGCCGAGCAGCTGTCCACAGAACGGGCCAGCGATCAATTGCCCCAGCTCAAGGACACGCAGGCCAGCAAGCGGCGCTTGTACAATCGGATCTGTCATTCGCCCTCAATGCCCGCTAAAGGGGGGCCATGACAAGACGAATTGATATTGTGGAAGTCGGGCCGCGCGATGGATTGCAAAACGATCCGGGTGACCTGACGACGGATCAGAAGCTTGAATTCATCTCCCGCCTCGAAGCCTGCGGTGTGAAGCGGATGGAATCGGGATCCTTCGTCTCGCCTAAAGCCGTCCCGAAAATGGCTGACAGTGGCGAGGTTTTCCGCGGCCTGGATCGCAGCCGCGGCGTTCGCCATATCGCGCTCGCGCTGAACGAAAAGGGCATCCGCCGCGCGATTGATGCTGAAGCGGATGAAATCAATTTCGTGCTCGTCGCCGGCGAAGGGTTCGGCGAGCGTAATCAGCGCATGACGCCGCAACAGAGCGCGGACATGCTGGCCAGCTGCGCGCCGCTGGTGCACGAGGCTGGCATTCCGCTATCGGCGACCATCTCTGTGGCATTTGGCGATCCTTATACTGGAGAAGTCGACCCCGGCGTGGTCGCCAACCTTGCGGCGCAGGCGCAGCGCGCAGGGGTTGCGGAGATCGGGCTCGGCGACACGATCGGCGTTGCCACACCGTGGAACGTCCGCACCGTGATCGAGCGTGTGCGCATGGAAGCCCCTGATGTGTATCTGCGCCTGCACTTCCACGACACGCGCGGCGCAGGCCTTGCCAATGTCGCCGCGGCGGTTGAGGCGGGGGTCGATGTCATTGATGCCAGCTGCGGCGGCATCGGGGGCTGCCCATTTGCCCCCGCGGCCACCGGAAATGTCGCCACTGAAGATGTGGTCTACATGCTGGAACGGGCGGGGTTTGAAACCGGGCTCGATCTCGGCAAGCTGATAGAGACCGCGAAATGGCTGGAGACTGTGCTCGGCCACCCTGTCAGCTCCAGTCTGAGCAAGGTCGGCGGATTTCCGGCCTAGGCTCTCTGGTCACTTAGGCGTCCGTCGCTTGCTGGAACCGTGTCACCAGCTCGACAATCACCACAGTGAGGCCAAACCCGGCAATGCCCACGGTCCACCAGATGGCCGGGGCGAGCATCTCGAAATGACCGTCCGCATCGCTGAAGCTGATCCCGGCAAAGACGATCATGCCGAACACCCAGCTGGCCAGATTGATCAGAAATCCGAGCCGCAAGGCCGCGAGCGACTTTTTGGCTTTCTGTTCGCGCTGCTCCGCCGCTGCGGTCTGCTCGTTCACGGTCAGCGCCGCGGCATCGACATTGAAGGCGGCCGCCAGCGCCATGACAGAGTCGCGTGAAGCGGTGTCTCCATTCTCAATGCGCTGGACCGTGCGCAGGCCAAGCCCCGCCAGATCGGCGAGATGTTCCTGCGACCAGAGACGTTCTTCACGCCAGCGTTTGATCTTTTCCGCATCGGGTCTGTATTGCATGTTATGGCTCCATAGCTCGTTGACTTCGATGCGCGCAATCTGCGCTGGAACATGATTGCCTTACCACGCCAGGCCTACGTCACAAGCCCGCCACGGGGACGCCAGAGGGATGTCAGAGGCACGCCAAAACCTACGTTTCGTCTCATTCTGTACGGATGGGGATTGCCTCAACTGCAATGTATGTCGATAGTTTGCGCGATCGGGAGGCCATGGGCATGTACAAAGTCGATCTCACAGAATCATATTTCCCCGCGCACGGCGGTGACGAACCTGCGCCAAAGACGATTGGCGACATGCTGCGGCAATCGACAGCGCGAAACCCGGACGCGATCGCCATGCAGGAATTGTCCTATGAAGGCGAGATCGGCCGCATCTGGACCTATCAGCAACTATTATCCGACAGCGAACGTCTGGCCCGCGCCCTGGCGAGCCGGCATGCGGAAGGGGCGCGGATTGCGGTCTATGCCAATAATGTCCCCGAATGGGTGCTGCTTGAACTCGCCTGCGGCCTGGCAGGCGTCATCCTGGTGACGGTCAATCCGGCCTATCAGAAGCGGGAGTTGAAATACGTGCTCGAGCAATCCCGCTCCGAAGCGATCTATTATGTCGCCGATTTCCGCGGCAACCCGATGCAGGACATTGCCGACTCGGTTTGCGACGACATACCGGCAATCAAGCACCGAATCCTGTTGACCGATCACAGCGCTTTGTTTGCCGGCGAAGATACAGGTGAAACACGAAATCCGAAGCCGCATGATGCAGTGCAAATTCAATACACGTCCGGGACGACCGGCTTCCCGAAAGGCGCACTCCTGCACCATAACGGCCTCGTGAAAAACGGCATCGACACGATGGAACGCGCGGGTCTGCAGCCTGGTGATTCCTTCGTCCACAATATGCCGCTCTTCCACACGACAGGTTGCGCGATTCTGGTCCTTGGTGGTCTTGGAACGGGCGCCAACATGTTGCTCGCTCCGATGTTCGATCCGGAAATGATTGTGCGGGTTATCGAACGTGAGAAAACAAGATTGATTCTCGGCGTCCCGACCATGCTGGTCGCATTGATCCATGAAGTGCGTCAGACCGGCCGCAACGTTTCCTCTGTCGAGTGCATAATCTCTGGTGGGTCCATGGTCCCGCCGCAGCTTTGCCGCGATGCCCTGAAAACGCTCGGCGCGCCGATCCAGATTGTTTACGGGCAGACTGAAACCTCGCCCGTGCTGACACAGGCCTGGCACACAGACACCGAAGAAGACCTGACTCAAACCATCGGTCAGCCCGTCGCTCATACCGAAATCTCGATCCGGGATACACAGACCAACACGGTGCTTCCAATTGGGGCCCAGGGCGAGATTTGCGCGCGGGCCTATAGCGTCATGCTCGGCTATAATGACAATCCCGAAGCCACCGCTGCGACCATCGATAGCGAGGGCTGGCTGCACACTGGCGATCTCGGAACCATGGATGCGAGAGGCTATGTGAAGATCACCGGCCGGGTCAAAGAGATGATCATTCGCGGCGGCGAAAACCTGTTTCCGGCCGAGATCGAAAACGCCATGCTGGAGCATGAAGCGATTGACGAAGTCGCCGTGGTCGGCGTTGCCGACGAGAAATGGGGCGAGCAGGTGGTCTGTTTCCTGCGCAGCGATTCTGACTTCGAATTCAAGCCGGATGACCTGAAAGCATTTGTGCGCGAACGCCTGTCCCCACAGAAAACCCCGGCCTATTGGGTCAAGGTCTCAGAATGGCCGCTGACGGGATCGGGAAAGATTCGAAAGTTCAAACTCGCCGAAGAGTTCGAAGCCGGTCAGCACACGCCGCTTGCATAGACCCAACCGCTCAATATCGCCTTGTCATCCCGGAAAGCTCGGCAGAGCTTATCCGGGACCCAGAGCGTGGTGAGCATTTCTAGGTCCCGGATATTTGCGCGCGCAAATTCCGGGATGACAACGAAATGTCGCGCGCTCAAGCGGCAAATCCATACGTCATCGATATCCTCGTACAATCGCGACCAGCCTGGCGCACGATCAGCGAATAGGTCTGCGCACGCTCATCATGCGAGACCATTTCAACATCAAACGGTGATCCAAGCTCGACATAGTGCAGGAACACCATTTCTCCGCTGCGATTGATCAGAGACCGCCCCAGAAGCAACTCTCCGAACTGTCGCCCGACTTCGCCCATATGGGTCGAATTCACATGGTCGCCAGACCCGCCAATATAGGGATGCGCAGGCCGCAAGCCGTTCGCCTTGGTGATCAGCCCGGACGTGGTCACGGTTTCTGCCCGGCTCAGCTCTGCCAGGAAGCTCTCCGATTGGGTCGCAACGCCAACGCGGTCTGCCGCGACATACGCGAATGGCGGCTGCTCAGGCTTGACGATTTTCTCTTTCGTTTCACCCCGCCAATGTTCGAAATTTCGGGTGCGAAAGGTTACGCCCTGCCCGCTCATTCGTGCGACGCGCTGATCAGTTTCGTCGAAAAACGCCAGATGATAGCGCGCCCGGTCGGCTTGCTTCTCCGTCCGATAGATCCCGCGCGCAGGCAGGCCGACCGATGGCGCGCCGCATTCCCACTCAACCTGTGTGAGCGCGGTCCACACGTCCGGATCGAATGTACCGAGGAACTCACCCGAATCAATCGAGGCCCAGAAATTGATGGTCTGCACCAAAATCGGATGAATGGGGCTGAGCCTTAGCCATGGCCACACTTCAGCATCCTGGGAACAGTCAAAGGCGACAGACTGATCCTGCAAGCGCTTGTGATTAAACGTATAAACATCTGCAAATGGGCGCGGCATGAGGGTAAATTCGCAGAACTTCCCAGCCCTCGCAATGGCGGATCGGAGGCGTTAACGCTGCGACCGCGCGATTCGGTCGCAGCCTTGGCTGATCCGACGTGTTGTCAGTCCTGAAACAAGGTGGTAGGTGCCCGCACAAGTTTCAGGACTAGGGTGCATCCGCGCGCCCGTATCCTATTGGTTCAGACCCAGGGCGCTCCCGCCCTACAGCTTACGGACGACGCCTTGGCCGCAGCATCTGCTACCACTGCCAGTGAAGCCGCCCGCCGCTATGCCGGTGCGCTGTTTGATCTTGCAAAGGAAAAAGGGGAGCTGGCGACCATCGCTGGCGACCTCAAAACCGTTGAAGCGCTCGCAGCCGACAGTGAAGATCTGACGCGCCTGCTCGAAAGCCCGGCTTTCGCGCGCGAAGACAAGGTCAAGGCTCTGGTCGCGGTGGCTGAACAAGCGGGCCTCTCTAAGACCGCAACTGGTTTTATCGGCACCATGGCCCAGAATGGTCGCTCTGGCGATCTGGTCGGCGCCGCCCGGCACTTTGACGTTCTCTATGCAAAAGAGCGCGGCGTGAAGCGCGCGATCGCTCGCACCGCCAATGAAATGAACGCTGACCAGCGCGCCCGGCTCGAGCAAGTGCTCGCCAAGGCTGTCGGCAGCGACGTAGAACTTGAGACGGAGGTCGATGAGGCCCTCGTCGGCGGCATCCAGCTGCGCATCGGATCAACCCTGATCGATGCCAGTGTGGCTGCCAAATTGGATCGTATGAACACCGCCATGAAGGGAGCGTAAGACGCCTCATGTCTATTAGCGCAGCAGAAATCTCCGGCATCCTGAAGTCGCAGATCGAAAATTTCGGCGTCGAGGCTGAAGTCTCAGACGTTGGTCAGGTCCTCTCCGTCGGTGACGGTATCGCCCGTGTTTACGGTCTCGACAGCGTACAGGCTGGCGAGATGGTTGAATTTGATGGCGGCATCAAAGGCATGGCGCTGAACCTGGAAAGCGACAATGTCGGTGTGGTTATCTTTGGTGATGACCGCGGCATTAAAGAAGGCGACACGGTCAAGCGCCTCGACGAGATTGTGGCTGCCCCTGTTGGTAAAGGCCTGCTCGGACGCGTGGTTGATCCGCTGGGCAACCCGATCGACGGCAAAGGCCCGATCACAGACGTTGCCTCTCGTAACCGTGTGGATGTGAAAGCCCCTGGCATCATCCCGCGTAAATCTGTGCACGAGCCAATGATGACCGGCATCAAGGCCATTGACGGGATGATCCCGGTCGGCCGTGGTCAGCGCGAGCTCGTCATTGGTGACCGTCAGACCGGCAAGACCGCGGTCTGTGTCGACACCATCCTGAACCAGAAAGAAACCAACGCTGCCGCGAAAGACGACAGCGAAAAGTTGTTCTGCATCTATGTTGCGGTTGGCCAGAAGCGCTCCACCGTGGCGCAGGTTGTGAAGACGCTCGAAGAGCGCGGTGCCCTGGACTATACGGTGATTGTTTCAGCCACCGCATCTGAACCAGCCCCGCTGCAATATCTCGCGCCATTCACCGGCTGTACGATTGGTGAGTTTTTCCGCGACAATGGCATGCACGCGCTGATCATTTATGATGACCTGTCAAAGCAGGCCGTGGCTTACCGCCAGATGTCTCTGCTGCTGCGCCGTCCACCGGGCCGCGAAGCCTATCCAGGTGACGTGTTCTATCTTCACTCCCGCCTGCTTGAGCGCGCAGCGAAGATGAATGAAGACAATGGCGCCGGGTCTCTGACCGCGCTGCCAATTATTGAAACACAGGCGAACGATGTTTCGGCCTATATTCCGACCAACGTGATTTCGATCACGGACGGCCAGATCTTCCTCGAAACCGACCTCTTCTATCAGGGCATCCGTCCTGCGGTGAACGTTGGTCTGTCCGTGTCTCGTGTGGGCTCTGCCGCTCAGACGAAAGCGATGAAGAAGGTTGCCGGTTCGATGAAGGGTGAGCTGGCGCAATACCGCGAAATGGCGGCCTTTGCGAAGTTCGGCTCTGATCTCGACGCGGCGACGCAAAAGCTCCTCAACCGCGGTGAGCGCCTGACCGAGCTGCTCAAGCAGCCTCAGTACAGCCCGCTCCTCATGGAAGAGCAGGTTTGCGTGATCTATGCCGGTACGCGTGGCTATCTCGACAGCGTCCCGACCAAAGACGTGACGCGCTATGAAAAAGAACTCCTGTCATTCCTGCGGAACGACAAGAAGGACCTTCTGAAGCAGATCCGTGACGAAAAAGCCCTCTCTGACAGCGTCGAAGCTGGCATAAAAGAGGCGCTGGAAGCCTTCGGAAAGACCTTCGGGTAAGTTTGAACCTCACGACCAGGAGCCGGTGACCGCATGTCAGGCCTCAAGGAACTGAAAAACCGGATCGGAAGCGTGAAATCCACGCAGAAGATCACCAAGGCGAAGCAGATGGTCGCTGCGGCGAAACTGCGCCGCGCGCAGGAAGCTGCCGAAGCCTCCAAGCCTTATGCGACGCGCATGGCGAACGTCGTGGCAAACCTGACCGCCTCCATGGGTGAAGGCTCTGGCGGTCCGAAACTGCTCGCAGGTTCAGGCGACGACAAGGTGCATTTGCTCGT
Source organism: Henriciella sp. (assembly GCA_041984335.1). Classification (GTDB taxonomy): domain Bacteria; phylum Pseudomonadota; class Alphaproteobacteria; order Caulobacterales; family Hyphomonadaceae; genus Henriciella. Next base: position 139,431 of record JBHIYI010000001.1, on the reverse strand, counting down.
CGTGATGACGGCCGAGCGCGGTCTGTGCGGCGGCTTCAATGCCAACACCGCCAAGGCGGCGCGCCTGAAGATTGAAGAGCTCAAGGCACAGGGCAAAACCGTCAAGATCATCACGGTCGGTAAGAAAGGCCGTGAAGTGCTGAAAGCGTTCTATTCGGACCTGTTCATCGACCATGTCGACCTGTCCGACGCCAAGGACAAGTTCACGCCGTTCGCTATTGGCCTCGGCCACGACCTGACAACGCGCTTCGAAAATGGCGAGTTTGATGTCGCAACACTGATCTTTTCAGAGTTCAAGAACGTCCTGACGCAGACCCCGGTTGCGAAACAGCTGATTCCGGCGGAGGCGCCAGATGATGCGGAAACCATCGATCTTGGTGGCGCCATCTATACGTACGAGCCGTCCGAGCCGGAAATTCTGGAAGCCCTGCTGCCGCGTTACCTGAACACGCAGATCCTGTCTGCGATGCTGGAAAACGCTGCCGGTGAACAAGCCGCTTCAATGACCGCCATGGACAATGCGACGCGCAATGCGGGTGAGCTGATCGACAGCCTGACCCTGCAATATAACCGTGCACGCCAGGCCCAGATTACCAAAGAGCTGATCGAGATCATCTCAGGTGCGGAGGCGCTCTAGCATGGCCTACTGGATCTACGAGAATTTCGGCAATAAGCGCGCCCGCCTGCACACCAGCGAGTGCCGCTATTGCAATGATGGTCAGGGCGTCGGCGGCGACCAGACCAATGATGACGACAAATGGCACGGCCCATTTGACACTTATGCTGAAGCCGAAGCGGCCATGGCTGCGCTCGGTCAAAAGGACGCGCGCGCCTGCGGCGTCTGCAAACCAGCGACCGCTGACACCAAATCTGCCGCAGCCTCCTCTACTGCAGTCCCCGCTACCGCAGCCCCGGCTGCAGCTGCTCCCAAAACCACGGCCGCCCCAAAGGCTGCCCCGAAACCTAAAACCGCTCCTAAGGAGACGCCTCGCATGGACCTTTCAAAAGCGACTGGCCGCGTAAGCCAGGTTATCGGCGCTGTTGTCGACGTTGAGTTCGATGGCGCCCTTCCGGACATTCTGAACGCCCTGGAATGTGAAAACAATGGCAACCGCCTGGTGCTCGAAGTTGCTCAGCACCTCGGCGAGAACGCCGTTCGCACCATCGCGATGGACTCAACCGAGGGTCTGGTTCGCGGACAGGCTGTCGCTGATACGGGCACGCCGATCATGGTGCCGGTTGGCCCAGGCACACTTGGCCGCATCATGAACGTTGTGGGTGAGCCTATCGATGAGCGCGGACCAGTCGATTCCGATATCCTGGCGCCAATTCACGCCCCTGCCCCCGACTTTGTCGACCAGTCGACCGAAGCTGAAGTGCTCGTCACCGGTATTAAAGTCATCGACCTGCTCTGCCCCTATACCAAGGGTGGTAAGATTGGCCTGTTCGGCGGTGCCGGTGTGGGCAAGACGGTTCTGATTCAGGAACTGATTAACAACATCGCGAAACTTTTCGGCGGCTACTCAGTCTTCGCCGGCGTTGGTGAGCGGACCCGCGAAGGGAACGATCTCTATTACGAGATGCAGGACGCGAACGTGATCGATCTCGACGGCGAAAGCCGCGCAACGCTGGTCTATGGCCAGATGAACGAGCCTCCAGGCGCGCGTGCACGTGTGGCCCTGACCGGTCTCGCACAAGCCGAATATTTCCGTGATCAGGAAGGCAAGGACGTTCTGTTCTTCGTCGACAATATCTTCCGCTTCACCCAGGCTGGTTCTGAGGTGTCTGCGCTGCTCGGCCGTATTCCATCTGCTGTGGGCTATCAGCCGACACTGGCGACCGACATGGGCGCCCTGCAGGAGCGGATCACGACCACAACCAAAGGCTCGATCACCTCTGTGCAAGCGGTTTACGTGCCTGCGGATGACCTGACCGACCCGGCGCCAGCGACCTCGTTTGCCCACCTGGATGCGACCACGGTTCTGAACCGCTCGATCGCCGAAAAAGGCATCTATCCGGCTGTGGATCCACTCGACTCCACGTCTCGTATTCTCGACCCGCTGATCATTGGTCAGGACCACTACGAAGTGGCGCGTGGCGTCCAGGAAATCCTGCAGCGCTACAAAGAACTGCAAGACATTATCGCCATTCTCGGCATGGACGAACTGTCTGAAGAAGACAAACTCGTCGTTGCCCGTGCGCGTAAAGTTGAGCGCTTCCTGTCTCAGCCATTTGACGTGGCTGAGGTCTTCACCGGCTCACCTGGCGTCCAGGTGAAACTGGAAGACACGGTTGCTGGCTTCAAAGGCCTGATCGAAGGTGAGTATGACCACTTGCCTGAGCAAGCCTTCTACATGGTTGGCTCGATCGACGAGGCGAAAGCCAAAGCGGAAAAAATGCTGGCGGACGCCGCCTAGGCAAATCAACCTGTCCTGGCCCTTTGACTTCGCTCAGGGTGAGGACAGTTTTGGATCGAGGCAGATGATTGCCTCATCCTGAGCGAAGCAAGGGCCTGCCTGGTGCGGGTCTCGAAGGATGAATGGTGTATCATGGCTGACAAATTGCACTTCTCACTCGTATCTCCGGCGCGGGAACTGTTTTCCGGCGAGGTCGACCATGTCATCGCCCCCGGCTCTGACGGTGAGTTTGGTGTGCTGGTCAACCACGCGCCGTTCATGACGACACTCAAGAACGGCGTCGTGCGCGTGGAAGATGGCGGCGAAACGACGATGCGCCTGTTCGTTCGCGGCGGTTTTGCCGATGTCACGCCTGCGGGCCTGACCATTCTCGCCGAAGAAGCGGTCAATCTCGACAGCGTCTCGATTGAGAACGTCCAGAAAGAATACGACGAAGCCCACCGCGCCCTGCTCGCTGAGGGCAAGGACGGCAATCCCGCGCTAGAAGAGCAGGTTGCCTATCTCGAAGACCTGAAAGCTGCGCTGGTCAACTAGGCGCGCTGACTATCCAAAAACCGCAATTGTCTGCCGGCCCACCAGGATCGGTTCACCCTGGCGATTCCACAGGCGCATGGACTGGCTTGAATAGCCGTCCTTGGCGAGTTGCGCGGTATGTTGTGCATAGAACCAGCCGACCGGGTCAGTAGAAATTGTATCGGTCATGAATTCCGCCATCCAGGTCATGGAGCTGATCCGGGATGGGGCCGACAGCATCGACATGGCCGCGGGCGGCGGGGCGTCGCCAATTGCCAGGACCGCCGTCGCATCCTGCGGTGCATCCGGATCAAGATGGCGCATCCACAAGCCGATTGATGTCTCTGACGATCCGGAAATCGGTCGCCCGCCGGACGCGATCAGCATGTCGAAATTCTGCGTAAATCCGGGGCGCGGGCGGTCCTTGTCAAAAAACGGCTCAATCTCTTCCGGTGCCGGGCCCCTTGGCATAGGCATATCGTCGAAATGCAGCGTGCTCTCTCTTCGGGCGCCGAACGCGAAGATGGATTGCGCCGCGACGCCCGTTTCGCCGACCACGTCGACGCTGACAAAAGCGGTATTCTTGCCGCGTCGAAGCAGCGTTGGCTGGATACGAATATCGCCGCCAACGGGGCCGACAAAGGCGACTTGCGCGGACCGGATCGGGATATCGTCTACGAGGCCAAGCGCGCCCTGATATGAAAGCGCCGCGGTCAATCCGCCATAAGTTGTACGCCCCTGCATCCAGCTTTCCGGAACATGCACATCGACGCTCTGGTCGGCGTTTCGTTTCAGGCTGGACAGCAGCATTGTATAGCGGGTCATGGCGAGGTCCTCAGCGGGATTGATTGCGGTGAGATAGGTGGGCAGGCCGCCGCCACCAAGACGTCACGCCACGTCAGCGGACACACAAACGCCCCCGCCTGGACTGGCAGGGGCGGTGAATTTCGACCGCGCAGGGCCTAGTGCTGGCTTTCCGGCGTCGTGACCTTCAGGCCGTCCAGCTCATCGCTGACACTGATCTGGCACGAGAGACGCGAATTTTCCTGCACATTCTCGGCAAAATCGAGCATGGATTGCTCCATATCCTCGGGCTTGCCGACCTTCTCCATGAAGGCGTCGTCGACATAGACATGGCAGGTTGCGCAGGCGCAAGCGCCGCCACAGTCGGCGTCAATTCCGGGAATGGAATTCTTGATAGCGGCTTCCATCACGCTTTCGCCATTGGTGGCTTCAATCGCACGTTCTGTGCCTTCGTGATCGACATAGATAATTTTTGCCATAGGTCTGACGTCTCCTTATACGGCGGCTGCCGCGATCTCTTTCATGGATTGGGATGTATCGCTTAATGTTTCCGGCGCAAGTCGCGCACCTGTCATTATCAATTTCTTCGATGCCAGGAATTCCGGCGGGCTATTGACCGCATCTACTGCAATCAGTTTGCCATTTTGCAAATAAAAGACCGCGAACTTGCGCGCGTCAATGTCGCCGCGAACGACGGTTTCGTCATAGTCCTGGCTAAGACCGGCAATCTGCAGCTTGAGATCATATTGATCGGACCAGAACCAGGGGCAGTCTTCCTGAGGGCGGGGTTTCCCCATGATCGCAGCTGCTGCCAGCTTGCCTTGCTCAATCGCGTTGTGAACACTCTCGAGCCGTCCCTTGCGGCCATAATGCACAAGCGGCCGCGCAGCGCAGTCTCCCGCCGCAAAGACCCGCGAATCATTGGTGCGCGCGTCGCGATCGGTGAGAATGCCATTGGAACAGGCAATCCCCGCTTCTTCCGCAAGCTCGACATTCGGCAGGATACCAATCCCGACCAGAACCATGTCGGCCTCAAGCTCAGTCCCGTCCGCGAGCACCGCAGTCGTGACTTGGCCGTCCGCGCCCGCCAGCGAAGAGAGCCGCGCGCCGGTGCGGACGCTCACGCCCTGACGGGTATGTTCAGCTTCGAAAAAATCGCTCATCACCGGGCTCGTCACGCGCGCGAGGACGCGCGATTCCATTTCCAGGACCGTCACGTCCAGCCCCATCTGACGCGCGACGGCGGCGGCCTCGAGCCCGATATAGCCCGCGCCGACGATGACAAGTTTCTGGCCAGCAATCATGCGTGGACGAATGCGCTCAACATCAGCGAGGTCACGCAAATCAAACACGCCATCCAGATCAGCGCCCTCGACCGGCAAAGCGCGCGGATGAGAGCCCGTGGCAATGATCAGGGCGTCATAGGACACGCTGCCGCCATGCTCGAGTTCGACGGTTTGGGAACTGCGATCAATTCGCGTTGCCCGCATGGACAGGATCGTGTCGATATTCTGGTCCTGATACCAGGCTTCCGGCTTGAAGTAGAGCCGCTCTTCGGCGAGCTCACCTTTCATATAGGCTTTCGACAAAGGCGGACGCTGATATGGAAGCGCCGCTTCTTCACCGATCAGTGTGATATCACCTTCAAATCCAAACAGGCGCAAGGATGCACAGGCTTGCGCCGCTGCCTGACCGGCACCGACAATCACAATGCTCTTGGAACTCGACAAATCCACGTTGGTCCAGCCTCCCTTCTGGATATTTCATGACGCATGCGTCAACTTTTTGCAATACGCGACGCTGCGTCATTTTTCCCGTGCTTTTCGCGCGTTCCAGACTGTGCCACAAGCCCTGAATGGAAAGAGACCCCTCTGAACTGATTATGGCCATGCTGCACGCCCGATCCGGGAGTCTGGGCAATGGCGAACCGATCAGTCCGCCAATCGTGACCACAGCCAAGTACAAACTGTCCGGAATCCCGGACACGCGCTACACCTATGGCCGCGACATCAACCCGACAGTGGAGGCCGCAGAAGCAGCGATCGGCGCACTGGAGCAAGCGCCAGTGGTTGCGTTTCCTTCGGGTATGGCGGCCATTACAGCTGCGCTAATCGCAACGCTGAAAGCGGGCGACCGGGTTCTGGTCCCCTCGGATGGTTATTATGTGACGCGCGTGCTTCTGGGAGAGATCCTGAGCGGGTTCGATGTGCATCTCGATGCAGTCCCAACCAAGGCGTTCGCGACCACCGATCTCGGCCCCTATGCGGTGGTCTGGGCGGAGACGCCTTCAAATCCGGGCCTCGACCTCTGTTCGATCCGCTCGCTTTCAGACACCACCAAAGCGAGCGGTGCGACGCTGATCGTCGACAATACGACGCTGACGCCGCTCTTGCAGCGACCGCTCGACCTCGGGGCAGACATGGTGGTTAGCTCGGACACCAAGGCCATGGCGGGACATTCGGACTGCCTTTATGGCCATGTCGCAACGCGTGATGGGGCATTGTTTCAAAAGGTTCAAAAATGGCGGAAGGTCTCAGGGTCGATTCCGGACCCCTTCGCGTCATTTCTCGTCCATCGCGGCCTCATGACCCTGGAGCTGCGACTGGAGCGCATGTGTGCCAATGCCCGCGCGATTGCCGACCTCGCAGAGGGACACGCGGCCATAGACGCGGTGAAATATCCCGGGATTGGCTTTGTCATCGGCCTCACATTCGAGACTGAGCAAACAGCAGAGCAATTCATCGAGGAGTGCCCGGCCATATTCGCATCAACCAGCTTTGGCGGCATCCATACAAGCGCCGAACGCCGCGCGCGCTGGGGCGATGATGTCAGCGAGGGATTCGTCCGTCTCTCGGCCGGTTGCGAGCCCACAAACGCACTTGTTGCGGCAATAGGGGCAACGCTTGAAAAGCTTTGATCTGCCATCGCTCGAAGCCACCGCTAATCTGGCAGTCGCCCTGGCGCCCATGCTCAAGGCCGGCGATGTCATCGCGCTGCGTGGTGGTTTGGGCGCCGGAAAGACAACATTCTCACGCGCCCTGATCGAGGCCCTGCTGGGTCACCCGACCGATGTCCCGAGCCCGACCTACACGCTGGTCCAGACCTATGAGGGACCAGACTTCCCGATTTTTCATTTGGATCTTTACCGGCTCGAGACGCCGGATGAGGTGTTTGAACTCGGTTGGGACGAGACCCAGAACGGCCTCGCCCTGATCGAATGGCCGGATCAAGCAGGAGCGCACTTGCCAGCCTGGCGGCTCGATCTGACATTGGAAATCCTTGGGGATTCCCGCAAAGCAATACTGGAACCGCACGGCGAAGACTGGCAGACACGTCTGCATGAGCTCTGATCCGGATCGCCAGACGCTGATTGATCAATTCCTCGCCCGCGCCGGGTGGAGTGATGCAGCGATTGCCTGGCTCGGCCAGGATGCTTCTACCCGCCGATATGCCCGTCTGACGACACCGGACGGCGACACAGCCATTCTGATGGATGCCCCGCGCATAGAAGATGATCCATGCACGCCGGATATGAGCGAAGCGGACCGAAAACGCCTTGGTTGGAACGCGATGACGCGCCTCGCCTCCAGCCGGGTCGATGCCTTCGTCCTCATAGCAGACCACATAAAACAGGCGGGCCTGCGCGCCCCGGAGATCCTGGCACATGATAGCGCGCGCGGCTTCGCTCTTCTGGAAGATTTCGGTGAGCAGCGCGAATTTGCCCGCCTGATTGAAGGCGGCGCCGCGGAGGTCCCGCTGTATACGCACGCGGCGCGGGATCTGGCAAAACTTCATCGCCATCCAAAACCGAACATGCTCGAGAAAGATGGCGAGCGCTGGCCGATCCTTCCGTTCGACGAGATCGCCCTGCGCGCCAATGCCGACCTTTACGCAGACTGGCTGCATCAATTCGACGACCGCGCCCGCATGCGCGATGCCGATCGCGCCAGATGGGAAGCCGCGCGAGATGCCCTGATTGAGCAAGCTGGCGGGTTCGACCGTGAGTTCACATTGCGGGATTATCACGCCGAAAACCTGCTCTGGCTGCCGGATGGCGAGATCGGCTTTCTGGATTTCCAGGACGCCGTGATTGGCTGGGACGCCTGGGATCTCGCCATGCTGACCCAGGACGCGCGACGCGCTGTCAGCGAAGAGGCGACCTCTGCGGCCCTGCGCACCTATCTTGATGAGACCGGTAAGGCGGAGACCGGGCTGCAAGAGCGCCTCGCCGTGATTGGCACCCTGAACGCGCTGCGCATCACCGGCGTGTTCGCCCGGCTCGTGACGCGCGATGGCAAGCCGCGCTATCGTCAATTCATGGATCGACAGCAGCTCATGCTCGCGCGCAATCTCAAACATCCCGCCGCCGCGGAGATGCGCGCCTTTATCGCCGAAACCGCGCCGTTTATTCTGGAGCAGGAAGCATGAGCCGTATGCCGCACACCGCCATGGTCCTCGCCGCTGGGCTGGGTACCCGTATGCGACCGCTGACTGATGCCACGGCAAAACCGCTTCTGGAGGTGGCCGGGCGGAGTATGATTGATCGTCTGCTCGACAATCTCGTCGTCTCTGGCGTCGAGCGCGCGGTCATCAACGTGCATTGGTGCGCTGATCTGGTTGAGGCACACCTTCAGGATCGCCATGACCTGCAAATCATCATCTCTGATGAACGTGATCTGGTACTTGAAACCGGTGGGGGTCTGGCCAAAGCGCGGCCTCTGCTCGGCGACGACCCGATCTTTGTCGTGAATACAGATGCCTTTTGGGAACCCACTGGACCTGGACCGCTTAGATCGCTGGCAGAGGGTTTCAATTCGGAACGGATGGATGAATTGCTCTTGCTGGCCGATACGCGTCGTTGCCTGGGATTTCCCGGCGCCGGAGATTTCTTCCTCGACGAGGGCGGCGCTGTCAGGCGACGCGGCGACGCGGACAGTGCCCCATGGGCCTATGCCGGGGTCCGCATCATCAAACCCTCGCTCTATGACGATGCACCGATTGAGCCTTTTTCCGCAAACCGGATCTGGAACAAGCTGATCCCGAAACAGCGTGTTCATGGACAGCCGCTCGATCGGTTCTGGCTGCATGTCGGTGATCCGCAAGCGCTGAAGGACGCAGAATTCTGGCTGCGCTGCCACGGCGCATGAGCAGCTTGTTCGGTCTGGACCGCCCCAAGGTTTACACCATCCCTCCGGGCGCGAACTTTCTGACAGAACTTGCCGAGGTACTGGCAAATGAGACCGGCCTCACCGATAATCCAGAAGCGCTCGCAGACGCGCTGATCTATGTCCCGAACCGTCGCTCGGAACGCGCCCTCGCCTTCGCCCTGCACAAGGCCGGGGGCCGACAGGCCAGCTTGTTGCCGGACATACGCGCGTTGGGAGATCTCGAAACTGACGACGCCCCGCCAAGCGCGGAAACGGCTCTCGCCGATCTGCCGCCTGTTATGTCATCCGCCGAGCGTATTGGCCGCCTGACACGGTTGGTCATGGCGTATTTCGAGTCGCATGGCTCGGGCGCACCGCCAGCTTCCTGTATTTCTGCCGCGCGCGAGCTCGCCCGGGTTCTGGATCAGGCCGCCCTCTCAGGCGATGTCGACTGGTCGCAGCTCAAATCACTGGTTTCCGAGCACCAGCTTGCCGACCATTGGCAACACTCGGTCGAGTTCCTGTCCATCATTACGCAGCAATGGCCGACCGAGCTTGAAAGCGCGATGCGCATGGATCCGTATGTGAGGCGCTATGCTGCTGCTGAGGCGATGGTGCGAGAGTGGCAAGCAGAGCCACCCAGCACACCCGTCATCATTGCCGGATCGACTGGCGCAACACCCGCCAGCCGCTTGCTGATGAAGGCCGCGATGTCGCTTCCTGGCGGACTGGTCTTGCTGCCAGGCCTTGATCGCGACCTAGGGTCCGAGGCGCTGGACCGGATTGGCAACGCGCCGTCACATCCGCAATTCACGCTGGCCCGGACCCTGAGAGAGCTGAACCTCAGTCCCAGCCAGGTCCAACCCTGGCCCGCCCGCACCTCCGCCCCGAACGCATCGGCGCGGCGACGTCTGATCCACGAAGCGCTTGCACCTGCGCCAAGCACGGCAGACTGGACTGTGAGACTGTCTGAAATGGCCGAGAATGGAGATGCTGCGGCGTTCGTGAAGGCGGCGCTCGAAGGCCTGTCTATCCTCGACGCGAAGGATGAAACAGATGAGGCCATGCTGGCCGCCTTGATCCTGCGCGAGACGCTGGAACATGAGGGACGCACAGCAGCCCTTGTGACGCCCGATCCTGGACTCGCAAGACGTGTGAGCGCCGTTCTGAAGCGCTGGGATATCCACGTCGCGCCCTCGTCCGGCTGGCCGCTCACTCAGACCGATTCTGGCAGTCTCGCCCTGCTCGTTGCGGAGTGGTTGCTCGACCCGGCCTGCCCTGTCGCATTGATGGCAGTGCTCAATCATCCCGATTGCCGGATCGAATCCGATGCCGCTTTGAGCCTCGATCGCGCCTGCCTGCGCGGACCGCGTCTCTGGCAGGACTGGCCCGATCTGGTCGCGCACATCGACCAGCTGGCGGCGAGCGAGCCCAGCCGCCACGGGCATGGCAACAAGGCAGATTTCCGCCGCGTGCAATCGGTGATGTCAGATCTCACGGACTTGATCAGTTCAGCGATTGAGGCCGCGCCCTGCACCGGCGAAGACTGGTTCCGCTGCATCAGCGACGTCGCGGGCCGGATCGCCCATCCGCCAGCGCCCTGGTCGGGCGAGGACGGCGCGGCGCTGACCCGCTTGATGCGAGACCTGTCTGAACTTGCCGCGCCGCTCGGTGTGCAGCCCCCGCAGATCTGGAACGAGCTGCTAAACGCTGAAGCGCTCATGGTCAGCGTGTATACCGGCTCGCCGCATCCGCGCCTCGCTATCTGGGGGCCACTGGAAGCGCGCTTGCAAACCGCGGATCGGGTCATCCTGGCGGGATTGAATGAAGGAATCTGGCCGGCCCAGCCGCCTGCCGAAGCCTTCCTGCCGCGCGTGTTTCGAAGTCAGATCGGGCTCGCCGATCCGGACGAGCGGATCGGTCTGTCGGCGCATGATTTCGCGCAGCTTGCCGCGGCGCCGGACGTCACCCTGTTGTCGAGTCAGCGCCGGGATGACAAGCCCGCCGTCGCGTCGCGCTGGCTCTGGCGGCTGAAAACGCTGGCAAGAGGCGCATTGGGTGCCGAGGCCGATACGGCTCTCGCACCGCCGCCCGAGTCGAACCCTGCAATCTGGCTGGAATCGCTTGAACAGGCGCCTGATCCTGTCCCGGGCTTTACCGCAGAGCCGCGGCCAACCCCGCCCATCGCGGCGCGTCCGAAAAAGCTCTCGGTGACACGGATCGAGCAATTGGTGCGCGACCCGTACGCGATCTATTGCGAATATGTGCTGGGACTGCGCCGTCTGGACCCACTCAACCTGCCGCCCGATGTACGGCTGCGCGGGACGGCCATCCACAAGGCGCTTGAGCGCTTCGAAGTGGAAAGTGCGCCGAATGATCCAGATGCTTTGCTCGCTCTATTGGAGGAAGAACTGCGTCGGGGCGGAGAACCGGAGGCCGACCTCATCGCCTTGCGCGACCGGCGACGCGATATTTGTGCGCAATATCTCAACTGGCGCACCGAACAATCGGCGAAACTGGAAGGCCATCCGCTCACCGAGGCCTATGGCGAGCTCCGTCTCACCATCCAGGGTGAGTCTTTCACGCTTAGCGGTACGGCCGACCGGATCGAGCGCCGGAAAGGCGGCGGTGCGGCCATTCTGGATTTCAAGTCCGGCAAACCCCCAAGCGAGAAACAGGTACGCGCCGGACTTAGCCCTCAAATGCCGCTTCAGGGCCTGATCGCGCGCGAGGGCGGTTATGAGAAACTTGGAAAAGCCGATGTCGAAGCGCTGACTTATTTGCGGTTCGGAACGGCGTTTGAGGTCCGGGAAATTGGGGAAGCCAACGCGCGTGCGAAGGTGGATGCAGCCTCAATCGCCGACATTGTCGCGGACGCTGAGAACGGTCTCATCCGCCTGCTGACTGCTTTCGCAAACCCGGTTCATCCCTATCTGAGCGCCCCGCGACCCGAGCGGGTTGCCTATGATAGCGATTATTCGCGCCTCGCCCGGCGGGACGAATGGACAGGGCTGGCAACCTATGACTGATGTCGTGACCTCCCCCGACAGCGCCGCGTTCGAGCAGGCCAAACGCGCCCAGGCGCAGGCCGCCGAGCCTGGCCTGTCGGCCTGGGTTGAGGCGAATGCGGGATCCGGCAAGACCAAGGTCCTCATCGACAGGGTCGCGCGCCTGCTCCTGCAACGCCCGGACGGTCGGCCAGGCGCGCCGCCGGACTCCATTCTTTGCATTACCTATACCAAGGCCGCCGCCAATGAGATGCTATCGCGTCTCTTTTCCAGACTTGGGGACTGGTCAGTCGCGGATGATGAGGCGCTGCGGCGCAAGCTCGCCGAGCTTGAGGGGCGCGATCCGGGCGCATATGAGCCAGGTGACCTGAGGCAGGCCCGCGCTTTGTTCGCGCGCGCGCTGGAAACGCCTGGCGGGCTGCGCATCGAGACCATTCACGCATTCTGTGCCCGTATCCTGCGCCGGTTTCCATTGGAGGCGGGTATATCGCCCGGTTTCCAGGAAATCGAGGAAGACGAAGCCAATGCATTGTGGCGCGCTGTTTTGTCAGACCACCTCGAAGCCGCAGCGCTGTCCCATCCCGACGAAATGCGCATCCTGGCCGAGGCGACGGGTGGCCTCGGAATTGGGGCAGCTATCAACGCCTTGCAATACAAAAGACAGGCGCTGCAATCGTTCTGGTATTCTTTAAGTTCCGAAACGGAACTCAATGAGCGGATCAGGCAAGCCGCGGGCGCTGGCGATGCGAGCGCTGACGGTATCGTGCAGGCCGCGATGATCGATGCCCTGCCGGTCGAAGATCTCCGCGCTGCGATCAACGCGCTCAGTACGCTCGAAAAACCGGGTGCGTCAGACGAGAAACTCCTGAACGCGATGACGGCGCTTCTCAGCACGGAAAATGCAGAAGAGCGCTACACGATTTACATGGGCGCGCTGGCGGGCGCGAAGGGTGATTTCCCAGCGGGGAGCAATCCATTCACCGCCAAAGCAGGCGCGCTCGTGGCGGACCTGTTCACGCGAAACCTCAAAAAAGGAGATCCCGAAGGCCGCGAGATCACCCGAATGAAATCCGTACAGGCCGACCTCTCTGCCGCAAAAGCCGCCGAACGGACAATTGCCCTCATGCGAATTGGCCAACCCGTCATCGAGGCCTATGCCCGCGAAAAACGCCTCCGCGCTGCGCTCGATTTCGAAGACCTGATCGAACACACACGCGCCCTGCTGACGCGCTCCAATGCGGCGGAGTGGGTGCTCTACAAACTGGATGGGGGCCTGACCCACCTGCTGCTCGATGAGGCGCAGGATACCAGTCCATCTCAATGGGCGCTGATCAATGCACTGGTTCAAGAATTCCAATCTGGTCTCGGACAAGACCGGCAAGCTGACCCGCGCACCCAGTTCGTGGTTGGCGACCCGAAACAGTCAATCTACTCCTTCCAGGGCGCTGATCAGCAGCAGTTCGAGGCCGAAAAGCTGAGTTTTGTCGCGCGTGAAACGATCGTCGCCGAAGCTGAGAACCGCCCTGTCAATCAACCCGAAATGGCGATGTCGTTTCGTTCAACGCCGGAAGTCCTGCGATTCGTCGATGAGGTCCGCGCGCGCGTGCCGCTGTCGGAGGCCGCGACAGACACGCTGCCGCCGGTCGACGCCGATCTGAAACCGCACACTGCGCGGCGCGCCAACCAGCCCGGCCGGGTCGAGCTCTGGCCGCTGGAAATACCCACAGGTCCCGAGGGTGAGGAGGACGCCTGGACGACACCGACAGATCATGTCCCGGCAGACGCGCCGCGTCGCCGTCTCGCGCGCAGCATCGCCCGCGAGGTCCGGGAGATGATCGATCGCGGCGAAAGCGTATGGCGCGAGCAACCGGACCGCAGCTGGATCCGCAAACCAATTGCGGCTGAAGATATTCTGATCCTGGTGCGAAGCCGCAATGAATTGTTCGATGCCCTGATCGACAGTCTGAAGCAGGAAGGCGTGGCTGTGGCCGGTGCCGACCGGCTCCGCCTGTTGGACAATATTGGGGTTCAGGATTGCCTGAACCTTATCCGCTTTGCGCTGCAGCCCGGCGACGACCTGACGCTCGCGGAAATCCTCCGCAGCCCGTTCTGTGACCTTGTCGATGATGATCGCCACTTGTTCGCACTGGCCTATGGGCGCGACGCAGAAACCCTGTGGCAGCGCTTATTGGCCAGCGAGCAACCTGCCTTTCAGGCGGCGAAGCATTTCTGCCAGCAACTGATCGCGCACCGGCACCTGCCGGCTTTCGAGTTCCTCACCCGCGCGCTCACCGAGCGCGATGCGGACGGTGTGAGCGGCTGGGACAAGCTGATCCGTCGCCTCGGCGAACCGGTCCGCGATCCGGTCCGGGCGCTGCTCTCAGGCGCGCTCAGCCACGATATGAGCAAGGCGAAAAGCCTGCAGGCCTATCTATCCGAGACAGAAGGCCGAGACACAGTGCTGAAACGCGAGCTCGGTGAGCCGGACAAAGCCGTGCGCGTGATGACGGTTCACGGCGCCAAGGGTCTGCAAAGCCCTGTGGTCATTTTGCCGGACACGACCGGGGCGACGAAGCCGGTCTCGGATGATCTCTTCTTCAACGCCGGTGGAACGCCGCTGCACAGCCCGTCTTCGCGGCTCGATTGCCGCGCTACTGCGGAGCTGCGCGAGGCGGCGAATGTCGCGGCCGAGCGCGAATCGAGACGGTTACTTTATGTTGCGCTGACCCGCGCCTCTGATCACTTGATCATTGCCGGAGCCGGACTCGGCTCGAGCAAGACCGGCTATGCAAAATCTTCCTGGTATCGCTGGTGCCTGACCGCCATGCGGGCGCTGACAGATCGCGGGGACCCGGATGAAGCGCCGGAACAGCGTCTGACCTATGGCGCGGCGCCGATCTATCTCGGCAAGGATGCAAGCTCGGATCTGGCCGCACCTGCGCCGCCTGCCTGGTTGAAACGTCTCGCCCCAGCGCCGGTGCCGCCCGCGCGCCTCGCCGCGCCGTCTCGCCTGACCGAAGATCGCGCCGCCGTCATCGCGCCATTTGGCCCGGACCGGAGCGCCGCCCTGCGCCGCGGCCGGCTCATCCACGCGCTCCTGCAGACCTTGCCGGACCTGCCGGAGTCTGAGCGAACCGCCGCCGGCGCGCGCTTTCTCAGCCGCGAACCCGATCTCTCCGCGGATGAACGTCAGGAGATGCTGGACGTTACGCTGCGGACACTGAGCGATCCCGGTTTTGCCGATGTGTTCGCTCCCGGTGGCCGCAATGAAGCGGCGATTGTCGGCACACTGCCGGGTGGGCAAATGGTCAATGGCCGCGTCGACCGGCTGATCATTCACGATGATCATGTGATGATCATCGACTACAAGACCGATCGCCCGGCACCACTTCGTGCCAGCGATATCGAAACGCCCTATCTGGTGCAGATGGCGGCCTATCGCGCCGTGTTTCTGGCCTTGTTCCCGGACCGCCCGGTCCGATGCGCCCTGCTCTACACCGATGGGCCGCATCTGATCGAACTGGATGGTCAGACGATGTCAGAATCACTAAACCGTGTTGAGAGCCGGGTTTGACGCCGGTAAAGAGTCCCTATCTTATGCCGCACGACAGAATTCAAAGGAGGTCAAAATGGCCGCTGAGCATATCACAGACGATAATTTCGACGATGCCGTCGCCAGCGACACGCCCGTCGTTGTAGACTTCTGGGCAGAATGGTGTGGCCCGTGTAAAGCCATGGCCCCGCATCTCGACGCGGTCGCCGAAGAATTGAGCGGAGACATCAAGGTCGCCAAGATCAATGTCGACGACAATCCGATGGCCGCCTCCAAGTACGGCATTCGCGGCTTGCCAACCCTGATGATCTTCAAGGATGGCAAGGTCACCGCGACGCATCCAGGTGCGATGTCCAAGCAAAAAATCACTGAGTGGATTAAAGAGAACACTTAGTCACTCAGGTGTTCCAATCTCGAAAGCCTCGCCCGACGGCGGGGCTTTTTTTGTGCTGGGAATGGGCTAGCCTGCAGGAAAATGGAGTTCGCACATGGTCCCTTATCAGCCTTTAGACCGGTCCGTTGCCGGAAAGACAGTCTTCATCACCGGCGCCGCCAGCGGCATGGGCCGCGCTACCGCGCACCTGTTTGCGAGGGAGGGCGCAAAGGTCATGGCGACGGATTTGAACGAAGAGGGTGTAAAAGCCGTCGCCGACGAAATCCGCGAGGCTGGATATGCGGATGTCGCTACCTTTACGCTCGATGTCGGTGATCATGATGCGATCAAGGCTGCTGTCGCCGCCACTGTCGAGACGTTCGGGGCGCTGGATATACTGATCAACAATGCGGGGTTTGCGCGCCTCACCCATCCGTCAGAGGATCGGTATGAAGACATCTGGCATGACAGCGTGAACGTCATGCTCACGGCGCAGCAACGCCTGATCCGGGCCGCATTACCTTATTTGATGAAGACCGAAAGCGGCGGCCGGATCGTCAATATTGCCTCGACAGAAGGACTTGGCGCGACACCCGGCAATGGACCTTATGTCGCCGCCAAGCATGGCGTGATCGGTCTCACACGGGCCATGGCGACAGATTTGGGCCGCGACGGCATCACCTGCAACTGCATCTGCCCCGGTCCGATCCTGACCAATATCAATGCCGAGATCCCGGATGAGCACAAGACTATATTTGCCAAGCGACGGGTACCGATCCGGCGTTACGGCATTCCCGAGGAAGTCGCGAACATTACATTGTCCTGCTGTCTGCCTGCCGCGTCCTATCTGAACGGTGTGGCGATCCCGGTCGATGGCGGTTTGACCATCAAGAATGCCTAATCAGACCGGTAATTGCTTGTTCTTTTCCAGGACTTCACCGGCAAGATAGAGCGAGCCGCAGATCAGGATCCGATCCGGGCGTTCGGCTGCGGCGGCACGCATAGCATCTTCCAGCGATCCGTGAACAGTCGCGTCCGGTAAATACAGCCTCGCCGTCTCAGCGAGCTGTTCCGGATCGGCGCTCGCATGACCTGGCGCATTGGGGATTGTATGTACAGTGTTCACGGCACCTTTGAATGGGTGAAAGAAGCCGCCATGGTCCTTGCTCGCCATCATGCCCGACACCATGACGGTGCTGCCCCCCATTTCGCGCAGAAGTTCAGCAATCGCTGTCGCCGCATGCGGATTGTGTCCACCGTCAAGCCAGACATCCGCCCCGTCGCCAAGCCGCGTGACAGGACCGTCTGCCAGCTTCTGCATCCGCGCCGGCCAGACAGCTGACCCTGCACCGTCCCAGATCGCCGCCTCGCTCACGTCCGGTGCTTCGAGGGTTCGCATGGCGAGGCCTGCCAGGGCGGCATTGTAGCGCTGATGCGTTCCGGGCAGCGCCACGGCTTCGGGCACTTTTTCAATGTCTTCAATTGAAAGAAGCGTGAGCGGTGCATCAAGCGCGGCAGCCTGATCCCGGATCACGTCGCCGCAAACCCGCGCCTGGATGGCTGAAACAACCGGACGACCCTGCTTGATGATTCCCGCCTTCTCCCCCGCAATGAAGGCGAGATCGGAGCCGAGAAACTGTTTGTGATCAAAGTCGACCGGCGTGATCACGCTGAGCGCCGGATTGGAGATCACGTTCGTCGCGTCATAGCGCCCACCAAGACCGACTTCGAGAATGAGCAAGTCGGCCGGAACCTCGCTAAATGCCAGCAGCGCGGTCGCCGTCGTCGCCTCAAAACGCGTAATCTCACGCCCATCAAGGGCCATATAGACGCGGTCGAGCCAATCGATCAGGACATCATCCTCGACCAGTTTCCCAGCGAGGCGAATGCGCTCATTAAAGCGCACCAGGTGCGGCGAAGTATAGACATGTACGCTCAGCCCATCGGCTTCGGCCATGGCACGCAAATAGGCGCAGGTTGATCCTTTACCATTTGTCCCGGCGACATGAATCGTTGGCGGAAGCTTATCCTGCGGACGTCCCAGCGCATCCAGCAAGGCCTCTATCCGGCCGAGCGACAGCTCTATCGTGTCAGGGTATAGGCCTTCAAATCGTTTAAGTGCCACTTCGAGAGCGGCCGAGTCGGCGCTCAATCTTTTTTCGCACGCGGCGCCGGAGCGTCCGCCGATGGCGCCTCGACCGGTAGTGTCGAAACATCTTTCTCAGTCGCTTTGCGCTTTGGCATCAGGTGACCGAGAATCCGAGACAGTGTGTCTTTCAACTCGCGGCGATCAACAACCACATCCACGGCGCCTTTTTCGCGCAGAAATTCAGAGCGCTGGAATCCTTCCGGCAATTTTTCCCGGATCGTCTGCTCGATCACGCGTGGCCCTGAAAAGGCAATCATTGCTCCGGGCTCGGCGAGATGCACGTCCCCCAGCATGGCGTATGACGCTGAAACGCCGCCCGATGTCGGATCGCACAGGACCACGATATAAGGCAGGCCAGCGTCCTTGACCTCCTGAATGGCGAGCGTGGAACGCGGCATCTGCATCAGCGAGAGCGTGCCTTCCTGCATCCGGGCGCCGCCCGATGCCGTGCAGATCACAAAGGCCGCTTTTCGGGCCACTGCCATCTGAGCCGCGGCGATAAAAGCTTCACCGGCAGCCATGCCGAGCGACCCGCCCATGAAGGCAAAATCCTGAACCAGGATGACGGTTGGAATGCCGTTCACCTTGCCGAACGCTGCGGCCATGCAGTCGTCCTGCGCGATCGGAGAGACTGACCCGCTATCAGGTGCCTCTTCCTTGTCGCGTTTCGCAATCTTGGTTTTCGCGCCCTTGATTCGAGACGGATAGGCTTTGTCGTCCTTGAATTTCAGGGGATCGGCGACAACCGGCGGCAATGGGATGGGTTCCCAGCGCTCATGGTCGAAAAACAGGCGGAAACGGCGACGCGGCGAAATCCGCAAATGCGCGCCAGCGGGCGTCACATACCAGCTCTCTTCCAGATCCGATCGATAGACCAGCTCACCTGAAACCGGACACTTCACCCAGAGATTATCCGGGGTGTCCTTCTTGGTACCCGAAAGCAGGCCTTTCAGACCCGGTGTGCGAAAATTAGTCAGCCAGTTCATCGCGTTACGATCCCTTTGTCCAAACCCGGACTTATTTGGCTGGCACTCCACCCGATAGCGCCGTACTTAACTCTCGGGCCAGCTGGCCCATCTTCTCTGCAGTAACTTGTGGCGTTTTGGCCACACTTGCAAGTCTTGCTTGTTCCACAAAAGCAGACCCCACGACAACCCCGTCAGCGATTTTGGCCATCGCTGCAGCCTGCTCGCCTGTCTTTATTCCGAATCCGACGCAAACCGGCAGTCCCGACACACGCTGCGCCATTTCCACGCCGCCGCGAATTTCCTCTGGATCGGCTGATCCCGCACCTGTGACGCCCGCCACGGCGACATAATACAGGAAACCGCTCGCGCCTTCGGCGACTTTTGCCATTCT
Organism: Henriciella sp.; assembly: GCA_041984335.1. Lineage (GTDB taxonomy): Bacteria > Pseudomonadota > Alphaproteobacteria > Caulobacterales > Hyphomonadaceae > Henriciella. The sequence goes on along the minus strand of JBHIYI010000001.1, from coordinate 120,108 downwards.
CGCTTCGTCTGTTGTGGGCGTCGCGAGGCGAATGACGGACAGCTCGTGCGCGGCATAGGCATCGCGAATGGGTTGATCTTCCTCCGGCGGCAGGTCGACGAGAATGGTGCCATCAATCCCGGCATCGGCCGCCGCCGCCGCGAAGGCCTGATAGCCCATCTTATGGACCGGATTGGCATAGCCCATCATGATGAGCGGGATTTCCTGGTCATCCTCGCGGAATCTTTTTGCCAGGGCCAGAACGTCGCTGAGCGAGGTCTTGTTGGCGAGCGCGCGCAAGGCCGCTTTCTGGATCGCCGGACCGTCAGCCATCGGGTCGGTAAACGGCGCGCCCAGCTCAATCGCATCTGCGCCATTGTCGCGCAGCGCGCAAAGCGCCTGATAAGAGGATTCCAGATCCGGATCGCCGGCCATGATATAGGCGACCAAAGCTGCCCGACCCTCGGCCTTAACCTTGGCAAAGCGCGTATTTATTCGGGATGTCGGCATTTAATCGCTGTCCGTATTCTCTTCGACCCACGCTTTATAAGGCGCATTCACCTGCGTACAGTCCAGGGCCACAATCGCTGGCACATCATAAGGATGATGATGTTTCACAATCGCTTCGATCTTATCGAAATTTGCCGCGGGTGCCTTTAACCAAAGAATGAACTCGAAAGCCTGTTCGACGACGCCCTTCCAGCGATAGGTTGATGCCATCGGTCCTTCAATATTGGCGCAGGCTGCGGCGCGCGATTCCACCGCTTCGTCCGCGATGGCGCGCGCGACCCGCTGGCGCGGGCAGGTAATGCGATAGAGGGTCAATGGTGTAGCAGACATTCACGCCACTTCCTGCGTCTTTGCGCCGGTGTCAACCGGTCTCCGCCAACTCGCCACACGCGCAGCGTCGCGGCTCAAGTTTAGCGCGTTCTTAACCGTATTCATCGAAGACAATTCCAAGGAACGACGAGCTTGGCCCAAATTGCTTCACTACTTGATGTGGATGCCGCCGCCTATGACGTGATCATAGTCGGTAGCGGACCCGCGGGCTGTAGCCTCGCTGATCGCCTCAGCGGCCGGGGTGTCTCCTGCCTGATCGTGGAAACCGGCCTTGCCGCGTATGATCAGAGTATCCAGACCGCCTACACCGCCATGGACACACGCGGGCATTTTGGTGACCAGCATTGGGCCCAGCACTGGATTCGCGCTTTTGGCGGGACCAGCATGGTCTGGGGCGGATGGTGCGCGCCACTCGACGAGCAGGATTTCGAAGCCTGGCCGATCACGCTTTCGGATTTGCGCCCCTATTACGATGTCGCGGCTGATATTCTGAAGCTTGATCGGGTGATCAATTCCTATGAGGCCGCCTATTTGCCGGGCTTTAGGTTCAAGCCGTTTCGGACCGTTTATGGCGCCATGCGGTTCGGCGAGGAATATCAATCCTTTCTCACGCAGCCGGGACCTGTCGATGTGCTGCTCGGCGTCACGGTTTCTGGCTTGAAACCGAATGAAGCGCGCACCCGCATTACCGGCCTCAGCTTGCACCAGACGGACGGGACGGTGCGCGACATCACGCTTCGGCAGGGCCAGCGCCTGATCCTGGCGGCCGGCGGAATGGGCAATGCGCAGCTGCTGCTAAACCCGGCGCCGGGAAGCGAGACCGGCATCGGCAACGAAACAGATCAGGTCGGGCGCTACCTGATGGAGCACCCGCATTACATCAACACGGCGGCCCTTGTCGGTCGCAAACGCCTCGCCGCGCCCGAGCCACCGGCTAATTTCGGAGATTATGTCCCGAACATTCTGGCCGACCGCACCACCCACGCGAAGATTGGCAAGCTCTCCGTCGCGATGGAACTGGTCGAGCGCGAGATCAATCCGGCCGATCGCGTGGAACGCTTTTTGCGCGACAAATATGACGGCGACTTCGTCACCTACAATATCAATATTCGCAGCGAAATGCCCGCCAGTGCGGACAATCGGGTCACACTGGCGCCAAGCCGGGATCCAGCCGGGCTGCCGCTGCTGAAAACAATGTGCATGGCAGGCAGCGACACGGTGCGCCCGATCTTCGACGTACTGGAAGAGCTCGGCAAAACCGTGCTGACGCGCGATATCGGCCGCGTCTTCATTCACAATGATACGCTGGTCAACAATCCAAGCGGCGGCGGCCACACAATGGGCACAACCGCAATGGGCGACGACCCCAGAGTGAGCGTCGTCAACCGCGATTGCCGTGTGCATCGCTATGACAATCTTTATGTCGCGGGCAGCTCGGTATTCACATCGGGCGGATCTGCCAATCCGACACTGACCATCATCGCGCTCGCCGCCCGGCTCGCCGATCATCTGACAGATACAGGTGCGGTATGAGTCTGACGAGACGAGAAGGCTTGCTGGCCATTGTCGGCGTCGTCGCCGGCGGCATTGTCGCCAATGCCTCGAATTTCGCTGTTACGGCCCTCGATCGCAATGTGAGCGGACCGTCCCCCGTCACGAATTTCGAGCCGGCCAGCCTCGGCATGGGCTGGGTGCTCTCAGAAACCGACCTGCAAGAGCTTGGCACGCTCGGCGCACAGGCGATCGATGAGACAAGGTTCGAGCTGGAAGAAGGGCTCGACTATCTTGGCGGCGATGTCGGGTCATTCCGCGCCATCAGCAGCAGCGACTGCGCTGCGGCCTGTGATGGTGATCCAGACTGTACACGCTTCACCTACGCCACTACGCGGCACGAAACGGTCAGCAAGCGAAAAATGTGCTGGCTCAAGAATGATGAGATCCTGGACAGCCGGAAGAATGCCGGCGCTTATGTTTCTGGACGCAAGCGCTGAGCGCGCACGCCGCTAGATCTCGACCCCGAGGGCTTCAGCGACGGAAAAGACATCCTTGTCACCGCGGCCGCACATATTGAGGATCATAAGCCCATCCTTGCCGAGCTCCTCGGCGACGTCGCCGACACGGGCGAGCGCATGACTGGGTTCGAGTGCCGGGATAATGCCTTCAAGGCGCGTACAGAGCTGGAACGCCTCGAGCGCCTCATCGTCGGTGCAGGTCAGGTATTCGGCCCGGCCGGTATCACGCAGGAAGCTATGTTCCGGCCCGATGCCGGGATAGTCCAGCCCGGCTGAGATCGAATGCGCATCGATGATCTGACCATCATCGGTCTGTAGCAAATAGGTCTTGTTACCGTGCAGGATGCCGGGCGCGCCGCCATTCAGAGCCGCCGCATGCATCCCAGTCTCTATGCCGTGCCCAGAGGCCTCGACGCCGATCAGGCGAACATCCTCATCCTCGATGAAAGGATGGAACAGACCAATCGCGTTTGATCCCCCGCCAATGCAAGCCATGACAGCATCTGGCAGGCGACCTTCCCGCTCCAGGATTTGCGCGCGCGCTTCCTTGCCGATCACGCTCTGGAAATCGCGCACGAGTTCCGGATAGGGATGCGGCCCGGCAGCGGTGCCGATGCAGTAGAATGTATCGTGCACATTGGTCACCCAATCTCGCAGCGCTTCATTCATCGCGTCTTTCAGCGTGCCTGTCCCGGAAGAGACCGGAACAATCTCCGCGCCGAGCAGTTTCATCCGGAACACGTTGGGTTTCTGGCGCTCAACATCGGTCTCGCCCATGAAGACCACGCATTTCAAGCCAAAACGGGCACAGACGGTTGCCGTCGCTACGCCGTGCTGTCCGGCGCCCGTCTCGGCAATGATCCGCGTCTTGCCCATGCGCATGGCGAGCAGAACCTGGCCGAGGCAATTATTGATCTTGTGCGCCCCGGTATGGTTGAGCTCATCGCGCTTGAGGTAGATTTTCGCACCGCCAAAATGCTCGGTCAGCCGCTCAGCGAAATAGAGCGGGCTCGGCCGTCCGACATAGTGCGCCCAAAGGTCGTCCATCTGCGCCGCAAAGGCAGGGTCCAGCTTCGCCGCACGGTATTCCTTTTCAAGATCGAGAATGAGCGGCATCAGCGTTTCGGCGACATAACGTCCGCCAAACTCGCCAAAACGACCATTCTCGTCAGGCCATTGGTCCCAGGTATTGCGCAATTCCATCAGTCAGCTTTCTAGGCAGATTTCGCGGCGTCGATGAACGCCCGGATCAAGTCTTCGTCCTTTAGCCCTGGCGCGCTTTCGACGCCAGAGGAAACATCCACGGCTGTCGCACCTGTCGCAGCAATGGCCTCCTCGACGTTTTCCGGCGTCAGACCGCCTGCCAGGATCCATGGCACGCCAGGCTCAAAACCTTCGAGCAGGCTCCAGTCCATCGGCTCGCCATTTCCGCCAGGCCGGTCGGCATCGGCGGGCGGCTTGGCATCGATCAACAGGCGATCGACGCGCCACTGGTCCAGGGCTTCGAGATCGTCCTCATTCGACACGCCGACGGCGCGCCAAAGTTCGCAGATACCGCTGCAATCGCGCCACCAGCGCAGGACCTGGTCCGGCGGTTCCTTGCCGTGAAGCTGGATCGCGTCTGGTTCTACGTCATGCAGCACGTCATCAAACAGATCTTCATCCGGGTCGACCAGCAGGATCACAGAAAGAAGCCCCAGATCCTGGGCAAAATCGCTCAGCGCACACACTTCGTCCAGGCCATCTTCACCCTCGCCAAGAATGTTTCGCGGGCTCTTCGGGTACAGCACAAAACCGACCCAGTCGGCGCCAGCCTCTGCTGCCGCGCGAATGTGCGCCGTGTCCTTTAGTCCGCAAATCTTTACCTGAGCCATGGCGGTCACGTGCGTTGCCAGGCGTCTGAAGTCAAGCACGCTGTTGACGTCCGCGCCGACACTCGGCACCCGGATTGTCCAGAGATCAATCTAGTCCTTGAAGAGTTATGCATGTTCGAAGCTGTGCTCGCGCCTGTCGCCACCGTGCACCTGGAAGAAACCGACGCGGTCGAAGCGCCGCAACTCGAGCGCGCGGCGGAACGCATGCTCGCCGCTGCTGTGCGTCTGGAGAACGAGGTCTATCTGGAAGGCGTTGTCGAGGCAGCCAAGCTGGCGTTTCCCGACCAGCGCGACGCGATCGATGCCTATGTCGCGGACTTGCAGACACCGACCGACCCTTTGATGATCGACGCGCTCGTCGTGACGGCCCCGATACCTGAACCACCAGAGCGCAGCTTTCTTGAAAATTTCAGCGGCAAGCTCACCGTCAATGCCGCCTATACCGAGGGCAATACGGATCAATCGAATCTCGGTGCGCGGCTGAATGTCAGCGCCAAGCGCGAGTCTAACATTCATCGCGTCGACGCTTATGCCAATACCGGACAGAATAGCGGGCAAAGGACCCAGGAGAACTGGGGCATCTCCTATCAGATGGACACGCTGTGGACCGACGATGTGTTCGGCTATGTCCGCACGGCCTATGATAGCGACCCGTTTCTCGGCTTCGAATATCGCTTGTTTGGCGGACTTGGCGCGGGATATTACCTGATCCGAGAGGACGACATGTCCTTGCGCGGTGAAGTGGGTCCGGGCCTGCGAATTTCTCGCGAAACCGAAACCGGGGCGGAACGCCAGGACGTCGTGCTGTATGGCTCGGTCGATTCCAATTGGAAAATCAGTACTGACTGGACCCTGGGACATGTTTCCAAGGTGACATGGTCCGATCCGAGCACGACGGTAACGTCGCGATCAGAGCTCAATACGGCGCTGACAGAAGCCTTGCGCGCCGGATTGACCTACGAAGTGCAATATGAGGAAAATCCGCCCAACCTGAAAGAAAACGTGGACACGATTATCAGTTTCAACGTTTCATACGGGTTCTGAACCCAGACTATCTGTATTCTTATTGCGCACCCAGACCAAGACTTTGGGCAAGACCCTTGATCGTGTTCTGATCGAACTTCGCGCGCAGTTTGATATATGGACCTTCCTGCTTGTATTTGGCGGCTTCGAAATCTGTATCGTCAAAGCCCGCCACGTTCCAGCCGACGCTGATCCAGACATTCTTATCTGGGCTAAATCCAACACTTGGACCGTACGACCAGGTTTCAGTGCCGCTGGCTTCGCCAGATGTCCACGTGGCCTGGAAGCCAAGATCGACCTTTTGCGTCACATCGTGGCGCACTTCACCGCCGAGAAGATGCGTGAAACCACGCGCTTTGGCACCGTTGAACTCTGTCCGAACATGCTTGATCCCGTGATAGACTGAGACCTGAGTTCGTCTGGTCAGCATCGCGTTCACCGCGAGATTATTGACGAGCTTGGAGCGATCCTGAACGCCGTCTTCCCGGACGTGCCCGTAGTCAAAGCGGTTGAGGACGACGAGGCCTTCCCCACGCGGGCGCCAGGCCGCTCCGACACGGATATCAGTTTGCTTTCGCTTGGCCTGTTCGGACAGCGACTCGTTTTGCTGCCGCGCCGCTGCCGAGAAAGACAGCGTCTTGGTGATCTCTCTTGCCCCGCCCAATACAGCGACCAGGCGCTTCCCTGAGGCGCTGTCGCGCGCTTCAATCCGGCCGGAGGCCGCCATGCCGTCGACCTGGAAACCGGCGCCGAGATAAGCCGATGTATATTGCTCGGATTCGGTCAATGGACTGCGCACACCATCTTCCAGAGGGCCAAATGCAGCGTCCGGCGCCACATCCAGCGGCGCATCGCCGCCATTCACATTGGCCCGGCGCGCAAGACCGCCGCTCAGCGTCCAGGCCTCGTTCACCTGCCAGACCTGGTCGACGCCCACCGTAGCCCCGATCCGCCGCGCGCTGTCCTGGGTCAACATGTCCGCACCGGCGCGAAGCTGCGTCCCGCCGCGCGGTTCCCAGGTCACGCCGGCAATCGTGTTCTGACCGGACGCATGATCGCCATTGGTAATCTCGTGGCGGACATTTAGCGTCGCGGTTTTGCCAAGTGTCTTATCCAGACCCAGAACTGTGCGCCCTGGGAAAAGTGTGGCTTCATCATTCGCACCAACCTGGTTCAAAGGCTCCTCCCAGACGGCGCTGACCGTCAGGCCCTGGTCGAGGAAGGTCTTGCGCAGGCCTGCCAGGAGCAGGACAGAGCGACGCGCGTCGGCTTCGCTGTCATACTCTTCCGCCACAGCGCGCAATCCAATACTCGCACCGAATGTCTGACTGTCCTGCGTGAGCAGGGCATCGGCCACGGTCCGCTGTGCCCGCTGGCTCAGATTGGTTTCGCGATAGGCCTGGGCTTCAACCCGGCGCACCGACCGATCCGTCCCACCGGCGACCTCATGCACGCCAATTTCGGCGCTGAGCTGCGCCCCGATGCGGCGAAGAGCCGACGTATTGGAGGCTTGCTGCCCCAGCCCGAAGCCTTCGGTTTCCTGTCGGTAATACCCGGTCACACTCAGCTTCTCGGTGCGATGAGTCGCTTCAAGCAGGACGGCGTCGCCTGACATATCGCCAAGTTCGGTGTTCGCTTCCGACGTGGCGAGTTCAGCCCGCATTTCCGCGTTGTCGTTCAGGTTTACGGTAAGATCAGCCGCCGCGAGGCGCGATCCATCGAACCCGCTCGATGCTCCATCTTCTTCATGGACTAAGGTGATCCCGGTCTGGACCTTGCCGTCTGCCATACGCGCGGCGGCCCGCAAGCCAGCCGTAATGCCGCGCTCCCCGGCGTCCGAAGTTTCATAGTCGATAACAATCACATTCGGATTGAGCGCAGCATCAGTCGCATCGACGGGCTGGCGGAAGAAAATCTCGCCGGTGAGATAGTCAATGTCATAGTCGACATAGCGATTGTAGCGACGAACATTGAGCACTTCATCGGCTCTGAAACGATCGCGCGTTTCCACAGAGATCACCTCCGACGACCGGATCAACGGCGCCGCCGTCAGCCGGAACGGCCCGGAGGTTCCGTCAGCCGCGAGCTCGTCTTTGACAAAAGTCTGATTGGTCTCTGAGGCGAAGGCCGTGACGCTCAAGGACTCGCTTTCATAGTCAGCCTTCAGGCCTGACAGGCGCCGCGCGTATCGCCCGAGATCGGTTTCCGTAAATCCGGTCTCATAGTCGCCGAACAGTGCCTGGAACGTGTTCTTCTCGAGTTTGACATAGACCGGGTAGCGGCTCTCGGCATTGTTTTTCTGCCAGGTCCGGTCGCCATACAGCGTGTAGTAAGCGTTCGGATCGATCTCATCGAAGATCTCACCATCTGCGTCACCCCGGCGCTTGGCTGTGTCGACAGCGACGGTGAGCAGCCAATCGCCTTTGACCACGCCCTTGGCAAAGAACGCGACACGGCCATCGGCGGTCTTGCTGTTCAAGTCGCGGCCGCCGGTTTCGGCAAGCCGCGTGCGCATGCCTTCGGCCTCGACCAGGCCAACAAGGATCCAGTCGCGCTTTTCCGATTCCAGCCAGACATCGAGCGTTTCAACCGAGCCATCTTCGAGTTTGACTTCGAAGCGGGCACGGCCCGATTCGAGGGTCGGTGCCAACTCGACCCTCGCGATCCCATCCTGCCCGACCCGGACACCTGAAACGGCTGCAAATCCGGCATCGACGGGCGATTCAAACTCTTCTTCGGCCTCCTGCGCCAGGCGGTAGGGCGCGGCGACATCAATCTCGACGATCCGCCCCTCATGCACGGGGTGGCCGACACCATTCTCGAGGCGAATGGCGACGATGGGCCTGGTCCTTCCGTCGGCAACAGGAACGGATTGGTCATCGACCAGCCGGGCACGATCGACCTCATCAACGAACCAGATCGTCCGTGTCAGCGTTTGCACAATATCGCCCGCTTCATCGTAGAGGCGCGCCACAAATGTGTTTTCACCGCGTTGGATGTCGACACCCGCCCAGCGGGAGATCGCGACGTCTCGGGATGCCGACAGGTCGCGTCCGGAATAGTTCAGAGCCGGGACAGGTTGGCCATTCAATGAAAGGGCGACTTTCTGCCTTGGTCCATGCACAAGACCCAGACTGGCTGATCGACCCTGCGGACTTTGCCCGACACGCGGATAGGCCCAGTCGAAGCCGGCCTCCGTCTGAGCATTCAGCCAGGCCTGATCGTAAACCTCTTGATCGCGGAGCGTTCCATCCGCTTCAGCAATCGGGGCGGTCTCGGGCTCGGAGCGTTGCAGGTAGAAATTCGCCCGCCAGATCGTGCCGCCATGCGCGTCCACGAACTTTGACAAAGCACTGCCAGCATAGCGCGTATTCTCTTCGCAAATGATAGGTTCATATCCTGAAGGCAGCGTTGCTTCGTCCACCTGAACCACATGCGTTCCAGGTTTGACTCCTTCGAAATGGAACAGGCCATCGGCATCCGTGACCACATAACGTCCAGTCTCCATGTAAAGTCGGACGCCGGCAACGCCGGTGCCGTTCTCAATCCCGCGTGCCCATTCGTCTTCTGGTCGGCAGGCCGCTTCGGCAACGCGGCCGATAATTGTCAGACGGTCATTGAGGAAATCGTCCTGGATCTGAATGGCAGCTTCGGCAACATTCGACAGCGGATCGCCGCCTGGCGTGATCGCAACCACCTGATTGACGGCTTCACCGCGCTTGGTGCCCGGGCCGACGGCCGCCAGATAAGTCAGCTCCACCCGTTCACCGGGCATGAGCAGTTCACCCTCGAAGGTCAGACCGCGTCCGTCCGGATCTATAGCAGGGTCTTCTATCTGCACCCCGTCAAGGCGCGCTGATCCGGAGACGTATCGAAATCCGTCAGGCAGAATATCTTTCAAGCGAACCGGCGCCGCCAGTGTGGCGGCGTTTTCCAGTTCAATCGTGTATCCAACGAAATCGCCAATCGCGGCCTCCGCCTCAAAGGCCTGCTTTCGGACGATTAGTTCGCTATTTGGATCCAGCGGAATGTCCAGCGTCAGCGGCCCAGACGTCGAAACCGTGAAGGTTCCTGCGTAGGAAGCCTGAGTCCAAATATCAAATGGTGCATTTGGAAGCGTTTCAAAATCCACTGATGATCGCACCGATGGATAGGCGTAGCCTGTCGGCGCATCCACCAATATCTGATATGTTCCAGGCGTCAGCACTGGGAAGAAGAATGCGCCGGGTTGAGTCGGCGTGGTTTTGCCCGATGTATCGGTGACCGGCTTACTCGTCTGCACCGTGGACGGCGCTCTGCCCGTGCCATCAATGCCGAGAATTTCCGCCGGAAGACCCGTAGCTACATCTATAATTGTGACTGAGACATCACTCAACAGCTCTCCGGTCAAGCTGTCAAAGACGCGACCAAAGGGATCGATGATGGCTGTATCAACAGAAACTTCAGAGGCATCGAACGCATCGACATAGGTGGCCGTCAGAATGCTGTCCTGCGGTGCGGTGAGCTGCTCATCAAACGCTCCCGATGGATCTGCGGTGCTCGGATAGAACGCGTAGAATGCGCCGGTATCCGGGCCGCTCTCATACAATCGCAGCATGATTGAGTCCCCGCTATCCGTCTCGACAGTGACGATAACTGTTTCGATCCGGCCAGGGTCGCCATTCTGGCCGAGATCGATGACGCGAACGACCATGGTCTCGCCGGGCACATAGGTTTGCGCCGGGACCAGCTCTACAGGAACAGCCGGATCTGACGCCGCTGCGCCTGGCAAAGCGCTCCGGTCCAGTGCGATGAAGGCATCGCTGCGTTCGCCAGATGGACTATAATCACTTCCATGCAATTGGATCGACAGACCGTCCGGCGCGTTTTGCACGATCCGGAAAAACTCGATTTCGGAAGGGGTCGCGCGGGCCTCAATCGTGAACGCCGCTTCATTGGTTTGTTGGACCACGGTGCCGGATGGCGAAGCCTGGCTGATCGTTGCCACATTGGTGACCCGGTCACCGAGGTCAGCATGCGCCGGAAACATGCACGCACAGAGCATCGCACTCGCAAGCGCGAGCACAAAAAGTGCATGCAAGAGAAGCTTCCGCCCGAAGCCCATCCCCTTATCTCCACCATCAAGCGGCTGACCTCTTTGGGTCTGTCCGCAATAAATCTCAGGCCGGTCTGATGCCGCCTTATGGAGAGACGCTATCCAATTATGGTTAGGATCGAATTTGAGCGATCGGTGAAATTTGATCTATCTGCGCGAAAATGACTGCTTCCACAGGCGTTTGGACGATTTGTGCGCCTTGTTGCGCGCCAATAAGAAAGCCCCGGGCAACTGATGCCCGGGGCTTTGCTGCAGGGATGAAGGCGAGCGTTACTTCACGCTGGCCCGAATAATGATCTGACCGATCTCACCTGCGGCGAGTACTGCGTCTGATAATTGGATGACGCATGTCGTCGCCCCGTCGCAGTCGCTATCGGCCGGCGTGGATGGTACGCTCAGAACCGGTCCTGCGCCCGCCACACCTGTATCATCTGCAAAGCCAGTCGTGGTCGTGGTCGAAAGTGACGCGGCAACAAAGCTGACCTCGGCCGGCAGGATATCATCAATCACGAGATTGGTGGCTGTTGCGGTCGCGCCGGTATTCTCAACCTCAATCACGTATTCGACGCAGGATCCTGGTACGGCTTTGGCCCCGGCGATGGCTGTTGCAGTTGCGCAATCGGTCAGAGCAACAAACGGATCTGCAATGTCCGGCTCCTTTACCACAGTCACGGTTTTGGATGCAGCGAGGCTGGCAGATTCGACCCGAATGATGCCAGTGGCCGCATACAGGCCGTCCGCGTCGCCAGCCACTTCCGCCGCAGCGACGCCAGTCCCGTCCGCCAGGACGTTCTGCGCCGTTCCTGTCAGGACATTTGCGCCCCCGGTCGCGGAAGTAACCGCCGCGGGGGTCGCGGACGCTTCATTCAGGAACGCCGTAGGGTTGCGCGCTTCGGCCACCAGGGTGACATCATCGGTAAACGTGTCGGAGACTGAAGCATCAATCGTGCCCTGGACCTGCACAAACACCCGGACCCCTTTCGGGACATCGCCGGTGATGAAAGAGGATCCCGCCGCCGTGCCGACCGGAGTCTGCGTCAGCGTGGTATAGGCGCCGTCATCCGCCAATCCATTATCGTTCGCATCGACAAGATAGCGCACGATGAGGGACGTCGCGTCAAAGGTGGAAGCCCCTGAGTCCAGATCAGCAATCGAGAACGAGTAGGCTGATGTGTCATTGCCTTCATTCAACACTTCAAATGTCAGCGTCGCGTTGGTGTTCGGCGCAGATGTCAGCGTCGAGTTTGTCGCCGTGACAATGAAGTCAACTTTCCGGTCAACCGTAAAGACCGTTGGCGCTCCCTGTACAACGGCACCAACCGGCGGACTTACATTGTCGTTTGTGATGACCGGTTGCGCTGTGCCGGAGACGCTGTAGCTCAGTTCGAATGTATTGGAGACCGAAACCCCGGCTTCGGTCAGATTGTTTGCAGCATGCGCTGCGCTCGCCAGGCCAAGGCTCATTACCATGGCCAGGCTGCACCGGGAGAAGATCCCCCGCGCCCCTAGTCTACTCATTTTCGCCCGCTCCAATTATTTTTATTTAAAGCGAGCGAAGAGTCTCATGTCCGAGTTAACAGGACGCAAAAATTGCTTTGTTTTCGGTAATATAGCGTTTATTCAACGACAGATTGAATTTGCGCGATCTATCGCGTTTGACGATCCCGCGAGCGAGAAATGATAAGTCACGCGCGTATTGCGTGCCGAGGTCGCTTCCACCCGCAACTCGCTTCCGCGCTTGAGCTGACGCACCAGCGGCGCATCATCCGCGTCCTGCGCGAAGGCTTCGCGGCCAACTCCGAACAAAGACCAGTCAGCGCGGCCAATCTTGGCTTTTCCGGGAAGATCACCGCGCAGCTCATAGCCAACTTTCAGACTGGGCTGATTGCGCGCCTTTCCGGAGCGCCAATTGGATACATAGAACCAGACGTCGCCATGGTCGGCCGATCGGGGCGCTTTGTCCGTCGCCTGGGTCGCAGCATAGCACAGGCGTTCGCCACCAATATCCTCAGTGAAGACCACCCAGTCCGAATATTGCCGGACAACTGTCGGCGCGGCCGATGCTGCCATCGAGCCAAACATCGTCAGAGAGCCCAGAACAAGCAGAGAGGGGCGCAACATATATATTCTCCTACACGCAATAAGATATCTAGCCTTGTGCGAGATTCTTCTGTAACAGTCTTAGGGCTGAAATAAGACACACCAGATTAACGGGCGATTATGAACTTGTTGTCTCGCAAAGGTTGCAATCCGGATCAGAAACGCGCTTTATGCGAGTGCGAAGCTGAACAGGGGAAAATTGTGTCCCTCGACATGACAGGTAGCGACTCGTCCGAACGGGATCGCCTGGCTGATTGCGTGGAACAAATCGCTCAGGTGCGATCACGCGTGGCGTTTTCTGAAGTGTTTGAATATTTCGCCCCCCGCCTGAAAAGCTACCTGATCCGCCTCGGGAGCGAACCCTCCAGCGCCGAAGAGATCATGCAGGACGTGATGCTCAATGTCTGGCGCAAGGCGGAGCAATATGACCGGCGTCAGGCCTCCGTCTCGACCTGGATTTTCCGGATCGCGCGCAATCGGCGCATCGATACCTTGCGTCGTCTCAACAAGCCCGAGCTCGACGCCACCGATCCGATGCTGCAACCGGCTGAAACCGAACAGCCTGATATCACCGTCAACCGTTCCCAGATTGATGCGCAGGTGCGCAAGGCCATGGAAACGCTCCCCGAAGAACAGATCATTCTTCTCAAAGCGGCCTTCTATGAGGGTCTCTCACACTCAGAAATCGCCAAGAAACTCGACCTGCCGCTCGGCACGGTAAAATCGCGCATTCGCCTTGCATTCCAGCGCTTGCGGGGATCACTCGAACGCGATTATTGAGCTTATCGCTGCAATCTGGAGCTGCAATTGCTTGACGATAACCAAGATCCAACAATATCGCCGTAAGAGTGATACGATTGCATGGAGCGTTCCGAGCCAATGGGCAAAGCGCAACTGAAAGATTTTGGAGAAGTATACTCCAGCTATGCGGCGGGGTGTCTCGATCCTGCCTTCTGCCTTCTCGTCGAGACGCAGGCGGCGCTACGCCCGGATGTCAGCCGGGCCGTTGCACGCGCTGAATCGATTGCGGGCATTTTCCTGGAGTCCGAGCAAAGCGCTGAGCTGAGCGAAGGCGCCGCGGCCACAGCGATGGCGATGATTGACGCGTTTGAAGCGACGCGCGAAGTACCGGTCCAGGCCGTCCACCAGGCGAATGAGGGGCTTGATGAGTTCCTGGCATTGCCGGAACCCTTGCGTGAAACGGCATTGCAATCGTTCCAGTCGAACAAGTGGCAAAGCCTTACGCGCGGCATTCGCCGCCTCAAGCTTGAGGCGGATAGCCAGGCCGAAATCGAGCTCTACCGGATTGAACCTGGCTGCTCGGTCCCGCGGCACAGCCATGCGGGCAGCGAGTTCACGCTTGTCGTCTCCGGCGGCTTCTCGGATGAGAGCGGCAGCTTTGGACCCGGCGACATCAGCGTCAAAGGCCCGGAAGACACGCACCAGCCAACAGGCGACATGGATGGGGTCTGCTATGCCCTTGCGGTGCGCGATGGCGGATTGAAATTCACCGGCATGATGGGCGTGGTCCAGCGCCTGATCGGTCAGTAGTCAGCGAACAATCTCAAACTTTCGGGTCTCGAAGACGCTCAGCACCTGCTTGAGATCGCGTCCGCGTTTGAGAATCTGACCCTGCGCGCCTAACACGGCGTACGCACCTTGCATGCGCGCCAGCGAGGGCGTCTTGAGGATTGTCCAGTTCGGATTTTCGGCATGCCGCTTGAAGATGGCAAACACAGCCTGGTCCTTATGCGCGCCGACAGCATAATCCTTGGCCTGACCGGACATGACGAGACGCCCGTAGACATCGAGAATTACACTCATTTCGCTGCGGTGAAACGCGATGTTCGGTTTACGATTGATTTTCTTGAGCGGTGTAACGTGTGCCATGTGGTTCGTATTCGGGATGGATCTTTCCTGAGTGACGTAATTTTAATGCAGAATAGGGCAGTTTTGCCCCAATCATGCCTTGTATCGACCACCGATTACGATCAGTTTGCAATTGTCGGGCGGCGAAGTCTAGCAGTCATTCCGGACCCATCAGCCCCCCCAGCCCCCCGGGGCGACTGTTTTTAGCCGCTCGACACTTAACTTTCCCCGATCACAAATCCGAAAATATATAGCAGCTTCCGTGCACTATCTTGCGCATGAACGGAAATTTAGCTGCACTGTTTTCGTGATCCCTTTACTGGCCAGCTCTAACGAATGACGCTAGCCCGTTCCGGGACAATCATTGTGATAATCTAATGCTCGAACTGAAAAACCTAAACAAGGCGTTCGGCGACAATGTCGCGGTCTCAGGCCTGACTTTCAGGTTGCAGAAAGGCGAAGTGCTCGGTTTTCTCGGTCAGAACGGTGCGGGCAAGTCGACGACCATGCGGATGATTTCGGGCGTTCTCGAGCCTGATTCGGGCGACGCGCTCCTGAACGGCCATTCCATTGTTTCCGAGCGTCGTCTGGCTCAGAGCCAGATCGGCTATCTGCCGGAAGGCGCGCCGCTCTACCGCGATATGACCCCGCTCACCTTCCTACGATTCATTGCTGACACGCACGGCCTGCGCGGATCAGAGCGCAAAGAGGCCGTCGACCGTGTGATTGCGGATGCCCGAATCGCAAATGTTATCCACCAGAGCATCGGTGCCTTATCGAAAGGCTATCGGCGGCGCGTCGGGCTTGCGGCGGCGCTGATCAATGATCCACCCATCCTGCTGCTGGATGAACCAACCGATGGCCTCGACCCGATTCAGAAGCGAGCGGTCCGGGCGCTGGTGGCCCGCATGGCGCCGGAAAAGGCGATCGTCATCTCGACCCACACGCTGGAGGAAGTCCCGGCCATGTGTTCGCGGGTGCTGGTCATCAATAATGGCCTGATGGTCGCTGATGATACGCCGCAGGCGCTGGCAAATCGCGCACCCGGCGGCCTGGAGGACGTATTTATCTCGCTCGCCAATGGCCACGAGGCGGGAGCGGCTTGATGGATTGGAAGGGGACCCTGACCGGCATCAACGCGGCCTGGCGGCGCGAGATATCCGCTTATTTCGCGACGCCGCTCGCCTATGTCTTCATTGCGATCTTCCTGCTTGTGCTCGGCGTATTCACCTGGGACCTGTCGCGCTTCTTTGACACCGGCGCCGCAGACCTCGGCCCATTTTTCTACTGGCACCCCTGGCTGTTCATGATGTTCATGCCTGCGCTGGCGATGCGGCTTTGGGCCGAAGAAGCCAATTCCGGGACGGCAGAGCTGCTCCTGTCACTTCCAGTGAACCTGCCAGGGCTCGTCATCGGCAAACTGCTGGCGGCCTGGAGCGTCGCAGCCTTTGCCCTCGTCCTGACATTCCCGTGGTGGATCACGGTCAATATTCTCGGGCCGGCCGACAATGCGGCCATCGCGCTCACCTATTTTATGAGCCTCGTCATGGCAGGCGCCTATCTGGCGATTGGCGCGGCCGTCTCAGCGCTTACCCGCAGCGCCGTACTGGCTTTTGTTCTCGGCGTCCTCGTCGCCTTCATACTGACCGCGGCAGGGTGGCCGCTCGTCTCAGGGGCGGTGGCAGACTGGTTTGGCCCAGGCGCAGGTGACGCTATCGCTCAATTCTCGTTCCTGACGCATTTCGAGACCGCGCAGCGCGGAGTCCTTGAACTGAGAGGCCTGTTCTTCTTCCTTGGGTTCACTCTGCTTTGTGTCGCTCTGAATACACTTTTCGTGGCGCAGAGACGGGCAGGTGCCCAATGAGCCCGCAGCGCTATCTTCTTGCCGCCAGTGTCTTGATGATCGCCATCTTTGCCGGCGCGAACCTGCTCGCACAGACCTGGTTCTCCGGCGCGCGCGCAGACTTTACCGAGAACAAGCTCTATACACTATCGGATGGGACCCGGACGACGCTCAGCGATCTTGCTGAGCCGATCGATCTCACTTTCGTCTACACACGCGATGTCGGCCAGGAATACCCCGCCGTGCGCGCCTATGCTGTGCGCGTGAGGGAGCTGCTCGATGCCTATCAGACGCTCGGCGGCGCCAATGTCCGCGTGCGTGAAATCGATCCTGCGCCCTTTTCCGAGGATGAAGATGAAGCCCTCGCCGCAGGCCTGATCGCTGTCGACACGGATGGCGGGGATCCACTCTATTTCGGGCTGATCGGTCGTAATGCGGTCGATGATGAGCGCGTCATTCCATTCCTCGCCCCGGAACAGGAAACCAGCCTCGAATATGATATTACCCGCATGCTTTCACGGCTCGACCGGCCGGAGCCCGCGCGGATCGGGCTACTCTCCACGCTTCCGGGCATGAATGCGCTGACCGAAGAGACCGGCTATGCCATCCGGCGCGAAATGGGCAAAAATTTCCTGATTGAGCCGATCGAGGAGAATTTCGTCGAACTCCCGGGCGAGATCGACATTCTGATGCTGGTCCATCCCCCGAAACTGACGGACTGGCAGCTCTGGCAGATTGACCAGTTCGTCCTCAGGACGGGACGCGCGCTGATTCTGCTCGACCCCGCGGCCAAGACGGCGCAGGGCACCGGGCCGTTCAATATGACCAATCGGCAAATTCGATCAGATCTCGACCATTTTGCCAGCGCCTGGGGCGTCCGGCTCAGCGCGGCGGCAATTGCCGATACTGAAACCGCGCTCTCGATTGAAGCCGACACCGGCGATGGTCGCACCACGATCCTGCAACACCCACTTTTTCTGGCCGTGCCGCCTGGATTGATGTCGCCCACCAATATCGTCACGGCGGATATCAGTCGGTCTGTAAACCTGGGCGCGCCGGGTCGATTGCTACTCAGTGACAGTGCCCCCGGCCTTCGCGAAATCCTGATGCGCACGGGTCCTGCCCCGAGCGACATGGATCCGGAAAGGGCCGCGCTCGACCTATCTGCGGGTGACGCGATTGCGATTTATGAGGCGTCGGACAAAGGCGCAGCGCCGCTGGCAGTGCGTCTCACTGGCGCCTTGATCAGCGCGTTCCCGGACGGCGCGCCGAGCCCGGACCTGCCGGACGACCCGATCTATGCAGAGCTCGCCCGCGCCGCCGCGGAAGAAGCGCCGCCGCACCTGGCGAACAGCGCCGTCGATGCCGACATTATCATTCTGGCCGACGCCGATATGCTGGATGACGGCCTGCACCTCGATTTGCAGACGGGCGTTCCGTTTGCCGACAATGCAGCCTTTGTCCTGAACGCGCTGGACAGCCTGTCTGGCCGATCAGAACTGATGAGCCTGCGCGCACGGGCGCCCGGACGGCGTTCGATGGAAACCGTCGATCGCATGCGAGAGGCGGCGCAGACCCGCTTCTTTGCAGAGCAGGCGCGCCTGGAAGCGCGTTTGACGCAGTCGCAACAACGCCTCGAAGAACTGCAAACCGTCGGCGCAGCAGGCGGGTTCTTTGACGGGGATATGGGTTCTGAACTTACCGAAGGCGAGCGCATTGAGCTTGCCCGTTTGCGTGAGAATATCATCGAAACGCGCAGCCGCTTGCGACAGATCGAGCGTGATTTCAGGCGGGAAATCGACGATCTGGAATTGAAGCTGCGTCTGTTTACGATACTTGGTGGCCCCATCCTGATTGGACTGATCGGACTGGTTCTGGTGTTCCGAAAACGTCGCGGGGTGAAGGCATGAGTGCGACACAAAACGCCGCTCGTCGTAAGCGCCTGCTTTACCTGGCTATGATCGCGGTCGGACTTTGGGTCCTACTGGGTCTGACCAGCCTGATCCACGGGAGCCAGGACGGTAGCCATGATCGAATGGGCGCGCCTGTTCTGCCCGGATTCAGTCAATCGCGCGCAGATGCGCAGCGCATCCGTTTTACGCTGGATAATGATTCCTATTCCCTGGTGCGTTCAGCATCGGGCTGGCTGCTCGAAGAAACCGGAGGCTACCCGATCAGGCCGGATCGATTGGCAGACCTCGCCGGTGGTCTGGAAGAACTGACCTTCGACGAAAAGCGGACCGACGACCCGTACAAGCATGACCGGATCGGACTGGGCGATCCGACCGAAGGCGGGAATGGCGCATTGCTTGAGGTCTTTGACAGTGATGGCGCGCTGGAGAACAGCCTGATTATTGGGCGCAAGGGTGACACGATCTATGTCCGCGCCCCGGATCAGGCGCAGACATATCGGGCGACTGGCTCGCTCCCACCCTTCTATAATCGCCGCGCCTGGCTCGATCTCAATATTATCAATATTGATCCGTCTGCCATACGCTCCGTTCGGATCGTGGACTCAAATAATCGCATGCTGTATCTGCGCCGCGCAGAAGGCAGCGATGCCCGGAGTTTCCGGCCGGCGCCGCCCAATCAGGATGACTCGTTGATTTCCAGGCTCGCCGCCTCAACTACAGCCCTCGCCATCACCCGGCTCGCACCTTCGGATGTCAAACCGGCCAGCGATCTCGTCTCGGAGCCGATTGCCCAGCATATCAGCGAAACATTTGACGGGCTTGAGATCGATTTGCGGGCCTACCGTGAACCGACCGGGTATTGGGTCACGCTGCGCGCTGTGGAAGCTGGCGAGGGTGCGCGGCGGGCGCAGGTCATCAATGAGAAAGCCGAGGGCTGGGCCTTTCGCGTGACAGATTATGATTTCCAGGACTTTGCGCCATCGGTGTTGAGCATCGTTGAACGCGCGCCCTAGCGGCCGGCAAGCCACAGGCCCAATCGAATGAAGGGTATGGTCACCTCGACCAGGAAACGTTCCAGCGGACCCTTTGCGAACTTGCAGAAATATCGCGCCAGACCGTCTGCCTTGTGCGCCTGTACGATCCGGCTCGGCGCATCCGAAGTCGATCCATAGTGCAGCACAGCGGCGCCCGGATCATACAGAACCCGCCCACCCGCCGCCCAGCAGCGGCGACACAGGTCGATATCTTCGACATGCAGGAAGTAGCCTTGGTCAAACCCGCCCAAAGCCTCGAAACTCTCCAGTGAAGTCAGGAAGAAGGCGCCAGAGATGACCGGCATATCGACTGGCTCTGGCGGCGGCGGGGTGTGCTCCAGCGTCCAGGTATTCCATCCGACTGCGCTCGTGGCCGCGCGCCACAGTGTCAGCGCCTTGCGGCGTCCACCGCGCTCCTCGCGCCCCCGAATGTCGAAAATCTTCCCGCCAATAATCCACGGTGCTTCCAGCGTGCTTGCCGCGGTCTGCATGCTCGAGACTGACTTCCAGCGCAGAACGGCGTCGGGATTGATAACCAGTAAATGCGGCCCCTGCGCGCGCCGCACGCCGAGATTTACCGCGGCACCAAACCCTATATTTCCTTGCCCGGATAGGACAATCACGCCCGGGCGAGTCTCTGCGAAACGGGCGATCCAGTCCGTCATCGGTGCGGGATTTCCATTGTCGACGAGGATAATCTCCGACACTTCCGGGGCAGCGCTCAGTGCATGGAGGCATTCCTTTAGCCGCGGCCCGGTCTGGTAGGAAACGACAATGGCGGAAACGGCTGGCTGGCTCACGCCTGCGCCTCACCGTCATGACGCGCCTGCAGGAAGATGACAGCCGCGGCGAGCATCGCGCTCGCCCAGAAGGCTTCGTTCCACATGCTATAGGCGAAGCTTGAGATCGCGGCGCAGACGCCAATCAAACCGGCTGCCGCATAGCGCGAAATCGGCGACCAATCACCTGGCGATTTGAGGCGCCAGCCGAGGAAGAAGAGGAAGATCGCGGCCAGGCTCGCCCCAATCATCCCGGTTTCTGCCCAGACCTGCAGCGGCATATTGTGCGGGTGGCCCGGCACAACCGGGTAGACCTCCCAGGCAAACGCAACCTCTTGATTGTACCGCGCGACAGCATCCGCCAACCAGTCCGGATGGTCGCCATATGTGTCCGTCCAGGTGTAGGACGCCTCCAGGCCATGTCCCATCAGCGGCGCTTCGCTGACCTTCTCTCGCACCAGCTCCCAGCTATAGGTACGCGAGAAAAAGGATTGCGGGAGCGGGATGCCGAATCCACGCAGCTGGGCCACGCCCCAGCCGAGCAGTAGCGGCGCCAAGGTCACATAGACGGCGAGAGCCGAGAACAGCAGCCGAAAGCCATTCTTCGGCCAGAGCTTGATCACCGTCATGCAGACCAGCATGAAAACTGTCCCGGTGAGGCCCGTCTGTGTCCCCGTTTGCGCAAAAGCTGCGAACGAGATGATGGCAAGCGCGACCGCCGCGAGGCGCCAATAGTCGCCGCGTCGGTGCCAGACCCAGGCGAGAAAGAAGGGAAGCAGCAGCATGAACGCGTTGGCGTTCCGGATAAGGTTTTGCGGCATCTCGAGCACCGGATCGCTGATCGGGGCGAGTGCGGCAAGAATTTGCGGGGTGAACAATGCCGTCGCAACGACGCCAACGAACTGTATGAGCATCACGCCGACGATGACGCCAAGGCTGATACGGCTGGAATTTTCTGTCACCGCGGATGTCGCCACGATCACTCCCAATCCCGCGAGCGCCGTCAGGCCGAAGCGTATCCCCGGCATGTCCATGGAAAAGGAGCCCTCACGAATGTCTCCGATCAGCAGGGCTTTCGCCTCGGGCGCCCAAAATCCGGCCGCAATGATCCAGGCCACCAGGGCAATCGCCGCGATCGCGTAGAGCCGGATATCGCGGACCCGAACATAGACCAAGCCAAGCAGCGCAGCGATCGCGACCGCGCCGGTATAACCTTGCGCGCCCATATAGGCGATGATGGGCCAGAGAACCAGGATCCCCGCCAGGAAGGGCGAAAAGGTTCTCGGGCCCAACGTCATTTATGCAGTCTCTTGACGCTTCAGGTCAGGCGCGAGCGCTTCGCAGACGAGCATGTCCTTACCCTCGTCGAGTGTCACGATTTCCTGCGCCTTGGAGCCAAACCGGCGCAGCGCCAGTTTGCGTTCTTCCGCTTCGCGTGCGCCGACAACCGCGATCACCGGCACTTTCTGCACCGAATGTTCGCGGACTTTGTAGTTGATTTTCTCATTCCGCAAATCGGTTTCGACACGCAGCCCGGCGGCCCTCAGTGTTTCTGCAGCTTCTTCGGCATAGTCATGTGCAGCGTCCGTGATCGTCGCGACGACGACCTGTACGGGTGCCAGCCAGATCGGGAAAGCGCCCGCATAGTTCTCGATCAGAATGCCCATGAAGCGTTCGAACGTCCCGAACACGGCGCGGTGCAGCATGACGGGTCGGTGTTTTCCACCGTCTGAGCCGATATATTCCGCGTCGAGCCGTTCCGGGAGAACATAATCGAGCTGGAACGTCCCGCACTGCCAGGTCCGCCCAATCGCATCCGTAAGATGGAATTCAAGCTTGGGCCCATAGAATGCCCCCTCGCCTTCTGCATACTCAAAAGACAGCCCGGCTTTTGTCAGCGCTTCAGCCAGTGCCGCCTCAGCGCGATCCCAGTTCTCGTCCGTTCCGCCGCGCAGCTCGGGTCGCGTGGCGAGCTTGTAGCTGATCTCTGACAAACCGAAATCATTATAGACCCGCTCGAACAGGTTCAGGAATTTCAGCGTCTCGTCTGCGATCTGATCTTCGCGGCAGAAAATATGCGCATCATCTTGCGTCATCTGACGCACACGCATGAGCCCGTGCAAGGCACCGTGCGCTTCGTTGCGATGGCAGCAGCCAAACTCGGCCATTCGGATCGGCAAGTCACGATACGAGCGCTGGCTGTTCTTGAAGATCTGGACATGCGCCGGGCAATTCATCGGTTTCAGAGCCAGCAGTTTGGTGTCCGCCGGAATCCTGACCTCCTGATCATCCGTGTTCGGGATGAAATCCGGCACCACGAACATATTCTCGCGGAATTTGTCCCAGTGACCCGACGCCTGCCAGAAGGCGGAGTCGAGAATTTGTGGAGTCTTTACTTCAACATAGCCGTCTGCATCCTGGGCGCGGCGAATATAGGCTTCCAGCTGGCGCCAGATCATAAAGCCCTTCGGGTGCCAGAACACCGATCCCGACGCCGCTTCGCCATCAAGATGGAACAGGTCGAGTTGGTTGGCGAGTTTGCGGTGATCGCGCTTCTCCGCCTCCTCGAGCCGCGTCAGGTGAGCCTTGAGGTCTTTCTCGTTGGCCCAGGCCGTGCCGTACATGCGCTGTAGCATCTCGTTCTTGCTGTCGCCCCGCCAATAGGCGCCTGCAAGTTTCATCAGCTTGAACGCTTTCGGCAATTTGCCCGTGCTTGGCAGGTGCGGCCCGCGGCAGAGATCGAACCAGTCGCCCTGCTTGTAGACCGTGATCGGCTCGCCTGGCGGGATGATGTCGTCAATGATCTGGGCTTTGTAATCCTCGCCAATCGATTTGAACGTCTCGATCGCCTCTTCCTTCTGCCAGACTTCGCGAATGATCGGATAGTCGGCGTCGACAATCTCAGCCATTTTCTTCTCGATCTTCTCGAAGTCTTCCGACGAGAAAGGTGCTTCGCGGGCGAAGTCATAATAAAAGCCATCATCGATCACGGGGCCAATCGTGACCTGTGTATCGGGATACAATTCCTGAACCGCCTGGGCGAGCACGTGCGCGGCATCGTGGCGGATTAGCTCCAGGCCTTCCGGATCCCGGTCAGTGATCAGCGCAAGGTCAACGTCGCCTTCCAGCGGACGCATCAAATCATACAGCTCGCCATCAACTTTCGCAGCGAGCGCTTTTTTTGCCAGCGAGTTGGAAATACTCACGGCCACATCATAAGGACGCGCGCCGTCTTCATATTCTCGAACCGCGCCGTCAGGAAGCGTGACTTTAATCATCTTCTTCGTCTTCTCATTTCGTCTCTGGCCCCTGATCAGGAAATGGGCGTTCTGTCAAAGCCCAATCTCCGTAACGCCATGGAGCCCAAAAGGGTGCAGATTTCGTTTTCTCTGGAACCGGATCATATCCGGAAGAACCGCCCGGACGGCATCGCTGAACACGCGCAAACGTCATCCAGCCACCTTTCCAGATGCCATGCTGTGCCACGCATTCAGCGCCATATTCGCTACAACTTGGCTCGTGACGACAACGGGTCCCAAACACCATAAAGATGGGTGAGAGGGTCCATTTGTAGACTTTGAGCAGTCCATACGCGAATGAGCGGCGAATGCCGGGCATGCCGGATTATCCCGATTGTGTCCTTGGAAAACAGGTTTAAACGCTTTGGCCTCAGGCGAATAGGGCGTTAGCCCGTCTTGTGCACTGAGTTAGGCCGCGGGCAGCGCGTCAGCTGCCGCAGCCCTGCTGGTTCGTGCGGTTTCTATGGCGTCCAGAATGGCTTCGAAGGCGAGCATGGTCGAGGCATGACGCGGCGGATAATCCCGTACGCCTTCCAGGTGGCGCAGCTCATAGAACCGGCCGCGCGGAGGCTCGCCGCCTTGCTTCAGCATCGCGCGGAGGTCGTCGCGGGCTTGCACCAGTTCATCATAAGTCGCACCAATCGCATTTTCAGCGAGTATCGCCGTCGCGGCCTGACCGAGGGCGCAGGCTTTCGGGTCGACGGCAATCGCCTCAACCGTGTTGCCATCGTCTGAGAGTTTCACATCCACCCGAACCGTGGACCCACAAATGCGAGAGACTTTCGTCGCCGACCCATGCGCATCCGCCAGCGCCCCAACATGAGGAATGTCGGCCGCAAGTTCCAAAACGCGGTTGTGATACAGGTCTACCATGACGCCCATGTCGCGCTGAACCACGCTAAAATCAAGCCCTCAGACGAAGGGCAGTACGGCCCAGACCCGCATCAGGATATAGCACGCCCCGGCGAAACTCGCGCCCGCAAGCACCAGGATGAACCCGTCACGCGCTGTGATCGCCAGTCCGAACAGCAGAACGGCCAGGCTTGGAATAACCGGCCCAAACGGAATGAATGAGAGTGGCAGGGTCACCAGTGCCGCGCCGACGCAGGCCAGCGCGACGATTTGCACAAAGGGCGGATTGGTCAGGAAAGTCAGGCGCGGCTTCAGAAACCGGTCGACTTGCGCGACATATTTGTCGGCCGCCGCCACACCCGCGATCAGGTGCCGGCGCGGAAAACTAAACTCGAGCGCCTTTCTCGGGATCCAGGGATAGTTGCGCCCGAACACCATCTGCACGGCAAAGATCAGCGTGATCAGCGCGACCAGAACGTTCGCGCCCGGGATGATCGTCAGCGGACTGATCGCGATGAAGCCAAGCAGAAGAATGACTGGCCCATACGAGCGCCGCCCAACCGCGTTCAACAGATCAGCGACTGAGACGGTGTCGCCCTTGGTCTCGTTGCAGAGAGACTGCAACAGCGTGCGGAGATTGCGGACTTTAGTCATAGCGCTGTCTAAGCCGGAAGCGGCGCGGCTGGCAATTTGTTTGCGGGCGGGGTCGAAACAAAATTCGGCTGGCGGCGTTTTCATTCAGGGCTGTCAAACCTGACAGTAGCCAGTCAGATAAAATCTGGAAAACTTGCGGATCTCGACTCAACCCATTGAAAGCACCGCCATGATCCTACGTTATTCTCTTCTCAGCCTGGTCTTGATTGGCAGCGCAGGCACAGCCGCCGCGGGCGCGCCAGATTTCTGCACAGACTCTTCCCAATGCGTGAAAGTCTACGTCTTCAATGCCGCCGCAGCGACGGTGACTTCCGTCAAAATCAAACAGCAAAGCGGTCCAAACAATTGCGAAAGCGGCGAAGAAAAGAAAATTACCGGTAACCTCTCAGGCGGCGCACTTGGCATGCCGGGCGATGATAGCTGGTTTACTGTCGACCCAAGGTGCAAATATAAAATCGTGTTCAAAACGACGAGTGGATGTACCGGTGACAAGACCACGCATTTCTACCCAGACGACCTTGTGAAAGAGAATTTTGGCGCCAGACTCACCGGTTATTGCGGGACCCTGAAAACGAAAACCGGGACAGTTAGCTGATGCGCCACAAAGGGGACGGAGCGGTCTGAATTTTCGTGGGCACTCAGCCTGGTCCCTGTGTCCAGTTTAGCCTGATCAGCCTCAGCGAAATCGGATCACCTTATCCCGCGCCAGGATCGATTCTGCTTGCGCGCGGCACACAACGCGAAATGTTCGATGTTGAGGCAAATGTCGTCCATCAAACCCGCCGCCAGGTGGCGCCGTCAGCATTGTCCATGATCTCGATCCCCTCGGCGGCGAGCACATCGCGGATGCGGTCGGCTTCGGCCCAGTCCTTGTCCGCCCGGGCCTGTACGCGCGCCGCGACCATAGCTTCAATGCGGGCATTCTCGTCGCTATCGCCACCTTGTTCCCATTCGGCGGGCGTACGCGTCAGCAAGCCGAGAAGCGCGCCCGCGGCGAGCAAGTTTGCTTTCGCCTCGGCCATCCCCGCCTGATCTTTTCTGTCTGCGGCCCCGTTGGCTTCACCCGCGAGGCGCGAGAGCTCAGCCAGCGCAATCGGGGTGTTGAGATCATCACTCAACGCCTCCATGACGCCATTGTCGGACGGGTCGCCGCTTTCGGCGTCCCAGACGCGGCGCAGCGCGCCATAGATCCGGTTCAAAGTGGCTTTGGCCTGGTCGAGCAGGTCGCGCGTCCAGTCGAGAGGTGCGCGGTAATGCCCGCTCAGCATCGCAAAGCGGATCACTTCTCCGTCCCAATCCTTGAGCAAATCGTTCAGCAGCACGACATTGCCGAGTGATTTCGACATTTTCTCACCCGCCATGTCGAGGAAGCCATTATGCATCCAGTAATTCGCCATGGTCTGGCCGTGGGCGCATTCTGATTGCGCGATCTCGTTCTCATGGTGCGGGAACTGCAAATCGATGCCGCCGCCATGAATATCGATGGTCTTGCCGAGATGTTTCGCCGCCATGGCCGAGCACTCGATATGCCAGCCCGGACGCCCGCGGCCCCATTTGCTGTCCCAGATGGCGTCGTCCGGCTCGCCCGGCTTGGCGAACTTCCACAAGGCAAAGTCAGCCGGGTCACGTTTGCCAAGATCGACATCGACGCGCGCACCGGCCTGATTGTCATCCAGCTTGCGCTTGGAGAGGCGGCCATAGTCCGGCATTTGCGGCACGTTGAAGAAAACCCCCGCATCGCTCGCATAAGCATAGCCTTTGCGCTCCAGCGCTTCGATAATCTCAATCATCTCGCCGACATGTGCCGTCGCCCACGGCACAATTGTCGGCGGCAGCGCGTTCACAGCGGCCGCGTCCTGGTCGTAAATAGCCGCATATTTCTGCGTGATCGCTTCGATCGGGTCGCCGCTCTCCTGACTGGCGGCGATGATCTTGTCTTCGATGTCAGTGACATTGCGGGCGTAGACCACAGCGTCCTCGCCATAAGCGGCCCGCAGCAGGCGGAACAGGGTGTCGAACACGATGACCGGTCTGAAATTCCCGATATGGGCGCGATTGTAGACGGTCGGTCCGCAGACATACATGGTCACGCGGGACGGGTCTTGCGGTTTGAAGGCGCGCTTTTCGCGGGCCATTGTGTCGTAAAGGCGGATTGGCATGTCGGGCTCATCTGTCATTTGAAAAAGGGGCGCGGCGAAGGCTGGCTAAGGCGGGAGGCCTTAGCCGCAAATACAAACGCAACAGATGACGTGCAGGGGCATCGCCGACTCCGTGTGGTCTGGCGCTGCCTTAGGCCGCTATCGGCGTTTTGGCAATGGGGCGGTCCCGCCGTTCGGCGCTAAGGTTTGGAGATGCCCCGAACCCGCTCTCGCCAGCTAATATAGAGCGTGGAGACCACGATGATTGCCGCACCGATCCAGACACTAACGCCAGGAATCAGGCGGAACACCCAGAAGTCTGCGACGGCTGACATTGGCAGCCTTAGATAGTCGATGGGGGACAGGAAGGAGGCATCGCCAATGCTCATCGCATAGATGAAGCAGAACTGGCTGACAAAGCCGAAGGCGCTCATCGCCGCGATCAGGCCCCAGTCCTGCAGTGAAACCTGGTCCCAGAAGAGGAACAGGAAGGGCGCCAACAAGATACTCGAAAACAGGTTGGCATATAGTAACAACACCATGGCGGGCAGCTCCCCGCTGAGGAACTTGACGAGCACAATCGCGGCGGCGAGACTGAACGCGCTGACCAGAGCCACGAGGCTTCCCATATTCAGCTGGGTGCCATCCAGCGCGCCGGGCTGCCAGAATGTGAACACGCCCGGCATCACCATCACGACCACGCCGAAGAACCCCACGGCCAGAGCCGCCCAGCGATGCAGTCCGACATATTCGCGCAAGATCAAGGCTGCGAGCAGCGTGACAAAGAGCGGGCGGGTAAAACTGATTGCGTTGAACTGGGCGAGGGTCAGCGTGAAGAAATCTGACACGGCCACGATTGCAAGCGTGAAACCGAGCGTACCGCACAGGCTGCGCAGCATTAGCAGGCCCGGTCGCCGTGTCTTCATTTTCGAGAAGCCTATCATCGCCACAAACGGGATGGCCATCCACATGCCCAGAAACGCCCGCCAAAAAGCCAGAAAGACCGGGTGTATGTCAGACGACAGCAATTTGTTGAGCAGGAGATAGACTGTGAACCCGACCCCTGACAGGACCATCAGCGCCGCGCCGTTCAGATTGCCCGACAATTGCGCTTTGTTAATGTCTTCGTAACCGGATATGTCCCCCTTGTCTGTCATGACCCGTTTCTCCGCATCAGATTTAGAAGCCATCGATCGCTTGTGGCGATCTGTGCCGGCGGATCATGTCTGGACCGGATGGTCGGCGACCGGAGATGAGCCTGAGGAAATTACGCTTTACCGCACGCGTGCGCACTGGCGCCGGTTTCCGTTACGCAAGTCAAATGCTGAATTTGTCCTGTTCGATGACAAGGGCACCGAAGTTGCCCGTTCGAGCTCACCGAAACAACTCTTGCAGGATGTCGAAGCCATTCCTGGCCTCACCGCCTGACGCCCCGCCTCTAGCTGTTCTGACCGCCGCGCATGGCCAGCGCCATCTGCTCGGCCTGCTCCGGGGTGATCCCGAGGGCATCGAGCAGCGGTCCGGCTTCTTCCTCATTCCAGCTGTGCGGCGGCCCGACCGTCATCCCGCCATCGACAAGAAACTCGCCGCCGGTCACGAAACCTGCGGCATCGGAGGCCAGAAAGGCGGCCATTTCGGCAATGTCAGTGCCCTGCCCGACGCGGCCAACCGGTTGCATCGATCCGCCCGCTTGCGACACCATCGCCGCCATCTGATCGGCCTGCTCACGCGATAATCCGAGCGATGCGCCAAAGATCGAGGTGGCGATAAAGCCTGGCAGGATCGCGTTGACGCGGATCTTGTGTTTCGACAGCTCCGCCGCTGCGAGCTTGGAAAAGTGCGCGACGGCCTTTTTGGCGACGGAATAGGTAATCGGCGCATAGCCTGCGCAAACGGCGGAGATGGAGGACGTGTTGATCACACTGCCGCCGCCGCGTTTGATCATGTGTGGTACCGCGAAATGCGTGCCAGTGAAAACCGACTTGAGGAGCAGGTCCATGGTGAAGTCGTAGCCCTCGAGATCCAGCTCCTCGACCGTGCTGGAAGTGCCGCCGCTGCCTGCATTGTTCCAGAGAATGTCGAGCCCGCCAAAACTGTCCTCGGCGGCTTGCATCAGCGCCTTGAGCGAGTCCGGGTCCGTCACATCGCAATGCTGATAGACGACCTTGTCGGCGCCAAACCGTGTCACCAGTGCCTCGCCTTTATCGTCCTGCAGGTCGCCGGCAACCACTTTTGCGCCAGCTTCAACAAAGACTTCGACGCCTGCCAGCCCTATCCCGCTGGCAGCTCCCGTAATCACCGCGACTTTGCCCGACAAATCAGCCATTTCTTCCTCCGATATATTCTTTGTCGGCATGGGGCGCGTCGCAGCGCAGTCCGTCAAGCCGGGTCCTCGCGTCAGCTGCACCAGTTCAGACTGATCGCAATGCTTGACTCTGACGCTGTCTTGCTGTTTTAGACGCCGCTTCAGGACGGGTCGGTGTGGAGCTGCCGTTGCAATCGTTCGTCTCACGCGGAGATGAACCAGCCCACGTCAAAAATTGAGGTCTAATATGTCACGTCGTCACTCGGCGAAGTACAAGATTGATCGCCGTGTCGGCGAAAATATCTGGGGACGCCCCAAATCACCAGTCAACAAGCGGCCAAACAAGCCAGGGCAGCACGGTCCAAACCGTCGCGGAAAAGTCTCTGACTATGGTATGCAGCTGATGGCCAAGCAGAAACTGAAGTTTCACTATGGCGACATTACCGAGAAACAGTTCAAGGCGACCTTCGTTGAAGCTGCGCGCCGCAAAGGTAACACCGCCGAGCTTCTGATTGGCCTGCTCGAATCCCGTCTCGACGCTTTTGTCTATCGTTCGAAATTCGTGCCGACCATTTTTGCGGCGCGCCAGTTCGTCAATCACGGCCACGTTACGGTCAATGGCACCAAGACCAATATCAGCTCTTACCGCCTGAAGCCGGGCGACGTCGTGCAGGTTCGCGAGAAGTCTCGCAACATGGCCCTTGTCCTGGAAGCCCTCGGCTCACCAGAGCGCGACATTCCGGAATATATCGAAGTTGACCCCAAGGCGATGACGGCAACCTATGTCCGGATGCCTGAACTGTCCGACGTTCCTTATGCTGTTCAAATGGAACCGGCCCAGGTCGTCGAATATTATTCTTCGTAAGCAGTCGCCTGCTTGCACAAAGAACCAAGCCGCGCTGTCATGGCGCGGCTTTTTTCTTATCTGCCTTCAGAAGGATCGGCCATGTCTCAGCCATCTATCGAATCCATTCGCGAAACCCTGCTCGCTGCCCCTGGGCAGCCCTTCGATCTGTCACAGCATGATACCGGCGATCGCTCGCTCTTTCCTGACAAGAAGCTTGCGCGCATCAGCCTGAAGAAAGACGCTGCCGCGATCAATGAATTACAGGACAAGCTTTATGCCATGCGAGATCGCGCCCTTCTGGTCGTCCTGCAGGGCATGGACACGTCCGGCAAGAGCGGCGTGATCCGCAACGTCTTTGCTGATACGAGCCCCCTCGGGATGCAGGTCGAGGCCTTCAAGGCGCCCAGCAAAACCGAACTCGCACATGATTATCTCTGGCGGATCCATGAAGCGGTTCCGCGCAAGGGGCGGATCGGCGTCTTCGATCGCTCGCACTATGAGGACGTCCTGGTCGTAAAGGTTCGCGGCTTCTCGCCGGCCGATAAGATCGAGCAGCGATATGATCAGATCAATCAATTCGAAAAACACCTGACTGAGAATGGCGTCACCATTCTGAAATTCATGCTCAATGTCGGTTATGAAGAACAAGGTATTCGGCTCAAGGAACGAATTTCCGAAGAACACAAGCGCTGGAAATTCAATCCAAGCGATCTGGAAGACCGTAAACTCTGGCCAGACTTCATGGGGGCTTACGAAACCGCCGTCGAGCGCTGCTCAACTGAGCATGCGCCCTGGTATATTGTTCCGGCTGACAGTCGTACCCGGCGCAACGCTATGATCGCCCGGATCGTTCGCGGCGCACTCGAAGAGATGGATCTCTCCTGGCCTGATCCGGGCTTGAAGATGGACGACTATGACTTCAGTTGAGGCCTAGCCGTGGATCGACACTGACCCGCCGCTGGACTTGTCTGACTGGACCTCGGTGGGGCTGCCATACACATCGACATCGGCGCCGCTTGACGCATCCGCATTAACGCTGGCGGTAACGTGGATCGAGATATCAGATCCGCTTGAAGCGTCGGCATAACCATTCTGGCAAATCAGATCGCGGGCATCGAGATCTGACCCAGACGAGGACTCGGCGCGCACCGTGACGCAGCTGCCGGAGACGCTGGCATCTGAGCCGCTGGAGGTTTCGATGACGACCGTTCCACCATCAACGCCGGTTACAGTCACATCGGCGCCAGATGAGACTTCAACACGAACCTCGCTACCGCTCATATTGCGCCCCGACACATCAGAGCCGGACGAGGCTTCCAGGCCAGAGATTTGCGGCGCAGAGACGGTAATGCCGTAGCGGAGGCGTTTGCGGTTCCAGCCCCAATTCATCTTCTTCTTGCGCTTCAGGACGAGCGTGTCGCCGCGCACGAGAACCTCGATATCGCTGAAATCACCTTTGGCATTCTCGACGGCGATTGATTGAGCTGCGCCAGCGGTGAAATCGAGATCGAGACCGGCCGAGATATCAATCTTGTCGAACGCGCCCACATCATAAGTGCGGGTTTCTGCGCTAGCGGCCCCGACAAGGCCGAGCGTGACCAGGCTGGCGACGGTAAAAGTACGGATCATGGTTTTCTACTCCAATGAGAAACTGACAATGTGATCCTGAACGCGCCCTCTCTTTACATATCGAAAAACAATAAGTCAACTGATGTGATTACATTTGTGGTCGATTGAGTCTTGAGATCGGGAGAGTGAGGCGAATCCCAGATACTCGTCTTTTGCACGGTACCGCATCATCAGCCCGCCCTGCCAACGCAAGTTGGCAGGGCGGGGTTTGAACTGTCATCCCGGAAAGCGCGTGAGCGCCTATCTGGGGACCAGCGGATCTGGGTCCCGGCTCTCCGCTGCGCTCCGGCCGGGATGACAATCAAATTTTGCACACCAACCACACCCGTAGTCCCGGACTTGATCCGTCGACTTCGCTCAGGATGAGGGCGTGAAGACGCGAGGTCCGTAGTTAGCCGTAACAAAAAACCCGCGCAGTGAGCGCGGGTTTCTGAAAATCTGTGCGTTCTGAGACGCGGGACTTACATGAAGCCCTTGAACTTGTCTTTGAAGCGAGACACGCGCCCGCCGCGATCAAGGTTCGCGTTGCGGTCACCGGTCCAGGCCGGGTGAGAGCTGGCATCAATGTCGAGGACGAGCTTGTCGCCTTCCTTGCCCCAGGTTGAACGGGTTTGGTACTCAGTGCCGTCAGTCATGACGACAGTGATGAAGTGATAATCTGGATGGCCTTCGGCTTTCATCGCGGGTGCCTCTTTGAGTCTGTTGCGGGACGATTACTGACCGGCCCTGAAATCTCGAAAGCGCGGACATACAGG
The DNA here is from genome assembly GCA_041984335.1 of Henriciella sp. Lineage (GTDB taxonomy): Bacteria > Pseudomonadota > Alphaproteobacteria > Caulobacterales > Hyphomonadaceae > Henriciella. The sequence continues at coordinate 87,268 of JBHIYI010000001.1, read as the reverse complement.
AAGGGATCAGGAAGGGCAAGCCAATTGAGTCATCTGCGCTGGCAGATCTGACAGTGGCGACACGCGCCCGGTCTTGCTTGGGTGCTGGGAGAAACCCGGAGGACTGATCATGCGCTTATCCCGATGGCCGCAATGGCTTGGCCCCAGATGCCTTGGCCTGAGTCTGCTCGCTGCGGCCGTCGCCGCGCCGATGACACAGGCCGATGATATGCATTTGCGCTATATCACGCTGTATGATGGCGGCTGGTACAATGTCGATCCGATCATGCTGCACTGGAAAACCCCCGACGGTGAGACCTATTCCAAGAAAATCGGGGCGAAGATCGGCAAAGGCGAGGCCTGGTGCTACGACCTGAAAAAGGACGGACGCGTACCGTCCGGCTCGGAAGTCTGGATCATCGCCAAGATCGAATCCGGCGAGAACAAGAATTGCAAGAAAGACCGCAAACACATCTATGACGAGAACAGTGACGAGATCTGGTGGCTCGAAATGTGGGGCACGACCTTGAATGACAATCGCTGTACCAATGTCTCGGACAAGAACCAGGAATATACGCCGGATACGCGGATCAAAGGCAACTCAACCGATTGCGCTGATTGACGGCCCGGCATCCGGCGTCACGCTCGCATAGTCTCAGGCTTTGTCGTCTGACACACCTGAAGCCAGTTCGGGGTCCAGATAATCGGCCGTAATGCGCTTGTCAGCCTTCTCAAGGCGCCATGTATAATAAGCAAACGCCATCCAGGAGAGATGGAAAACGACCCCTGCGATAAGCGCCAGCCAGCCCGGTATCGGCCCGACATGCGCGCGGTAGAGGAACTCCTCGAGCGATCCGACATCTGTCGGGTGCATGCCGATCTTGGCATAATACGCCGCGCCCTGAATCAGAAACAGCCATCCATAATTGCGGCGAAGACGTCGCCCCACGGCCCGCATTGTGGAGATGCGATGGCGCGGGCGCAAATAGTCATCCGAAAGCGCCGTACCCTTGTCCATTGCGATCTGGGCGCCCTGTCCCCGCAGGATCGGCACATAATTGGTGATCTCGATCATGCGCGCCCGGAATTTCCAGACATAGAAATAACGGTACCGACGCGCCTCCAGAACCAGGAACATGGCCGAGAGCAGGCCGACCAGAACAATCGGCAGCGGTGAGGCCTGCTCATTGGCGAAACTGACGGAAAAGGCGATCCCGGTTGAGACCACTGCCCAATTGGTTGTCATATCCAGGCGCTGACGCCAGATCGTCGAACGGTAAACTTCGGCGCGATACAAGTGTGCGAGCGCGCCGATTTCGGCGCTGCCATTTATCGCTTCAGGCGGGTCTTCATCCGGATCCATCATGGCTTAGGTATACTGTGAATCGGTCAGCCGCCAATCGGGTCATTGCGCGCAGCACAATAGCCCATCTCCTGAATGGCGCGGTAGCCTTCCAGGACGCGGCGCACCTCACGCGTATCCTCGTCGCTGTTTATGGCGCGGATGCGTGGCAACAAGGCGAGCACGTCGCCGTCGATCCGGGCCCGCCAGATGGCGTAGCGCAAATTGCCCGGCGCATCGGTATAGAGCAGCGCTCGCTCGAATCGAGCGCGATCACAGCGCGCCATTGCGAGTTCTGCAGCGGCGTGCGCGAGGTTGGGCTTTTCAAAGGAAGACGAGGATCGGGTCAGGTCCAACAGGGCCTCGTTCAAGGCTTCCGCGCCCGATGCGTCGGCCTCCATCAGGCGCTTTCCTGCCGACAGGAGCGCATCGGCGCGGCCAAAATTCAGTGGCTCGGCGCGGTCTTTTGCGACCTGGATGAGGCGCGCTGGACCACCGGCGCGGAGCAGTGGTTCAGCCTTTTGCCAGCCAAAATCGGGATAGACCTCTATCGGGCGGGCGCGGTCATCCAGGCGCAACTCCCAGAACGCGACGAGGTCGGCATCGCCTGATTTGCTCGCCGTCTCCAGAAAGGCAGATGCCAGACGGGCCCGCTTCTCCTCTGGCAGAACCAGAGCCGCGCTCCAGGCCGCGTCGAGCAAGCATGCACTTTCTGTCTTCTGGCACGGGGGCAACTGCGCCGCCGCCGTGTTGGCTAGGAGTGAGACAAAGAGGAGTGAAATCAGCCATCTCATACGGGGCGTTCTACCCGGTCCAAGCTGAACGCAATCTGAGTAAGCCCTGTTGAAACAGCGCCTTAACCTCGTCCGCGATACGGCGCGACGCCCGTATCGGGAACGTAAAGCCCTTCTGGCACATCACCGGTCTGCCAGAACACATCAATCGGAATACCGCCGCGAGGATACCAGTACCCGCTGATTCGAAGCCAGCGCGGCTCGAGAAGCGCTGCGATCTCCTTGCCGACTTTCAGTGTGCAGTCTTCGTGAAAGCTGCCATGGTTGCGGAAACTGGTGAGGAACAGTTTCAGGCTCTTGCTTTCCACCAGCCAGTCGGCCGGGGCGTAATCGATCACCAGGTGCGCAAAATCAGGCTGGCCTGTCACCGGGCAAAGCGATGTGAATTCCGGGCAGACAAACCGCGTCAGGTAGAGCGTGTCGGGATGCGGGTTGCGAACCCGTTCCAGAGTCGCCTCTTCGGGCGAGCTCGGCATCGCGCTCTGTTGTCCGAGATGGTCGAGGTCAGAGTAGATATCCTTGTCCGCCATATCAGCCTCCAAAGGTCGGGATCAGGTCGAACCGCAGCCCCATATAAAGGAAATAGGCTGCGAGCAGGATGCCGCCTTCCCAGCGCGCAATCTTGCGTCCGGTAAACGCGAAGATGTAGAGCAGGACCAGCGACAGGAAGATGGCGCTCATATCGGTCCAGGTGACCATGCTTGCGGCCTGTCCGAATTGCATGGCAGCGACTTCCAGCGGCACATTCGCCGCGCCCGTTTCGATCAGCGAGAACGGATAGACAATCGCCGAAATCCCGAGAATCCCGAGAATATTGAAGACGTTGGACCCAAGCACATTGCCGAGCGCCACATCGGCTTTGCCTTTTCGGGCAGCCATGACGGAGGTGACGAGCTCAGGAAGGCTCGTGCCAATCGCGACAATCGAAATGCCGATCACGGTTTCGGAGACGCCGAACAGGCGGGCCGCATCCGATCCGCCTTCGACCAGAAATTTCGCGCCGAGAATGACGCCGATAATACCGCCGACCGTCAGCAAGAGTGACAACCAGATCGGATCATTATTTTCGAACTCCTCAGCCTCATGCTGGTGCATGCCGCCTGCGGCGCTATTGGCATTGCGGTCCAGGACGACGGAGACGACAAGGTATACGACCAGCAAGGTTGTGAAGAGAATGCCGGTCAGGCGTGTGAACGCATCCATCCAAACGACAATCGCGAATACGATGGTCACGGCGAGCATGAAAATCCCGTCGCGCAGCAGCGAATTCGGGTCCGTCAGGATGGCGCGCACAAAGGCCGCGGCGCCAATCACAAGCAGAATATTGGCGACATTTGATCCGATCACGTTACCGATCGAAATCCCGACTGCGCCCTCGTGTAAGGCTTCCAGACTGGTCACAAGTTCTGGCAGGCTGGTCCCGAACCCAACCAGGGTCAGACCGATTACCAGCTCGGACATACCTGCCTTGCGCGCGACGCCCACCGATCCACGCACAAGGGCTTCGCCGCCTGCAAAGAGCAGCAGGAGACCGCCCAGGATCAGCATGGTCATCATCATCGAGTTTTTGCTCCCAATCGCATAGCGCCTATATGTGTGCCCTTGCCAAGATGTCCATCCGGGTAAATGATTTCGACCTGTCCGAACACCCCTGGAGCAGGCCCGAATGCAGTATAAGTCCCTCATGATCGCTTGCGCGCTGGCTTTAGCGGTTTCGGCCTGCGAATTGGCCCCGAAACACAGCGGAGACGCAGTCGCGCCTGCCTCACTGCCTGACGAGGCGCAGATTGTTGCGCTGATTTCAGATCAGCAGGCAGCCTGGAATTCCGGCGACATTGATGGCTTCATGAGCGCTTACTGGGCCTCACCCGAATTGAGGTTCGCCTCTGGCGGGACGGTGACCTATGGCTGGCGGGCGACGCGAGATCGCTATCACGCACGCTATTCCAACCGGGCGCTGATGGGCGAGCTCCTGTTTGAAGATCTCGAAATCGATCTCATCAGTGAAGCCGCCGCTGCGGTTCATGGCCGCTGGGCCCTGGCGCGCGAGTCAGACCGGCCGTCCGGCCTGTTCACCCTGATCTTCAAAAAAGTTGATGGCGACTGGAAAATCGTCAGCGACACAACAACTTCGGCAGACTGAGCATGACCCTTCCCCGTATACGACAACTCGTTTTCGCCTCGCATGATGCGGAAGATATCGAGCGATTGCGACAGGTCCTCGATCTTCGCGAAGGCTATGTGGATCCGGGTGTCGGCGAGTTTGGACTGACCAATGGCGTGTTCGCGCTCGGGGACCAGTTCCTGGAAGTGGTCGTTCCGGTCAAAGACAAGACTGCGGCAGGCCGCTTTATCGACCGCAGCGGCGGTATTGGCGGCTATATGGCGATTTTTCAGACCGATGACCTGGCCGGCGTGCGCCGCCGCGCGGACGAATTGCACATTCGCCGGGTCTGGAACATTGACCGGCCGGATATCTCCGCCAGCCACCTTCATCCGGCAGATATTGGCGCAGCGATCGTTTCGATTGATGAAGCACATCCCGAAGGCTCCTGGCTCTGGGGCGGGCCAGAGTGGCGCGAGAGAAGCAGACCCGGAAGCCTGGTCCGGCTGGACGTCAGCGCGATAAACCCGCAAGCTCTCAGCGAAAGATGGGGCCGGGTGCTCAGAACGCCCTCCCAGTCGAACGGCCAGGGTGTCTATGAACTCGAACTCGGCGAACACATCATCTCGTTCCAACCCGGGCAAAGAGATTTCCTGTCTGGATACGTCCTGCGTCATGCCGACCCGGCCGGTTGCCTCAACCGCGCGCGAGATCTCGGCCTGGAGACCGATTCACACGCATTCACGTTCACCGGCGTGCGCATTTCCTTCGCTTCTGATTGATCCTGAAAGCAAGCGCGCTAAAACCGCCAGTGAAAGAATCGCGCGCGGACTGCAAGGCAGGTAGGGATGAAACAGGGCACACTCGATCTGGACTCCAGCAACTCACCGTTGGAAACGGCGATTGAGGGGAGCTTCTTTCGCAATTTCATCACGACGCTGATCATCGTCAATGCGATCATTCTGGGCGTGCTGACCTATGAGGCATCGCTTGCGCCGGGTCTGATTGCATCGCTGAGCTGGTTCGACCAGGCCGTAACATTTGTCTTCGCCTGCGAGATTGCGCTCAAGCTGATTGTGTACCGGCTGAATTTCTTCCGTTCCGGCTGGAACTGGTTCGACTTTCTGGTCGTCGGGATCTCGCTTGTTCCGGGCGGCGCAGCCTTCTCCGTTCTGCGCGCCTTGCGTGTGCTGCGCGTTTTGCGGCTGCTGCACATTGTCCCCATGATGCGGCGGATTACCGAAGCGCTATTGAACGCGCTGCCCGGTATGGGCGCGATTCTCGCCGTGCTCGCCCTGCTGACTTATGTTGGCGCTGTGATGGCCACCAACATGTATGGCGACACCGACAATCCGGAAGTCCTGCAATTGTTCGGCGATCTTCCAAGCTCAGCCTATTCGCTGTTCCAGGTCATGACGATGGACGGTTGGCGGTTTGAAGTTGTTCAGAAAGTTGTCGATGACGGACACCCTTTTGCGCCGCTTTTCTTCCTGCTCTTCATCTTTGTCGCAAGTTTTGCCGTCCTCAACTTGTTCATCGCCCTGATTGTCGACGCCCTGGCCGAAGAACAACGCGCCGCCACGGACGAACTGCTCGATGAGATCGAGGAGGAAATGGACGAGGAATTCGATATCGCCGACAAGGAGCGCGATCAGATCATCACAATGCTGGAAGAGCTCAAAAAGGAAATCGCGTCTCTCAAGGCCGGGCGATCCGACTAGCTGCTTCTCAAAAAACAAAAGTCCCGCCAGCAAGGGTACTGGCGGGACCATGCCGGAAGCCGTTTTGGGGGGACGCGCGGCATTCCGGCAGTTTTGATGTGTGACCTTAGCCAGCAGGCAGCAGGACTGTGTCAATCACGTGGATAACGCCATTTGAAGCGCTGACATCCGCCGCAATCACTGTCGCCGTTGAACCAGGTGCGGTCAGGACCACACCATGTGTGCCATCAACAGACAAATCACCATTGAGTGTGCTGGCCGTGATCTGCTGGCCATCGAGGTCGGCAGACTTCACTTTCGAACCCGCGATCACGTGCAGTTTCAAAACGCCGGCCAGGGCGTCCTTGTTTTCAGGCTTTAGCAGCGTCTCGACTGTTCCTTCTGGCAGAGCCGCAAACGCCTCATCTGTGGGCGCGAATACCGTGAGCGGTCCATCGCCTTTCAAGGCGCCAACCAGGCCAGCAGCTTCCGCAGCGGCCAGAAGCGTCGAGAAGGAACCAGCGGCAGCCGCAGTTTCGACGATGTCAGACTTCGCCTTCTTGTAGCTTTCGCCTGCAACAGCGGTGACATGGCTGACATGCGTGGCCTGCGTCATGGTTTTCGAGGCGCACTGCTCGGCAATAGCCGGAGCGGCAAAGAGGGCGGAGGAAACGAAGAGAGTGGTGAGTTTCACGAGGGAATCTCCTTTGAATGTTCGTGACCCGAACCATATCGGTGTCAATATCATATACGGACTGGTATATAATATGGATTGGAACGTGACTCGATTTTAATGATCAGGCCGCTCGCCACTTAACACACGTGTCAGTATTGCCCCCTGACACACGCAAAGAATACGCGCTAAAGGTGTGCCCATGTCACTGTGGCAACGATTGATTGAAAGCGGAAAGCGCTTGTTTGATGTGGACGCGGAGGATGATCCGCTGCCCGCTGATCTTGCTTGCGCGCCTGATCCGAATGATGTCGATTTCACCGCCGCTGTTATTGGTCTCGGGGCCAAGATGGCGAAGGCCGATGGCCGTGTCACGGACGATGAGATCATGGTCTTCTCGCGCGTCTTTCAAACGGCCCCGAAAGATGCCGCCGCCGTCCGGCGTGTGTTCAATCTCGCGCAGCAGACGGTCAGCGGATACGAATCCTATGCCCGCAAGATTGGCCGTAAATATGCGGCCCGTCCGTGCCTGCTCGAAGGTGTGCTGGACGGACTGTTCATGATCGCAACCGCGGATGGTATCGTCACCGATGACGAGCTGTCCTATTTGCGCACTGTGTCTGAGGCATTCGGCTTTTCCGACGCCACATTCCGGCGGATCAAGGCCAGTCATATGGGCGCCGACCGCGATGATCCCTACCATATTCTCGGTGTCGCTCATGATGCCGAGTTCGATGAAATCCGACGCGTTTACCGGCGACTCATGGCGGACAACCATCCTGATCGTGTGATCCAGAATGGTGCGCCGCGCGAGTTCGAACATGCCGCGCATGAGAAAGCTGCCACAATTACGAGCGCCTATGCCCGCATCCGTGCAGAGCGGGGCCTCATCGCAGTAAATTGATGATTGGTCATGGTCAGACCGTTGACGGCACCTTCCTTGCAAGCCATCTAGGTGATAAGAAGAGGATATCATGACCGCGACTCACACTGCTCCGTATGGTTTTCCGCACAATCTGCTGGTGCTGCTGCGCCGGGCCGGAAACATCCTGACCAAGGGTGTGCTTGCGATTGCCATCATCTTCATGGCCGGCATGATTGCCGTTGCAACCGCTGTCGCCGGTCTCGCCCTTGCCGCATTCGCCATCATCCTCCGCCTCACCGGATCACGCGATGATGCGCCTCATACGCGATATGATGAGACCGCCGAGAATGGCGCGATTACGCTTGAAGCGAAGAAAACGCCGCGCGGCTGGACCGTCGAATAGCGCTTAAGCTTTCGCCTTTTCAGGCATGCCTTCAATAAACAGTGTCTGCGTTGGATAGGCGAATTCGAGACCGTGCTCCTGCAAGCCGCGGAACAGCGCCAGTAAAACCCGCGACTGCGCCGCCATCGAGCGATTGAAATCAGGCTGCAGTGAATAGAAGACCAGCGTGTAGTCCAGCGAGCTCGGGCCGAAGGCGGACATGGCACAAAATTCGAAATCGACGGCTGGTACGTCCTTGACGATCTTCGCGACGATTTCCGGCACTTTGTCGGCCAGGTCGGGATCTGTCTGATAGATCACGCCGAACACCGTCTCGATCCGACGGCGCGACATGCGCTGCATATTGTGGATCTCATAATCGAGCAGGTTCGTGTTTGAGATGATCAATTGCTCGCCGGTCTTGGCGCGCACGCGGGTCGTTTTCAGACCAATGTCCTCAATGATGCCCCAGCTGTCACCATAGCGCACCGTGTCGCCAACCTGGAACGGTTTATCGATGACAATGGAGAGCGAGGAAAACAGATCCCGAAACACGCCCTGGGCCGCGATACCGATGGCGATACCACCAATACCGAGACCGGCCAGAAGCGCTGTCACATCGGCGCCGACATTGTCCAGGATCAGGAGGAGCGCAACCGACCAGACGGCAACGCTGATAAACCATTTGATGATATTGAACGCCGAGGCCAGTGCCCTGGCATCTCCGCTGGAGCGAGCCACGTTGCGGCGGATGAAACCAACGGCAATTTCCTGCACCCATTCGGCAATCTGCAGGATCGCGGCGAGCACGAAGAAAATCTTGACGATGACCGAAACAGCATTTGGCAGGCCGAGCATCGCATCCGTCACCATGAAGGCGATCATCACCATGAAATAGGTGTGGAACCGTTTGACGATACGATAGAAAAGGTCGGCGAAGGAATAGTCTTCCTGATGGGGGAGCTGGACAATTCCCTTCAGAATCGCCCATCGTGCCAGCCATTGCGCCCCGGTCAGCGCCACAACCAGCGCCAGGGCAATCAGCGCCTCGAGTTCACCCGAGCCGATCCATCCGAGAAACTCTGTCGCCGCTTCTGTCGCTTCTGCAGCGGTTTCGGTAATCGCCTCAATCGGGTCCGAATTGGGCCCGCCCTCGCGCGGCGGTGCATTGTCTTGCAACCCGTGCGGCAAATCGATCTGAAACAACGCTCCGAAACGCATGTCCGGTCCTTCTACACTCGCAGGAGTTCGAACCCTTTTTCGATGATCCGCCGGGTCTCACTCCACAATTCCAGCGATCCTAACTCAGATTGGTGAAAAAACCGTGCTTCTGCAGCGTCATCGCCCGCCACAGGCTCACCTGAGATCCACCGCGCAGCATAGTCTATCAGGACATAATGGCGAGTCAGCAATTCGCCGGCGCGATTGTGGAACACCGCGTCGATCACATCGAGCAGTCCGATGAGTTCCGCTTTAACCGACGTTTCTTCCATCAGCTCACGCAGCGCCGCCACCTTTGCAGGCTCGCCCGGTTCGATACGTCCACCCGGAATCGACCACTCACCTTGTTTGGGCGGTGTTCCGCGCCGGATCAGCAGGACTTCATCCCCGCGAATGCAGACCACACCCACTGCGGGTGTGGGGCGTAAATCATCAACGGGGACGGGATTCGATGGCATGGCAGGCAGTTTGCACAGTTTGCCCCCGAGACCACGCAAAAAATCTGTGTCAAAGCAGCCGCAACCGCCAGAGTACTTGCTATGCCCAAACGCAAAACCCAATCGATCAGCCTCGCGCTTCAAGGCGGCGGCGCGCATGGCGCCTTCACCTGGGGCGTGCTGGAGCGTCTGGTCGATGAGCCGGGTCTGGACATCAAGGCGATTACTGCGACCTCGGCCGGGGCGACCAATGCCGTCGCCTTCGCCGCGGGGTATGCTCAGGATGGGGTTGAAGGCGCGAAGGCTAATCTCGAGCGGCTGTGGCGGACGATCTCGGAAAAGGGCGCACCGTTCACCGCCTTTTCCTGGGCGCAATCGCCGCTCGCAGCCATGCCGTTTTCGCCGATCCAGATGGGTCTCGCCCTGACCAGTATTGCCAGCCCTTACGAGTTTAACCCGTTCGACTTCAACGGCTTGCGCGACACGCTCGACGAGACGGTCGACTTTGATGCGGCCCGGTCCTCCCCGGTGCAGTTATTCCTGTCGGCCACGAACGTCGAATCCGGCCGGGTCAAAGTCTTTTCAGGTGAAGAAGTGACGCGCAACGCCGTACTTGCATCGGCCTGCCTGCCACAAGTCTTTCGCGCGGTGGAGATTGAAGGCGATGCCTATTGGGATGGCGGCTATATGGGCAATCCCAGCCTGTTCCCGCTTATCTACGCCAAGGCACCGCCCGATGTCCTCATGGTTTTGCTCAACCCCATCTCTCGCCTTGGTGTGCCGCGGCGGGTGCCGCAAATCATGGATCGTCTGAACGAGATCAGCTTCAATGCCTCTTTGATCGGCGAGTTGCGGGCAATCGCATTCGTCCAGAAACTGCTTGACGAGAGCATGCTGACGGAACCGGCCATGCACCACTATCGGCGCCTGACCATCCATGCGATCCGCGGCGGGCAAATCCTTCGCGATCTGTCCTTGCCGACAAAGTACGATACCAGCTGGACCTTCCTCACCGATCTGCGAGACAAGGGGCGCGCCGAAGCCGACCGCTGGCTCAGCACATGCGCGCACCAGCTCGGCACAGGCGAATCGAGCATAGACCTGCGGCAGGAATTTCTCGAAGACTAGGCGCGCTTCAGAAACCAGAATTTGGCCGCCCCGCTATCGCGCGCGGCGACGAGGTCCCATCCGGTCAGCGACGGCGTTTCATCCACCGCCGTTTCGACCACCACCAGAGCGTCCGCGGCAAGCCATCCGCCATCGATCAGGTGTTTCAGGCACGGCTCCACCAGTCCTTTCCGATACGGCGGATCCAGGAAGGCGATGTCAAAACGCGATTCCAGCGTGGCAGGCAGGTGGCCCAAATCGGTCGCGCTGCGCCGTTGCACGTTCGCTGTTGCCCCAACCCCGAGCACGGCAATATTCTTGCGCAACGCGGTCAAAGCAGGATGCGCCGTCTCCACAAACAGGCAAAAGCTCGCCCCGCGAGACAGGGCCTCCAGACCGAGCGCGCCGGATCCCGCAAACAGGTCCATCACGCGTGCACCATCCAGAGGCGGTACCCAGGTCGCATGGGCGATCATATTGAACAGGCTTTCGCGGGCGCGGTCCGAGGTGGGCCGCGTCGCATCCGTTTTCGGCGCCTGTATGGGCCGCCCCTTGAACTGTCCTGCAACGATCCGCATGGCTTGCCTTTAGGCGCAGGCGGCGCGATGGGGAAGAGATGACAGACATTGAAACGCCGATGCAGCGGGCGATTGCCCTCGCCAGACACGCCGCCGCGCAGGGCGAAGTCCCCGTCGGTGCGGTGATTATTGATCCTGCCAGCGGTGAGATCGTGGCTGAAGGTCACAATCAGCCAATCGCCGAACATGACCCGACCGCGCATGCCGAGATCGTGGCCTTACGGGCGGCAGCGCGGAAGCTTGGCAACTATCGCCTGCCCGGCCTGCATCTTTATGTGACGCTGGAACCCTGCGCTATGTGTGCAGGTGCGATCAGCTTTGCGCGGATTGAGAAGCTTGTTTTTGCGGCCAGCGACCCCAAAGGCGGCGCTGTCGTTCACGGCCCCCGGTTTTTCGAACAATCCACCTGTCATTGGCACACAAAAATCGAACAGGACCTGGAAAATGCCACGGTTGCGGGCGAGCTGCTCTCTGATTTCTTCAAACAGAGACGGAAATAGGTGACACGCGGCATTGCAGCACCTGACGTGGAGTGAGGCTTGCGTCCCGCCGGGACAAGCGACGTACTTTCCATCAGACGCTTTCACGGAGGACCCATATGAGCGCTCCAGCAACAATCGAAATCACGGACGAGATTGCCATCATCACAATGGATGACGGTAAGGCGAATGCCATCAATCCTCCTATGCTCGAAGCCTTGAATGCCTGTCTGGATCAAGCCGAGAAAGAGGCCAAGGTTGTGATCATCACAGGCCGCGAAGGGCGCTTCTCTGGCGGCTTCGACCTGAAGCTGATGATGAGCCTGCCTGGCCCGGAGGTGAAGGCGCTTGTAGATGGCGGCGGAAAGCTCGCACACCGGCTATATGGATTTCCAATGCCGGTCATCTCAGCCTGCAATGGTCATGGTGTCGCGATGGGCGCGTTCATACTTCTATCGAGCGATGTGCGGATCGGAACGGCGGGCGCTTTCAAGATCGGCGCGAACGAGACGCAGATCAATATGGTGCTGCCGATATTTGCCTCAGAGCTCGTGAAAGCGCGCGTCAACAAAGCCTACCTGACCCGGTCCATGGTGTTCGGCGAGCTGTTCGATCCGGAAATGGCGGTAAAAGTGGGGTATCTGGATCAAGTCGTCGAAGCGGGCGAGCTGATGGCGACGGCGACGGCTACGGCTGAAGCGCTGAAGCCATTCAGCGGATCGTCGCTGACAGGCAATAAAAGGCTGCTGCGGGAAACCACATTGGCAACAATCGGGGCATCGCTGCCGGATTGATCGAGCTATCCCCCCGCCAACGCAAGTCAGGAATACGGGTCATCTGAAGCGCCTGTTTCTCAGTAAAGCCCGGCGGCTCGCATCAGAAGCACCACGCCGATGGCGGTGACGAGGCCTTTCATCCATTTGCGAAAACCCTGATCATTCATCCGTTCCAGAACCTGCTTGCCGAGCGTCGTACCGAGCATGGAGAGCGGGATCGCACCTGCGATCAGCCACCAGGGGGGCAAGGCGCCCCATCCGGCCGTGGTGACAACCGGAACGCTCCAGAACCCGATCTTAATCAGATGGCTAAGGGCCTGCGTAACCGATTTTGTCGCCACGATTTGCTGGCGCGTCATTTCGGCCTGGACGAAAAACAGATCGAGCAGCGGCCCCGCGACACCGGCAAGCGTGTTCAGGCCCTGAACCGCAAACCCGGCAAAGATCGCATGGTCGCGGCGCTTGATGTCGAGATGCAGCCTGTCTTTGGGCAGCCAGACCAGCATCGGCGTCAGTCCCAGCAGCAAATAGAGCGCGCGCTTGTCAGGCGTCCAGCTGACAAAGAAGAGCGCCGCCACCCCCGCCGCCGCACCGATGCAATAGAGGCCAAACACCCGCCAGTCGATGGCGTCGCGGAGCAGGAAGGCGCGAAACCCGTTCGCAAACATCTGGATGGCACCGTGAATGATCATCGCCATGGCAACGCTGACCAGCGCCACCAGCACGGCCATCAGGATGATGCCGCCGGCCATTCCGAAGATGCCGGATATAAACGACGTCACCAGGGTCGTTCCGAGGATGATGGCGGCCGCGAGTGCACTCATGCGCGTTCTGTTGCGCTGAGTCTTCGTTCGGGACAATTGACCCCGTATGATTACGGAGTGACCGTTCGTCCCACTTTGAGGCCCCTTACCCCGCGAGACGGTTTTACAAGTTTACGTGCGCGTCATACGCTGGATCCAGCACATCTACGGAAACGAGGAAGAGCATTATGGCTTATACCGACGCTGGTAGCAGCGAATTGAATGACGACCTGTTTGACCTTCGTATGTCAGACGAAGCGCGTCCGCTTTATGATCACGTAAAGAAGTTCATTGCCGAGGTCGTTGACCCGATGTCGGTCAAGTTCCACGAGCTGGGCAAGGACAAGAAAGATATCTGGTCCTATGCGCCTGGCCAGCTGGAAGCGCTGGAAGAAGCCAAGGACGAGGCAAAAAAGCAGGGGCTGTGGAATTTCTTCCTGCCGGATGCGGAAACCGGGGAAGGCCTTAAAAATCTCGACTATGCCTATATCGCGGCCGAGCTCGGCAAGAATTCGCTCGCCTCAGAGTCGATGAATTGCTCTGCGCCGGACACGGGCAATATGGAAGTGCTCGAACGGGTGGGGACACCTGAGCAGAAAGAGCAATGGCTGAAGCCGCTTCTGGAAGGCAAAATCCGCTCTGCCTTCGCGATGACTGAACCGGCTCTGCCATCCTCAGATGCCAAGAACATTTCCACGCGGGCCGTCCTCGAGGGCGACGAGTGGGTGATCAATGGCGAGAAATTCTATATTTCCGGCGCCGGGGATCCGCGTTGCAAGATCATGATCACCATGGTCAAGACCAATCCGGATGCGGAGCCGCACAAGCAACAATCGCAAATCCTGGTGCCCACGGATGCGCCTGGCGTTAAAATCCTGGATGGGATGCAGGTCTTTGGCGACTATGACGCCCCGCACGGTCACATGCATATCGTCTTCGACAATGTGCGCGTGCCGAAGGAAAACATGCTGCTCGGCGAAGGCCGCGGATTTGAGATTTCCCAACTGCGTCTCGGGCCTGGCCGAATTCACCACTGCATGCGCTCTATCGGTGCCGCCGAACGGGCCCTGGACATGATGGTGGTCCGCGGCATGGGGCGTCAGGCCTTTGGCCGCGACCTGATCAAGCTCGGCGGTAATATCGAGAAAGTCTCGCGCGCTCGGATCGATATCGAATCCATGCGCATGATGGTACTGAAAGCCGCCAAGGCAATGGACGTCCTCGGCAACAAGGAAGCCCGCGTCTGGATCTCCATGGTCAAGGCAATGGTGCCGGAGAAAGTCTGCCGCATTATCGACGAGGCGATCCAGATTCACGGCGCCGCCGGGGTCTCGCAATGGACGCCGCTCGCCCGCCTCTACGCCAACCAGCGCACATTGCGTCTGGCGGACGGGCCTGACGAAGTCCACCACATGGTCGTCGGCCGCGCCGAGACTCGCAAATATACGGGCGAAGAAGAAGATCCGGCGCTGGCCTCTGTCTGGCGCAAGTAAGCCTCAATAAAGTTTAATATGACAAGGCGCGGTTACACATACCGCGCCTTGTTTTTTCTTGGTATAAGCCAGAACCGCCTGCGTATTGAATATTGATTATCCGGGGACTTGAAAGCGAGCACCCGATGCAGCATCGCATTATTCTGACCTTTTTCCTCCTGATCCTCTGGACAGGCGTCGCACAACACGTCCCGGCCCACAGCCAGATCTCCGGCACCGTCTATGCGCCAGACATTGAACAGCGAGACCGGAATGCCCCGCGCACGAACCCTGACGCCCTCGCAGACGCAGTTGAAGCCGCCATGGAGCGCGGAGATGACCGCGGAGCCTTCTCTCAGTACATGTCGCTCTGTCTCAACGATGAGGCATCGGCCTGCCTCAGTGCGGCGCGGCTCATGGCTGCCAATCCGGAGCTGAGCCCGGAACCATATGCCGAGATCGCATTGTACGAGATGGCTTGCGACCTTGGCGATGAGGCCGGCTGCGATGGAATCCGCGCGATGTTCCAGGACACCGAAGCGGCCTGCGCGGAAAACAGCGCGCATGCATGCCTCGCCAATGCGATGCTTCGCCTGCACAATCTGACAGAAGTATCCTACACACCGACCATAGCAGCCGCACATTTCAGCAAGGCGTGCGATCTTGGTCGCGGCCGGGCCTGTACGGAACTCGGATACCTGTACGCGCTCGGGACCGGCGTTGAGGAGGACCAGACGCAAACGACCCGCCTGTTCGAACGCGCTTGCACGCAGACGAATGCAGCGGACTGCGGGCGGATCGCGGACGCCTACCTACAAGGTCAACCTGTAGCGATGGATGTCCAGCGCGCCGTCGCGTATTTCGAACAGGGGTGTGACTATGGCGACATGCGCAGCTGCCGCAAGCTCGGCTATGCTTATCTGAATGGCGCATTCGTCGACGCGGACGCCGAACGGGCGCGCACATTCTTGAAACGCGTGTGCGACGCCGGTGCAGTTGCGATTTGCAAAGACGTTCCCGCGCCCGGATGACCACAATAGCGGACGCCTGTCATCCTACTAAAATGGGATGCACCGAGAACGATGCATCCCAAGTAGGTGGCAGGGTTCGAGGGGCGGATAAACCCTTGCCTTGAGCTCGTCCGGTAAGGTCATGGAGCAACCAACCGAACAAATATCAACCTAAAGGTGAAAACATAATGACAAGTTAATGCACAAAGATACATTCACGATAATACAAGTCTTTTTTATGTTTTACTTGATTACATGTACTTGTAGTATGGTTTTACTTTATTCGAGACAAAGCTTTCTCATCGAGTAGCGTTACCCGCCCGCGCCCAAGCTTTATCGCGCCAGCGTCCTGCAGCACCTGCAAGTTGACATTCACTTTCTCCCGCGTCGCTGTCAGGCGATTGGCCAGATCCGCTTGCGTCGTCTTCAATTCAGGCCCTTGAGCTCGGAACAGTTCAAGCAACAAGTCCGCAAGTCGGCGCTTTAGCGGGAAAAACATGATCGACTCGATTTGATCATCGGCACGTCTCAACCGTCCGACGAGATCGAGGATCACTTCATAGGCAAACTGGGGCGAGTCCTGCAGCAAGGCCTGAAACCGCGCTTTGTGGATCAGCAGAAGGCGGGCCGGCTCCAGCGTTCGGATATTGGCGCTGCGATCGCGGCCATCCAGCACCGCCATTTCTCCGAAAACCTGACCAGCATGCAGCGTGCTGATCGATAGCGACTTGCCATGGCTCGACATCGATTCCACCGCAACACTGCCCTCCAGAATCAGGTAGACATTTTCAGCTGAATCGCCGCGATAGATGACGATAGAATCCGCCCCGTAGGTCATGACCGTCGACCCCTTAGCGAGCGCATCGCGATCATGCTTTGGCAGCACTCTGAACAGGCGCGCCTCTTTCAGCCGCGCCGCGATTTCCAGATTGTTCATTTTGGCGCTCTCGGATCAGACCATTCACGCGCCACGCCTTGTCCGCCGCGGCGGGTCAGCCAGAACATGCCCAGCAGGTCAAAAATACCCGCGCCCAGCCGCCCGAGAAATCCATATTTGGATTGGCCATGCCAGCGCGCGCGGTCATTGACGAGCTCTTCGCATACCTCCCAGCCCGCACGTTTGATCAGCGCTGGAAGAAACCGATGCATCGAGGCGAAATAAGGCAGCTCGCGAAACGCCTCCGTGCGAATGAGTTTCCAACCGCAGCCTGTATCCGTCGCATCATCCCGCAGCATGAAGCGCCGTACGCCATTTGCAATGCGCGACTGGAGCCATTTGAACCCGCTATCATTGCGGCTATTGCGCTTGCCCGCAATGATACCAAGCTTTCCTGTGTCCTGATCGGCGATAAGCGCTTTCCACAAGCGTGCCGTATCATTGATGTCATTCTGGCCATCGCCATCTATCAGCTGTGTCCAGGTCCCGCGTATCGCTTTCAACCCCGTGAATAGAGCGGCTGACTTTCCGGCCCTTTCAACGTGGGTGAAGACACGTACGGTCTCCGGCCATCTCTGTGCGGCTTCGGCCAGCTCGTCTCCGGTCGCATCGCCTGAGCAGTCATTGACGCACACGATTTCGAACGCGATCCCGTCCAGGGCGTCGTGCACTTCCTCAAGCAAGGGAAGAATATTGCCCTCTTCATTGTAAAAAGGGATCAGAACGCTGAGCTCAGGCTCGGTCATTTTTCGTCCTCGATCCTCGCCGCGAGAGATTCGATCTGCGCGGCGGCATCGTTCAGTGCCTGCGCCGCCCGTTCGATATCCGGCCCGGCAGCAGCAGCCTGAGCCTGGTGGGCAGCATCCAGTTCGTCCAGCAAGGCCAGCCCCGCGATCAGCAGCAGCCGATCATCGCCAATATTTCCGACGGCTTTTGAGATATCCTCGATCCGCGCATCCAGTTGGCGCGACAGCGCGATCAGGCGGGCTTCCTGTCCCGGGGCGCAGGCGACGGAATAAGAGCGACCTTTGATCTTGATATCCGCCTTGGCCATTAGCTGCGCTCTCCCCGGCCGAGGGCCGCCCTGACCTCGGCGATCGCGGCTCCCAAGGCTTCAGAGGCCTCATCCGCGAGCGCTTGAAGCTCCTTTTCCCGCGCCAGTGATTCGTCCAGCTGCTCGGCCAGCCTGGCCCGATCATCCATCATCGCGCTGAGTTCCTGGCGCAGCAAAACGGGATCGCCGGACCGTTCGAACAGTCCCTCAACCGCACCTTCGAGACGTCGCGTGGCCTTCTCCAATCGAGAGGCGGCGGCTTCAATCACACTCATTATATCCGGTTAGCAGTTATTCCACTGAAAACTCAATAGCCACAGCGCCACAGTCTTGACAGCGTTAGGCACGATCTGCATTGCCGGGTGAACCAAAACAGGGGTTGAGGAATGACAGTTTCTGAACGGGACATGGCGAACGCGATCCGCGCACTTTCGATGGATGCGGTCGAGGCAGCGAAGTCTGGACATGTCGGATTACCGCTGGGAATGGCAGACGCCGCCACGGTGCTGTTCAGCAAATTCATGAAGCATAATCCGGCCGATCCGGACTGGGCCGACCGCGACCGATTTGTCCTGTCTGCCGGGCACGGCTCGATGCTGGTCTATTCGCTCTTGCACCTGACAGGCTATGACAGCGTCAGCCGCGACGATATCCGGAACTTCCGACAGCTCGGCCGCTCAACCGCCGGTCACCCTGAAAACTTCCTGACCAAAGGCGTGGAGACCACCACCGGCCCGCTTGGCCAGGGCATCACAACTGCGGTCGGCATGGCGATGGCCGAGCGCCACCTCAATGCCCGCTTCGGCGACGAACTCGTCAATCACAAGACTTATGTCATCGCAGGCGATGGCTGCTTGATGGAAGGCATCAGCCAGGAAGCGATTACGCTGGCCGGACATCTCAAACTGTCCAACCTGATTGTCCTGTTCGACGATAATGCCGTCACCATTGATGGCGGCACCGACATAGCTGACAGCACGGACCAGTGCATGCGGTTTGAGGCCTCGGGCTGGGTCACCAGAAAAGTCGACGGCCACGACGTCGCCGATGTCGAAGCCGCGCTCACCTGGGCCCAGGATCAGGACAAGCCGGTCATGCTGGCGGTCAAGACGATCATCGGCTTCGGTGCCAAACGGGCCGGGACAGGGCCTGCCCATGGCGGCCCTTATGGCGCGGAAGAAGTCGCCACGGTGCGCGAAAGCATTGGCTGGCCAAATCCCCCATTTGAAGTTCCTGCTGAGATTGAAGCCGCCTGGCTCGAGGCTGGCAAACGCTCCCATGCCGACCATCTCGCCTGGAAAAATCGCCTCGACAATCACGCCGACAAGGCCGCTTTCGAAACCGCCATGGCAGGCGCGCTCCCCTCTAATCTTTCCGACATTGTCAACGCGCACAAGAAAGCCGTTGTCGCGGGCGGCGAGGACAAGGCGACGCGGCAATGGTCCGGCGCGGCGCTGGAGCCGTTGACGGCGGCAATCCCGGAAATGATCGGCGGATCTGCGGACCTGACCGGCTCGAACAATACCAAGACCAGCCACACGGAAGCGCTCTCGCCAAGCAATTGGGGCGGTCGCTACGTGCATTATGGGGTTCGCGAGCACGCCATGGCCGCGGCGATGAATGGCATGGCGTTGCATGGCGGTGTGATACCTTATTCCGGCACCTTCCTGGTCTTTGCGGACTATTCCCGCGCGGCGATCCGGCTTGGCGCGCTGATGGGCGCGCGCGTGATCCACGTGATGACGCACGATTCGATCGGGCTTGGCGAAGACGGCCCGACCCACCAGCCGGTGGAGCATGTCGCGTCGCTGCGCGCGATGCCGAACATGACTGTGTTCCGCCCCTGCGACGGTGTCGAAGCAGCAGAATGCTGGGAACTTGCCCTGCGCAACGAGACCGGTCCGAGCACGCTGGCACTGACCCGCCAGAAGGTGAAATCCGCCCGCACGTCGCACACAGATGAGAACCTGTCTGCCAAAGGCGCCTATGTCCTTTCCGACGCCGCCGATGCCAAAGCCGTCCTTGTCGCGACGGGTTCTGAGGTCGAAATCGCCATGGCCGCTCAGGCTGCGCTCGCGAGCAAAGGCGTGGCGGTGCGCGTCGTCTCGATGCCGAGCATGGACCTGTTTGAGCAGCAAAGCCCAGAATACCGGGCCGAAACACTTGGCGGAGATCTGCCGAAAGTCGCCGTCGAAGCGGGCGTGCGATTTGGATGGGATCGCTGGATTGGCGCCGATGGCGGATTCATCGGCATGTCTTCGTTCGGCGCATCAGCGCCTTACCAGGACCTCTACAAACACTTCGGGATTACCGCTGAGGCCGTAGTCGCAGCGGTCGAGGCACGGCTTTAAGCTCAACGCGTCCGTGGCATCGGCAGCAGCCGTCCATGCAAGACGCATGGGCTCACGGCGCGCTCCGAAACCTGGACCTGCACATCTGGATCGGCGAGATAGGCGGCGAGACCGGCCTGCGCCGCACCATCAAAGTCGACACTCGCAAGCTGCGGATCAAGTCGCCCGAGCGAACGCCGGTCATAACAGCGACTAAGTTCTATATAGCGTGCCTCCTGCTCCCCGCCCTGGCTGATTTGCCGAAGCGCAAGCTGGAACGGGCTGCTGGAGAAACTGATCGTGGCAGGCCAGCCCGGTCCGGATGGCACCCCGACCCAGGCGGCGCGCGGCCCCATATCATTGGCGGCTTCGGCAAAGTGGACCTGGTAGATGGTTCCATGCTCCAGCACGACTGTTGAGATCGAGACCATGGGGTTGCGATCAAGGCGATTGTGCCAGGAAGCGATCAACTGATCTCGCACGCGCCAGGCCGCAACATCCTCATTGAGGGCCAGGTGCGCAGCAATCGCGTAGAAGTTCGACATCACATCTCGCATTGGTTCCGCACTACGAAAATGGCGAACCGCTGCGCTGGCATCCCCCATATCGGCGGCCGCGATACCGGCCACGCGACTGGCGGCTGCGAATTCAGGTCGTTCGGGACAGGCGTTGAGGAAGGACTCTGTCTTGAACCGGATAAAGGTGGGGGTCAGCTCGACCTCGGAATCGGTAATTGCCAGCTGCCATCTGGTTACGTCGTTCAGCGAGCAGGATTGCGCTTCAGCTTTTGAGAGCGCCTGCATTCCGACAAAAGTGGTTACCGCTGTTGCGACAGCTGCGCCGAAATAGCGGCGCACGCGCTTGGTAAACAGAGTCTTAACATTCATGCCTGGCTTTGGTGCAAAGCCGGTGCCGTTTACCCTGATAGAAGTCTTTCAACGGTCCAGAACAGGCCGGTCGCGCCGATCAGGCCGCTTGCAGGCCAGACCAGAAAGCGCCGATAGGATGAACTTGAAACCAGTCTGCGAATGGGGAAGCAAAGGACAAAAGCGCCAAAGACAACCGAGAGCTGTCCAATTTCAACGCCGACATTGAAGCCAATGAGGGCGCTCCAGAACTGGCCCTCCGGTAGGCCGAGCGAGCCGAAGAATCCGGCAAAGCCCATGCCGTGAATAAGGCCGAAACCGAACACGATGAAGGGTCGCCAGCGGGTCATGTCCTTGAAGACCAGATTCTCGATCGCCACGAAGGCAATCGTCGCAGCGATCAAAGGCTCGACAATGCTGGCAGGCGGCGACAAGACGCCTGACGCTACCAGGGCCAGCGTCGCTGTGTGCGCAACGGTGAAGGCAGAAATCTGGATCAGCAGCGGTCGCAGCCGTGTGGTTGAGAAAAACAGGGCAAGTACAAAGAGGATATGATCCAATCCTCCTGGCAGGATGTGCTGGACGCCGATTTTGACATAGAGCGCGAAGGTTTCGTGCGCGGGACGCTCAAAATCGATCACGTCTGTTTCAGTATAGCCCTGGCTTTGCGGTCCCGGGTCTTTTCCCCGATCGAGATCCTGCAAGGCGCGGCAAAGCGCCGGATCGAGGCCGCCATCGCCTGTGCAGAATTCATC
Source organism: Henriciella sp. (assembly GCA_041984335.1). Lineage (GTDB taxonomy): Bacteria > Pseudomonadota > Alphaproteobacteria > Caulobacterales > Hyphomonadaceae > Henriciella. The sequence continues at coordinate 65,604 of JBHIYI010000001.1, read as the reverse complement.
CTCCGGATGCGCGCTCGCGCTGGGCGCGCCAACAACGAAACTCAGCGCGAGGCACAGGAAGATCAGCCGAAACCACCGCATAGGTATCAATGCTCATGCCCTGAATGGTCAGAATCGTGCGCATGGCCGATATGGTCATGATCATGTCCGGGCAGCGGCGCGATCAGGAGCAGGACCGCAATCGCTACGCCTGCGCTCAGAGAGGCGAGCCCCCGCGCAGGCGCGACGTCCCTCAACGGTGCCATGAGCGGCCCGGTCGCCACGAACAGCAATAGACCCGCCGAGAGGGCAAACAGCGCGCCCAAAGTCTCCTCACCCAGTCCAAACATGAACGGGCCGGAGACCAGGACTCCGAATGGCGTCGTCGCCGCAGCGGCCAGGAACGCCCAAAAGAATGCGTAACGATTGGACACACCATGACGACGCAAAATCGCAAACGCGATCACGCCCTCGGGAAACTCGTGCAGGATCAAACCAATTGCCGCAAACACGCCAGCTGAAAAACTCGCAGCGAAAGTCACCGCATAAACCACCCCGTCAATGAAGGAGTGGCAGGCAATGGCAACGATCGGCGTGATCGCTTCACTCGGCAGCGTGGAGTCTTCGCGTTCCGGGAATACGGTTCGGATGACATAGTGCATGACCATTCCGCCGAAAAAGCCAAGCGTCAACCAGATGGGCGCGCCACTGGAAAGGGCAAACGCTTCCGGCAAAATATGCAGGAAGGCCATGGCGGTGAGCATGCCCGCTGCTGCGAGGCCAAACAGATTGGCATAGCGCAGACTCCAGTCGCTTCGCAGGGCGACAGCGATCAGGCCGAGCGTCGTCACGAACGCGGCGATGAGGCCAAAAAACAGGGGAGCTTGCAGGGCGTCGAACATGAACGGAAATATGCTTGGCGAGGGGCCAGAGTGTCCTATTTAAATTGTCGGAATGTTATAGTATCTCAAAACAGTTCCGGCGAGGTACGCCTCACATCTCGCCCTGTCAAACGAAAGCTGGAGTCCGATATGTCTCGTTCAATCTTCCTGCTCGCCGCGAGCAGCCTTGCCCTGGTGGCGTGCCAACCCGCCGAAGAGGCCGCCGGCGCGCTTGAAGCAGAAAGGCCTCCAGTTGTGGAGCAACCTGCCGAAGTCGAACCGGCCGCCGCGCCTGTAGAAGAAGCCGCCACCGAAACCACAGCGGCCCCTGACGACCAGGCAAATGGCGCGGAGCAGACTGATGAAGAACATGTCGGAGAAGCAGAAGACGAACATGATCATGAGGATCACGACGATCATGATGAAGACGAGCACGCGGAACATGGCGAAGGCGAACATGACGATCATGATCATGGAGACGCTGGCGGTGAGGCACATGTGCATGGCCTGTCAGATCTTGCTGCCAGTCTCGACGGCGCGACTCTCAGTGTGAGTGTAGAAGGGGCGTTGGCAAATTTTGACCTCGATGAATCCCTCCGCGCGCTAGACGATATCAGCCCGTACACGGACGGCGTGGTCGAGATCGTTGGCGGGAATTGCACGCGCGATAGCGCGGATGCCAGCATTCGGGCAATTGGGGATCATGGCAATCTGATGATCGACCTGACATATACTTGCAGCGCACCGGATGGTCTGGAGGGGATCGAAGTCACGGGTTTCCAGTCATTTGCCGGATTTGAGGAAGTGAATGCCGTCTACCTGACCGATACGGGGCAAGCCGCTGAAACCTTGACCGAAGGCAACTCGCGTCTAGACATCGACTAAATGACCTCTCCCATTGTTCGCATAACGGACCTGCAATTTTCCTGGCCGGGGCAACCGCGCTTGCTTGATGTCGCTGCGTTCCGGCTCAATGCGGGAGAGCGCTTGTTTTTGCGCGGGCCGAGCGGGTCTGGGAAATCAACGCTGCTCGGCCTGATTGCCGGCGTCCTGGAAACGGATCGGGGGGAAATCTCGGTGCTCGGCCACGACATGACCCAGCTGAGCGGCAGCCAGCGCGATCAGGTGCGGGCCGACCATCTCGGCGTCATCTTTCAGCTGTTCAATCTGGTCCCGTATCTGTCAGTGGTTCAGAACGTCATCTTGCCATGCCGGTTTTCGAAGCGGCGACAAGCCGAAACCGCCGCAGCTGGCGGCGCCGTGAAAGAAGCGAAACGCCTGCTGGCGCAACTGGGGCTCGATGACCCGGATCTTCTGGCGCGAAACGTCACGGATCTATCCGTCGGACAGCAGCAACGTGTGGCAGCGGCGCGGGCTTTGATCGGAAACCCCGCTCTGATCATCGCGGACGAGCCGACATCCGCCCTGGACGCGGATACGCGCGACCGGTTCATCGACCTGCTTAGCCAGGAAGCGCAGAAAACCAATGCCGCCTTGCTCTTTGTCAGTCATGATGGCGGGCTGGCATCGCTGTTCGACCGTGCCGTGGACCTGTCTGAAATCAACGCTTCAGCACAGTTGGCAGGAGCGAGCTGATGGGCGTTTCAATCTTTGGCCTCGCCTGGCGCAGTTTGATGAACCGGAAGGTCTCAGCCCTGTTGACCGTGTTCGCGATCGCGCTGTCGGTGGCCTTGTTCCTTGGCGTTGAGAAAGCCCGGAACGCTGCAAAATCCGGATTCGACAATACGATTTCCGGAACAGACCTGATCGTCGGGGCGCCATCCGGACAGATCAATCTGCTGCTCTATTCCGTGTTCCGCCTGGGCAATGCGACGGCGGAGATATCCTGGGACGCCTATGAAAATCTCGATGCGCGTGAGGATGTTGCCTGGACCGTGCCGATTTCTCTTGGCGACAGCCATCGAGGCTTCAGGGTGCTGGGCACCAATCGCGGCTATTTTGAACATTACAAGTATGGCCAGAAGCAACCGCTCGCCCTGGCAGAAGGACAGGAATTCGACGACCTGTTTGACGCCGTGATCGGCGCAGACGTCGCGAGGACACTTGGTTATGAACTCGGTTCTCCGCTCGTCATCACCCATGGGCTCGGGGCGGCGGGCCTTAGCGATCACGAGAATCGCCCCTTCCGTGTCGCTGGAATTCTGCGGCCGACAGGAACCCCCGTCGATCAGACCATCCATATCTCGCTGGAGGCGATGACGGCGATCCATGTCGGTTGGGAAAGCGGGACCCGCAATCCGCTGGCCGATACGCTAACGGAAGAAACCATTCGCGGTTTTGACCTGACACCGCGCACCGTGACTGCCGCCTTTGTCGGGCTGGAAAACCGCGCCACTGTGCTGCGCACCCGCCGCGACATCAATACGAACCGGGCGGAACCCTTGCTCGCCATCATTCCTGGCCAGGCCCTTGCCGAGCTGTGGCAAGTCATGAGCACCGCTGAGCGGGTCTTGCTGGCGATATCAGCCTTCGTGATCGCCGTTGGTCTCGTGTCTATCCTGACAAGCATCCTGACCAGCCTGAATGAAAGACGGCGGGAAATGTCCATCCTGCGCGCCACTGGGGCACGGCCCGCGCACATCTTTACGCTTTTGATCGCCGAGGCAACATTTCTCGGCCTGATCGGGGCAGTTCTCGGGGCGCTGCTTATTCAACTTATCTTCGCGGTCGCAGCGCCGATTCTGTCAGCGCAGTATGGGATTGCCCTTATGGGCACGGGGCCGGGCCTGGTGGATCTCTATACGATCGGCGCGGTCACATTTGCGGCTCTATTCCTTGGTATCTGGCCCGCAATGACGGCGCTGCGTCGATCGCTGGCCGATGGTCTGACTGTGAAAGTCTGATCACAAGCGCGCCAAAGGGCTAGTCGAAACAAAGTTTGGGACATAGGTAGAAGGCATGATGAAACAGATTTTGATCTCCTCCGCCGCATTCGTCATTCTGGCCGCATGTGGTGAAGCGGTAACCGCAGACACACCGGCGCAAGATGACGCGGCCCTGGTTGAGGCGCAGGCGGACACCACGGAGCCGCAAGTCGGTGACCGCATCCCCGAGCCGAGCAACGATCTGGAAGACAGCAATCGCCTGGCTGCTGCCGGAGCTGCAGCGAATGCAGCCGCTGAGAGAGGGTATCGCGAGATTGGCTGGGAAGAATTAATGCCGGAAGGCGAAGAAGAACGCCTGGCGCAGCTCTACCAGCAGCAAATGGCCATGCTCTATTCCGGCGGTCCGATTGCCGAAGGATCTGCCGCGGATACGATGATCCAGATCGGGACGTTCAACACCGTCAAGGAACTCAACGAAACCAAGATCCGGATTCCAGGATATACGGTTCCATTTGAGTATGGCGCGAATGCTGAGATTACGGAGTTCCTGCTGGTTCCCTATTATGGAGCTTGCTTGCACGCCCCGCCGCCGCCGCCGAACCAGACCGTGTTCGCGATGACAGATGAGCCGATCAAGCTGCGCGATCTCGCCCAGGCGGTGTGGATTGAAGGTACAATGTACACGCAGACGCAGGAATCCGAGCTGGCTGATGCCGCCTACACGATCCGGGTCGAAAAGGTTGAGACCTACGAATATTAGGGCCGCCAACCGCGGCTCCCTGCCCCATGGCCGGAACCGTTAAGGCGCTCTAAATCAGGGCCGAAGAAACAAAAAGGCGCACGCTATGGCCTCCGCACTGACAATCGGCCTCTATATCGCAATCGGCCTTCTCGTCATCGTTCTCATTCTCGGGCTTGTGAACCTGACCCGGACCGATGACGAACAGCGCAGCCGCTCAAACCAGTTGATGCGCATGCGCGTCATCGTACAGGCGGTGGTGGTCGGTATTCTGGTCCTGCTCGGTATCGTGGTCGGCTCCATCAACCTGTTCTGACACCGCCATGGTCAAGCTCGACAAAATCTACACAAAGGCCGGGGATTCCGGCAAGACGCGGCTCTCCACCGGCGAGCCCGTGAACAAGTGGCATCCGCGCGTCACGGCCTATGGCACGGTGGATGAGACCAATGCCGCGCTAGGCGTTGCGGCGCTGCATGCCGAGGGTGAAATGCTCGAAGCGATCCGGCGCATCCAGAACGATCTTTTCGACCTTGGCGCAGATCTCGCCACGCCAGATCGCGGCAAGAAGCTGGAATGGGAGCCGCTGCGGATCGTTGCTGCGCAGGTGACGCGGCTTGAGACCGAGATCGACGCCATGAATGGCAGCATCGCGCCGTTGGACAGCTTCATCCTGCCAGGCGGAAGCGCGCTCGCGGCGCAGCTGCATGTTGCCCGGACCCTGTGCCGCCGCGCTGAACGCCAGATTGCAGAATTGTCGAGTCATGAGGGCGAGGTGGTCAGCGCCGAGGCGCTGGCCTATGCCAACCGCCTGTCCGACTGGCTGTTCGTGGCTGGCCGGGCCGCGAACAATGATGGCGTGGATGACATTAAATGGGTACCCGGCGCCAATCGCTAACCTGAATTGAAGTGGCCATAGATCCGCTCTGCGAGCGCTGCTGACACCCCTTCGACTTCCTTCAGATCGGCCAGCTTGGCCTGCGAAACGCCTTTGGCAGATCCGAAATATTGAAGCAGAGCCTTCTTGCGCGCCGGGCCGATGCCGCCAATCTCATCCAGCGGGTTCTTCTTGATATCGGCGCTGCGCTTGGCGCGGTGCGCCCCGATGGCCCAGCGGTGCGCTTCGTCGCGCAGGCGCTGCAAATAATAGAGCACCGGCGCATTTTCTGGCAGGCGGAACGGTGCCCGTCCCGGCTGAAAGAATTGTTCGCGTCCGGCATTGCGTTCCACGCCTTTTGCGATCGACACAAGATTGACGTCTGAAGGCGAGAGGCCGAGCTCTGCAAGTGCCTCGATCACGCTGCTCAGCTGACCCAGCCCGCCATCGATCAGGACCAGGTCCGGCCAGTTCGCGCCATTGCCCTCTTCCCGCTCTTTCAGGGCCCGAGAGAAACGCCGGCGCATCACCTCGCGCATCATGCCATAGTCGTCGCCGGGTTCGAGACTTTTATCCTTGATATTGAACTTCCGGTACTGGCCTTTTTCGAACCCGTCAGGACCCGCCACGACCATGCCGCCAACCATGTTCGCGCCCTGGATATGCGAGTTGTCATAGACCTCGATCCGCCGCGGAGGCTCCTCGAGATCAAATGTCTTCGCCACTTCTTTCAGCAATCTTGCCTGGCTGGCACTTTCGGAAAGCTTGCGGCTGAGCGCTTCGGCGGCGTTGCGACTGGCTTGCTCCACGAGGGCGCGCTTGTCGCCGCGCTGCGGAGTTCGGATCTCGACTTTGCGGTCCGCCTTGAGCGCCAGTGCATCTGCGATCAGGCTGCCATCTGCCGGATCAACGCTGGTCAGGATCGTTCGCGGCGGTGGCCGTTTGTCGTAGAACTGGACCAGAAAGGCAGCGAGAATGTCGGCTTCGGTTTCGCCCTTTTCGTGACGGGGAAAGTGGACGCTCGCCCCCCAATTCTGCCCCGCCCGGATAAAAAAGACCTGAACCGCAGACAAACCTCCCTCCAGGGCAATGGAAAAGATATCGGCTTCTTCGATTCCATCCGGATTGATGTCCTGCTGGGCGCGCACATGGGCGAGTGCTCGGATCCGGTCGCGCAGCGAGGCAGCCCGTTCGAACGCCATATCCGCCGCTGCCGTCTCCATTTGCGCGGCGAGGTCCGCCTGAAGGTCTGTGGCCTTCCCGCGCAGGAAGTCCGCCGCCTGATCGGCCAGTGCGCGGTAGTCTTCACCGCTGATCAGATCCACACAAGGCGCTGCGCAGCGTTTGATCTGGTGCAGCATGCAGGGGCGCTGCCGGGTCGAGAAAACGCTGTCCTCGCAGGTGCGCAGAAGAAACGCCTTTTGCAACGTGTCGATGGTCCGCGTCACCGCGCCAGCGCTGGCGAAAGGCCCGAAATAGTCACCGCGATCCTGTTTGGAGCCGCGATATTTCAACACCTGAGGGGCGTCATGATCGCGGCGGATCAGGATATAAGGGAACGACTTGTCGTCGCGCAGCAAGATGTTGAAGCGCGGCTTCAGGGACTTGATCAGGCTCGCCTCGAGCAGCAGCGCTTCCGTCTCGCTTTCAGTGACGACGAATTCCATTCGCGCCGTCGCCATTATCATTGCCGCGATGCGCTGGGTATGGCCGCCGATACGGGTATAGGACGATACCCGCGCCTTCAGGCTCTTGGCCTTGCCGACATAGAGCACCGTCTCATCCTCGCCAAACATGCGATAGACGCCAGGCTTCGCCGGAAGCCGGGACAGGTTGTCCTTGATGACATCAACGCCGCGTTTGCGCGCAGTCAGATCGGGAGAATCGGGCATAGCCCCAATTTAGGGGGCAAGTGCGTCAAAGCCTAGAGCTGGAACAGATTGCTGTACGCACCGGGTGAATAATCAAACAGGATATCCGCGCCATAGAGCACCATACCGAGCAGAACCATAGCGCCGACAAATTGCCGGCCGATGCTGCCAGGATTGTACTTGCGGCGGGCCCGAGCCACGATCAGGTAGATCAGGAACATGATGAAGGCGCAGAGGGCAAGGCCGCGTTCAGCATCATTCAAATTGATGAAATAGTCGCGCATTTCACCAATATAGAATTTCACTTCGACCAGAAACCGGTCGAAGGCCTGTTGATATACGTCCGAACTGGCTTCACGAATGAACCACATGACTACAATCCTCGGCCCCCAGCCATGGATAAACCTAACAGTTCGTTTTAACCGCACTTGGTCAAATCAGTCCTAAATCGAACGGTGAAATTTTATCGATCAATGATTTTTAATGTTGGCTTGCAAGCAGCCCGTTTGGAGCGTACAGCGGCGGCGTCAGAGTGGAGACTATAGCCATGGCCAGCCAGCTTTTCCTCAGCGATGCCGTCAATCGGGTTGCCCCATCCGCAACGATTGCGGTGACGACAAAAGCCGCCGAATTGCGTGCCGCGGGCGAAAATGTCATCGGGCTCGGCGCCGGTGAGCCTGATTTTGACACACCTGATCACATCAAACAGGCCGCGATCGAAGCGATCCAGGCTGGAAAGACCAAATATACGCCGGCTGACGGCCTTCCCGAACTCAAGCAGGCGATCTGCGCCAAGTTCAAACGCGACAATGATCTCGACTATAACCCCGCGCAGGTGCATGTCGCGCCAGGCGGCAAGCCGGTCATCTACAATGCCCTGGTCTCCACGCTCAATGAAGGCGACGAGGTTGTCATCCCGGCGCCTTACTGGGTCAGCTATCCAGAAATGGTGAAGCTTTGCGGCGGCATGCCTGTGATCGTCTCGTGCGGCCCCAACGCGAAATACAAACTCACACCTGAGGCATTGGAAGCGGCGATCACGCCGAAGACCAAATGGCTGATCCTGAACTCGCCCTCCAACCCGACCGGGGCGGCCTATACCGAGGCAGAACTGAAAGCGCTCAGCGAAGTATTGCTGCGCCACCCTCAGGTCTGGATCCTGACCGACGATATGTATGAGCACCTCGTCTATGACGGCTTCGACTACAAGACGATCGCGCAAGTCGAACCCGGGCTGTATGATCGCACGCTGACCATGAATGGCGTTTCGAAGGCCTATGCGATGACTGGATGGCGAATCGGCTACGCGGCGGGGCCGGAAGAGCTGATCAAGACGATGCGCAAGGTGATCAGTCAGACCACGTCAAACCCAAGCTCCATCTCGCAATACGCTGCGATTGCCGCGCTGAATGGCAGCCATGACTTCCTGCCCGCACGAAATGATGTGTTCAAGCAACGCCGCGACATGGTCGTTGCCGAATTGAACAAGGCTGACGGTCTGACCTGCGGAACACCTGAGGGCGCGTTCTATGTCTATCCCTCCTGCGCCGGCGCGATCGGCAAGACCACCCTCTCTGGAAAGCGGATCGAGACGGACGCAGACTTCGCGTCAGAACTTCTGGAGCAGGAAAAGGTCGCCGTCGTAATGGGCGAAGCGTTCGGACTGTCACCGGCGTTCCGGATCTCTTACGCGACCTCAACCGAGGCGCTGACCGACGCGATGGCACGTATTCAGAAATTTTGTGCCAGCCTGAAATAAGCTCAAGTCATAGAGTTATTCTATACCTGCTCGGCCGATAATCAATTGGTGCTATATCGCTCCGCACCTCATATGTCATTCATGACATAAGAGGACGAGAACAATGAAAGTAGAAATCGGAATTTCCGAAACCGACCGAGCCAATTCCGCTCAGGCACTGAAGCGCCTGCTTGGGGAAACCTATGCGCTGTACATCAAGACGCATGGATATCACTGGAACGTCACCGGACCACGGTTTCAGTCGCTGCATGAAGTATTCATGACTCAATATACTGAATTGTGGACCGCACTCGACGAGCTGGCTGAGCGCATCAGAGCGCTTGGATATTTCGCGCCCGGCTCCTCGAGCGAGATGATGCGAGAAGCTTCGATCGAGGTGGACTCAGAGGTTCCGGATGCAGAGACCATGGTTGCGAATCTCGCGCTCGGACATGAGGCGGTCGCCCGCGCGGCACGCGACGGCATTCGGGTGGCTGAGGATGCAGGCGACGATGTGACGGCAGACTTGATGACGCAGCGCGCGACGATTGCCGACAAGACGGCCTGGATGCTGCGCGCCAGCCTCTAATTCGCGCCGATGCGAGACTCGCTCGGGGCCTGGAACAGGCGATAACAGCTGCGACCTCCGCCCTTCGCTTCGTACAGTGCGAGGTCTGCGCATTTCAGCAAGGATTGGGACGAGTCTGCGTGTAGCGGCGCGCAGGCGACCCCAACAGAGGCAGATGCGGTCAGCTCCAGGCCACCAATATTGAACGGACGCGACAAGGCAGAGACGATGCGCGCTGCGACGAGGCAGGCATCCATCGGATTGGCGACATCGCGCGAGACAACCACGAATTCGTCACCACCCAGGCGCGCGGCCCAGTCATTTCCGCGGATCACTTTGCGGAGCCGCTTGGCGACAAGATTAAGCAGGGCATCCCCAGTCTGGTGACCGAACGTGTCATTGATCGACTTGAAATTGTCGAGATCGATCGCGAGAATGGCAACATTCTCGTCCTCACCGCTGGCGGCGACGTCCTGTTCGATCCGGTTCTGAAACGCGTAGCGATTGGCGAGACCTGTCAACATGTCATGTTCGGCCATATGCTTCAGGCGCCCTTGGGCTTCGATCCGGCGGGTCACATTTGTACCGACGCCAAGATAACCGACGACCGCCCCGGACTTGTTGTAACGCGGGGTGGCGGACAATGAGATGTAAAACCGCTTGCCGTCCGTAGATTGGAAGACTGACAGTATATCAGAATAAGGTTTGATGGCTCTGAGCGCATTCAGCATTTTCTCACGCTCGGTATCATCGAGCTTGATCACGCTCATATAATGCTTGCCCAGGACGTGATTGATGTCCGGGAAGAAGGTGTTCATCAAGCGCCCGCCCGCCGCGATGACGTGACCCTCGAGATCGGTTTCCCAATAGAGATCGGTGGCAAAATCGGCGAGATGCGACAGCTGGCTTTCGGCGACGGCCTCAGCTTCTTCTGTTTTCTTGTCTTGCCGCGCGACGAGGAAAAGCAGCGCGAGCGTGACCAGCAGAACGATCGCTGATTCCAGCAGCAGGAATTGATGGCCAAACTGGTGCACGGAACCGAAGGCAAAAAAGGCGAGTTCCAACAGGCCGAGAATACCGACAGACATGAGCGCCACGGAGACCTTCAAATGGCGCTTTTTTCTCGAGGGGGCAACGGCGCTATTCATCGCGCCAACTAATCACGTTTAGGTTGATTTTTTCTTATTTCACTAAGTCAAATCAACGTCTTCCAAATAGTCTTTCAATATCCGCAAGCTTTAGTTCAACATAAGTTGGACGCCCATGATTGCATTGCCCGGAATGCGGCGTGCGCTCCATTTGTCTCAGCAGAGCGTTCATCTCCTCGCCGTTCAGCCGGCGGCCCGCCCGCACCGATCCCCGGCAAGCCATATTGCCCATGACTTCTTCAAACCGCTCCGTCAGGGCGAGCCCGGCATCATATTCAGCAAAATCATCGGCGAGATCGCGAACCAGGCCAGCAACATCCATCTCACCGAACAAAGCAGGGGTCGCGCGCACACAGACGGCTCCAAGCCCGAAAGGCTCAATCTCCAGTCCCAGTTCGGCCAGCTCTTCGGTTCGTTCCAGCAGCCGCGCAGCCTCGTCTTCGCTAAGCTCCACGACATCCGGGATCAGCAAGGCCTGGCGTTTGACGCCGCCTTCGGCCATCTGCCGTTTCATATCTTCATACACGAGGCGCTCATGCGCGGCGTGCTGGTCGACGATGACAATACCGTCTTCTGTTTGCGCCACGACATAGGTCTCGTGTAACTGGGCGCGCGCGACACCCAGCGGAAAATCTGAGGCGACGGTTTGGCGCTCGGGCTCGACGCGCCCGGAAAGCCCATCATCATATTTTGGCGATGGCGGTTCACCCAGGCTGTCGCCCCGCATCGTCGGATTGTAGGACGAAGGTTGAACAGAAGTCACGGGCGGCAGGGCTGCGCCTCCTGCGGGCCGGTCCGCCCACAGCGTGCTTGGTCTGAATACATCCGCCTGCACAGGCTCGGCCTGGACTTTGCCAAGCGCTGCGGAAGCGACTGTCGTACTTGCCCTGTGACCCGCCGCGGCAAGCGCGTGTCGCAAGGCTCCGATGATCAGGCCGCGCACATTTCCGGCGTCGCGAAAGCGCACTTCGGTTTTTGCCGGGTGCACATTCACGTCGACATATTCCGGATCAAGATCCACGAACAAGGCCGCCAAGGGGTGGCGATCGCGCGCCAGGAAATCCTGATAAGCTGCACGGATAACACCGTTCAGCATGCGGTCTTTGACGGGCCGCCCGTTGACGAACAAATATTGCTTTTGCGCATTACCCCGGTTGAGGGTGGGCAAGCCTGCAAACCCGGTCAGGTGGACACCTTCCCGCTCCGCTTCAATTTCGAGCGCGTTTTCCCGAAACTCGCGCCCCATGATGGCACCCAGGCGTTCCAGACGCCCGGTCGGGGTGTCCGGGTGTGCGGCGTAGCGAAAGACGCTGCGGCCATTGCTTTCGAGTTGAAACGCCACATCCGCCCGCGACATGGCGAGGCGCTTGAGCGTATCGGTGACGGCCATGGTTTCGGCACGCTCCGACTTCATGAATTTCAGGCGCGCCGGGGTGGCATGAAAGAGATCGCGCACCTCAACCCGGGTCCCGGTCACACCAACGCCCGAGAAGGCCGCTAGCTTAGGCCCTTCGAGCCGCCCAGCTTCGATAAATATCTCCGCCGCATCCTCGCCATCCGGTCGCGATGTCAGCGTCATGCGGCTCACCGAGCCAATCGAAGGCAGCGCCTCGCCGCGAAAGCCCATCGTGTGGATGTTGAGCAAGTCGATCCGGCCATCATCGCCGGGGTGCAGCTTTGAAGTGGCGTGGCGCTCGAGCGCGAGCAGCATGTCTTCGCCGCTCATGCCGCAGCCATCATCTTCGACAATCATACGCTTCAGACCGCCCGCCTCAATCGTCACCTTGATCGATCGCGCGCTAGCATCGAGCGCATTCTCCACGAGTTCTTTGACCGCCGCGGCCGGGCGTTCGACAACTTCGCCAGCGGCGATGCGATTGACCGCATCGGGCGGCAATTGGCGAATCACAGGCCGGGAAGGGAGGCGCGCACTATCTGGCATAGGTTGAAATTAGGACCCCGTGCTGATTCGCACCAGTGATAGAGGCAAAGAAAAAGCGGCTGCCGCAGCAACCGCCTCTCAAATTCGAAATGACGCAATCGTTAGAGCGCCAGCTGGAACAGGACAATCAGCAGCTGGATAAACAGGGCAAGGCCGGAAAGGCCAACAATCGTCGCGACCCAGGCGCCGCCAAATCCCATGCCCAGTCCGATGACGATACCGCCGCCAGCGCACACGACCAGGGCCACGAGCCATGGCATTCCCATGGACAGGGTGAAGGTCGCATAGGCGAGGCCAAGCAGCGTAATGATGGCGCCCCAGGCGCCCGCCTTCATGGTTCCCGCAAACATGCTCTTCTGGGCTTCGATATTCATTTCACCGTGCGTGTAATCGCCTGCCATGATGGCCTCCAATTCATTCTGGCTCGTCTTTATCTTTGTCATGGCCAGCGTCAAGCACAATAGATGTCGCAGCCGCATGCCGCAGCATCTGTCTTTTCAATCATCTCGGATTGTTTCAGGGTCGCGCCACCGCGCCGACAGATGCGCGCGTCACGGGAGACGATCATATGGCGAATATCGACTCGCACGCGGGTTCAGCCGAGGCGCAAAGCGCGCGGGAAGAGGTGACCGGCGGTGTATTTGGCAAGAAAGGGATCGGCTGGGCATCATTCGAGTGGGCGCGAAATCCTTACTACAATATCGTCGTCATCTTCATTTTCACCCCATACTTCGCCAACTCGGTCATTCAGAACGGAGAGCTTGGGCAAACCCTCGTCGGCGTCACCATCGCCATCGCTGGCGTCATCATGGCGATCGTATCCCCGATCCTGGGCAGCATTGTCGACAATGCAGGGCCCAAAAAGCCGGTCTTGCTTTACACATTCTGTGTGTTGGCTGGGTGTTCAATCCTGCTGGGATTTGTGACCCCTGAGCTTCCCGGTGCGATTCCGATTGGAATGTTCCTGCTGATTGTTGGATATTGCAGTTACACCGTGTCTGAGCTGCTTCACAATGCGATGCTGCCTGGGGCGGGACGACCGTCCGCCTTGCCGCTGGTTTCGGGTCTGGGGCTGGCACTGGGTAACGGCGCTGGCATGCTTCTGCTCGTGATGGTCGCGATCCTCACCACCAACCCACCTTTTGGTCTCACCGGAATAGACGTGACGCGACTATCCGCGCCGACGGTCGGGTTCTGGCTGCTCATCTTCATGACCGCATTCTTTCTCTTGATGCCGGATGTGTACAGGAAGGGTGGAACATGGTCCCAAGCGCTGAGTGATTTTCGCAACCCAGCCAATCGCGTCCAACCATTGGCCTGGGTGAAGAGCCGGTTTCAGCAGCATCCGAACGTCATGCGCTATCTGGTCGGACGGATGATCTATGCGGACGGCATCGCCGCCATGCTCACCATTGGCGGTGTCTATGTCGGCGGCGTGCTGGAATGGGATGGCCAGCAACTCGCCGTCTATGGCATTCTTGCATCCACGTTCGCGGTCATTGGAGGTTTCTTTGGCGGCGTGCTTGATCGGCTGCTCGGTCCCAAGCGGGCGCTGGTGTTTGAGCTGACCATGGCCATTCTGATCGGTATCTTCCAGATTTCGATCACCAAGGATGCTATTCTGTTTGGGATGATCCCGGCTGGGCATACCGTCTGGGAAGGGAGTGTGTTCGGCACACTTTCCGATCTGGTCTATGTGCTGGCGGTTATTCCGGGTACAATCTTCTTGGTCGCAACGATCTCCTCAAGCCGATATATGCTCCTGCATATCGCGCCGCCCGAAAAAATTGGCGAATTCTTCGGCTTCTATGCGATGGCGGGCAGCGTCACGGTCTGGCTCGGTCCAGGCTCGGTCGCCCTGGTCACCTGGCTGACCAATGATCAACGCGCCGGGTTTGCGCCCGTTGTGTTTCTTCTGATCACTGGATTAGCCATCATTATGACGGTCAAGGCCGACAAGACGCCGGACCATCTGAAGGCAGCTGCGCCGGCTTAAGGTGCTGTATAGGCGCAGCTGAACGTTCCGGCCGTGCGGTCCCGTGTGATCGCATCAACGCGGCGCGGACGCAGGTAGAATTTGTCCGTCAGCGCTTTCGACGTGGAGAAGAAGTAGCCGATACCGGATTGGTAATCGTACTCGATCTCGGCCATGATGATCGTGCCTGCGGTCGGGATCAGATTGTCCGGAATCGTGAGGACCTGGTCGTCGCTATACGCCGTGAGATTGCAGCCATCACTCCAGGCGACTTTTACCTGCCCGCTATCTTCGTACAGGCTGGACACGCGCATACGCGCGCCGGTCATGTCATTGGGCTGCATCACCATGCGCGTGGCTTCGAAAATATCGGTCAGGTCATCATTGGTGATTGAAGACGACCGCGATGTCAGGTCACCGAGCGCCGCAGTCGCGCCGGTCACTTTCCGATCCAGTGTCATCATCAGGGACAGTTCAATACATCCGAAATAGATCATCGCCATGAGCGGCGCGATCAGCGCGAACTCAACAGCCGAGATACCGCTCTCGGCGCGCAGGAACTTACGGAAATTGGTCATTGGTCTCAGTCGCATCATCTTGCCCCCTATGGCGTCGCGGCTGCCGAATTGCCAAACGGCTCGTTGCGAAACGCGATCGTGGCCTGCAGCAGGCGGCGGTCCCCACTCATATTGGCGAGCGGCTTACTCATCAGCGGGATCATCAGGTCCCACTCATAAAACACGCGGATCACGACAATATCATTCTGGCCACCCGGGCTGAATGAGAAGCCGGAATCATCGAGGTCACCATCAGCATCGATCGGCGACGGATTGCTGGTTCCGGCAAAGCTGCTGAATGTCTTGACGTCCAGGCTGAGCTTGTCGCCGCAGCTCATCAGGTCGAACAGCTCGGCGCACACCGCATCCTTGAATTGTGCTTCGCTATATCCACCCTGCTGGAATTGTCCGGTCCGGATGGAGCGCGACGCTTCGCTGGCCCCATGCTCGAGCACCGACGCCATGATAAAGATCACGCAGACTTCGAGCAGGCCAAAGATCAGAAAGAAAAAGGGAACTGCGATAAGTGCAAATTCGACGGCCGCAATGCCGCGCTTGTCAGCGGCAAACGCTTCAAAGCGCTTCCGCCAGCGCGGGGCAAACATTCCTGGAATAGGCAATTCGCGCATTGCACGCTCCACTTGCTAAGACACGTCTTACAAGGCGTCCTATCAGATTGTGTTTTCCGCTCGGTTCACGCGAACGTTGAAATTTTACCGAAATCTGCGGCATTGCGGGGTCTTTACCTCGCCGCATTCTGGGGCCACATGGACCTGGAAGACTGGTTCAGGACCCTGTTCATGACGCACAATCCGATCCGCCCGTGGCGCAATATCGAGCGCCGGAAATCCCGCCAGATTTCCGTTGGGTCCGTCCTGGTTGGCGGTGATGCCCCGATCAGCGTCCAGACCATGACCAACACGCCAACCCCCGATGTCGCCGCGACGCTCGCACAAATCGAACGTGCGGCTGAGGCCGGCGCCGATATTGTCCGTGTGTCCTGCCCTGACGCAGACTCAACGGCGGCCTTCGCAGCCATCGCCAAAGGCGCGTCCGTTCCGCTCGTTGCAGACATCCACTTCCACTACAAGCGCGGTATTGAAGCGGCGGAGGCTGGCGCGGCCTGCCTGCGCATCAATCCCGGAAATATCGGCTCGCCGGACCGCGTGAAAGACGTTGTCAGCGCTGCGCGCAATAATGGCTGCTCCATTCGGATCGGCGTGAATGGCGGCTCGCTCGAAAAGCATCTGCTCGAGAAATATGGCGAACCGTGCCCTGACGCGATGGTCGAAAGCGCGCTGGATCATGCGCGCATTCTCGATGATCTCGGCTTTCATGACTACAAGATCAGCGTCAAGGCGTCTGACATGTTCCTCGCTGTCGCCGCGTATCAGCAGCTTGCTGAAGCTACCGATGCCCCTTTGCATCTCGGGATCACAGAAGCGGGCGGACGCCGCATCGGCACCGTGAAATCCTCGATCGGCATGGGCAACCTGCTCTGGATGGGCATCGGCGACACGATCCGGGTGTCTTTATCCGATGACCCCGTGGAAGAGGTCAAAGTCGGGTTCGACATGCTGAAATCACTCGGCCTGCGCACCCGCGGGGTGAACATAATTTCTTGTCCGAGCTGCTCGCGTCAGGGCTTTGACGTCATCGCGACCGTCCAGACCCTGGAAGAACGTCTGGCGCATATTGCAGAGCCGATCACGCTGTCCATCATAGGCTGTGTCGTCAACGGTCCGGGCGAGGCAGCGATGACCGATCTCGGGTTTACCGGCGGCGGCAAGGAAAGCGGCATGATGTATGTCTCGGGTCGCCCGGACCATAAGCTCTCCAATGCGGACATGGTCGAACACATCGTCGAGCAGGTTGAAGCCAAAGCCGCTCGACTCAAAGCGCAACGCGAGGCCGATACGGTCGCCGCACGATAGGCTCGCGCGAACGTGAAGCGCCCACACAAATTCTAAACTTGCCATCGGAGCGCGCGGCGCTAATCGAAAAGCCTGGCGAGTGGAGACCGTGCGCATGATCTTGATCTGGCAAATTATCAAATGGTCGATCCGACTGGTGCTTGCCGGAATTGTCATTGGCGGCATGTCGGCCTGCACGATGCTCGGCCTGAATTATGCCAGCCTGGAAACGGACAATAAACCGGCGGCCAGCCCGGCTTTCACGTTGCCCTTTGATGCGGTGGAAACCCGCGCCACCCTGGAAAATGAGCTTTACGGGCCCTGGCCCGGCAATCTTCCCGTTTCGGCCAGCGAAGCGCGCATCGTCGATGACAATTACCTCGGCGGTCGCGGCACGCTGGAGGAGATCACCCTCACGATCGGCGAGGGTGAGACCGCACGCTCCTTCCCCGTCGTGATCGCGTATCCAAATGCGGCAAAGAACGCGCCCGTTCCACTGATCATCAGCCAGACTTTTTCCGACAATTGTTCCGTCTTCCCCAACGATCCCGTGACCGCTTTTGGCGGGGCGATTTGCGAAGGTACGAATATGACCGGGATGGTTGGCTTCCTCGCCACCAACATTTTCGGGACTTATATCGCATACGCGCCCATCGACCGCTATTTCGATGCCGGACTGGCCTATGCGAGCTTTCCCGGGTGGAGCTTCGTGCCCGATACGAATGGTCAGGCGCAGGTCGTAATGTCCGAACTCAGCCCTGGCCCTAATCCGACAAGCGCATTGATGGCCTGGGCGTTCGCTTTCGACGCCGCAGCATCGGTCTTTGCAGATGATGCGCGAATCCGCAGCGACGCAATCGCGGCTATAGGGCATTCGCGCTATGGCAAGTCCGCCCTGATCGCCTCGGGCTGGTCTGATCGTATCGCGGCGGCGATTGCGCACCAATCCGGATTTGGCGGAGGATCGTCGTCTAGATCGACCAAGGGAGAGCGGCTCGATCGCATGGCCAAATCCTATCCCCACTGGTTACGACCGGATCTCGGCCCGGACCTTGAACAAGGTCTTCAGCTGACGCTTGATCAGCACTTCCTGCTCGCCTTGTCAGCGCCAAAGCCGATTTTCCTTGGCAATGGTCGGCGCGATGTCTGGTCAGATCCCAACTCCTCCTATCGCCTCGCTCAGGCCGCAGATCAGATCTATGAAGCCCGCGGGGTTCAGGGCTTGCCGGATGGTGCGGGGATGCGGGATTTTGATCCGGGCGCCGAGATCAGCTACTGGCTGCGGGTTGGCGGACACAGTGTCGTGTCGGAAGATATTGACGCGTTCACCGCCTTCATGACCGCCCATTTCGCAGAGCCTTCGCGCAACGAAACGGCTTTGCAATCAGCGCAATGACGCCTAGCCTTCCTGAATTAAACAAACGGGAGGCTATCTTGGAAAACGAAAATCTGGATCCGACAGCGATGATCAATGCTGCGATCGAGGCGCATGGTGCAGGACTGCAATCCTTCCTGACGCCGGTGCTTCTGCTGGTGCTCTGGACAGCGATCATGTGGCTGTGGATGTATGCGACGCGGATCCCGGCCATGCAGAAAGCGCAGATCAATCCGGATGATGCGCGCCATCCCGGGACCTATTCCGACAAGATCCCTCCAAATGTGCGGGCTGTCGCGGATAACTACAATCACCTGCACGAGCAACCGACCATCTTTTACGCGCTCATGGTGTTCGCCGCGCTGACCGGCGGGGCGGACGGTCTGATGCTGAACCTCGCCTATGGCTATGTCGGCGTGCGGGTTTTGCACTCTCTGATCCAGGTCCTGTCGCCAAAAGTCATCTATCGCTTCCTGATGTTCTTCATCGGATCGGTCATCCTGTTCGTGATGATCGGAAAGGAAGTCATTCGGGTCTTCCTGTAGGCCTCGATCCGGTTTAGAGGCGGGGCATGTCCACCATTCCTCAGTCCCGCCTCGAACAGGTTATCGAACGTTTCGACGAAGTCGAAGCCCGTATGGGCGCGACCACGGATAGCGACGAGATTGTCGCTTTGTCTCGCGAACATGCCGAGCTCAAGCCTGTCGTAGAGGCGGCGCGATCGCTCATCTCCATGCGCGAGGGCTTGGTCGAGGCTGAGGCCATGGCCAAGGATGGCGATCCGGAAATGGCTGAACTCGTGCAGGAAGAAATCAATGATCTGAAAGCGCGCATTCCCGATGCCGAGAACGAAATGCAGCTCTTGCTCCTGCCAAAGGATGCGGATGACAAGGCCAATATCGTACTCGAGGTTCGCGCCGGAACCGGCGGCGATGAAGCGGCCCTGTTCGCAGGCGATCTGTTCCGCATGTACTCGCGCTATGCGCAGCTCCAGGGTTGGAAAATCGACTTGCAGAGCGCTTCGCCAGGCGATGTTGGCGGCTATAAGGAAATCATCGCGAACGTCGAAGGCGACGGGGTCTATGGTCGGCTGAAATGGGAATCCGGCGTCCACCGGGTCCAGCGCGTGCCCGCGACTGAGACGCAGGGCCGGGTCCACACGTCGGCCGCCTCGGTAGCCGTTCTACCAGCGCCTGAGGACGTTGAGATCGAGATCCGGCAGGAAGATATCCGCATCGACACGATGCGCGCATCCGGATCCGGCGGACAACACGTCAACACGACCGATTCTGCGGTTCGGATTACCCACCTCCCCACCGGGATCGTTGCCACCAGCTCCGAAAAGTCGCAGCACGTGAACCGCGACAAAGCCATGCAGCAATTGAAGATCCGCCTGTATGAGAAGGAAAAACAGGAGCGCGACGCAGAGCGCGCCGAAGCCCGCGCATCGCAAGTCGGGTCAGGCGATCGGTCCGAGAAGATCCGAACCTACAATTATCCCGAGAACCGCGTCACCGATCATCGGATCGGCCTGACCCTCTACTCGCTGGACAAGATCATTGCCGGAGACAAGCTGGAAGATGTCGTCGAAGCCTTGATGACCGAAGATCAGGCCCGTCGCCTGGCCGCCATGGAAGACGCGTGAGCGACCTGACGCTGGCTGACATGATCCGCCACGGCGCGGAGAAACTGCAGAATGCCGGACTTGATGATCCCCGCACGGAAGCGCGTCGTCTGCTCTGTCTCGTCGCCGGTTACACCCCCGCGACACTGATTTCGAAGGAAATGGAGGCGGTTTCTGCCGAGCTGAAAACGGCGTTTGGCGAGGCTGTGCGCATGCGAGCGGATCGCCAGCCCTTTGCGCATATTGCCGGACGCACAGACTTTTACGGGCTGCAATTATGGTCTGACGGACGCGCCTTGATCCCGCGCGCAGACAGCGAATGCGTGGTCGATCTCGCGCTTATGCGGATCCCCCAGCAGGCGGCCTGGCAACTGGCTGACCTTGGCACAGGGACCGGGGCGCTTCTCGCGGCCTTGCTCAGCCAACGTTCCCGCGCAACTGGCGCCGCGATCGAGCAAAATGCCGCCGCAATCAGCCTCGCGGACGAAAATTTCGAGACGCTTGGCCTGACCGGCAGAGTCCAATTGGTGCATGCGTCCTGGGCGGACTGGATCGGATGGGACCAATGCGACCTGATCATTTCCAACCCGCCCTATATTGCCAGCGAAGTGATCCCGGATCTCGCGCCAGAGGTTCGTAACTTTGACCCGATGGACGCCCTTGATGGCGGACCGGACGGGCTTGCCGCCTATCGCGAGATAATCGCCCTGGGCGCTGATCTGATGCGCGCCGGGGCGCACCTGGTGCTGGAAATTGGCTATGATCAGAAACAGGCCGTGACCGCGCTTCTGGAAGGCGCTGGATTCAAGCAACTGGAGCATCGCAAGGATCTTGGCGGCAATGCCCGCGCGATTGCCGCGATAAAATCTTAGCAGATACCCTCTTGGCGAATCTGGAATCGTCGGCTACGAGTTATTCAAGGTCAGTGACCAGGGGGCAACCTGTCCGACCTTTCGTCAGCGCGACAGTTTAGAGAAGAGCCAATACGCGCGAAGAAACCGTCCGTTTACCGGACTAACAAAGATCAGGAATTGCCTATGGCTATGCAGCGCAAGCGCCGTCGCCGCTCGGGTGGAAACAATAATAACAATAACCCGAACCCCAATCGCCATTATGAAAGCAACGGACCTGACGTCCGTATTCGCGGCTCAGCGCAGCAAATTCTGGATAAGTATATGCAGTATGCCCGCGACGCCCAAACGTCTGGTGACCGGGTAAAAGCCGAAGCTCTGTTCCAGCACGCCGAGCACTATGCCCGCATCGTGGCCGTGTTCGAGAAGCAAAAAGAAGAGGCACGTCTGGAGCGCGAGGCGCGCGACGCGGCAAAAGCCGAAGAACGTGCCCAGCGCGAAGCCGAGCGGGCCGAACAATCAGACGACGACAACACGTCTGAAGCCGCAACTGAGGCGCAAAGCGAGTCCGGCGAAGACGCCAAACCGCGACGCCGCAGCCGCAAACCACGCGAAGAGAATGGCGCGGCTACGAACGATGCTGAGGCACCGGAAACGGTCGAAGCCTCAGCCGAGGGTGGTGAAAAGCCGAAACGTCGCCGGACCTATAATCGCAAGAAAGAGGCCGCTTCTGATTCCGGCGAACAAGCCGACGGCGTGATGAAAACGCTCGCCCGCGGCGCCGATGAGGTCGTCGCCGAGGCCGAGTAGTGCTTCGCCATTTTGTTCGGTGATACCTGCGCAGGCAGGTATCCAAGGATTAAAATGTGACGGTGCGTACGCTAGGATGTGCCGGTCCCTAGACACCTGCCTGCGCAGGTGTACTCGGAGAATAAGGCGCGATTTGCGACCTCAGATTTTCTCACACCATCCCCGCATCTGTCGGTAACCCGAATAGGAGTCGGCCGGTAAGCTCCCATGTCCCGGGCGCGGTGACGATGTGCTGCGTCATTGCGTGTGCATCGCGGAACCGGCGCTGAAGGTCGCTTGACTGAAAGAGCGCAGCGCCGCCGCCCAAATCGTAACAATTACGGGTGATATCAGCCCCGGTGCGCACCATATGTGTGCACGCCATCCGCAAAGCCGCGCGGCGCTCAACCGGAATATCGTCGCTGTTTTGTGCAACCTCCCAAGTCTGATCGATCTCATCGTGTAAGTAAGCCCGCGCGGATCGGAACGCCGCGGTCATCTTGGCCATTTCGGCCTGTACATTAACCCGTTCACTCAGTGTTTTGGCCGAGCCCTGGTTCTTCTTGGCGACCGCGAGGTCTGCGAATGCGCGCAATGCTCCCCGCGTATTTCCGAGTGCGGTTCCCGCTACCCCCAGCGCGAGCAAGCCAAAGGCCGGGAATTTGTAGAGCGGTCCGTCAATGTTGGGTTTGTCCGCCACCAGGCTGACAGAGCGCCCCTTGGGCACGCGAATATTCTCCACCGCGATATCGCCAGAGCCTGTCCCTTTGAGGCCCATCACATGCCAGGTATCAATCAATTCCGCGTCGCTTGCCGGGAAAACCATCATGCGCGCATCCGGGCGGCCGCTCGGGAGCGTTCTGAGCTCGCCATTCTCGAATACCATGCAGCCGCCGCACAGCCAGGTGCAATTGGCGGAGCCCGAGCCCCACTGCCAGCGACCGCTGACAATGTAATCGTCCCCGTCAACCATGGCCTTGCCCATTGGAGCGAATACGCCGCCCGTGATAGTCAGCGGATCAGAATAGACTTCACGCGCGAAATCCGGTGTCATATAGGCCGCATTCATCGCTGTCGTCGCCGCAATCATCGCGCACCAGCCCGCACTGGCATTGGCCTCGGCGACCACCTCGACCACATCGATAATCTCGCGCGGCGTAGATTCCAGCCCGCCATAGGCTTTCGGCGTGATCATGCGGAACATCCCCGCCTCCGCCATTTTCCGGGCTAGGTCGGCAGGCAGGCGG
This sequence comes from Henriciella sp., assembly GCA_041984335.1. Taxonomy (GTDB): domain Bacteria; phylum Pseudomonadota; class Alphaproteobacteria; order Caulobacterales; family Hyphomonadaceae; genus Henriciella. The sequence goes on along the minus strand of JBHIYI010000001.1, from coordinate 42,686 downwards.
CGTACCTCTTCCATTTCCTGTGCCCGCTCAGCGAGTTCAGGCTGCAGGGCGCGCGCGGCGTCGAGGATCGGGTTCTTGGATTTAGCAGTCATGCGACAGACTAACCTCAGCGATCGTCTGCTGCCAATGTCATGTTGCCTCATGTGCCGTTTGGGAAACCGTCTCTATGCTGGGCGGCAACCAGATCAGGATATGAACCCATGACCTACACGCTATTACACCACACAGGCTGCAGCACCTCCCGCAAGGGACTCGCCTTGCTGCAGGAAAATGGAATCGAGCCGAACGTCCGCAAATACATGAATGCCGGCGAGGCGCTCTCCGTCGATGAGCTAAAGACGATTGCCAAACAGCTTGGCGCAGACTCTCCCCGCGCATTTCTGCGCGAGAAGGATGCCGTGAAGTTTGAATTGCCCGCCTCGGCCACGGATGAAGAGGTCTATGCGGCGATGGCGGATAATCCGCGCCTTATCCAGCGCCCGATAGGGATCAATGGCAAGAAAGCCGCGCTCGGTCGTCCGATTGAGCAGCTGCTGGACATCGTCTGATCGATCAAATTTCACCTATTGAAGACACGTCAATTCAACCACGAGCTGTCATACAAAACCCTGAACTCTGATTCGAGGTTGTCCAGATGCTGGCTCTACAAGTCACGGCCATTGTCTTCATTCTGTTGTCTGCGGCTCTTATGTTTGGCCCGCAGCTGGTGGTGTATGGACCCCGCGCGCTGCCGCAGCTGGCGCGTGACGAACAGGCACGCTTTGTTGGCGGATGTCTGACTTCCGTCCTGGTTCTGGCGCTGATGAGCCCATATGTCACGAGCGCTTTCAGCTCAGGCGGCGATGCCTTGACGCTGGTCATGGCCGAACTGGTGACGATGCAATTCTCGCCTGTCTGACCTGATGTCGCACGGGCAGGCTTGACCGGCTCCACTGTCCCGCCTTTTAAGGCGATATGACCAAATCAAATCCCGGAAATTTTTTCGAAGACTTTCATGTCGGCATGGAACTTCGCCACGCGACGCCGCTGACGCTCAGCACCGGCGATATCAGTCTGCACCGCGCGCTCACCGGATCGCGCCACGCGCTGTACAGCGCCGCTACATTTGCCAGAGCCAATGGCTATGACGGGCTGCCGATCGATCCGCTGCTGGGGTTTCACGTCGTGTTCGGCAAGACGGTGCCGGACATTTCCCTGAATGCTGTTGCAAATCTTGGATATGCCGATGGGCGGTTCCCGATGGCTGTCTATCCAGGCGACACGCTGACCGCGATTTCCGAGGTGATTGGCGTCAAGGAAAACTCAAACGGCAAGACCGGTGTCGTCTATGTCAGAACACGCGGGTTCAATCAGACGGGAAACGAGGCGCTATCTTATGTACGCTGGGTGATGGTCAACAAACGCGACCCCGCTTCGCCTGCGCCGGCACCGCAGATTCCGGAATTGCCGGACGCGGTAGATCCGAAAACGCTGCCCTTTTCACGTTCATATGATGGATGGGACGATGCCCTGTCAGGCTCAAGCTATCGCTTTGGTGACTATGAGGTGGGCGAGAAGATCAACCATGTCGATGGCATGACCGTCGAAGAAGCCGAGCATCAGATCGCTACCCGGCTGTATCAGAACACCGCCAAAGTGCACTTTGACGGTCATGGCCAGAAAGCCAGCCGGTTCGGCAAACGCCTGATCTATGGCGGCGTCGTGATCTCGATTGCCCGGGCGCTGAGTTTCAATGGCCTTGCCAATGCGGCCGAGCTTCTGGCGATCAATGGCGGCACGCATGCCGGACCGCTCTTTGCCGGTGACACAGTCTATGCCTGGAGCGAAGTGCTGGACAAAGTGGAGCTCTCCGACACGGTTGGCGCGCTGCGCCTGCGCCTGGTCGCGGTCAAAGACCAGGATCCTGGGGACTTCGCCCTGCGCGGTGAAGATGGCAAATATGCACGGGGGGTCTGCCTTGATTTCGACTATTGGGCGGCGATACCGCGATGAGCGAGAAGGGCCGGATCGTTGGGTGCTACCGAAATAGCGCCGTACATCCTATATAGGCTCGCATGACCCTCCTGACCGGCCTGCCTCTTGTCTCCATCGCGCTCGCGGTGATGATTTCGGCCTTCATTCGCCTGGTGCAGATCATGCAGCTGCGTCAACGCGTAGAATTCGGTCATACCGGTGTACGCGAGCTTGCTGAATTGTCCGGCGTGACTGATCCTCAGGACCTGCAGGATGTGTTCGGACCGCCGGGAATGAACCGGATCTGGGCGCATGTGACGCTCGCCACGATAGAAGGCAAAAGACGGCTGGCTGGCTATCTGATGAGCGAGCCGCGCCTGCACTGGTTCTCCATTGCCGCAGGGCTCTCGGCTTTCATCATCAGTCACTGGATTATTCAGCTGCTCCTGATGATTGCGGCGATCATCCAGTCTGGTGCCTGGCTCAGCGCCACACGGCTGCCAAAATAGGTCTTTTAATCACCAAGGTTGGCGATTATGTCCCGCTTCAAGCGCGAATGAGGTCGGCACATGCGAGTCTGGAAGATGAATGGCGCAGGAAATGCGTTTGCTGTGTTCGACGCGCGCGAACAGAAATTCGCACCGTCTGAAGCGCAATTGCGTGAAATCGCCGAGACGATGAAAGCCGACCAGATCATGTCGATTGAGAAGGATTTGCGCGCCGATGCATTTCTTCGTATCTGGAACGCGGATGGCGGCGAGGTCAAAGCTTGCGGCAATGGCACGCGCGCCGTCGCCCACCTTTTGCTGGAAGAGTCCGGCAAGGATCAGGTCCGGATCCAGACCGAGGCGGACCTGCTCAAAGGCACACGCGCGGCGGACGGACTGGTCAGCGTGGATATGGGCTCGCCGCTGATGGGATGGGAAGACATTCCCTTGTCTGAGAAAATGGATGTTCGCGGCGTCGACGTGAAAATCGGGCCAATGGACAATCCTTACCTTCACAGCCCGGCTGTTGTTAGCATGGGCAATCCGCATGCGGTGTTCTTTGTCGATGATGTCGACGCCTATGACATCCCGGCGATTGGCCCGCTCGTGGAGTGGCACCCGACCTTTCCTGAAGGGGCGAATGTCGGCTTCGCGCAGATCATTGATCGCGAGACGATCCGGCTGCGTGTCTGGGAACGTGGGGCCGGGCTGACCAAAGCCTGCGGAACCGGCGCCTGCGCCGCGCTTGTCTGTGCTGCCCGGGCGGGCAAGACCGAACGACACGCGAGGCTGATCCTCGACGGTGGCGATTTATTCATCGATTGGAACGAAGATACCGACCATGTGATCATGACCGGACCGGTCGAACTGGAAGAGAGCTTTACTGTTTGAATCGCATGCGCGCGTTTGATCCAACCTCCATCCTGAAGCCGCTGGCCACGGTGTATGCGTTCACCTGTTTTTTTGTACTCTGCCCGATGGTTATCCTCGCGCAGGTTGTCTCGGGTGTGTCCGTGCTCGAAATGGCTGTGAGTTTTCTGCCGCAAGTGGTGGCGCTCTCCGCTCTTGCAATCATCGGTCTGATGGCGTTTCGGCCCCGCGCCGCGGCCGTCGGCGGATTGCTCACCGCGGCCGCGGCGTTGCCCTTCATCACCTTTTCGAAGTTTCACGCGCCGCAGCAGAGCGCCTGCTTGCCGGGGGACTGCCTGACCGTCATCACCGCAAACGTTTTCGCGCAGCCGGATGCAATGATTGAGCTCGGCGCGCTGGCGGAGCAGGAGCAGGCTGACCTGGTCGCGATCAACGAGACTTCCCCTGTTTTTGGCGAACGCGGATTTGAGCAACACTTCCCGACATTCAAGCGGTTGCCTACCGGCGAGGAGCGTTCGTCGCTGGCGCTCACGCTTCTGTCCCGCAATCCCGTAGAGCAGCTGAACAAGATCATCCCGGAAGACACCGCCGGGCGCGGCTTGATCGCCGCTGACCTCGCCGGCGATTGGGATGGGACGCGGATCGTGATTACGCACCCTCTGATCCCGGTTTCATCATCCTGGACGAAGGCCCGCGATACTTTGCTCAATGTTGCAGGCGACACGGCTTCCGATGCAGACCATTTCATTCTGATGGGCGACTTCAACACAACACCGTGGAGCGCGACGTTCAGAGATCTGCCGGGCAAGCGCGCGGGCGATCCGCGCTTTTCAGCCACATGGCCCACATTCTTCCCGGCCATGGGCATATCGATCGATCACATCATCGCCTCTGAGAATTTCGAGCTGGTCGAATTCAAGGTGCTGGATTCTGTCGGCTCCGATCATTATCCGCTTCTGGCGCGGTTCAGGCGCAAGAGCTGAGAGACGCTCAGACATCAGTCGAAAAGACCAAACCCAGGAAAACCGTCATCGCGGCGAAGCCTGCTGCGATTCCGATATTCAGGGGTGCAATGGCGCCGGGGCCGGACAGCCGACGGCGCAGAGCGGTGACCGCAATGCCAAGCGCCGAGCCTATCGCCGCTGGCAAGAAGACCAGAACAAGCAAAAACCCCCAGCCCATTGGGTCATATGTGTGTGTGATCAGCTTATTGAGCACCGGCGCAGCAACCACGGCTGAGACGGCAGCCCAGGCGCCGGTCCACCAGTAGCGCCGGATCGCGAGCGCCCCAACCAGGGGAACCAGAAAGGATAAAAGCATCAAAACGCCGAGCATACGACTCTCCATAGAATAGTGAGCGAGTATTCACTTATTTTCTCAAACAGTCAATCCCCTCTTGCTCTTGGGGCTTTGCAGCGCGATATGCCCCTCACCTATCATGGCTGAAACCAAACCCTCCTCCCGGCCCTCGCAGGTCATCACGCTCGGCTGTCGCCTCAACAGCTATGAGAGCGAGGTCATGCGCGGACATGCCGAAGCTGCCGGGCTCGACGGTGCAATCATTGTCAATACGTGCGCAGTCACCGCAGAGGCTGTCCGAAGCGCGCGTCAGACCATTCGCCGCGCCGCCAAGGAGAATCCGGACGCGCCCGTGATCGTCACAGGCTGCGCCGCGCAAATCGATGCAGACATGTTCGCCAAAATGCCTGAGGTGACCCGCGTCATCGGCAATCACGAGAAGATGCAGGCTGCAACCTGGCAACCCGTCGATCTGCTGGGGGGTACAGAGAAAGTCCGGGTCAACGACATCATGTCGGTCGAAGAAACAGCGGGTCATCTGATAGACGGCATGGATGGTCGCGCCCGGGCCTATGTTCAGGTCCAGAATGGCTGCGACCATCGCTGCACCTTCTGCATCATTCCTTATGGCCGCGGTAATTCGCGCTCCGTGCCTGCAGGCGATGTCGTAAACATGATTAGCCGCCTGGTGGAAACGGGACACCATGAAGTCGTACTGACCGGTGTCGACCTGACCTCCTGGGGCGCGGATTTGCCCGGCGCTCCCCAACTGGGTAATTTGGTTCAGCGCATTCTCAAACTGGTGCCGGACCTGAAACAACTGCGCATTTCCTCAATCGATGCCATCGAAATGGACGAGGCCCTGTTCGACGCCCTGTCTGATCCGCGCATCGCCCCGTTCATGCATCTCAGCCTGCAGCATGGCGATAATCTGATCCTGAAGCGGATGAAACGTCGTCATTCACGCGAGCAGGCCATCACACTCGCCCAGCGCCTGCGCGAAATTCGCCCGGACATGGCGCTCGGGGCCGATATTATTGCCGGCTTCCCGACTGAGACAGAGGCTGCGTTCCAGAACTCGCTGAACCTGATCGAAGAATGCGAGATCGCCTTCCTGCACGCCTTTCCTTACAGCCCGCGCCCGGGGACGCCTGCAGCGCGCATGCCGCAGCTTGAGAAAAGCATTATCAAGGCCCGCGCCGCGCGGCTACGCGACGCTGGCGCGGTCGCTCTGGTTAAGCATCTTGATGCCCATATTGGCAGGGAAACCGAGATTCTGGTCGAGCGCGGCGCACAGGGTCGTTTGCCCGACTTCACGCCGGTCATCTTCGAAGCGGAAACAGGCGAGGCTGGACGCCCGGTGCGGGCGCGGATAATCGGACATGACAAGACAAGACTGAAAGCACAGGCGCTATGATCCTCTGGTTCGGCAAGAAGAAGAAAAAAGAAGAGGCGCTGAAAGCCGGCGCCGAGATGGAAGCGCCCGAGCTTTCGGCCGAGGAGCTGGCTGCTCACAAAGCCGCGGAAGAAGAAGCGGCCCGGCTCGCAGAGGAAGAGGCCGAACGCAAAGCGGCGGAACAGGCCCAAATCGAGCGCAAGGTCGCTGAAGCCAATCGCGCCTGGGAAGAACGCCAGCAGCGCGATGCAGCAGAGGCCGAGCAACAAGCTGCGCAACTCGCCCAGGAAGCCGCTGACCGCGAAGCCGCCCGCCTCAAGGCTGAGGAAGAGGCCGAACGCGCAAGAGCGCAAGCCGAAGCCGACGCGAAGGCCGCCGAGGACGCCGCGCGCGCACAGGCCGAGGCTGAACGTCTCGCCGCAGAAGCCGAAGCCAAGGCGGCTGCCGATGCAGAAGCGGCGCGTCAGGCCGAACAGGCGCGCGCCGAAGCCCAGCGCCTTGCCCGGGAAGCCGAAGAAAAGCGCCGCGCCGATGCAGCCGCCGCTGAAGCAGCGCGCAAGGCGGCAGAGCAGCGGGAACGCCTGGCCGAAGAAGCGGAAGCAGCGCGCAAGGCTGAAGAACAACGCCGCGCGCAGGAGGAAAAGGCCAAAGCCGAGCTCGCTTTGCTGGAACAGCGCCGCGCCGATGAAGCCTTGCGGCAAAAGCTTGCGGAAGAACGCGCCAGGCGCGAAGCCGAGCGCCAGGCCGCGATCGCACGCGGCGAACCCGATCCCTATGCGGAAGTGGCTGAACCCGGCTTTTTCTCCAAACTCTCGTCCGGACTTGCGAAATCATCCTCCAAAATGGGCGCGTCTATTTCCAGTATGTTCACACAGCGCAAGCTGGATGATGAGGCGCTGGAAGACCTTGAAGACATCCTGCTCACCTCCGACATGGGCGGCAAAGTATCCGCGCGGATCGTCCAGAATCTGGCCAAGACCCGCATGGACAAACACGTCACGGACGAAGAAATCAAGCTGGCCCTCGCCGACGAAATCGAAGCCATCATGTCGCCGCGCGAACAGATCGTCGATTTTTCCGAGGGCTCCAGACCCCGCGTTGTTCTGTTTGTCGGTGTGAATGGGTCCGGCAAGACCACCACGATCGGAAAAATCGCGTCAAAACTGCAGGAACAGGGGGCCAAGGCGCTCCTCGTCGCGGGCGATACGTTCCGCGCCGCGGCGATCGAGCAGCTCACCGTCTGGGGCGAACGGGCCGGGATACCCGTCCTCGCAAAGGAACCAGGCGCCGACGCCGCCGGTCTTGTCTATGAGGCGATTGAAAAGGCCAAGGCCGAAGATCTCGATCTGGTCCTGGTCGATACAGCTGGGCGGCTGCAGAATAAAACCGAGCTCATGGCAGAACTCGCCAAGATTGTACGCGTCACCCGCAAACTCGATCCGGATGCGCCGCATGATGTTATCCTGGTGCTCGATGCAACAGTGGGCCAGAACGCTCTCAGCCAGGTCGAGGCTTTCCGCCATACCGCTGATGTTACCGGCATTGTGATGACCAAGCTGGATGGCACTGCCAAAGGCGGCGTCCTGGTGGCGATCGCAGAAGCGCATGCTTTGCCCATTCACTTTGTCGGCGTGGGCGAGAAAGCAGAAGACTTGCAGCCCTTCTCGGCGCACGCCTATGCACGGGCCCTCGTCGGGCTCGCCGATATGCCGGTCGAAGAGCCGGAACCGGCATGACGGCGTCCAAGCGCGATCTGCGGGCGCAAATGAAGGCGCTCCGCGCCGAGCTGAATGCCCGCGATCCGGACGCTGGGGAGAGCCTGGCAGATAAGTTTCCGATGAAATTGCTGGAGCGGTACGGTCCGACCGTCTCCGCCTATTGGCCGATTGGAAGCGAAATCGATCCTTTCCCGCTCGTTCGCCGCCTGAAGAATGAACGCGATGCTGATATCTGCCTGCCGCGGGTTGAGGATGATGGGTCCATGACATTCCGGTCGTGGGCGCCTGGAAACGCCTTGGAAGATCGTCCTTTTGGCTTGCAGGAGCCTCCCGCCGACGCGCCAATTGTGACGCCGACTTTGGTGTTGACGCCCCTGCTCGGTTTCGACCGCAAAGGGAACCGGCTGGGCTATGGCAAAGGCCACTACGATCGCGCCCTCTCCAAATTACGCGCGAAGGGGCGCGTCTTCGTCTGCGGTCTGGCCTTCTTTGGTCAGGAACTGGATCAGGTGCCCGCAGAGCCACACGATATTCCGCTCGACTGGCTGATGACCGAACGGGGATCCCTCCCGCTATTCATGATGCGTGCAATGGCCGAAAACACGCCTGAAGCGGATATTTGACCCGTCTTTACGCAATTGAAGTGGGCAGCGTGCTATGACCTGCGCCGAAATGTGGCAGAGGCTGGCGAAAAACCTTATCCGCACACGGATAGATTGCGCTTGTGATCATATTGCGCCACAAAAGGGGAATATACGGGGAGATGCTTCATGGGCCTAAGCCGCCCGCCACGCGCGATCACCATAGATGACGTTGCAGAACGGGCAGGAGTCTCTGCCAAAACGGTTTCGCGCGTCCTGAACAATGAACCTAATGTTCGCCCGGCCAAACGCGAACTTGTGATGAAGGCTGCGCGCGAACTGGGATACCGGCCTAATCCGGCGGCCCGCTCCCTTGCGGGTGCCAGATCCTTCCTGCTGGCGCATTTGCACGACAACCCGAACCCCGAATATGTCACGGCTGTGAATACCGGGATTTATGAAGCGTGCCGTGCGAAGGGCTACTTCCTGCTACCAGAACTCGTCGATCGCAAAGCGCCTGATTTCCTCGATCGATTGCAGGCCTTCCTGATGACGTCGCGCGCCGATGGTGTGGTCCTGACCCCGCCACTTTGCGACGATGCAGACATTCTCGGCCTGCTCAAGGATAATGGCACCTATTATGCGAGCCTGTCGCCAGCGCGCCAGCCGGAGAATACGCCGGTGATGCGCCTCGACGACCGTCTTGCAGCGCTGGAAATGGTCCGTCACCTGATCCGTTTGGGCCACAAGAAAATTGCCTTCATTGCAGGGCCTGCTGGACACAATGCCTCCACCGCGCGGCATGACGGATACCTCGATGCCCTGTCGGAGGCCGGCCTTCGCGTGAACCCAATTCATATCGCTGAAGGTGACTATTCCCTGCGTTCTGGCCTGGAGGCCGCGCGCAAGCTGATTACCGCCGATCCGAAGCCAACCGCGATCTTTGCCGCAAACGATGACATGGCCGTCGGCGCAATGACCGCGGTGATGGCAGCCGGGTTCCAGATCCCGGGCGATATATCGATTGCAGGCTATGACGATACCCGCCTTGCATCAGCTGTGTGGCCACCTCTGACGACGATCCGACAGCCGGTCGTGGACATGGCCCGGCGCGCTGCCGAACGCCTGATGAACCCGGACGAGGACACGTCTCTTGAGGAAGTCTTTGATTTCGAGCTCATCGTCCGACAGTCGACAGGAAAGAATGTCGCATAATCACCCGAAATTGAGGCAAACTCTCTTGCCCTGAGGGCCTGCCGCGCTACACCTCTCCTCAAAATCAGGAGGATAGTGATGCGTTTCACCTTAACCGCTGTTGCCGCAGGCGCACTCATTGCGGCGTGCACAACAATCTACGAAACCGCAACGCCAGAAGCAGAAATCGAGGATAGTGTGGACGCCACAACAGACGTCGCTTCAGACCCCGCAACGAGTGCCACGGCGGAGACTGAGACAGACCCATATCTCTGGCTTGAAGAGGTTGAAGGTGAAGAGGCGCTGGCCTGGGTAAACGCCCAGAATGATCGCTCGCTTGCGGCGATTCAGGACATCTCGGTCCATGACGAAAATTACGCCATGGCGCTGGATCTCGCGACGTCGAATGACCGCATTCCATATGGCACCGTGCGCGATGGCATGGTCTATAATTTCTGGCAGGACGAGACCAATGTGCGTGGACTCTGGCGTCGCACGACGCTTGAGAGTTACAAGACCGACGAGCCCGAGTGGGAAACCGTCCTCGACTTCGACCAACTGTCCGCGGATGAGGACAAGAATTGGGTATTCAAGGGCTCCAATTGCTTCAAGCCAGACGGCGCGGACAAGACCCTCTGTTTCGTTTCGCTCTCCGATGGCGGCAAGGATGCGGTCATCAATCGCGAATTTGATCTCGACGCAAAAGCCTTCGTTGAAGGCGGGTTCGTCACAGATGAAGCCAAGCAAGGCCTCGCCTGGATTGATCATGACACGGTTCTGGTCGGCACCGACTGGGGCGGCGATGGATCGACCCTGACCGAGTCCGGATACCCGTCTTCTGTCCGTCTGTGGAAACGCGGTGAAGCGCTTGCAGATGCGGCCGAACTCTACGCCGGTCAGGCCACAGATGTTGGCGTCTGGCCGTGGTCGTCGGAACTCGATGACGGCACCATGATCTACGGCGCCGTCGAAGCTGACACGTTCTTTACGTCGACCTATTGGCTGTTGAGCGACGGCGAGCCGGTTGCATTCCCGATTCCGCAAAAGTCATCTCTCGGCAGCGATTATAAAGGCTGGCAGTTCGTAACGCTGCAGGAAGACTGGACGGTGGGATCTGACGAATTCAAGACGGGCGATCTCGTCGCCTTCAACTTGCAGCAATTCCTCGACACCAAAGAACTTCCCCCGGTAGAGCTGGTGTTCCGCGCCAATGAGCGCCAGGCCGTGAACGGGGTGTCGGTGTCAAAATCTGCCGCGCTGCTCTCCATCAATGACAATGTCGCCGGCAAGATCCTTCGCCTCGAGCATGATGACAGTGCTGGCTGGACGACCACGGACGTAACCCTCCCCGGCACAGGTCAGGCAGGCATTGCGTTCGCCGACGAGGATGAAGAGACGGTCTTCATCAATTATGAGGGCTTTTTGAGCCCTGACAGCCTGCTGACCTTCGATGCGGCGACGAATTCAACAGAGGCGCTGAAATCCCTGCCCTCAAAGTTCGATACCGAAGGCCTCGTCGTTCACCAGAAAGAGGCGACGTCCAAAGATGGAACGAAAATCCCTTACTTCGTGGTCCATCGCGATGGCATCACACTGGACGGCACAACGCCAACTTTGCTCTATGGCTATGGCGGTTTCGAAGTCTCGATGCGGCCAAGCTATAGCGGCGGGATCGGTCGCATGTGGCTGGAGCGCGGCGGTGCCTATGTGCTCGCCAATATTCGCGGCGGCGGCGAGTTCGGACCAAGCTGGCACCAGGCCGGCCTCAAAGGCAATCGCCAGCGCATCTATGACGATTTCATCGCCGTCGGCGAAGACCTGATCGAGATCGGGGTCACAACCCCGGAACATCTCGGAATCATGGGCGGGTCGAATGGCGGTCTGCTGATGGGTGTGATGATCACGCAGCGCCCGGACCTCTGGAACGCCGTTGTGATTCAGGTGCCACTGCTCGACATGCTGCGTTATCACAAGCTGCTCGCAGGGGCCTCCTGGGTCGATGAATACGGAAACCCGGACATTCCTGAGGAACGCGCATTCCTCGAGACCATCTCTCCGTATCAAAATTTTGATCCAGACGCCGATTATCCGGTACCGCTATTTGTCACCTCGACCAAAGATGACCGCGTGCACCCGGGGCATGCGCGGAAAATGGCAAAACTGTTCGAAGACGCAGACAAACCATTCCTCTATTATGAGAATATTGATGGTGGCCACTCGGCTGCGGCCAACCAGAAAGAGCGCGCCAAGCGGACCGCTCTGGAATTCTCATATCTTTATGACCGCCTGTTCCCGCAGGAAGCTGCGGGCGAAGACGCTGGGGAATAGATAGACTCCTTCCAGATCGAGCGTAGAATGCCCGCATGGCTTCTACGCTCGATATCACCCCGATTGCAGGGGCACTTGGCGCCGAAATCTCAGGCGTCAATCTCGCAGACGATCTCACCAATGCGCAGTTTGATGAGATCCATGGCGCTTTCCTTGACCATCATGTGATCTTTTTCCGTGACCAGGCGGACCTAACGCCGGACGCGCAAAAGGCCTTCGCCCGGCGTTTCGGAACGCTGAACGTCCATCCCTATGTGAAAGGCATGGACGGCCATCCCGAGCTACTCGAGATCATCAAGGAACCGGAAGACAAACTGAACTTTGGCGGCGGCTGGCATTCGGACATGTCTTTCCTCGAAGAACCCGCCCTCGGGTCGATCCTGTACGGGGTCGAAATTCCGACTTTTGGCGGCGACACTTTGTTCGCCAATCAGATTGCCGCCTATGAGGCGCTCTCGGACGGGATGAAGGAAATGCTAGGCGGCCTGAATGCTATCCATTCCGCCAGCCGCGAATATAGCGCCCGAGGCCAGTCGGCGCAGGACCGCCAGTCCATGCAATCCGAGATCGCTGTGGACGCACCGGAATTCGAGCATCCCGTCGTGCGCACCCACCCTGAAACCGGCCGCAAGGGTCTCTATGTGAACCCAGCTTTCACGCTCAGATTCGCCGGCATGACAAAGCGCGAGAGCCGGCCGCTGCTGAACTTCCTGTTCGAACATTCCCGTGATGAGCGATTTACCTGCCGCTTCCGCTGGAGCCAGAATGCAGTCGCGTTCTGGGACAATCGCTGCTGCTGGCATTACGCATTGAATGACTATCAAGGACAAAGACGACACATGCGCCGGGCGACGGTGAATGGCGATCGTCCCTATTGAACCAGTTCCATACCCCCCAACCGTGTTCCTGACGCAAGTCAGGATCCATGGCCGTTGAGGTGACACCTCAGCCATCTGCCATGGGCGCCAACTTGCGTTGGCAGAACGGGACTTGAGTTGTCATCCCGGAAAGGGCGTCAGCGCTTATCCGGGACCCAGATTTTTTGAGGGCACCAACACTGGGTCCCGGCTCTCCGCTGCGCTGCGGCCGGGATGACAAGTACAATTTGCGCTCCAACCTTCGCCAACACCTGCGCATCCAGATGCGAGAACCGAGCCCCAGCCGTGTTCCTGACGCAAGTCAGGATCCATGGCGGCCGGGGACATACTCAGCCAGCCGCCATGGGTGCCAACTTTTGTTGGCAGCGCGGCTCGATCGGATCTTCGGTTTTCGAACGCATAGGAGCCCATACAGGCTGGCCTAGCGTCATAGCTTGCCAATCCTCCCTCCTGCCGCCACAGTCCGGGAAAACAGCGGGAGGCAGGGCGCATGATCAAGAATATACTCTTCGGCATTGGCGGAATTCTGGTCTTGCTGGTCGCCGTGATCCTGTTTCGGACATTCAATTATGGCGGCGTGCCAGGGGATGTGCGGGAAATCGTGCTGCCCGACGTGCCCGAATTCGATGCCAATATTGCCGCTGAGCATCTGGGCGAAGCCATTCAGTTCCAGACCGTCACCGTGGCGCCGGGCGATCCTCGCGTCGGTCAGGAAGGGCCCTGGCTCGCGCTGCAAGCCTGGATGGAGGAGACCTATCCCGCTTTCCATGCCGCCGCCAATAAGGAAACCATTCCGGGCGGCTACAGCCTGCTTTTCACCTGGCAGGGGTCTGATCCAAGTCTCGATCCGCTGCTTCTGATGGCGCACCAGGATGTAGTACCGGTCAATATCGGTACTGAAGACGACTGGGACGCCGCGCCATTTTCCGGCGCGATTCAGAACGGCTATGTCTATGGCCGCGGCGCGATTGACGACAAGGGTTCCATGGTCGGTCTGCTCGAGGCACTGGATGCGCTGGCGGTTTCCGGGTTCGCCCCCAAACGCACCGTGCTGCTGATGCTCGGGCATGATGAGGAAGTGTCAGGATCCGGCGCGGCAGCTGGCGTCGAACTGCTCAAGTCGCGCGGTGTCTCCCCTGTCATGGCGCTCGATGAAGGGTTCATGGCGGTTGAGAACAACCCCCTGACGGGCGGCACACTGGCCTTTATCGGGATCGCTGAAAAAGGATATGTCACCCTGCAACTGACGGTTACTGCAGCGGGCGGGCATTCTTCGACCCCGCCGCGCAATAGTGCGACCGTGCGCCTGTCGCGTGCGTTAATCGCGCTCGACGAGAACCAGATGCCGGCCGACTTCTCGCGGCCGCCTGTCTCGACCCTGTTCAAGACCTCCGCGGCGGACATGCCATTCATGATGCGGATGGCCTTCGCCAATCAATGGCTGTTTGGCGGCATGATCGAGAAGCAGATGGGCGCGATCCCGTCAGCCAATGCGATGATCCGCACGACAACGGCTCCAACCATGCTCGCCGGGTCGGCAAAGGAAAACGTCCTCGCCCAGCGCGCCACGGCGATTATCAATTTCCGCATTCACCCAAACGATACCGAAGAGAGCATCATTGAACATGTGAAACGCGTGACGAAGGATATTGAGGGACTTGAAGTGACCCTGGGGCGCAGCGGGATTCGCGGTACCGGCGCCTCACCCGTGAGCCCGATGAACAATCTCGCCTATGGAGTCCTCTATGCCGTCGCAGCCGATTCCAGCGGCGCGCCAGTGACGCCGGGCCTGGTTCTGGGCGCGACCGACGGGCGCTATGCCACGGCGATTACCGATAGCGTCTACCGGTTTATGCCCGCCGTCATGTCGCCTGAAGACCTGACCGGCTTCCACGGCACGAGCGAGCGCATCACAGTCGAAAATATGGGCCGCCTGGCCAAGGGCTATGCGCAGATCATTCTCGCCATGGACGCGAACGCAGAGTGAAATCCACCACCGCATTCCTGACGAAAGTCAGGACCCATGGCGGTCGAGTGCAAAATTAAACGACTCAGCCAGCCGCCATAGATGCCAACTTGCGTTGGCAATACGGGAAAGTGAGACCTAAAGCGCCGCAATCACCGCGTCGCCCATGTCCTGCGTCGACAGCGTGCCGCCAAGGTCGCGCGTCCGGGCGCCAGCGTCGAGCGCCTTGCCAACAGCGGCAAACAAGCGGTCGGCCGCCTCTGCCCGGCCCAATGACCAGCGCAGCGCCATTTCCAGCGACAGGATCGCCGCGCATGGATTGGCAAAGCCTTTCCCGGCAATGTCCGGGGCTGAGCCGTGCACTGGCTCGTACAGGCCCGGCTTGCCCTCATAGCTGAGCGATGCGCTGGGAAGCATCCCGATCGAGCCTGTCAGCATCGCAGCCGCATCCGATAGGATATCGCCAAACAGATTGCCGGCCAGAATCACATCAAACTGTTTCGGATCGCGGACCAGCTCCATGGCGCAAGCATCCGCGAGAATATGGCGGAGGGTCACGCCAGCGCCTTCTTGCTTATGCAGCTCGGTCACCGTTTCACGCCAAAACAGGCCGCTTTCCATGACATTCGACTTCTCAGTCGAGGCAACTTCGCCGCGGCGTCCGCGCGCAATCTCGAACGCGACGCGCGAAACGCGGTCGATTTCGCCTTTCGTGTAGCGGGACGTCTCATAGCCAAAACTCTTGTCGCCGATCCCGCGCTCAAACCCGCGCGGTTCGCCAAAATACACGCCCGAGGTCAATTCGCGGACGATCATGATATCGAGGCCGTCGACAATCTCTCGCTTCAGACTGGATGCATCGACAAGCGCCGGAAAGCAGAAGGCCGGGCGAAGGTTGGCAAACACATCCATGCCCTTGCGAATTTGCAGCAGCCCCATTTCAGGCCGCAGATGGCGCTCTACCTGATCCCATTTCGGGCCGCCGACAGCGCCGAGCAGGACGGCATCGCTGGACTTGGCTTTGACCAGCGTATCAACGGTGAGCGGCTCTCCATGCGCATCAATCGATGCGCCGCCGACAAGGCCCTCTTCAAATTCAAGGTCAGGCGCGACCACTGCAGCCACACGCCGGGCCTGTTCGACAACTTCAGGGCCGATCCCGTCACCGGGCAGCAAAAGCATGGTCTGGCTCATGAAAACCTCATCCGCGCGAAATTCGTTTCGCGCCATAGATCAGGTTGCATGGATTGAGTCTACTGCGACCAAGCGCGCTCGTCCTAGAGTGGCAATGGCTCCGGCTCGGCCTCATACATACGAACCTGAAGGTCACGGGGGCCAACTGCCGCCAGTGCCTGACGAAACACCGCCATGTGCGGTTCGGCAAAATGGCTTTGCAGCGCGGCCTTGTCCTTCCAGCGCTCAGTGATGCGCAGCAGGTTTGGATCCAGCAAGTCGCGGCTATAGGCGTATTCGATACATCCCGCTTCTTCGCGGCTAGCCGTGATCATCGCTTGCATGGCGGTTATGGCCTGATCCCAGGCGTCTTCAGGAATCCGCGCGCTACCTTCGACGATAATCATTCCACCACCTTTATTTTCAATTCGAGCGTTTCAGCCACGTCTTGCGGCGAGCGCTCATAGGACAGGATGAGGTCAGATTTCCCGATTTGCAGGGCCTCGAAAACAAACATCTGGTGGCCGCCACTCCCCGTCAGGCCCTCCGGCGCAGGATCTGCGAAATAGGCTTCGCTGAGCTGATCGACGCGCGAAGCATCAATGTCTTTTAGATACCAATAATAGCCGGTCGTGGGATTGGAATCGAGCTTCAGGTTTAGCTTCCCACCCGGGCGCAACGTCACAGTTGTTCCGCTCGCCGGGTCTGTAAAGGTCTGGACCGGCGCCGCGCCTTCCAGCCCTCGCACCTCGGGCTCCGTGTTCATGATATCGGGAATGCACGCTGATAGCAGGCCCGCCCCGATCAGAACGGCGATCGCATGCTTCATGACATCGTCTCCAGCCAGGGTGTTGCGAGTTTTCGCTGCGTCTCATAGGCGCTGATAGAGCTTTCCGATTGCAGGGTGAGTGCAATGTCATCGAGGCCCTTCAGAAGTTTCTCACGCCGCCCTTCATCATAGTCGAAACTGTGCGTCTCGCCGTCCGGGGTGGTCACGGTCTTGGCCTCGAGGTCGATCTCAAACACACTATTGCTGCCACCCGCCTGCCCGGCAAGGGCCTCGCAAACATCCAGCGGCAAGGCGATGGCGAGGATGCCGTTCTTGCCACAATTATTGTAGAAAATGTCGGCAAAGCTCGGTGCGATAACGCAGGTAATCCCCTGGTCGAGCAGCGCCCAGGGCGCATGTTCGCGCGACGACCCGCATCCGAAATTCTCACCCGCGATTAGTACACCAGCGTTCCGGTATTGCGGCTTGTTGAGCACAAAATCCGGATTTGGCGATCCATCAGCCAGGGTCTTCAGCTCGTGGAACAGGCCTTCTGACAGACCGTCGCGTTCAGTCGTTTTCAGGAATTGTTTGGGGATGATCATGTCGGTGTCGACATTGACCATCAGCTTGCCCTTGTCCGTCAGTGGGGCGGCGGTGGAGCGCAGTTTTGTAAAGGCTTTCATGGCGGGCTTTCTAACGCTTTGCGTGAGCGATGAACAGGGTGGGCACGCCCTGGGTGCGATCCCGGACGGTGAAGACTGTCGTACCCGGCTTCCGGCCGGTGCGGATTTCGCTGAGATCATGGCCAAGATCCGTCAGGCGGGCATGCGCCGCTTCCAGATCATCCGTCTCCCAGGTCAGGCCCCAGATTGAATCCGGACCGGCCGGATCCTGCGCCTCGCCCAGGGGGTGAATAATCTCGAGCGTCAGCCCGCCAAGCCGGAAAAACAGGAAACGCGTTTTCCACTGCTCCGCTGTCCGGTCGAGCGCCAGACGCAAACCAAGCCGTGCGCCATAATTTGCGACCGCCCGCTCCGGATTTGGCGTGTTGATGACCAGGTGATCGAGCGATGTGACAGCGCCAGAGGGCGCATCGAACTCGGGCAGCGGCGCTGCCGGCTCAAGCACAAATGTCTTGACGCCCGCCATGACATCATCGGGGATTCTGAATCGCTGCCACGACCGCGCCTCACCTGACTCCAGATGCGTACTTGTACCATCTACAATCTCGCCCGGGTTCAGACCGCGCCGCGTCATCAAATTGTGGTCTTCGCCGAGATCGTCGGAGCGATACACCAGCGTGGTCAGCCGCGCACCCGTTTCCGTCATCTCTCTGAGCTTGTCTGCGGCCGGGCCACCGCCGGACGGGGCCATGAGCTCGAGCGCGGTATTGCCAACCGCGAAAACGCAAGTCGCAACACCGTCTGCCTCGGCGCGCCAGGCAGGCGGCAAGCCGAGCAGCGCCTCATAGTCGGCAGCAGCGCGCGCCATGTCCGGGCAGAGCAGTCCGAAGTGATCCAGCGCTGTAATCATTTGCGATACGCCTCCAACGGTTTTTTCTGAGCGCCCGAAGCATCAAAATTCTTCGGCGACAGCCAGGCTTTGAATGCTTTGCGGATAGACGGCCAATCCTCATCCGTCATCGCAAACCACGCTGTGTCACGGCTCTTGCCTTTGACAACCATATCATTGCGAAACACGCCTTCAAACACGAAGCCGAGACGTTCAGCGGCGCGGCGGGACGCGGCATTGTCATTGTGGCATTTCCATTCGTAGCGGCGATAGCCAAGTTCGTCGAAGACGTGTTCGGCCATCAGGCTCATGGCTTCGGTGGCTTCGGCAGAGCGCTTCAGATCGGGCCCGAAGGCGACGCAGCCAATCTCGACGCTGCCATGCGGTTCGCGGATTCGCATATAGCTCGACATGCCCAGAACGTCACCGCCCCGCGCCCGGCGAATGACCATGACCTCCCAGCCGAGATCCGCGGCGACGCGCGCGAAGACGTTGCGAAACTGCTTCTGGCCCTCAAACGGTCCAATCGGCATATAAGCCCAGATGTCGGACACGGCGGGCGCGGCGACGGCCTTGTAGAGACCTTCCCCGTGTTCAGACCAGTCCAGCGGCTCCAGAACCACACGCTCCCCGGTAAGCGGCCACTGCCCGGGCCGCTCGCGCGCGGTCCAGTTCTTGAGGCTCACGCCCCGATCACCCCGGTGATCGCGGCGCGGGCGGCGAGATAAGGGCTCATCAGATGCGTACGTCCGCCGCGGCCCTGGCGGCCTTCAAAATTGCGGTTCGAGGTCGAGGCGCAGCGCTCACCTGGTGCAAGAATGTCCGGGTTCATGCCGAGGCACATGGAGCAGCCGGGTTCCCGCCACTCGAAACCGGCCGCGCGGAACACATCGTCGAGCCCTTCACTTTCGGCCTGCGCGCGGACGAGGCCCGAGCCCGGTACGATCATGGCGCGGACGCCTTCGGCGACTTTCCCCGATCGCGCGACGTCTGCGGCGACGCGCAAATCCTCGATGCGTGAATTGGTGCAGGAGCCGATGAATACGCGCTGCACCGGCGTGCCCGCAATATTTGCCCCGGCCTCGAGCCCCATATAGTCGAGCGCGCGTTCAGCGGCGGTTTTCTTGACCGGATCGTCCATCGTCGCCGGGTCCGGGATCTGGCCTGAAACCGGGATAGCCTGTTCCGGGCTGGTGCCCCAGGTCACAGTCGGTTCGATATCGGCGCAGTCGATCTCGATCACCGCATCCCAGGCCGCGTCGTCATCTGAATAAAGCGTGCGCCAGTGCCGCTCGGCGATCTCCCACGCCCCCGCTTTCGGCGCAGCCGGGCGACCTTTGACATAAGCGAGCGTGACATCATCCGGCGCGATCAGACCGGCGCGGGCGCCGCCTTCAATTGACAGATTGCATAGCGTCATCCGGCCCTCCATGGAGAGCCCCGAAATCGCCTCGCCGCGGAACTCCATGACCGATCCTGTGCCACCCGCAGTGCCGATTTTCGCGATCAGGTGCAGCGCCATATCCTTTGCGGTGACGCCTTCCGGCAGCGGGCCTTTGAACTCGACCGCCATATTCTTCATCTTGCGGGCGCGGAGCGTCTGTGTGGCGAGGACGTGCTCAACTTCCGAGGTGCCGATGCCATGGGCGAGCGATCCGAACGCGCCATGCGTGGACGTATGACTGTCGCCGCACACAATGGTCATGCCGGGCTGAGTGCGCCCCTGCTCTGGCCCGACGACATGCACGATACCATTATTGATATGGCCCATCGGGAAATATTCGATGCCATGCTCGGCGACATTGCGGGTCAGCGCTTTCAGCTGATTGCGGGCGGCTTCGTCGCGGACGCCGTCCAGGCCCTTGTTCTGGCCTTCGGTTGGCGTGTTGTGATCGGCCACTGCGAGCGTCAGATCCGGGCGTCGCACACCCCGCCCGGCCGCTTTCAGACCCGCGAAGGCCTGCGGTGTGGTCACTTCGTGGATGAGATGCAGATCAATGAAAAGCAGCGCTTCGCCGGTCGCGGCATCTTCGCTGACAACGTGCTGATTCCAGATTTTATCGTAGAGGGTTTGGCCTGCCATTGTGTCTTACCTTTTCTCGCCGCCTCTATCAGCATGACCGGCCACCAAGGGCAAGGTGGATATGAGTTTCAGTGAAGCAATGTGCTGGATATGGGGTGCGCTGGGGTTCTGCCGGGAGTTGGCAGGGCAGGGTTTGAACTTTCATCTCGCTCCCACCCCACCCGTAGTCCCGGGCTCGACCCGGGACCTCTCTCGGCGGCTTGCGGTCTTGGTGGCAAGAGGTCCCGGATCAAGTCCGGGAATACGGAAATTTTTGCGCCTAATCTTGAGCCAATTGAGCCTCATCCTGAGCGAAGTCGAAGGACGAGGCGGGTCGCCCGGCTCTGTTGGTTGTCGCTGTCGCGCGAAAAAGTTCGTCGCAAACAAAAAACCCCGCACCGAAGTGCGGGGCTTATAAATTGTCTCAGGTCAAACGCGTGTCTACGCCTCGGCGTCGCCTTCTGGAGCGGCCTCGGCGGCTGCGGCTTCTGCTTCAGCGGCGGCCGCAGCAGCAGCGTCCTCAGCGGCTTTCGCCTTGGCAGAGGCTTCGCGCTCTTTCGCAGCTTCTTCGCGGCGGGCCACTTTCGCAGCGTTGCGCTGGCGGCGAAGCTCGGTCTTGGAGGTCGTGATCTCGGTGGTCTCCATGCCGTGACCGGTAGTCCGCTCAGCGATACGGGCAGACTTACCGCGGCGATCGCGGAGATAGTAAAGCTTGGCGCGGCGCACGCGGCCCTTGCGCTTTACTTCGATGCTTTCGATCATTGGCGACACGACCGGGAAAACCCGCTCAACGCCTTCGCCGAAGGAAATCTTGCGGACCGTGAAATTTTCATTCAGGCCCTGGCCAGCACGGGCGATGCAGACGCCTTCATAGCGCTGGACACGCTCACGGTCGCCTTCCTTGATACGCACGTTCACAGACAGCGTATCGCCTGGCGAAAATTCTGGGATGGTTTTGCCAGCGGTTACGCGGGCAACTTCTTCAGCTTCAAGCTGTTCAATCATGTTCATCGTCCGTCTCCGACGCTCGCAAATTGGGTCCATTTCGGAAAGGAGCCCATAAATCGGGTCGGCGGGTTTTTGTCAATGCCTGACTCTGCTGAATCCTCCACTCTTCGACAGCTTTGTGATTGCCGGATAGCAGGACGTCAGGCGTGCCCTCGCCTTCCCAGATGCGCGGCAAGGTATAATGGGGATATTCGAGCAGTCCCGAACTGAAGCTTTCGTCCTCTACCGACGCCTGGTTTCCCGCCACGCCGGGGATCAACCGCAGGGTCGCTTCCAGCATTGCCATGGCGGCCACTTCGCCGCCCGCGAGGACGAAGTCACCGAGCGAGACTTCAAGCATGCCGCGTTTGTCGATAACCCGCTGGTCGAGGCCTTCAAATCGCCCGCAAAAAAAGGTCAGTCCAGGACCGGCCGCCCAGTCGCTCGCCATGGCCTGCGAAAACGGTACGCCGCGCGGGCTCGGATAGATGAGCGGCGCATCAGATGCGGGCAGGCTGTCAATCGCCGCCGCCGCGACATCTGGCCGGATGACCAGGCCCGCGCCGCCGCCCGCAGGCGTCTCATCGACTTGCCGATGTTTGCCGAGGCCAAACTCACGCAGCTGTACCGTATTGAGCGTCCAGAGGCCGTCCGCGCGGGCGCGTTCCAGGATTGAGACGCCAAGCGGACCCGGAAACGCTTCCGGATACAAGGTAATGAAAGTGGCGGTAAAACTCATGCCTGGCCTACAGACAGCGCAAGGACGCGCGAAATAACCGCGCGCGGCTGGCCGGATTGCTGGTGAAGCTCGGAAATCGCCGCGTCGATCTTCTTCAGTGCCGTTTTGCTGGCCGCAGCTGGCTTGTCGAGGACATGCTCCCGGACCAGGGCCGCGCAGACATCGCGCGAGGCGATCCAGGCATCATAGCCGACAAATCTCAGGAAATATTGCGCCGTCGCACCGCCGAGCCGTGAGCCATGCTTTCCAAGATATGCAAGCAATCCCGCCTGATCAGTACGATCCCACCGTTCCAAAAAGGAACCGAAGCTGCCATAGTCTTTCGCTGTCGCAGCCACAAACCGGGCATTCTCTATCGTTGCAGTGATTTTCTGTCCGTTTCGCACAATCGCCTTATCGGACAAAAGCCGGTCGAGATCCTCATCGTGAAAGAATGCAACACGCGCCGGTTCAAAGCCGTGAAATGCCGCTTCAAAGCCCGGCCACTTATTGCGGATGACCTGCCAGTTAAACCCGGCACTGAACACCGCCTTGGTCATTTCCGCCAGGTATTCAGCGTCGCTGACCGATGTGAGATCACTTACACTGTGCTCGTTCTGCGCTTTTTCCAGGACCTGTGCCCGCGTTCCATGATGGCCGGCCGCGAGATCCAGGATTTCGTCAAAGCTACGCATCTGCGACGTCGCCGTCTTCATGCATCGGCATCACTTTCAGACCGGTGATCTGATTGCGGTTCTTACGCTCAATGTCGAAGCGATAGCCATAAAAGGCGAAGCGCTGACCGGGCTCGGGGATGGTTTGCGCCTCATGAATCACCAGCCCGGCGATCGTTACTGCTTCCTCATCGGGGAGCTCCCAGCCCATGGCGCGGTTGAGGTCGCGAATAGTCACGCCGCCTTCGACATAAACCGAGCCGTCCGATTGCGGACGCACGCCGCGCACAACGACATCATACTCGTCGCGAATATCGCCAACAATCTCTTCCAGAATATCTTCCAGCGTCACCAGGCCCTGCAGAGCGCCATACTCATCGACGACCAGCGCAAAATGGCTGCGCTGCTTGAGGAACAGGTCAAGCTGATCTTCTGCGGCTGTCGTTTCCGGGATGAACCACGGATCGCGGCAGATTTGGATAATGTCCAATCCGCTGGTCTTGCCATTGTTGCCGACAATTGCGCGCAGCAGGTCTTTCACGTGCAGGATGCCGACAATTTCTTCCTGATCGCCGCGGTACAGCGGAAGCCGGGTATGCGGGCTTGCCAGCGCTTTGCGGACAATCGCATCGGCGGGCTCATCTGCATCCAGCATGGTGATATTCTTGCGGTGGATCATGACTTCTTCCACCGTCATGTCCTTCAGGTCGAGTGCGCCGACCAGGCGATGCCGGTTTTTGGCGTCCAGCCCTTCCTCGGAATGGTGTAGGTCAATCGTGCCGCGAATGTCTTCTTCCGCAGTCACTTCGTCCTGCGGCGGTTTCACACCGATCAGGCGCAGCGTTATGTTCACAATCGCCTGAATGCCGGTAACGATCCAGCTGGCCAGGGCGACCAGCCAGGAAATCGGGCGGGCGACAGATCGCGCCATATTGTCGGGGCGCGTAATCGCATAGGTCTTGGGCAAGACCTCTGCAAAAACGAGGACCAGAACGGTCATAACCGCCGTTGCGACCGCGACCCCTGACGGGCCGGGCATCAGACTGACAAACAGGCTCGTCGCCAGCGCCGAGGCGAGGATATTGACGAGATTATTGCCGAGCAGGATCGCCCCGATCAGGCGCTCCCGATCTGAAATCAGCTTGTTTACGAGGCTCGCGCGCTTGTCGCCATCCTTTTCAAACTGGTGCATGCGGGCGCGGCTCGCCGCAGTCAGTGCCGTTTCGGAACCCGAAAAGAATGCGGACATCCCGATCAATAACAGGATGGTCAGTAAAGTGCCGATAATCATCAGCTTTTTTGCAGCTCCTCAGTTAAGAATGCCTGCACGTCCTGCAGGTCTGCATCTGGATAGATAAAGGATTCACCCAATCCCTTTGCAAGAATCAGGGGAAGTTTTCCGGCGCGGGCTTTTTTATCCTGCTGCATCGCCTGGACGAGGGCTTTTGCATCATATGGACCGCCCGGAACGCGCGAAAGCACGGTTTCAAGACCGCTCGTCCCGATGAGATCTGCCGCGGTTTCGGCATCGTCCGCCGTCATCAGGCCGAGGCGCGCGGAATACCGCAAAGCGAGTACCATTCCGGTACCGACTGCCTCGCCATGCAGCAGATTGGGGCGATATCCATTCACCGCCTCAAGCGCATGGCCAAATGTATGACCAAGATTGAGCAGCGCTCGTACACCGCCTTCGCGCTCATCCTGTGCAACAATTCCCGCTTTGGACCGGCAAGACACCGCGACGGCTTCGGCAATTGCAGCTGGATCGAGCGCCAGCACATCCGCGCCATGATCGCTGAGCCAGTCAAAGAAAGGGCGGTCATTGATCAGGCCGTATTTGATGATCTCCGCATACCCGGCTCTGCGCTCGCGCTCCGGGAGCGTTTTCAGGATCTCGGTATCTGCCATGACCAGTTTCGGCTGGTAGAAGGCGCCGACCAGATTCTTCCCGTGGCCGGAATTGACTGCCGTCTTCCCGCCGACTGAACTATCAACCTGCGCCAGCAAAGTGGTTGGCATCTGCACGAACTTCATGCCGCGCTTCATCAGCGATGCTGCAAGGCCCGTCAGGTCGCCAATTACGCCGCCGCCAAAGGCGATCAGCACGTCATCGCGCCCGGCACCGCAAGCCAGCAGCCAATCGAGAACCTCACCGAGCTGCGCCCAGTTCTTCGTGCCTTCGCCTGCGGGCAAAATATTCTCAATTGCCTCAATGCCACTGGCAGCCAAACCGGCGCGGAGCGCGTCGCCATGCAGGCCCCAAACCGTGTGATCACTGATAATAAATGCGCGCGGTTGCGACACAAAGGGCGCGATCAGGGCGCCGGCTCGTGCAAGCAGGCCCGCCCCGATCAGGATGTCATAGCTGCGCGCGCCAAGGTCTACGCGAACGCTCAATGGCGGGCTTAAGGTTTCGGCGTCCATGTCTCCAGGGCCTTGATAATCGAGATGACCGTTTTTGAATGCGGCCCGTCTACGCTTGGGACGGTTAAATCAGCGAGCTCATATATAGGACGACGCTCGTCAAACAAGTTTGAAAGTACTTCCTTTGCATCCGGTCGCCGCAAAAGCGGGCGATGGTTGCGCCGCGAAACGCGCTTCCAGAGGGTTTCCAGGTCCGCGTTGAGCCAGATCGTGATGGCGTGCTTGCGCATCAGCTCACGCGTATCAGCGTTCAGATACGCGCCGCCGCCGGTCGCCAGCACTTGCGGCGGACCGTCGAGCAGGCGCTGCAGCACTTTTCGCTCCACCCGGCGAAACTCATCTTCGCCATGCAGGGCAAAGATGTCTGCCACGGAAAGTCCGGCGGCTTTTTCAATTTCATCATCACTGTCCACGAAAGGACGACCAAGCTTGTTCGCGAGTCGGCGACCGACGGTGGATTTACCGGCGCCCATCAACCCGACAAGCGCAACTGTGCGGTTCGCCCACGTCGCCTCATTTCTGTCGGTTTTCAAGGTACTAGATCGGTCTTCAGCCATGGTCTTTTCGGGTCAGCAATTCCTGTCCTATACAGACGAAGCAGATCCGGCAATCTTTGACCACCGGTTTAGCGTGCGAAAGGCAATTCAATCATGCGCAAATGGCTCATCATCCTGACCGTGTTCATCGTCGCCATTCTTGGTGTTCTGTGGTGGTTGGGGAACTCCATGTCTGACCAGAAACCCGACGCGGGCGAGGTCCGGATGGAGATCGAACATGTTCTCTAGACCAGCGCTGGGCGCTGGTCTCATCATCGGCTTGGCCTTGTCTGGCAGTGCAGCTGCGCAAGTCGAGTCCGAAAGCCTGGATGATATCAGCGCCTGGGGCCAGCGATATCTGTCGGTTGGTGAACCGGAATTCCCGTCAAACCTCTGGCGATATTCAGACGATGACACTTTGCTCGCCCTTATGCAGTCGGTACGGACAGCTGATCTCAGCCCGGCAGAGCGCCGCTTGCTGCGCCGGGCGATCCTGTCGCCGGCAACGCGCCCGGTTGGTTCGAAAGCAGAGATGCTGCTCGCCGAACGCGCCCGGCTGATGCTGGAACTTGGCGAAGAACGCGCAGCGGCCGATCTGGTGCCGCAACTTGAGGAAGAGACTCTCGGGCTCGACGCCGAAACGCTGGCGGTTGATCTCGATATGGCAAGCGGGCAGGAGCTTTCCGCCTGTTCCAAGCTTGGCGGGCCGGTTCGTGATGGCGGCTACTGGCTGAAACTGCGCGCCGTCTGCGCCGTGCTGCAGGATAATGTCGCCGGTGCACAGATAGCGATCGAAGTCGCCGAGTCCCAGGGCGTGATGGATGAATGGACTGTCGCCGCCATCTTCGCCGCCTCCGGCGATTCCCCGAATCCGCCCGCGGCGCGCTACGATACAGGCCTGAATATCGCGCTTTCTGCAAAAGCCGGTCTCGACACGTCGAATGTTGAGCCTGCCACTGACCGACCCGGACTTGCCGCTGCAATTGCAAGGCGCCCTGGCGTCCCTGCCGATCTTCGGGCAATGTTCGCCGAAACAGCGAGCGAATTTGCCCTGATCGATGCAGCGGATCGCAGGGCTATCCTGCTGTCCCGGCTGGAAGACACTGATTACGAACCCGA
Source organism: Henriciella sp. (assembly GCA_041984335.1). Taxonomy (GTDB): domain Bacteria; phylum Pseudomonadota; class Alphaproteobacteria; order Caulobacterales; family Hyphomonadaceae; genus Henriciella. The sequence continues at coordinate 16,038 of JBHIYI010000001.1, read as the reverse complement.
AGACCCGATTGAGCAGGCGCTGAAAACGCTTGGCGACCCCCTGACCAGCGATGAGACGCGCGCCGCCAGCGTTGCCACCGTGCTTTCGGATGCAACCGATGAGAGCGTTGCCGCATATCGCAGCACCGCAGAATTGTTTGCGACAGATCTTGCGCAATTGCCGCAGAATGAAGCCACCGCCGATCACGGCCTGACCTTTGCGCGGGCCGCAATCATGGCGGGTGAGCTGGAGCTCTCAGAGGGCTGGCTCAAGACGTTTCGTTCGTCTGCATCCATGCCCGTAGACCCGTTTGATCACGCGGTATTGAACGCCGCGCAAGCAATTGCGGGCGGAGAGACCTCTGCAGCCGCGCTCCGGTCGATCGAAAAGCGATTGATCACAACCGCCAGCTCAACCGACCGGGAAGCGCAGGCGGTAAACATCCTGACGCTATGGACGGGTCTTGGCATCCCGGTCTCGCCGATTGGAAGAGATTTCGTCTCGCAGACGGCTGATCGGGGTGAGCGGCTCGCACAAGGCCACGTCACAAGCCTGAAAGCCGCAGCCCAAGCCAGCGCCCGTGGCGAATCCGCGCTGATGGTGCTCGCCATTTCACAGGGCGAAACGAGTGCGCTGGCTGGTCCCGACGTGATCATACTGCTCGAAACCCTCGTCGCGATAAGCGCAGACGACATTGCCCGCGACTTCGCGTTGGAGACCAGCCGCTTCTGGAAGGATACAGACTGATGAAATATGCGTTTTCTGCGATCGCGCTTTTAGGTCTTGCCGGATGTGTGAGCGTTGAAGCGCATCACCATCATGACGACGATGCGGTCCGCCCGCCGCCCGGGTCCAACCTGATGCTGCGGGGGCCGATCACAATTTCCGATGACCTGGAAGTGATCATTTCCGATGTCGTGATTCCCGCTGGCGCCACCGTACCGCGCCACTATCACCCGGGCGAGGAATTCGTTTATGTCATTGAAGGCTCCGCCATCCATGTCGAAGCGGGCAAGCCGGACCAGATCCTCAGCGCGGGCGACGCCTATGTCATCCCGCCGGAAGCCGAACACGCCCCGCGCGGCGGCCCGAATGGCGCGCGGGCCATCGTCTTTCGCGTCCACAAGGCCGGACTGCCAGAGCGTGTAAATATCAGCGACGGAGACCCGGTTCCGGATGCACAGTCCTTCGACACGGCGGTCGATCCTGACCGCGTCACGCTGCTGATGGATAATATCCAGTCGCGTGGGGACTATCATTGCCACGCCATGGCGAGTCCCGCCACCATGTGTCATCTGGAAAACGGACGCGAGCTCTATGCCTTCACCGAGCCCGGCCACATGGCGCATCCCGCCGCATTGTTCCGCGGTTTCGTGCTGTCCGAGGATGGCACGCCGAAACTGGAAGAGCGTGGATGGGGCGCGGGTGACGCCGAGGCTGCGGCGCAATTCTTCGAGAATGTGAGCATGTGGCCGGAGACTGGCGGCAGCGAGTAATCATTGTTACGCCGCAGCCGCGATCGCCTCTTCAGGCGTCAGGTCGCCATCGTATAAAGCCCGCCCAAGGATCGAGCCCGCGATCGCGCGCTGGCCTGAATGTGCCCGCAAATCATGAATGTCCTTAACGCTCGCCACGCCGCCGCTGGCGATGACCGGGATCGACACAGCGTCCGCAAGCGCCCCGGTGAAAGCAACATTGACGCCGGTCTTCATTCCGTCGCGCGCAATATCCGTCACGATCAGCGCAGCAACCCCGCAGCCTTCAAAGGCCTTTGCGAGGTCGATGGCCGACATGTCAGAGGTTTCGGCCCAGCCTTCGACGGCGACCATGCCCTCCTTGGCATCGATCCCGACCACGATCTTGCCCGGTAGGGCGCGGGCGGCGTCTTTCACAAGCTGCGGATTGCGCAGCGCCGCGGTACCGAGAATGACCCGCGAGATTCCGGCTTCGAGCCAGGCATCAATCTGCGCGCGCGTGCGGATGCCGCCGCCCAGCTGAACCGGGACATTGGTTGATGCCAGGATCGCTTTCACAGCGTCCGTATTGGCGCTTTCGCCTTCAAACGCGCCGTTCAGGTCGACAACGTGCAGGTTGTCGAAGCCCGCATCCTTGAACCGCCGAGCCTGATCGCCGGGATCTGCGTTGTACTGCGTCGCCTGATCCATTTCCCCGCGCAGCAGGCGGACGCACTGGCCATCTTTCAGATCGATTGCGGGATAAAGTTGGAAGCTCATGAGGGGTTCCAAAGCACAAAATTGGAGAGGATTTGAAGCCCGACTCGCTGGCTCTTTTCCGGGTGGAACTGGGTCGCGAAGATATTGTCCCGGGCCACCGCGGCAATGATCGTTTCGCCATACTCTGTCGTTGCTGCAATGTCCTGCGGTGCAGGGTTTCGATAGGCATAGGAGTGGGTGAAATAGACATGCGGATCTTCGCCCAGCCCGGCCAGGACCGGGTGATCCTGCGCCAGCGCGAGACTGTTCCAGCCCATATGCGGCACGACAAGCCCGCCGTCCGGCGTGATGCGGTCAATATCGCCGGGGACCCAGCCGAGCCCTGGGGTTTCCCCATCTTCCAGACCCCGCGTCGCCAGCAATTGCTGGCCGACACAGATCCCAAAAAACGGCACGCCGCGCTTCATGACAGCGTCCTCTAGCGCCTCCACCAGGCCATCACGGGCCCTCAGATTGCTGGCGCAGTCGGCAAAGTGGCCAACGCCGGGCAGGACGATCCGATCCGCCAGCGCGATAGCGGACGGGTCCGCCGTGATCCGGATTTCCCTTGTTTTCCTGGCATTGTCCGACGCCACACGCAGCGCGCGCGCCGCGCTGTGCAGATTGCCGGAGCCATAGTCGATAAGGGCGATCATCTTCATGGCTGCGCCCTTAACCGAGAGTTTGAGGAAGGGAAAGAGGTCAGCGTCCAATCCTTTGCGCATCGCGCGACGAGAGTCTGGTCATCGCACCTCAGACGCGCCATCAGTAGCGGCAACTGCGCAATTCAAGTTCTGGAGTATGCTCAAATGTCCCTACCCGAAAAATACCTGCAAATGGTCTCCACCGTGACCGAAGATGCGACGCTGCGAATGGAGCTGGTTGAGAAGGAAATGCAGGACCCGAAACCGGGCCAGATCATTGTCCGCGTCGAGGCGACACCGATCAACCCGTCTGATCACGGGGTGATGTTCGGCTGGTCGAACATGGCGGCCGCGCAAAGCTCAGGCTCTGGCAAGGACACGGTTCTGACCGCGCCTGTACCGGAACAAGGCATGCGCATGATGAAAGCCCGGATCGGACAGGCGCTGCCGGTCGGTAATGAGGGAGCGGGAACCGTCGTGGCGGCCGGCGAAGGCGACTATGCGCAAAGCCTGCTCGGTCGAACCGTCGCGGTCATGGGCGGCGGCATGTATGGCGAGTATCGCGCTGTCGATGCGATGATGGCGCTGCCGCTGCACGAAGGCAACACGGCGAAGGAAGGCGCATCCTGCTTCGTAAACCCGCTGACAGCGCTCTGTTTCCTCGAAACCATGCGGATGGAAGGCCATAGCGCGATCGTGCACACGGCGGCGGCTTCGAATCTCGGTCAGATGCTCAATCGGATCTGCCAGGCCGACGGCGTCGACCTAGTCAATATTGTCCGCAAACCCGAGCAGGAAGAGATTCTGCGCGACCTCGGCGCGAAATATATCGTCAATTCCAGCAAAGACAGCTTCATGCCGGATCTGATCGACGCCATCCATGAAACAGGTGCCACACTGGGATTTGACGCTACAGGCGGCGGTAAGCTCGCCTCTGACATCCTCACGGCCATGGAAGGCGCTGCAGCGCGCACGCCCGGCGCGTACAGCATCTATGGCTCCGTCGCCCACAAACAGGTCTATCTGTATGGCGGGCTGGATACGTCGCCGACCGTGCTCAGCCGCGGCTATGGCATGGCCTGGGGCGTTGGCGGCTGGCTGCTGCCAAATTTCCTCGCCAAAGCGGGCGATGAAGTCGCGGTTCGCCTGCGCAAGCGCGTCGCGGATGAGCTGACGACGACCTTTGCAAGCAATTACACAGGCGAGCTCTCGCTCTCAGAGGCATTGCAGGCCGAAAATGTGGCGAAATACAATGCCAAGACGACGGGTCAGAAATACCTGATCTGCCCGCAGAAAGATATTTAGAGGCTACCCTTTGTGCTGGCAGGCGCCCCGGCGAGTTTCGCGTCCGGGGTGACCGCCATACGCAGCGCCCGTGCGACTGCCTTGAAACAGCTTTCGGCGATGTGGTGATTGTTCTCCCCATAGAGATTTTCCACGTGCAGGCACATGCCACCATTGCCCGCCAACGCCTGGAAGAATTCCTTGAACAGCTCGGTGTCCATGTCGCCAATCTTGTCGCGATCAAAGGTCACGTTCCAGATGAAATAAGGCCGCTTGCACAAGTCGACCGCCGCCCGGCTGAGCGTCTCATCCATCGGTAAATAAGCGTGCCCGTAGCGCGTGATCCCGGCAAAATCGCCGAGCGCCGACTTGATCGCCTGGCCAATCACAATACCCGTGTCTTCGACTGTGTGGTGACCATCAATGTGCAGGTCGCCCTTCGCTTTCACAGTCAGGTCGATAAAGGAATGCCGTCCCAGCGCGTCCAGCATATGGTCGAAAAAGCCAATGCCTGTTGCAATATCTGTCTTGCCCGTGCCGTCCAGATTCACGGTCACGGTGATATCGGTTTCCTTGGTTTTACGCGAAATTGTAGCGGTTCTATCGGTCATGCGCGTCCACATAGGGTTTAATCATGCTGTCGACTAGCACAGATCTGTTCACGACTCCCTAAACAATTGTTGCAACAACAGGTTGAGGGTTGAGTCGGGTTAGAAGGCGACTGAGTGACACCGATACGAGCATTAACCAGGTCTGTGGCGCGGGCGAGCTTCTCCAATGTACTGACATTGGCAGCGATGGCGCTTGGCTTGATTCTATCCGGCGTGTTCACGGTTTTCTACTTTTCCCAGTCCTGGAACGCCTATGCGCAGGCCCGTCACGATAGCGGGATGCAGATCTCGCAAATGCTTGGCACGGCCTATGCCGACGGCAAGATGCCAGCGATCGAGATGGCGATGGAAGGCCCCCTCGCCGGTCGGGCGCAGCTGATAGACGCCGACGGACTTGTCATCTCCGGAAGCATCGCGCCGGACTTCGCCAGCAAGGCCGTGACATTCCCGCTGGCTCATGAGGGTGAGACGCTCGGCACATTGAGCTACGCCTCCAATACCAAATATTCTCCGCCTTTGCCCCACTGGCTCGCCGTCCTGCTTTGCTTCGCGGTTTCGGCGATCTCGGCGCTGACCATGCGCGCGTTTGCGCGGTCTGTGGGCCAATCGGTGGACCAGGCGACCCAACTGATCAGCAATTACAGCCTTGCCGGTACAGGCCGCCGCCGCGTCACCGATTTTACCTTCGCAGAGTTTCGACAGCTGGCGCTCGAGACCACCAAGGCCACCCGCCGCGTTGCGAAAGAGCTCGAAAATCTCCGCGCGTCGGCCCGTATCGATGAGCGCACCGGAATGCTGACCGAACGCGCTTTCCACGACGAGGTTCGCGACACGATTCAAGGCCTCGCGCCGGGCGGTCACGCGGTTCTGGTGACCATTGAGTTCGAACCACAAACGCCTGGCGCGGACGGATCCAATCTCAATCTCTCCACGGATGCTCACGCGGAAGTTGCTGATCGGCTTCGAATCTTCGCCGCGCAGGCCGCCGCCAAGCACGGGCACTTCCCGGACAATTGGCTGCTCGGCAGCTTGTTCGCAGAACAGTATGCCTTGCTGATCAAGGAAAATGTGACGCGCGACGAGACCGCCGCGATCATTCGCGAATTGCTGGGAGAGTTCCGCATCCCGCTGCGCTTCAGTCAACAAACGCTGCCTGTTGCGCTGCGCGGCTCTATCGTGCTGATGCCGCAGGATGGCGACAGCCTCAGCCGCGTCATGGACCGCGCCCAGGCGACAATTGAGGACCTCAAGCAAAAGGACCGTACCGGCTTTGCCTTCTACTCGCCCAAGCTGGAACGCCAGCGCGATGCCAAACTGAAGCTGGAAGCAGAGCTCCGGCAGGCGGTCGCAGAAGATCGCTTCATTCCACTCTTCCAACCCAAAATCGATCTGCAGACCGGGCGCATTTCCGGCACCGAAGCCCTTGCCCGCTGGCAGCTGGAGAATGGGCGCCTCGTGTCGCCGTCTGTGTTTATCGAGCTGGCCGAAGAAACCGGCCTGATCAGTCAGATCGGCGAGCAGATCATGCGCAAAGCTTGCATGGAAACCGCAAAATGGGCGCAGGAAGGCTACCGCGTCAATCTGGCGGTCAATGTCTCTCCGCGCCAGTTCGAGAACGACAATCTCGCCGAAACCATTCTCGATGCGCTGGCCAAATCAGGCCTGCCGCCGCGCCAGTTCGAGATTGAGATCACCGAGAGCCTTGCGATCCAGCAACCCGACCGGGTCCGCGCCGTGCTCGAACCCCTGCAGCGCCTTGGCATCAAGCTCGCCATGGATGATTTCGGCACCGGCCATTCCAATCTCGCGGTTCTGACGCAGCTCGATTTCGACGTCTTCAAGATCGACCGCCAGTTCCTGACCGGCACCCCGCACGATCCGCAGGCGAATGCGATTGTCGACATGATCCTGTCCATGGCCAACTCGCTGGAAATGAAAATTGTCGGCGAAGGGATCGAAACTGAGGCCCAGGCTGAATTCCTCACCGAGCGCCAGTGCGATATTGGTCAGGGCTTCCTCTACAGCCCGCCAGTAACGGCGCAGGCTTTCGCAGAAATGCTGAAATCTCAGCCCTTTATGGCCAAACGCCTCAGCGCATAATTGCGCCTGCAGTGACGCGGGGCTTGCTTTTTCAGAATTCTCGCGCCATTTAGAGTTTTATGATAAACGATAAATCTTCCATCGGCCCGGAATGGCACGGCACGACCATTCTCGCCGTCAGAACCGACACACAAGTTGCGATGCTGAGCGATGGACAAGTGTCCATGGGTCAGACCGTTATGAAGGGTAATGCACGGAAAGTTCGCCGCATTGGCGGCGGCGACATTCTCGCCGGATTTGCCGGGGCGACAGCCGATGCCTTCACACTCTTCGAGCGCCTGGAACAAAAGCTGGAACGCTTTCCCAATCAGCTGCAACGCGCTGCAGTCGAGCTCGCGAAAGAGTGGCGCACCGAGAAATATCTCCAGAAGCTCGAAGCGCTGCTGATCGTTGCCGACAAGGAAACGACGCTCGTGATTACCGGCTCCGGCGACGTGCTTGAACCGGAATACCCGGTGGTCGCGGTCGGATCGGGTGGGAATTATGCACTCTCCGCCGCCCGCGCCCTCGTGGACTATGAGAAAGACGCAGAAACCCTTGGCCGCAAGGCGATGGAGATCGCTGCCGATATCTGCGTTTACACCAACGCACATTTCACCGTGGAGATCCTCGATGTTTGATCGCTCAGACCTCAGAGCCGCTGTCGGCGCCAACGTTTTGAGCGCTGACCAGGCGTCGCGACTGGAAGCATTTCTCCTGTCGCGAAAGGACGATGGCGTTGGCCAGTCCGTCATTGGGCAGGAAAATCTTCGCTTTCTGGCGAACTTCAATGATGTGTTCATCACGCTTGGACTGGTCATCCTGTTTATCGGGGTATCGACTATGGTCGGGATGATCGCGACCCCGGCTCTGATCGCGGGCAATATACTTGCGGGCGTCATGTCCGCGCTGGTCGTGGGCGGCCTCGCCTGGGTCCTCCTTGAATATTTCTGTGGGCGGCGGCGGCTCTTGTTGCCGAGCATGGCGCTGACCCTCATCTTCACCGGCTTCATCTCTCTCGGCATCACGGCGCTTGTGGCCAACTCGATGGGCATTGGTATCGAGTTTGATGTGCTTGACATATTCGGCACCACTGGCCGTTTGGGCGTGACCGCCTTCCTCGCGGCCGCAGGAGCCGCGTCCGCCATCTATTTCCGGTTCAAGCTACCCTTCTCCCTGGCCGTCATCGCGCTTGGCATCGCTGGGGCGATCTATGTCTTCCTCGGATTCTTCGGCAATAGCGCCTGGCTGATTGGCGGAGCGGGCTTTTTCCTGATGGGCATCTGCACGCTCTCGGTTGCGATCTGGTACGATATGAAAGATCCCGAGCGCATCCGGAAGGCCTCCGACAACGCATTCTGGCTGCACCTGGCCGCCGCGCCCCAAGTGATCATCGGTGTGTCGACAATGGTCACCGGGTCGAACATTTTTGCCGGCTCGACCAGCGGTACCGACAATGCGACCCAGGGCCTGACCCTGCTCGGCGTGTTGCTGGCCATCGGCCTTATTTCACTCGCGCTGAACAGACGTGCCCTGATCGCGGCAAGCCTTGTGACTTTTATCATCACCCTGAGTTTCGTCCTCAGCCGGGCGGGCCTTGATGCCTCCAACATCTTCATCATGGTCACAATTCTGATCGGAACCGGGGTCGTACTCCTGGGGGCAGGGTGGAAGACCGCACGCAGGGCTGCGCTTGTAATTTTCCCGAAAGGCGGCACATGGGGTCGGGTATTCCCACCTGAACTGGCCTAAGGGACATTCAATGACCACTTTGACGCCTGCCGAAATTGTTTCGGAGCTAGATCGCCACATTGTCGGACAAACCGATGCCAAGCGCGCCGTCGCGCTCGCCCTTCGCAATCGTTGGCGCCGTAAGCAGGCGCCGGAAGGCTTGCGGGAAGAGATCACGCCCAAGAATATTCTAATGATCGGCCCAACCGGCGTCGGCAAGACAGAGGTCTCACGCCGCCTTGCCAAGCTCGCCAATGCGCCCTTCCTGAAAGTCGAGGCCACGAAATTTACGGAAGTCGGTTATGTCGGGCGCGACGTCGAACAGATCGTGCGCGACCTGGTCGAAGCGGCGATTGGCATGCTGCGCGAACAGAAGCGCAAAACCGTCGAAGAACAGGCCCGCGACACGGCTGAAGAGCGCCTGCTGGACGCGCTGGTTGGCGCCGACGCGCAATCCTCGACCCGGGAAGTGTTTCGCCGCAAGCTGCGGGATGGCGACCTGGACGACAAATCCGTCGATATCGACCTCGCCGAAAGCAGCAATCCGATGCAGACCCTGGACATTCCGGGCGGCGGTGGGTCGATGGGCATGATCAATCTCGGTGACATGCTTGGAAAAGCCATGGGTCAGCGCACCAAGCGCGTTCGTACGACCGTGGCCGAGGCCTACAAGCCTCTGATCGACGAGGAAGCCGACAAGCTGATCGACGAAGATGCGATTGCCCGCGACGCCATTCGCGCAGTTGAAGAAGATGGTATCGTATTCCTCGACGAGATTGACAAAGTCGCTGGCTCATCCGGCCGCTCAGGCGCTGATGTCAGCCGTGAGGGCGTACAACGCGACCTCCTTCCCCTGATCGAAGGCACGACCGTTTCGACCAAGCGCGGCCCGGTCAAGACAGACCACATTCTGTTCATTGCCTCAGGCGCCTTCCACGTCGCCAAACCATCGGACCTGCTGCCGGAATTGCAGGGCCGCCTGCCGATCCGGGTGGAGCTTACGGCCCTCACCCGGGACGATATGCGCCGCATTCTGGTTGAGCCGGAAGCCTCCCTCATTCGCCAGCATCAGGCCCTGATGGATGCAGAAGATGTCACCCTCGAGTTTGAAGAAGAAGCAATTGATGCCCTCGCTGACCTCGCTGTGAAGGTGAATGATTCAGTCGAGAATATCGGCGCGCGGCGCCTGCATACGGTGATGGAGCGGTTACTGGACGAAATCAGTTTCACCGCCTCGGATCGAGCGGGTGAAACCGTAACCATCACGGCCGACTATGTCACGGCGCAGCTGTCCGACCTGGTTGGAAATGCCGATCTATCCAAGTTTATTCTGTAGGCACAGACCGGGCCACGAGACCGCTTGAGTAACCCATAACGTGGAAAATCTCGTTCTGGTCCATGACGCCCCGGACCAGTTCTGCGCCGGGACCGCTGGCAAAGATCGCAACGTCTTCCCCGCCATGCGTTTCTGATCCGAGGGCCACCAGCGTTTGTTGTTGGAAATTCGTCGCTGTCGTGTCGACATCCGACAGATCGGCGCGGGTGCAGTCCTGCGTGCCATCTTCATTGCGGACGCAGGCAGATGACCCGTTTGCATAGCCGAGCGTCGTATAGGGTTTGCCGTCATTCGCGCGGACGACCGCGCCGGTTGCCGCAGTGACCTTGCCAAGGATCGGATTGTTGCGCCGCGGGTAGCCCGCCATGGTCATCGTATGGCTGTGATCGGCTGTGACGATGATCAGCGTGTCGTCGGCGCTGGTCATGTCCAGGGCGGTCGCCACGGCCTGATCGAAGGCGTCTGTGTCTTCAAGGGCGCGCGCGGCGTTCACGCCATGGTGTGCGTGATCGATCCGGCCGCCCTCGACCATCAGGACATAGCCCTTTTCATTGCGTGACAGGCGGGTAATGGCAGCGCGCGTCAGATCAGCCAGCGAAGGCTCCGCGCCGGCATCGCCGGATCGGTCTGCTTCATATTGCATGTGCGACGGCTGGAACAAGCCGAGCACGCGAACGTCGCTGTCAAAATCGGTGGCAGCGAATTCATCGCCGTCAAATATCAGCTCGTGCGCATCGGATTTGGCCGTCCACGCGACCAGGAGATCGCGCTCGTCGGCGCGCATGCCGGTTGTCTCAGGATATTCCGGGTCAAACGTCTCATCGGTCATGAAATGCCTGCGACCGCCGCCCATGACCACTTCGAAGCCGTCACCTGCCTCCCATTCGATCAGTTGCGTGGCAATGTCCTTGCAGCCTGTCGCATCGGCGCTGCCAAAGCTCGTATCGTCTTCCCAGCCGCGGCTCGCTGACTCGGCATAGGTAGAGGCCGGTGTCGCGTGTGTGATCCGCGCAGTTGACAGGATTCCCGTCGCGAGGCCCTGGCGCTCGGCCAGCTCGAACACTGTGTCGGTGCCACGCCCCTCTGCACTTGCGCAGTTTCCAAGCGCGGCATCCGAAGTCAGGCCAAGAATGCCTGAACGTGTTTTCACGCCAGACACCATGGCCGTCGCCGTCGCGGCGCTGTCTGGCACCTGATAGTCATGCGAATAGGTTCGCGACAGCGCCGCATAGGGCAGCTGATCCATCGCCAGTTCATAGCTTTCGCCATCCTGGCCACGCTTTTGGCCAGCATAGATCCGGGCAGCGGTGATCGTCGAAATGCCCATGCCGTCGCCGACAAATATGATCACATTTTTGGCCTCTGGTACGAAATCAGCGTCCATTCGGCTTTCCACCGCGCCAGCCGCGCGTTGATAATAGCCGTCGCTGGCCTGCATAGGCAGCGCACCGCGATCCGCGAAGCCTGGCGCGGGTTCAGCCGCCTGCAGGACCGTGGTCGTGGACATGGCGGCGCAGGCGGCAACAAGGGCGGCGGCGGAGATGGATAAGGCGAGGCGCATGAGACTCTCTCTCTGTCTGGCTCTGGCTGGATCAGTCGATGAAGACGTTGGCAGGTTGTTTTGACTGTTTTGAAGACGATTGGCCAGCGCCGCGTTGCGCGATCAGGATACCAATCAGGATCAAAAGCCCGCCACCTGCCTGGATGGGCGCAAGTGGTTCGTCAAACAGCCGCCAGGATATTGCCGCTGCTACAACAGGCTGGACTAGGACAAGAACGCCCGCAACGGCTGCAGGCGTGTGTCCAAGCCCGGTAATGATCAGTCCCTGACCCACAACCTGCACGGCAAGCGCCAGGAACAGAGGCGCCATAAAGCCGCTGAGGTTGGCGGGGAAAAAACGTTCGCGAAAGACCAGGACGAGAAGCCCTGCGACGAGGATCTCAAATGCGGTCAGCCAGAAAATCGTTTCCAACCCGCCCAGGGTCCTGCGGGCAACTTTTGACGCAACAATGTAGCAGGACACGAGCAAGGCTGCGCCCAATGCCATCGCATCACCGCGAATATCGGCTTTGCCGTCTATGCCGCCGCCCAGGGTCAGCGCGCCCGCGCCAATCATCGCGACCATGACGGCAACGAACCAGATCGGAGTCGGCCGTTCCTTGAGAAAAATCCAGGCGGTCAGCCCAACACACACATTCCCCAGATTCACGATAAAGGTCGAATTGGCGACCGTCGTATAGGTCAGCGCCCAGTGCCACAGACCAATATCCAGGGCGAAACAGATGGCTGCGATGAGGACAAACCTGTTGGGTGCAGCCGGCAGGCGGCGTTCAACCAGCACCACGAGCAGGAACAGGACCGGCAGCGCGAACGCATAGCGCCAGAACGCAATCGCCTGCGGCCCGAGCTCATCCAGCCCGAGGCGCAAGCCGATCGGCGCCAGGCCAATGCAAATACCGCCCATGAACACAAGCAGCGGTCCGAACCAGACCGGCAGAGCGGCGGCGCTGTGATTGTCTGACATATTAGCTGAACCCCAACCGCGAACGGATCTGAGCTGCCGTCATACCGTCCGCGCGCAAGCTCGCAAGCGAAATAGATTGCTGGCGCTTGGAGAGCTTTTGACCCGCCTCGTCCAGAAGAAGAGGGTGATGTTCGTAGACGGGTGCGGCCCAGCCCATGAGCACCTGCAGCAGGGTCTGAACATGCGGCGCATCGATCAGGTCCTCGCCGCGAATAATGTCGGTGATGCCCTGCAGCGCATCATCATGGGTGGCGGCGACATGATAGGCGCTGGGGCTGTCTTTGCGCGCCAGCACGATATCGCCTTCATGCATCGGATCAGCAGCCCGGGTGACAAGCCCCTCCGGCGTGCGTTCGGTGAAGGTGAGCGTTTCCCAGGCATCGCCCAGCGCCTCCCGGCACGCGGTCACAGAAAGACGCCGCGCAAATGGAACGCCCGCATGCAGAAGCTCAGCCTCTTCATCAGTCTTATGCGGACCGGGTCGCAGCGGGTCTGGCAGCTCGGCCAATGCAGATCGCGTGCGAAAGCATCGATAGGTAAGCCCACGCTGGGTCAGCGCTTCCACTACCGACTCATAGTCCGGAAAATGATCCGACTGCACCCGAACCGGCTCAGGCCAGGTCAAGCCGAGCCATTCCAGGTCTTCATAGATGGCAGCGGTGTATTCGGGGCGGCACCTTGTTGTATCGATGTCCTCGATGCGCAGCAAAACCTCTCCGTCGGCTTCCGCCGCGCGCCGCCAGACCTGCAGCGCCGAGGCCGCGTGCCCGAGATGCAAATAGTAGGTGGGAGACGGCGCAAACCGCGTCCGAAACACGCTCAACTGTGATCTCCCTGACGCAGCTGCGGATGAATCCAGCTCTAGCAGTCATTAGACGTTGCGAGAATGCCTGTCTCTGCGGTATCGGAAGGCTGGTTATCCACATGGCTGGACGTACAGTATGCCGACGCAGTTTACCCCATTGATGAACTGGTTCGAGACGACCATTGTTGGCTCTCCCCTTTGGAGTGGTCTTGGGCTCGCCGCGACCATTGTGTTCGGGATGTTTGTCCTGTGGACCCTGGTCAGATTGCTGCTTCGGAGTATGCGACGCCTTTCCGAGACGATGTCCAGTCGCAAACGGCGCTCGACGCAGGGGTTTGGCATTGCCGTCGCCCCGATCGTCGGGGCTGGCAGTACAAAGCAGACCAAGGCGGTCATCGCTGCCTTGCAGGAGCATCTCGGCCTGTTCACGTTCGGCTCGCCATTCGAAATCGTCAAAGCCCCGCGGATCCGTCCGCGCGGCGCCAAGGGTCTGCGCGCCTCCGCCGTTCGGTATATGGAGCGATCTTCGACAGACCTCGTCCTGTGGGGGGCGCGCACAAAGGGCAAGAAAGCGGCTTCAGAAGTTGAAATCCTCTCCTGCGCCGGATCACTCGCCCCAGCAGAGGCGATGCATTTCGAAGGCTTCTTCCCGTTTCTGACGCCGCAAAACCAGGAGACGACGTCTCGGGTTGTGGCCTATCTCGTCGCCCGCGCCCTGCAACCCGGCCTCTCTGACGGAAGTGCGTTCAAAGCCGAAAAGCTGGAGCCTGTCGCGAATATTCTGGTGGCGTGTCTGGAAAACCCGGATGGAATCCAGGAACGGACCCGCCGCACGCTTGAGCACGACTATTCCTCAATGGCGCTGAACATTGGCGGCGAGACGCACCTGACACGCGTCGCCAAGCTCCGCCGCCAAAGCCTCAGCTCGGGAGAGAAGCTACCCGCCTCGTTCGAAGTGCATGCCCGCATTGATCTTGGCCGCGCCCTCCTCGGGCTCGCCGCGATCAATTTTGACCCGGTCCGCGTCCGCGAAGCCATGGATCATCTCAAGATTGCAGTCGAAATGCTCAAATCCGATCAGATCCTGCAACTGGCGCAGATCACCAATCAAGCGGTTCAGCAGGGCCAGGCCATGCTCGCCAATCGCCAGCGCTTTTCTGTCACCGGCGGGTCGACAATCTAGTCAATCGCATGCGCGCCGGGCATCGGGCAGCTAATGCCCGTGCCGCCAATGCCGCAATATCCACCCGGATTCTTCGCCAGATATTGCTGGTGATAGTCTTCAGCCGCATAGAACGCATTTAGCGGCTTGACCTCGGTCGTGATCTCGCCCCGCCCGGCAGCGCTTAAAGCTGCCTGATACGCTGCCTGGCTGGCGCGCACTGCCGCAAGGTCCGCCTCGTCCGAAACATAAATCGCAGAGCGATACTGCGTGCCAATATCATTGCCCTGGCGCATGCCCTGGGTCGGGTCATGACTTTCCCAGAACAGTTTCAGCAGCGCCTCGAGCGAGACCTGGGCGGGATCGTAGACCACGCGGACCACTTCTGTGTGGCCTGTCTGGCCGGAGCAGGTCTCTTCATAGGTCGGGTTCGGCGTGTAACCGCCCGCATAGCCAACCTGGGTCACGTGAACGCCTTCGGTTTCCCAGAAAATCCGCTCCGCGCCCCAGAAACAGCCGAGTGCAAACGTTATTTCGCGCAGTCCGTTTTCGGCCTGCGTGAACAGGTCGCGTCCGGTCACGAAATGCGCGCTTGCGGTCGGGATCGCCTCGGCGCGGCCTGGCAATGCAGAGGCACGATCCGGCAGGGCGAGCGGCTTGCGAGAGAACAACATATCAGCATCCTGTGTGTACGGGTCTTACGACAATATGGGCGAAGTGCAGCGGACTGCAATGACATGGCTTGCGATATTGCTCACCTGAAGTATACACCGCCGCTTATGGTGAGGTGGCCGAGTGGTCGAAGGCGCACGCCTGGAACGCGTGTAGGCGGTATCCCCGTCTCCAGGGTTCGAATCCCTGTCTCACCGCCAGAATTCTCTGCCAATTGCCTGAATTGTATCAGAAAATTTTCTGGGATTTTAATTTGACCCCGCCACCAACCCCGCCATAGGCGGCCCAGTAATGTCCGCTTTGGGTCAAAAGCGGACTTAAACCTAGAGTCTTAGTTGAGGCGAATTTAGTTCACCTATTTTTGCTACACATCCGCAAAAGAATCCATTACTTCAGACGTCAATGAAAAGGGTCCTGCATTAGTGATCTCAATGACTGAAGTGCTTGGATTGGGTGGTGCGGTCAGATGAGGGAGGCCAATTCTCGGTTCCGCGCAAATTGAGACACATGCCGATAGTATTCATTGGCCAATCATTAACTCTCACCACGAAATCGAGAATACAACCTAAGCGAGAATTAATCATAACTCCGTATGGAATACCGTGAAGCTTAACTAGGGCTGGTGGGTCGTCCAAATGAATTGCATGAAGAAAGCAAAAAACGAATCCGGGCAGGTCGCGATCATATTTGCGCTGGCAATTATACCTATCTTTGCGGTGGCCGGATTTGCGGTGGATTTCCAGAACACGATAAAGAAGAAGCAAAAGGTCCAGCTGGTGGTCGATTCGGCGGTACTGGCGGCGGCGCGGCTTAAGCAGACAGGCGCATCGAACGGAGACGTCGAGACAAAGGTCCAACAATTCATTGACGCCCAGATCCTGTCCATGGGTGGCGGTTTCCGGTGTGCGGCGGCCGACACGAAAGTGGTTAGCGGAGCTGATATTATTTCTACAGATGTTCTGTGTTCTCAGGAAACAACGCTGACGCGCGTGATCG